>CAJULW010000021.1 GCA_910587515.1 uncultured Duncaniella sp.
CATCCTTATTGACCGGAAAAATATTAAAAATGTCACCGGCAATGGCTTCTCCGTAAACGCCTGAAGAATATCCCCACCATTCTTCAGGCAAAAGGCTTCCCCAAACATAGCCATCCGGCTTATAGTCCTGCTACCTTTTTTATTTTACCCCTCAAGCATTTTCAGAAATTCAGTCTCATTGATGACGGGCACACCAAGAGATCGAGCCTTTTCAAGTTTGGACGGTCCCATGTTGTCTCCGGCAAGCACAAACGTTGTTTTTTTTGATATAGAACCTGAATTTTTACCCCCATTCTTTTCTATGAGATCCTTATACTCCTCTCTCGAATGGATAGAGAACACCCCACTGATCACAATCGTTTTCCCGGTAAGGATATCAGAACGTTCTTCCATATCTTCTTCCGGTAAAGCCATCGAAACCCCGTAATCACGTAAGCGGTTTATAATTTCTATATTTCCGGGGACACTTAGATAATCTATAATAGCATCCGCTATTTTGGGCCCTATATCATCGATCGACGTAAGTTCATCCCTGCTCATTGATATAAGAGTATCGATATTTTTGACACCGCGGGCAAGTTTCCGGGCGACAGTCTCCCCGACAAACGGAATTGAAAGGGCATAAATCACCCTGTCAAAAGGAACACTCTTGGAAGCTTCTACCCCATCGACGATTCGTTGTGCCGTACGCGGTCCGACACGATCCAGCATTTCCAGCTTTTCTTGTTTAAGAGTATAAAGATCAGAGATATTTCGTATCAGGCCAGAATCAAATAACAGAGCTGAATTTTCTTCTCCGACACCTTCTATATCCATGGCATGGCGGCCTACAAAGTGTTCGATACGCCCGATCATCTGCGGACGGCAACCGTATTTATTAGGACATTGCCATGAGGCTTCACCAGGAATACGTATCAGAGCTGTCCCGCAAGCTGGACAATGCGTGACAAACTTAACCGGTACAGTACCTTTTTCCCTTTCATTTTCGTCAACCCCTGTGATTTTAGGTATTATCTCACCGCCTTTCTCCACATAAAGCATATCATGTTCGTATATGCCAAGCGACCTCACAATGTCTTCGTTATGAAGAGACGCGCGCTTCACGATCGTTCCTGAAAGCAATACCGGTTCAAGATTCGCCACAGGCGTGACTATCCCCATACGACCGACCTCAAACGACACGAAACGCAGACGTGTCACAGCTCTTTCGGCCGCAAATTTATAGGCTATGGCCCATCTCGGTGATTTTGAAGTGTAACCGAGATTCAACTGCTGACGGATATTGTTGACTTTAAATACAAGTCCGTCTGTTGCTACGGGGAGATGCCTGCGTTCTTCGTCAAGACGCTTGATGAACGAATCGACATCTTCTATAGAATCCATCAGAGTCATCAGGTCGCTAACCTTAAACCCCCACGAACGGGCTTTGGTCATATTATCGTAGTGATTGTCGCACGGCAATTCGTCCGATATCAAATAATAGAAGTAAGCATCAAGCCCACGACGTGATACCTCCGCTGAGTTCTGTAATTTAAGCGTTCCGGAGGCTGCGTTTCTCGGATTCGCAAAAAGAGGCTCCTCATTAAACGCTCTTTCCTCGTTAAGACGATCAAAGGCTTTCCAGGGGAGAACTATCTCTCCCCTGATTTCGAAAGCCTTCGGATAATCGTCGCCATGAAGCACCAAAGGGATACTTCTGATCGTTTTGATATTATCTGTCACGTCATCACCTTTTTCACCGTCACCACGTGTGACAGCCCGCACAAGGCGACCGTTCTCATAGATCAATGAAATACTCGTTCCGTCAAATTTCATCTCTCCCACAACAGAGACGGATTTCAACCCATCGGTGTTGCCAAGCGATTCGTCGCAACGTCTCACCCACTCGTCCACCTCTTCCATGCTATATGTGTTGCCCAACGACAACATTGGATGGACATGCGTGACTTGCGTGAATCCTTTCGTAATATCCGAACCGACACGATGAGATGGAGACAATGGATCGTCAAGTTCAGGATTCTCCCGCTCGAGACGTTCAAGCTCTTTCATCATCATATCATAATCATAATCACTTATAGTCGGATTGTTTTCGACATAATAAGCATGATTGTGGCGGTTAAGTTCACTTCGGAGCCAATTGATACGTTCGGATATCGACATGACAGGCATTATCAATTATTTGGTAGGATTTAATGGATATTTTTATCCACAATAGAAATAACGGTTCACGATTCGTTGCATTTCAACCGGATCTGCGTTAAGACGGCCAGCAAGGTCTTTATCCTCAAAAGCCCGTAGCTGTTTGATCTGGTCGTCAATCATGGCCGGAGTGAACACATCACGTTTTTCATACATTTCACGTTGTTTTTCAAGACACTCGGCCGATTCCACACAGCATGTCGGCAGGGTCTCAAGACCTGCAAGTTTAGAAGCGTTTTCCTTGGCGTGTATGTTGACATCGACGTATGTGCGCGAAGCAATGGCAAGCGCTTCTTCCTTATCGATCTCAAAACCGAAACGTGCCCCCACACACAATGCCGCCATCAGCTGATACACATTGGCCGAGCAGTCAGGAGAACGCATCTCAAATGTCTGCTTGGCATAGGTTTCCATTTCGCATTTGTCATTTGGGTTCACCTGCACACACATGTCTTTTCCGGATGTCCATCCAAGAGGCACACGTACGAGTACCGACCTATTGCGGTCACCCCAACAAATATTGGTAGGAGCCTCTTGATGAGGCACAAGACGGAGATAGCTTGTCGGATTCGTGTTGCCGAACGCGGTTATCGACGGAGCGAATGTCATCAGACCGGCTATTGCCCTACGCGCGTCGTCACTTAATTCCCTATTTTCAGTCTGTGTCACATTTACACCATCTTTCATCAGACGGATATGCACATGGAAGCCAGAGCCGGCCTTACCCACAGTGATTTTAGGAGCAAAAGTGACATTCAGTCCTTCTTTGGCAGCAAGCTCTCTTATGATCCATTTGGCCAACAATAACTGGTCTGCGGCCTTTAACGCAGGATTTGGCAGAAATTCGATTTCATTCTGCTCATATATAAGAGAATTATGCTTAAAATTGCCTACTTCCGAATGTCCATATTTGATTTGGCCTCCGGTTGAAGCTATCAAAGACATGGCTTTGGTACGGAAACTGTTAAATTTCGCGAACGGCCCCGACTCGTGATAGCCCTTTTGATCAGTAGCCGGAAAAGTGCCTGGATCAGCTCCGATCACATAAAACTCAAGCTCACCCATACATTCAAATTCAAGACCTGAAACAGCGGTAAACTCACGACAGGCCCTTTCCAACACGCTTCTCGGATCACTGTCAAGAGGATTGCCATCCTTGTCGAAATAACTGCACAGCATGGTAAGAGTCGGAATTTCAGCGAAAGGATCCCTGAACGCTGATTCGTAGCGAGGCATCACATAGAGGTCGCTGCGACCGGCTTCGATAAACGGGAACAAACTTGATCCGTCAACTCTTTCTCCTGTCGATAATATCGTTTCAAGATATTCAAGAGAATTAATGACAAAGTTAAGAGTCTTTAAACGACCGTCAGCGGCCGCATACATAAAATTGACCATCTCAATCCCTTCACGGCCGATGTAATCAATAATGTCATTACGCGTGAATGCAGACGCAGGCTTTTCCAAAACCCGCTCAAGATGATTGCGACTCATTTTTAATTTTTTGTTGCTTTCCATTGGTATGTTGTGTTAGGTATTAATACTTTCCATTTTTTCAGAATTCACTGGAAAAATGGAATCTTATTTTAGGAAAATCATTTTGTGCCATCTGAAGGACATAGTTCGAATCAGCAAGAAAGACATCCCTGCCCTCACGATCGACAGCCATAAATTGGAATTTACGCTTCTTGAACGATGCAAGAGCCTCGGGGTCGTCGCTTTCTATCCAACAGGCCTTATAAAGCGACAACGGTTCCCAACGACATTGCGCTCCATATTCATGAAGCAGTCGATATTGAATCACCTCGAACTGCAATTGTCCGACCGTGCCTATAATCTTCCGCCCGTTGAACTGGTTGACAAACAATTGCGCCACACCCTCATCCATAAGTTGCTGTATTCCTTTGTCAAGCTGTTTTGCCTTCATCGGATCACTGTTCTCTATATATTTGAACATTTCCGGAGAAAAACTCGGAAGTCCCTTGAAATGCAAAATCTCACCCGATGTTACCGTATCTCCGATCTTGAAGTTGCCCGTATCAGGAATACCTACGATATCTCCAGGGAATGCTTCGTCAACTATGTTCTTTTTTTGCGCCATGAAAGCGGTCGGAGCAGCGAATTTCATCGTTTTCCCGGAACGAACGTGTCGATAAGGCGCATTACGCTCGAATGTACCAGAGCAAACTTTGACGAATGCTATACACGACCTATGGTTCGGATCCATATTGGCATGTATTTTGAATACAAATCCGGAAAAAGCTTCCTCTTCCGGATTGATAGCCCTCTCTTCCGCATTTACCGGACGAGGCGATGGTGCGATCTTTACAAAACAATCAAGAAGCTCTTTGACCCCGAATGTGTTCAATGCCGAGCCGAAAAAGACAGGAGCTACCTTACCATCCAGATATGAATCGACATCAAACTCTGGATACACGCCTTCTATCAACTCGAGATCTTCACGGAGTTTGGCAGCATCCGCTTCCCCGACATTTTCGTCGATACGTGGATCATTCACCGATTCAATCTCAACCCTCTCGCTGACACGTTGCTTATCAGGTGTAAAAAGATCAAGTGAATGTTCAAAGATGTTATATACTCCCTTGAATTTAGCACCAATGTTTATCGGCCATGACAACGGACGCACATTGATTTTCAACTCACTTTCCAACTCGTCAAGTATGTCGAACGGATCACGGCCTTCCCGGTCAAGTTTGTTGACAAATATGATCACCGGGGTGTTGCGCATACGACAAACCTCCATGAGTTTACGCGTCTGTTGCTCCACACCTTTAGCCACATCGACCACAATAATCACACTGTCAACAGCTGTCAGAGTGCGATAAGTATCTTCAGCAAAATCCTGGTGTCCGGGAGTGTCGAGAATATTTATTTTATAATCCCCATAATTAAAACCCATAACGGATGTGGCCACAGAAATACCACGCTGTTTCTCTATCTCCATCCAATCCGACGTGGCTGTTTTTTTTATCTTGTTGGATTTTACCGCACCGGCCACATGTATCGCACCACCGAAAAGCAACAATTTTTCGGTAAGCGTGGTCTTCCCGGCGTCAGGATGAGATATGATTGCAAACGTTCGTCTACGGGCTATTTCTTCTTTCAATGACATTGCTAAATATACTTGATATATTTATGAATTTTAGAACTCAAAGAACACTCATTCGGTTCAGTCTGCAAAAATAGCGTTTTTTCGCTTAATCAAGGCCGCAATAAATGTTTTTTCGCATAAAATATAGAACAATGTCAGAATTACATGCCATCATGAAAATAGAGAGTATCGACAGGGATAAGTACTGTTCCATGGTGAATTTCGTACCAAATTGTTATGTGACAGGGGATATCATGTGAAATGCTGTCTGTCACACCGTCAACGACATATTTGTCGATAGGCCAAGTCAATTCAAGAAAGCAGCGTCTGCCGCTAAAGATCTCATCACTTATAGCGATGTTGAGCAGTTCTATCCTTCCTTCATGTAATATGCTGTTCGGCCCGATTACATCAATGGATTCAGGGATTCCCCTCTCGCGTATGTTCTGGAGTTTTACCATTGCGATAAAAGTCACACTGTCAGGGCGGATTGCTCCGACATAGAAGCTACCCAACTTACGGAGCATGGCTATTGTATCGGTGGCCGTAAGTTGCTCTACACTGTCAACCTGCCGTTTGCCTCCACAACCTCCACATATGAGCAAAAGCAACATTATTGAACCCTCAATAAATATCCTATTTGCCATATATCCTGTTATTATTTGTCAAATATCCGGTGACATTTTTCACATAAAAACAAAGCCTTCTAAAAATCCTAACAGATTTTAGAAGGCTTCCGTAATTTTGTTTATCAACGCTTAGTTCTTTTCAGTTATTTCCCATGTTTCAGGATTGATGATATAACTTTCCTCGTAATATATCTGCTGAGTTTTGCCGGCATTTGTAACAGTTTCTTCTCCATCTTTGGTCACACGCATATACACTCTAATCTCTTTTGATTCTATATTAATATCAGATATTGATTTAAAGGTGTATCCCTCAGGAGTCATGGCTTTTATTTCGTCAAGTGCCTTAACCAAGGCCTCCACATTGATTTTATCCGGAGTGAGATAAGGTGAATCCCATTTCCTGGGAGAAATTTTTGAATTCATCCTTGTATCCAAGTCGCCTACTCTTCCATCGGCATAGAAACATTGATTGTACACCTGGTCATTCTTATCGACAAGTTCCAACGACCAGTCATTGGTAGAACCTGAAAATTCATCATTTTCTATCATGCGTATTCCATAGATGTGAAATTGCTCGGAATTGTTTTTTTCAAGGGACTTTACAATAGTATTTAACCCTTCTGTCGTTGAGAATTTTACACCATTTGAGGCTACGTCAGATACCGCTTCTGTAATTGAACTTGCAGCTTTAGTCAGTTTGTCGCATGAAGTGGAGCCTAACATCAAAGCAGCCATGGCAGATAAGATTAAAAATTTATTCATAATTAATAAAGATAATGAAATTGATGATTAGATTTATCTTACTCTCATAGTCATGTGATGCATAAAAACAGAAGAATGTTATTCCATTCAGAATTCTGTTACAAACAACGTCCTACCATGCAAAAATATAGATTTTGCAAACATTCTCCAAATCAATTCCCAACCATTTTTCGGGGGGGGGTAAATCATTAATACACAGCGCATTGTGATTTAAGAAAACAATATAATTTTTCTAATCTTAATTGTAGCATTGACCGCTCCTATAAGATCCAATTTGTTTACAAAATTTCTTTTTATGACTATGATTAGGTATAATATTTCATTTATTGTCGTATATTTGTTCCCTATGGTTGGTTTCGCCAACGCGAACCGGACTACATTTGACTTTCGCTATTATGTTCCGCTAAATATTCTTCACTATATTTACCGATGAAAATGTCTTTTGGAAGTTATTCTGCATATTGCTATATATTGTATATGCCGTATTCTAACGCTCTTATCAAATTATAAAAATTCCAACAGCTAAAAGAGTTGAAACAAAGATTATATCACAAACGAGAAAAATGACACATATTCATATAATCATGATGATAGCAACAACTATTTCCATGTTTGGGTTAACCGGATGTGGATATAGCGGCAAGCATGTTCCGGTTTCACAAAAGGGCACTGAGAATTTGGCTGCTCAGTACGCTGAACAGATTACTATTGCCGAACTTCCAATAATGTTGGATAAATTGAAAAACGGCCAACTGGATTACGATTTCTTCGGAATATGCTCCCATCCGAAAGCATGTATTTATTTCATGCAGGAGGGCGGAAAGTTCTATATCGACTATGAGGCGATAGCTCAGGAACAGCGTCCTTATCTGAAGAGAATCCGGGAATATGCCTCGGAACAAGGTTTTCGGGTTGTGGAAACCACCTACGGCAACACCCCGATAGACTATGACGATATATCACAGGCTCCGGTACTAAGCCTGCGTATTGACACGGATATTGACAGCACAGCCGTTGTCGGAAGGAAACTGATGCACGATATCTTTCAAAACAACGACAGCACGCTCTATGATGTAGTGCCGTAATATCGTCCCTCCACAATCATGCCGGTCCATGTAAAAATCCGAAGTGGAACATCAGTGCGAAATCAGCCACCGTCAAGGCTATGGCAATAAGAATGATTCTGATGAGCCTACGGCCGATGTGTTTCATACCTCGGTAGTATTCGCTGAGTGCCGTGCACCGTCCGGCTGTATATCGCAGCTTACAGAACAAATCGGGCAGAAAGCAGAGAGGAATCCCTACGGCAAAAGCGATAGACCAACCGAGATAATGAAAAGCCAACGGAATGACAACCGGTATGAGTATCACAAACAGCCAGCAAAAGAAAAGCAGCGCACCTCCGTTAAGGTTGTCATGCTCCCTCTTGCTCCATTCCTCTGCCACATACCATATGTAGTCGATGAAGCAGACCCGGTATTTGCTATTGCTTTCCTCCATGCTGTCACAGCCATACAAAAAACATTGTCAGGCAGGCAAGTAACGCCATGCCAACCAACACAATTTGAATCCTGCGATGTATTTCGGGCTTGCAGTCATCGAATAGCCACAGCTTGCCGCCAAACGGCCAGTGGCACGCCCATTTTCACTCAAGCAATAGCCCCGTCAGCCAAAAGGCAAGCAGAACTGCGGCAAACAGTAGCCCGAATTTCGGGTTTGCCTGCGCCCACTCGAAAAAACGGTCAGCCTTGCCGTTCATCGCCTCGTATATATCGGTAACAGTCATGGCTATATGATAATATGGTATTACAACCGCAAAAGTAACACTTTTTGCTCACTAAATCTTTCTTATATACTGAAAAACACCACGCTATCCGCTCCTATTCTGCCATAAAAATCTTACTTTTGCAGATTAAAAGACTTCAATGGCACACCAACGCAAATACAAGTTTAATTGGCTCGACCACCTGTATTATATAGGCAGAGGTAGTGATCAAGTGCCTTTAGAATGGAGTTGGCTTACGCCATTTTATACATTGGTAAACTCTATACTGATGTGGCCGATGGCGTTTTATATCATACTTTGGCACTCAAGTGATCAGCCGAAAACTATTTATACACTTTGTATAGTCTTGGTTATTATCTTATTTTATGGATGGCCACTGGAAAAATACCATTTCACACCGGAACGAGAGCAGGTATATTTCCGTCGTTATCCACAAATGAGGCAAATCAGTGTGAAAGTTATGCCTTGGCTTCCAATCACTATTTTGCTGACTAACATCGCAATATTATGGTTCATAATTTATCTGTTGAGATGAACAGACAACTGAACATATCAATAAGTGACAGCATTTTCTACCGGCTATGGCGCACGGCTCCGTCGAGCGGTTTTCCTGACCGGAGCTTTGCGGTAATAGCCGTGATTCAGGTGGCTTGGATAATGCTGCCGATACTGACACTCGGCAACCTTCCGATATGCAGGATAGTTCCGGCAATCAGCCCGTATTATCCCGACGCGGTCCTGTGGCCGTCGCTGCCACTGTTCATTGTCCTGCTGGCTTATGATATTAAGCGGTACAACGAAGAGCATTATCTCCGCCTGCACAAAACCATCACCGGCATGTCGTTCCATAAATGGAAAAGCCTGCGTTACCGCACAATCAGAGCTATATGGCTGTCAATGGCAGCCATTATCGCAGACTCCATGCTTGTAATACGGCTTTACAATCTGACCGGTTACTAAATATCGACATAATAGTCATGTTCCATCCATTGACCGGTCTTCATGCCGTCCAAATACTCACCCTTGATCAAACAGCAAAGTTTTCCGCCACGAATAAGATCATTACGGTATTTACCGTTCACCCCCATCCGCATAGTGACGGACAATACGCTACCGGGGTACGTTTCCATTATCAACCGTTTCAAATTCTTTACCCTCCTTCTTGCCGTCAACATAGTGTGTCTCAAACATCGGCTCGTGAGTAACGCTGTCATAACGCTGTTCAGATCCATGCTCAATGCCCATACGGTAATTCTTTTCCGGTTCAAGGCTTCCGTCTCTAAAATAATTTTTGACAACACCATTGATTTTGCCATCTGCCATCGGTGTTATCTTTTTATATCAACTGTTATGGATATGGCTCATCGGATTGCTATAATATCCCTCATTGACAAAAGTATTTTAATCCAGCATACCACAATGGCTTAACGTGTTTTTTATAACATTCGACTGATGAACGTATGAAATTCACAATCTGTGGGTTGTTCCATCAGAAATCAAGCAATTGATATGAAGTTTTGGCCTCTCGCTTACTGACAAGATTGAAATGCCACCATTCCGTACGAAGAGGTGTAAATCCCCCGACTTTCATCACCCTACGTAAAAGGAGCCTGTTCTGACGCTCTGTTTCGCTTATAATGCCTTTCTTTACGAGTGTTTCCTCCTTATCAATATTGGCTTCAACCCCCAGATGATCGACCGGAGTCCCCATCGGAAGCTCTTTCCCGTTGCTGTCGGTAATTGTGATATCAACCGCAAGTCCATAGTTGTGCAATCCTCCGCCTTTAGCCGGATTGGCCACATAATTCGCTTTTGGCGTACCCTTTACGGAGTCGAACATTTTCTTTTGCACACTCATCGGCCTTGAAGCGTCTTTAATTAGCAAATTGTATGATGGATACAGTCTATGAAGTTCCTTCTGTGCTTTAATAATAGCAGTCGCTGCTTTAGGGTGGAGATAAGCTTTTACAAGTCCCTCATATAGCAATACTCCTGTGAAATTATCTGAAGTCGCATACATCAACTTTACACCGATCTTTTGGTCGAGAGTAGCGATATCGACATACCCACGCTCTTTGAATCGTTCTTCAAAACTATGCGGAAAAGCCTTTTGCGCCATGCAAATAACCGATATTGCGACTATACACATTGCTATTAACGAACATTTTTTCATGACACAAATTTATGAAAAATGCTTAAAAGCATCCTTACATTTCACATAAAACACTATTTTTGCCGTTAATTTTAAATCAAATCCATAGGCAGATGCCCCAATATAAAGCCCGTTTCATATTTATGCTCATGATCATGGCGATGTCTTTAACCGGACGAGCCCAAATCAACACGGAGCAGGTGATGAGAATCGGAGCCAATACACACTATTTTGAAGACTATGTGCTTTCAATCCAATATTTCAACCAGGTAATAAGCATCAATCCCAATCTCGCCAAACCATATTTTTACCGAGCTGTAGCTAAGTTCAGCCTCGATGATTTCGCAGGAGCGGAAGAAGACGCAAGTCTGGCGATAGAACGTAATCCGTTTATTGTCGATGCATACGAGCTCCGTGGTGTCGCGAGACAAAACCTCGGTAAAAACCATGAAGCCATCGACGATTATAACAAGGCTTTGGAAATAATGCCTGATAACCGTGGCATACTTTACAACAAGGCTGTAGCCCAAGAAGAATGTGACGATACGGAAGGGGCTTCAAATACATTTGAGTTATTATTAAAAAAATATCCCCGCTACGAAGGCGGATATCTCGGACGGGCGCATCTGCGTCTTGCAATGAAAGATACAGTCGGAGCACGCAATGACATAGAACAAGCCCTCTCGCTAAATTCAAGTGCGGTAAACGGCTATCTTATGCGTGCTGACATTGCGATCAATTCCGGCAAAGACTACGCAAGTGCTTTGGACGACATGAACATGGCCATTAAACTACAACCAGGGACAGCTGGATTTTATATAAACCGGGCTTTCCTGAGATACATGACAGACGATTTGCATGGAGCGTTCAACGATTATGATCATGCCATCGAACTTGATCCCATCAACACGACTGCCATCTTCAACAGAGGTCTACTGCGGGCTGAAGTACACGATACAAACAAAGCTATCGAAGATTTCAGCACTGTAATCGACTTAAACCACAATGATTTCAAGACCCTATACAATCGAGCCATATTATTGGCCGAAATCGGGGATTTCGACCGCGCTCTCGAGGATATCGACAGGGTTATTGGCGCATACCCAGATTTCGCGGCCGCATATTTCCTTCGTTTTGATATCAAACGTCGAAAAGGTGATCTGCGTTCAGCAGAAAAGGACTATGACAAATCTCTCGCTTTGGCAAAAAAACGAGTCCCGTTGACACCGGAAAATCAATTCACGTCAAATTCCGGGACTAAAGATGGAAAAGAAACCGAAAGCCAGCAACAGGTCAAGCAACGTTTCACCTCTCTCACGACTATAAACGGAAATTACTCATCTTCAGACGACCAAATACTTAATGCAGACATTCGCGGAAAAATCCAGGATAAAGACATACGTATCGAACCGGAACCAATATTTATCGTAACATATTACACATCACCTACCGAGATAAAATTAAACGGTGAATACGTGCGCGAGGTACAAGAAATAAATGCCACAGGGCTCCTGCGTTTCATATTGCAGGTAGCCAACAGAGAATCCGCTATAAAAGATCAAACCATGGATGCAGCCCATCGTTCATCCATAGAACATTATAATTCATATATATCCAGCCATTCTCCTCGTGCCATAGACTATTTCGGTCGTGCGATGGATTTTTATACTCTTGAAAATTACAACAAGGCCATAAACGATATCGATAAAGCGATAGCCCTTACCCCTGATTTCACATTGGCATATCTTTTACGCTCACAGGCTCGATACATCGGATATAAATCTTCGGATAAACAAGAGAAAGACAGCACCGCCATTTCTGAGGCCATAAACGATATCGACAAAGCAATCCTATATTCGCCATATATGCCGGTTGCTTTTTACAACAAAGGCGTTTTGCTGGCTGAATCCGGCAAATATGTAGAAGCCCTTGACGCATTGACCAGAGCCATAGAAATTAAACCAGATTTTGGTGAAGCGTATTACAACCGAGGATTCATTTACCTTACCTTGGGAGACAAATCAGCCGCCTTCCCGGATTTAAGCCGCGCTGGAGAACTCGGGATTGTCACCGCCTATCCACTTTTGAAGAAAATGACATCAAACTGAAATGTCAAACAAGACACATATCTTTAGTCTTAATAAAAACCACGACACTGTGAGCATAAATATCAATTGAGCGATAAACAGAGTTTAAATCACTATGTCAAATGATTCGCTGTATTTTCAATAATTTGTTGTAGTTGTTGAATCTATGACCGCACTGCTTTGCACAAACTATTCCGCAGACCAAAAACAGGATAAATGAAATGATGAAACCGTGTGAACGATATGAAGAATTTTATTTCGTCCGGGAGGATCATTCACTCATCACATACGCTTAAACCACTAATAAATAATTACATACAAAGTTATAATGAGTGAGACACATAAAAACCTTGATACGCAAATCATGGTAGAACGGTGCAATCAATCTGGAGATTAAAACTCGCTTCGGGTAACGATTTGGCAACCTATCTACTTTATAAAACTGCTTTCCTTTGCGTTTCCCATTTTTTGCGATTAGCTTCATTTGGCTCTGTAAGCACCTTATAGATACCTCCGTGATATTTTAGTCTCTTTTCTCGGTTATTCCAAAGATTTTCTATAAATTTGCTGTGATTTCGCTAAAATTTAATATTTTGCGGTGTTTTATTTAATTCCGATTATACAATCACATTTTAAGTAGCAGTAATTCTTATGAAAGTCTTAAAATTTGGAGGGACTTCCGTTGGCTCAGCTGAAAGAATCCGCCATGTGGCTGATCTTGTCAGTGAAAGAGGAAAAAATATAATTGTGCTTTCCGCAATGTCCGGCACTACAAATTCTCTTGTAGAGATATCCGACTATCTATACAAGAAAAATACAAACGGAGCCAAAGAGACTATCAATCTCCTTGAATCAAAATACCTTAAAACAATCGCGGCACTATATGAAAAACATGAAAGCCGCGAAAAGGCCCTCAAAGAAATAAAGGCTTGTTTCAATTATATCCGTTCGTTCACTCAGCGTGAAACATTCAGTGAAATCGAAGAGAAAATCATACTCGCCCAAGGAGAAATAATGAGTGTGGCAATGATGACCATTCTTCTCAACGAACGCGGACTATATGCCGAGGCTCTACCGGCTCTTGATTTTATGAAAACCGGACAAAACGGAGAACCTGATATGCAACATATCGGCTTACATCTGCAACCACTTCTTGACAAATATGTCGATGCGGATATATTCGTTACCCAAGGCTTCATTTGCCGTAATTCAACCGGAGAAATAGACAACCTTCAACGTGGAGGCAGTGACTACACCGCCTCTCTGATAGGAGCCGCAATAGAAGCCGAGGAAATAGAAATTTGGACTGATATCGACGGGATGCACAACAACGACCCTCGTTTCGTAGACAATACACGCCCTGTAAACGAACTTCATTATGAGGAAGCGTCAGAATTGGCTTATTTCGGTGCAAAGATACTTCATCCGACATGCGTATTGCCGGCAAAGGTCAACAATATCCCGGTACGCCTTCTGAACACATTAGAGCCTGACGCTCACGGGACTTTGATATACAACAACATAACCGAACCTTATATCAAAGCCGTTGCCGCTAAAGACAATGTGGTAGCGATCAAAATAAAGAGTTCTCGAATGCTGCTTGCCTACGGATATCTTACAAGAGTGTTCGAAACTTTTGAAAAATACAAAACTCCGATAGACATGATCGCGACAAGCGAAGTCGGTGTCTCACTGACAATCGATTCCGAAAGATTCTTACCAGAAATTGTAGACGAACTAAAGAAATTCGGAACCGTTACAGTCGACAAGGATATGGTGATCATCTGCGTGGTCGGAAATATGGAGTGGACCAATACCGGATATGAAGCCAAAGCTATGGAGGCATTGGCCGACATCCCTGTCCGAATGATATCATATGGTGGATCAAACTACAATATTTCATTCCTCATACGCAAGGAAGACAAGGTAAAGGCTCTGAACCGTCTGAGTGAAACACTCTTTAACAACTAAAAGATGACAAGATTTCCGATTGAAGAATTCACCTCGCTCCAGACCCCTTTTTACTTCTATGACCTCAAATTACTTGAGCGAACACTTAAAGAAATAAAACGTACCGCCCGCGACCCAAGATTTAAAATTCATTATGCGATAAAAGCCAATGCAAATCCCGGGATTTTACGGTCAATACAGGCGGCCGGCTTAGGGGTAGACTGTGTCAGCGGCTGGGAAATAGAAGCCGCGACCGAAGCTGGATTCCGTGGCGACCGAATAGTATATGCAGGTGTCGGCAAAAGCGACAATGAGATCAGACTCGGTCTTGACATGGATATCGAATGTTTCAATGTCGAATCCGAACCTGAATTAAGGATTATAAACGAACTCGCGTCTGAAAAAAACAAGATCGCAAAAGTCGCGATAAGAGTCAATCCGAATATTGACGCACACACCCATGCATATATAACCACCGGGCTGGCGGAAAACAAATTCGGGATTACCATCGAGCAGCTACCGGAAATAATCGCGATTGCAAGGGAACTTCCATGCGTCGAGTTGCGAGGACTGCATTTCCACATCGGATCTCAGATCACGGAAACCGAGCCATTCGTCATGCTATGTGAAACAATCAACAGATTGCAGGATGAATATGATAAAATAGGGGTGTCATTCGCAACCATCAATGTCGGTGGAGGCCTCGGGATCGACTATGCACATCCCGAAAGACATCCTATACCGGATTTTGAGTCTTATTTCATGACATTCCATAACCATCTAAAACTGCGGTCTGGACAGGAATTACATTTTGAGCTTGGCCGTTCCATAGTGGCTCAATGCGGATCGTTGATAACAAAAGTACTCTATATAAAAGAAGGTTCCACAAAACGCTTCGCAATCGTCGACGCTGGCATGAGTGACCTTATACGTCCCGCTCTTTACAACGCCCACCACAAAATAGAGAACATAACAAACCCCAATGATGATCTACACCACTATGACGTGGTGGGACCGATATGCGAATCGTCCGAT
Source organism: uncultured Duncaniella sp. (assembly GCA_910587515.1). Taxonomy (GTDB): domain Bacteria; phylum Bacteroidota; class Bacteroidia; order Bacteroidales; family Muribaculaceae; genus Duncaniella. Next base: position 15,713 of record CAJULW010000021.1, read on the forward strand.
TGTTTCGGCCAAGGCGAACTGCTTCCTTGCATCAAGCGCGGTGACCTTCTTGCATTGCGGTCGGCCGGAGCCTACGGAGAGATAATGGCCTCGCGTTACAACTGTCGGCCATTCCCTCATTCATACTTTTCAGAAAATTAATTCATCGCATAACACATTTATCAAATTATGTCAGAAAAGAAAATCCGGGAAAACTTTTATCCCGAGACTGATCCGGTAGAATTACCCGAAAACGCATTCCGAGAGTTAGCTGACGACGAGAACTATAGGCCAATAATGCATCCGGCTCGCGAATATCCGGAGGTAACCCCATATTCTATCACAATGGGAATTGTACTGGCTATAATTTTCAGTGCTGCGGCTGCCTATTTAGGGCTTAAAGTAGGACAAGTTTTCGAAGCCGCCATTCCAATCGCTATAATAGCGGTCGGTCTGTCAGGTGTTTTGAAAAAAGAGAATCCATTGGGCCAGAATGTGATAATCCAAAGTATCGGTGCGTGTTCAGGAGTCATAGTAGCCGGAGCGATTTTCACGCTCCCTGCATTATATATCCTGCAATCGAAATATCCTGAAATCACGGTCAATTTTATTCAAATTTTTCTAAGCTCTCTTCTCGGAGGCATACTCGGAATACTTTTCTTCATTCCGTTCAGGAAATATTTCGTCAAAGACATGCACGGAAAATATCCTTTTCCGGAAGCCACGGCCACGACTCAGGTACTTGCAAGCGGACTTGGTAAAAGTTCGGCCAAAAACGGTGGACAAGCAAAAACACTCGTCATAGCGTCACTCATCGGTGGTATCTACGATTATATCGTCGAAACATTCGGATGGTGGGCTGGTATGCTTAACACAGCTGTTACAGACTGGGGACAGGCAATTGCCGCCAAGACCAAATTGGTGATGAGCTGTAACACAGGTGCGGCCGTACTTGGTTTGGGATATATAATAGGTCTCAACTATGCTTTCATCATTTTTGCAGGTTCACTTTTTGTGTGGTGGGTGGTCATACCCCTCATGGGAACATACGGAAGCCCTGAGATCACAGCTATGTCACCGGACGCTATATTCGCTGATTATGCCCGCATGATAGGTATAGGCGGTATAGCAATGGCCGGTATTATCGGTATAATAAAGTCATGGGGAATCATACAAGGAGCCGTAGGGCTGGCAGGACGCGAATTGAAAGGAAAGAGCAATAGCGCCACAAGCATACGCTGGCAAAACGATATTTCCATGAAACACATCGTTTTTTTCATAGCCATCGCACTCACAGCAGTACTTATATTCTTCTGGATCGGTGTCATCAACACATTCTGGCAAGCTCTCGTAGCATGGTTCGTGGTGACATTGATAGCATTCCTCTTTACGACTGTCGCTGCAAACGCAATAGCGATCGTCGGTTCAAACCCGGTTTCCGGAATGACACTGATGACATTGATAGTCGCATCGGCCATCTTTGTAGCCATAGGCCTCAGCGGTTCGTCCGGCATAGTGGCATCAATGGTTATAGGCGGTGTCGTCTGCACCGCTCTTTCTATGGCAGGAGGTTTTGTCACAGACCTTAAAGTAGGTTATTGGCTCGGCTCTACTCCCAAAAAGCAGGAAAGCTGGAAATTTCTCGGCACACTCGTGTCTGCCGCCACGGTCGGAGGCGTCATCCTCCTATTGAATCAGGTATACGGTTTTACCGGAGACAACGCGCTTGTCGCACCTCAGGCCAACGCTATGGCCAAGGTGATAGAGCCTCTGATGATGGGTGGCGATACACCATGGATACTGTATATGGTAGGAGCAGTCCTTGCCCTTCTGCTAAATTGGCTCGGAGTTCCAGCATTAGCGTTCTGCCTTGGAATGTTCATACCGTTACAACTAAACACGCCACTGCTTGTCGGTGGTGCTATAGCATGGTTTGTCGGAAACAGATCTAAAGACAAAGCTGTGAATGATGCACGCCGCGACCGAGGCACACTCGTATCATCCGGACTAATAGCAGGAGGCGCACTTTTCGGAGTATTTGCGGCACTTACCCGTTTCCTTGGATTTGAGTATTCCAGTCCACTTGATGCAATCACGGCACAATGGGCGGGAATAGCAGTATACGCTTTGCTGATCGTCTATCTGATATGGGAATCAATGAAAGCGAAATCAATCAAAGAATAAAGGATGAAAGCTATAAATAGGGAAATACTCTCTATAGCTGTTCCATCTATAATTACCAACATCACCACACCATTGCTTGCGCTTATGGATGTGGTGATTGTTGGTCATATGGGGAGTGCAGACTATATCGCAGCCATAGCCGTCGGTGGGACAATGTTCAATATGATTTATTGGCTTTTTTCTTTTCTCCGCATGGGATCAAGCGGACTGACGGCACAGGCATACGGGGCTTCGGATCCCGCATCCATATCTCTGATCCTGATACGCGGACTGTCGGTAGCCATTATAGCATCCATACTGATTATCATATTTAGCGACTTTATACTTGATACGTCGCTTATGATTCTTGAGGTTGAAGGAAAAACAAAAGAAATGGCATCTGTCTATTTTTCTATCCTTATTTGGGGCGCACCGGCTACGTTGTCCACCTTTGCCTTGACCGGATGGTTTCTCGGCATTAAAAACGCCAAAGCGCCAATGTGGATATCGTTCATCATAAATATCGCGAACATAACTGTAAGCCTGTCGCTTGTAATCATATTTGAAATGAAAATCGAAGGAGTGGCAATAGGGACACTCTCAGCACAATGGCTTGGATTGATAGCAGGAACGCTAATGGCTCGCTCCAAATTCAATATCGGATATATCCTGCTCACAAAATTGTTAAACACCTCTGAATTAAAGCGTTTCTTCACCGTGAATACCGATATATTTATTCGGACACTATGTCTTATAGCCGTAACCGTATGGTTCACACGTATCGGTTCCTCACAAGGCACGGTAATTCTTGCGGTCAATACCCTTCTCATGCAATTTTTCATATTCTTTTCCTATTTTATGGATGGCTTCGCTTTTGCAGGAGAATCGCTATGCGGATATTATATCGGAGAGAGAAACAATCGCGGACTGAAAACCTGCATTCGCCATCTATTCAAATGGAGTGCCATTATGGTTATAGTATTCACTATAACTTACACTCTGTTCGGTGAAATTATAATGAACTTTATAAGCGATGAGCCGTCGGTCACACTGTCGTCGAAAGAATATTTCAATTGGGTGATAGCAATACCTATGGTCGGCTTTGCCGCCTTTACATGGGACGGCATATTTATCGGTGCGACTCGCACGCGTGAAATGTTGCTTTCGATGGCGCTGTCAACTCTCATATACTTTGCCGTTTATCATTTCGCATTCCCGACAATGGGCAATCATGGGCTTTGGGCAGCTTTTTTATGCTATCTGTTGTCTCGAGGGCTTATCCTGACAATGCTACGGAAGAGGCTCACGGCATGACTATACATTATCTATAAAATCCCGGACAGAGTCCCTATTGTAACTCTATCCGGGATTTTTTATATTTATATAAGATTGTGTTGGCCAATATCAGCCAACACCCGACATGATATCAATCAGAATTTCGCTCCACAACGTATTTTTCTTTTACGAAACACACACAGACCGCACCGATAACCATAAGTACGCCTGCGAGGACAAGCATATTGACCTGTCGGCCTCCAAGCAATGGCAGCACGACACCACCCAAAGCCGCGGCACAAATCTGCGGCACACATATCGTCCCGTTGAAAAGTCCAAGATACGTGCCCATATTTTTACCTGAAATAGAATTTGTCAGAATCGTAAAGGGCAGAGCAAGCATAGCGGCCCATGCACAACCGACAAGCATAAACGAAATGAAAAGCACGTATTTGTTAACAACAAAAAGAGTGGACACAAAACCTATTGCACCAAGCAGAAGGCTTAAAGCATAAATGACCTTATGATTGTTGAAACGAGGAATAACCACAGCCCAAAGCACAGACCCTACAGCCTGAACCGCAAACAGGACTCCCACCCAGTTGCCGGCAGTCTGATAAGCTTCGGAATTGGTATCCGTGGTATCCCATACCGTGTCTGCTATCGCTCCCGGTGTATAGGTCCACATATACAAGAAAGCCGACCAACAGAAAAACTGCACAAGTCCGACCGTCCAAAATGTAGATGGCGCCTGACATAGCAACTTGAACATATTGCTTTTCTCCTTATTCTGTTCGTCGCTTATACCATGGTATTCAGCATATTCTTTAGGAGGCATCTCACGGATCGTAACGAAACTGTACAGCACACAAAGAACCAATACAGCGGCCCCGATATAAAACGAATATGTAACAGCGTCAGGGACTTGTCCGGAGGGTGCAAGATTACTAACGCCTATAGCAGTCAATGTGATCGGAGCGAGATACCCGACGAGACTCCCGGCATTACATAGGAAACTCTGTATCGAATAGGCAAGACCTTTCTGACGTTCGTTGACTTGATCTCCGACAAGCATCTTGAACGGCTGCATAGCCATATTGATCGAGGTATCCAGAAACATCAATGCAATAAATCCGAACACCATAGCTCCACCTACCGTAAGTCCGAAACTGCCGGCATTCGGAAGGAGGCACATGACAACCACAGCGATCGCAGCCCCCAATAATAGATATGGAAGCCTTCTGCCGAGACGGGTCCATGTCCGGTCACTTGCCGCACCGACAATCGGTTGAACAAGAATACCCATCAACGGAGGAAGAATCCAAAAATAGCTCAATGAATGCGGATCCGCTCCCAAAGTAGCAAATATACGCGAGATATTGGCACTCTGCAATGCGTATGCAATCTGTACGCCAAAAAATCCGAAACTCAGATTCCAAAGTTTCATAAAACTTTGATCCGGCTTGTTCTTAATCATGGTTTTCTGTAAGTATGAATGATATAATCTAAATTTATTTGCTCTAATTTTACTATATAGTTCTACCCTGCCTCATCTATCATGGCATAAAGTTTATTGATTTCGCTTCCCCAGATTTCTTCGTCGGGCGTTTCAAGTATCAATGGCATATTGTCAACCCGCGGGTCATTCATAAGACGCTTCCAAAATTTATCAGACAGATTCCCGGCTCCGATCGAAGCGTGGCGATCGACTTTTGATCCCAATACCTTTATCGTATCATTAAGATGCATCCCACAAAGATATTCCATCCCGACAGCGTCATCAAACTGTTTCCATGTGCGTTCATAATCATCGACAAAATCATAGCCCGATGTATACGCATGACATGTATCAATACATACACCAACTCGGCTCTTATCTTCAACCCGACTGATTATACGAGCGATCTGTTCGAATGTATAACCGAGATTGGATCCCTGCCCGGCAGTATTTTCAATCACCGCCTTAACACCGGAAGTCTCGTCAAACGCACGATTTAGAGATTCCGATATAAGATCGAGACATCTGTCCGGAGATATAAGACCTAAATGCGACCCAGGATGAAAATTAAGCATTTTTAGACCGAGAAGCTCACATCTCTTTAACTCATCGATAAACGCTTCACGCGATTTTTTCAGTTTCTCATTGTCCGGTGAACCAAGATTTATCAGGAAACTGTCATGCGGCAAAATCATGTCAGGAGTATAGCCGTAAAGCTCACAGTTAATTTTAAACGCATCGGCCTCGACCTCCGATATGGCCTTGGAAGTCCATCTTGAAGGATTACGCGTAAAAAGCGCAAACGATCTCGCCCCGATAAGATGGGCGTTTAAAGGCGCACGGCTCACACCTTGCCCCGTAGAGACATGAGCTCCGATATATTTCATCCGATAAATTAAAAGTAAGTATGACTACGCATTAAATTGACGCAAATTTAATAATTAATTATCATATTCCCATTAATTATTACTGAATAATTTCCGAATGAATCAATTATCCCAATCCAGCGTTTTATTCAGTTAAATAGCAAAAAGTGAGGGAGTCTCACGACTGCCTCACTCTCCATTCATCACATTATGCTTATTTTAGTGCTAATTATTTCAAATATATCGGCTTGACACGATGTCCCAATCGATAATCTTCCAAAGTTCCTTGAGCGCGTCGAGCCTACGGTTACGATAATCAATATAGTAGGCATGTTCCCATACATCAAACACCATCAATGGCGTAAGTCCTTCGCAAAGTGGATTGCCGGCATTGGATGTCTGGGTTATAAACAGCTTTCCGTCTTTATCTTTAGAAAGCCAGACCCAACCAGAACCGAATATCGATGCACCGGCATCTTCAAACTCTTTTTTAAACTGATCAAACGATCCGAACTGATCATCGATAGCCTTGCGAAGACGACCCTCCGGTTCATGATTACCATCAGGAGAGAACGTAAAAAAATAAAAAATATGGTTCCACGCCTGTGACGCATTGTTGAACAATGGGCCTGATGACGAAGTAATTATATCCTCAAGCTCCATATCTTCGTATTGGGTATCCTTGATAAGCTTATTGAGATTATCAATATAAGTCTTTTCATGTTTCCCATAGTGATATTCCACAGTCTCCTGCGATATTGATGGAGCAAGCGCGTCAGTCGCGTAAGGTAAATCTGGAAGAGTATAAACCATAGATGTATATTTTAATTTAATATGTTATAACCTTATAACACAACAGAGTCTTTATGGTTCGTAGTTTTATTGTTAAAATTACACAAGACACACACCCAAAGGCAATTTTGCCTATATAAAATTATGTGTGTAACTTTGCTGTAAATATTTATTTTGCTCATGAATAAAACCAACGTCACACCACCGAACCGCAAGTCACTATTATTCAGCAATCTTCAAGATTTGGCAACAATCGTGCTGGGCATTATGATATATGCCGTGGGCTTCACCGTCTTTATATTGCCACATCATATTGTCATCGGAGGCATGGCCGGATTCAGTTCCCTTATATTTTACGCTTCCGGTGAACTGCTCCCAGTCGCTGCTGTCATGTATGGAACAAATATACTTCTCCTATTGTGCGGATTTAAATATCTGGGCAAAGGTTTTGTCCTGCGTACCATTTTCGGCACAACAATACTATCACTCCTTATCGGATTCATGGAGGGTTATTTCACGTCACATCCACCATTGATCAGCAGCGCGCCTATGAGCGTAATGACCGGTGCGGTACTCTTAGGAATAGGCATCGGATTATATTATAGCCATCACGGAACGACAGGAGGAACCGATATTGTCGCAGCCATAATGTCGCACAAAAGCAACATCAGTATGGGGCGCGTAATGATGATAATAGATTTCAGTATAGTAGCCCTGTCGTTTTTCCTTCCTTTCGATGGTGATATGGAGCAACGTGTTCAAGCCCGCACACAGACCATAATATACGGATGGGTAGCCATATTTATCTACTCATGGCTTGCGGATAAATATCTCGCACAAGGAAAACAGACCGTACAATTCATCATTCTGTCAGACAAATGGGAAGAAATCGCGAACAGAATCACCCATGAAACAGGAAGAGGCGTCACAACCTGGGAAGGACAAGGCTACTGGACTGGAGAAAAGCGCAAACTCATGCTGATATGGTGTCGCCAAATTGACACATATAATATTTTCAGAATAGTCAAAGAAACAGACGAGAATGCATATATAACAAATTCAACGGTACGAAGCGTATATGGAAACGGTTTCGACCAGCTAAAAACAAAAAAGAAATAGGCCTAATTGCAAAAAAGCATCAAAAAGGTTTGGATTATTCAAAATAAAACCATACCTTTGCACACGTAAAAACCACATCATGGTTCCTTGGCCGAGTGGTTAGGCACCGGTCTGCAAAACCGTTTACAGCAGTTCGAATCTGCTAGGAACCTCAAAGAGCGTTGCTGTCAATTATCGTTGGCAGCAACGCTCTTTTATTATTATAATGTGTCGTTAGACATTATTCTATCTGAAATTCGTCAACACTTACATCAAACATTATAGATTGAAGAACATCCGGATTGTCAATTTTGATATTATAAACATAAGCATGTCCTATTTCCCACTTATTTACAGCATCCGTAGTCACAGGATAAAACAAGCGGCCAGTAGGACTTTCCGGGACTATCTGAGCAGGCGGTGTCGATGAATTAGGCCATATTTTCGCACCCGTCGTAGTGTCGTAAATCTCACAATCTATCTCTATGCCGTTACCGGTATAGTCAGAACCATCAAACCCAAGCCGTTGAAGAGGCTGTGGTATAAAATAATTGGTCTCTAAATTATTTTCAGTAATATCGACAGGTGTCGAACTCAACTCAAAAATATCATCCTCGCTTATGACAGCGAACACCAACATGTCGTTATTGAGTTTTAAATCAGACCAACTTCCAATGTTTTCAGGAAGGTCAGACGATGTCGTAGCCTGAGGGAACATGAAAGTACCTTGATGATATACATTATGTATTTTTACATAAGATACACGCACCTTTATTTTAGGGTTCGAACTGCTGAGCATTACAGACAATCGAGAAAGAGCATGACGAAAATTCAGACTTACCGGGGTTTCCTGGGCAACCTCTCCCATACTGACGGCGTAAAGCAAATCAGTGCTTCCATTATTCTTATAATCAGGTATGCTTCCAAGTTCAGGCTGTGTCGAACTTGGGGCATTTGTTATATTTGGACTATAGGCATAGAAATTCACAGGAGTGTTCGGCCAATATACGACAGGACTGTATGTCCATGAAGATCCATTTCTTGTCACATGAACATTCTCCATATAAGGATTACCGCCTGTATACGCATAGACGATAAACTCTTTTATGCTTGCGGTAGTAGTTGAAGCCGAACGCGGCTCCTTGGGAACCGTCGCATGGAAATTTATAATGCCCGATCTATCTTCAGGTTCGGGATAACTTTCCTCCGAACACGAAGCCACAAAAACGCCCAACAGCAAAAAGGATATATAAACAATTTTCGTTTTCATAATTCACCAGTACTTATATATAAATATAACATGTATCATCACGATTAGTTTTATGATTGTATATCGATCACTATCGTAGTCCATCCATCCACACTGACGTCAAGCCCCCCTCCTATAGGGTCTCCGGATTCCGGAAGATCGAGCCCGGACAAAATAATGCTGACATCAAGCGGATCATCAGCCGATCTTATCTGCGAACCGACATCGAAATCATAACATAACTTTGTGCCGTCTGCGAGCCATACATAAAGCGAAAATATATTTGCAGGATTACCGTCGGACGGCACACCATAAGTCAAAAAATCACCACCGGCAGAATCTCCTCCATACTTACTTATTTTAACCGGAAGGGTCACAGCTTCGCCACGATACATATCCGAAGGGCGAAGTGACGATGCCATGCCACTCAAAGAAGCGCATATACGCGCCACTCCTTCAAGATTGGAAATATTATTGATCACGACATTATATCGAGCGACAATACCGCGGGGATACATCATAAGCGATCTATCACCGTTATACACATTTGAAGCTCCCGAAGTCCTCCCCAACATCGTTCCGTCAGAATAAAGCCGGAAACAACTTAATGTATCACACCACAGCATATCGGGACATATCTCAACATTTTCGCCTTTTTCAGTGACATCCGGACCAATCGGATTATCTATAGTACCACCAAGACCGTCATATAGACCACCACGACGACAATAAAACGTAAAATCGCTATAATTGTCAGAATTACGGAAAATTATACGTGAGGTGTCATCATTGAACATAAGCACAGAATATTCCCCGTCAGGCAGCTCTGCCTCCCCTCCACCACGACCGGGAAAATCAAAACGCCATTTATCATGTCCATAGGCGGAGAAAAAAATGTAAGCCATTCCCTCTGGATTCGCTGTTGAAGCATATTTCCAATCAGCATCCACAAAAAATTCACCATCCACGTCCGACGCACAATCGTCATAGTCGTAGATCAGACAACACCCTCCCATAAACGGGACGGCCATTATTATCGACAATATAAATAAATATTCTGTCTTCATCTCAATAAAATAACACGCTGACAATCGAACAGTTCGGTATTATTCTATATCATTAGGACAAAATACCGAAATAAAAATGGATTCTTCAAGTCTTTAACTTTCAGAATCCATATTCAAATTTTAATAACTACGGAGAGGGCTATCCTTGCTTCTCAAACACTTTGGCTACAACGGACACTGCGCATTCAAATTCAGCCCATATAATGCAAAAGAGCCACAAGTCAACGACTTGCAGCTCTTTGCGGAGAGGACGAGATTCGAACTCGTGGTAGGATTGCTCCTACGTCAGTTTAGCAAAC
>CAJULW010000022.1 GCA_910587515.1 uncultured Duncaniella sp.
CCTACACGACCAGCTCCCCGAGAACTCCGCCAGGTCTTGATCGAAGCAACGGTATCGGGTCGTAGCGGTGCGATGTAGTAAGCTTACCCTTTTTTCGTGTCTGCTCTATTGTAAATGCGTAGACCGCGTCGGGGCTTGTATTTAAAATTTTATCACCATCTCGGCACAGATTTTATCACCGATGCCGGGGATGTTTGGGGCTGAGTGGCGGTAAAAATATTTTTCGTAATTGAGGCGTATATCACAACGCACAGATTTATAAATATAAGAGAGTGTGCCTCCGACTGTTGCTCGGTTGCGTGCGTCGTTGTTCGTTAAAAGCGTTTTAGTTTCTTTGTCTCGTTTTCCGTTGCTATGGGCTGTCATTCCGTCGAAACGAGCCTGTACGGAAGCTCGGTTAAAGATGGCAGATTTTACAGGAAAACCGTAGTCAATGAAAATATTATAGCCATGGGCTGCCTTATGGGCTTTGTTTGTATAGTGCTTGTTGACGTATTCACCTTCTATGGTCCATCCTCCGTGGGTCCATGAGGCAGAGAGACCGAATGAGTTGATGCGAATAGAATCGGGGATCAAGGTCTCGCCTCCGGCTGCTAATTTGAAATCGTCGATTGTGTAGATGGCTTTTCCGGCAAATGCTATTTCTTTAACCCATACGTTGTGGTCGGCTATGGCTGTCGGATTGAACGCGCCTCCTTCGATTGTCAGGTTTGAAGTTGGTCGCAAAGCTATGGAGTAACTGAGCTTTGCCCCGACTCCGCGCACATTGTTCATAGTCCCACCGATAAATGACCGGTTTGCAAAAATGTAATTTCCTGGGCCGCGGAAACAATCCGTGCCGAATGGCAGACGGAATTGTCCGGCCTGAAATTTTAAAGACTGGCTTATGGCGATGCGTCCCCATGCGTCGAGTATTTTCATCGTTCCTCGGTCGCATAGGTCGGTCTGGATATAATAATCGATAATTGGCGCAACTTTGCCGCTTAGATTGACACGCGCGTTGCGTATCTGAAAGCGGTTTTCCCCGCCTTTTGTATCCATTTCCCACCGTGCACGCATGACCCCGTGTATTTTAGGTACAAGGTCGATTTTCTGTTTTTCATTTTCTTGTGTCTCCGATGTGTCGGCCTTAAGGGCAGAGTTGAACGAGGCTATGATAAAAAGAAAGATGAAAGCGGCTCGAGATGCGGAGCGTTGCATAGATAATGGATTAGTGTGGCGGTGAGGTTGTTCATTGGTTCAGATCGCGAGGGCGATGTTGTTTTCAGCAGCGATGCGACGCATGTTCATTATGGCGTATCTCATACGGCCAAGGGCTGTGTTGATACTGACCGAAGTGGCTTCGGCTATTTCCTTGAACGACATATTGCGGTAGAAACGCATGACGAGAACTTCGCGTTGGGGATCCGGAAGGGCCATTACTATTCGACGCAGGTCTTCGTCTATTTGTGTAGTGACGAGCGAGTCTTCGATATTTCCTTCGCAAAGGTCACGCCTGTTAAGTATGTCGGATCCTTCCTCGTCGGCTGAAATCGCGTTTTCAATTTTCTCCTGTCGGAAATAATCAATTATAAGATTGTGCGCTATTCGTGTGAGCCATCCGGAAAATTTCCCATGTTCGGTGTAGCGTCCTTGCTTTATAGTCATGATCGCCTTGACAAAAGTTTCCTGAAAAATATCGTCGGCCACGTCTTTGTTTTTGACTATGTGCATGATATATGAGAATACTTTTTGTTGGTGGCGTTCAAGAAGCACATCAAAGGCTTCGTTGTTATTGTCGGCGTAAGCCGCGACCAAATCGCGGTCGCTGAGCTTAGTCAGTTGTTCCATCGTTTTCTCTTTTGATTGGTTAGAGTAGCAATGTTTCGATAGGCGGTATGGATTAGTTTAAAGTTAAATTTAGTTAAAATAAAGGTGGGCGTACAATAATTTGATATTCCCTGATGCAAATTTATCAAATGCTACTCTTTCTCACAATAGAATTGACATAATTTAACCACAAAAATCAACTGTAATACAATAAATGGCTATGGCGTGCTCGGGTGTTGATTAAAAATCCGGCCATTCTCACGAGTGGCCGGATCATAACCTATGATTCACTTATTAGTTAACGTAGGTGTATGTTTAAACAGTTTTAATGTTACAAAAACCTATATACGTTTGTGAATTTTAGGATTTGCTAATTGTTATGTATCCGATTTAATTGCTTGTCGACAAAGATAAATTATTTTTTCGGAATCTAATCTTGGTAAAGCGAATATTTGAGTCGGATATTAGATTATTTAAATAAAATTAACAACTACTTGCCTCCTACACTGTGCAGTTCGCCTCCTTTTGCGCGTTCTGCTTTAGGCGTAAGTCCTCTATTGCGCAGTAGGGCGTCGACAGAAGGTTCGTGGCCACGGAAACGGACGAATAATTCCATCGGGTCGACGCTGCCGCCCATTTCAAGGACATTTTGTTTGAAAGCCCGTGCGGTAGCGGGGTCAAATATGCCTTTTTCGCTGAATAGTTCGAAGCCATCCGTATCAAGAACTTCGGCCCATAGATAAGTATAGTAGCCAGAGGCGTAGCCGTCGCTGCCGAAGACGTGCTTGAAATATGGCGAACGGTAACGATAGGCTATTTGCGACGGCATGTTAAGTTTGCCGGCTACCTGTTTTTCAAATAGGTCTACGTCGATTTTGTCGTTGTCTGACGGGTTGAGCATTCCCCATTCGAGATCAAGTAGTGATGCTCCTGCCAGTTCTGTGGTCATGAACCCTTGATTGTGAGTGGATGCGGCCTGGAGTTTGTTGATAAGGCTTTCAGGTATTGTCTCACCGGTTTTGTAGTGTATCGCGAATTCTTTCAAGAGTTCCGGCTCCAATGCCCAATGCTCGGTTATCTGTGATGGCAGTTCGACGAAGTCGCGGTCGACATTGGTTCCGGCTTGACTGCGAAGTTTTGCCCGGGTGAGCATTCCGTGAAGGCCGTGGCCGAATTCATGGAACATTGTTGTCACTTCGTCAAGTGTGAGTAGGGCGGGCATTTCAGCTGTCGGACGAGTAAAATTGCCGACATTGTACACTATGGGGCGGGAGCTTGTGCCGTCTGCGTCTTCAAATGCGCTTTTGAGTTCGCCCATCCATGCTCCTTGCCGTTTTGACGGACGAGGAAAATAGTCGGTCATGAATATGGCCACGTGCTTCCCCTCAGTGTCTTTGACTTCGTAGACTTTTACCTCCGGATGATATTTAGGCGCGTCGGGCAACTCGGTGAAAGTTACTCCGTAGAGACGTTCTGCAAGTGTGAAAATACCTTTTCTTACATTCTCCAGCGGAAAATATGCGCTGACTTCGTTTTCGTCAAGATCAAATTTTTTCTGACGGACTTTTTCTGAGTAGTAATAGTAGTCCCATGGAGCTATTTCGAAATTTTGTCCTGCTTGGTTTACGTAGGTCTGCATTTCGGCTATTTCCTCGCGTGCGCGTGCGGTCGCTGGTTCCCAGATCTTAAGGAGTAGTTCGCGTGCTGCCTCAGGTGTTTTAGCCATGACATTGTCTGTCATGTATGAAGCGAAATTCTTGAATCCGAGTAGTTTTGCTTTTTTTGCGCGAGCTTTGACGATTTCTCCGATTATCGGGCGATTGTCATACGGTGACGAAGATGCAAGTTTCATGTATCCTTCATACATCTGTTGGCGTAAAGCTCTGTCGTCGGCATATTTGAGTACTGGCAACCGGCTTGGGGCGTGGAGTGTGAATATCCATAGCCCTTTTTTGCCGCGACTTGCGGCTTCGTCTGCGGCCGAAGCTATGACCCCGGCCGGTATGCCCGCAAGTTTCGTTTTGTCATCTATAACGATTTCAAATTGATTTGTGGACGCGAGAAGATTTTTGTTAAACTGGAGATAGAGACGTGTAAGATCATTGTTTATACGTTTCAATTCTTCCTTGTCTGTGTTCGAAAGCAGCGCACCGTTTCGGGTGAAACTCTTATATGATAGTTCGACTGCTCGACGTTCCGGACCGTTGAGCTTAAGATTGTCAAGATTGTCGTAAAGATATTTGACACGGGCAAAAAGTTTGTCGTTCATCATTATCTCGTCAGATGCAGCGGAAACCATCGGGTAGGCTTTTTCCGAAATGGCAAGCATTTGTTCGTTATTGTCAGTCTCGTCAAGCGCACCGAATACGCGCATGGTTTTTTGGAGCAGTTCTCCGCTTTTTTCCATGGCGAGGATTGTGTTGTCGAACGTCGGTGTTGACGGGTTGTCGGCTATCTGTTTGATTTCTTTTTTTTGGATCGCTATTCCTTGCTCGATGGCCGGGAGATAGTCGCTGTATGTGATTTTGTCGAATGGAGGAATCTCGAAAGGTGTTTCGTATGGTTCCATAAACGGATTCCGGTGTGTCTGTGCACTCATGTCCGATGTTACGTTTAAAGCCACAGGGAGTATTATGGCTCCGATGGCGGTGGATAAAACTTTGTTCATTTTTATGGTATTATTATGGTTTATTGTTGCGGATATGATGAATGGTCTGGGATATGCATGAAACGCTCTTTCAAGGTTTGTCAAATAAGAAGGTTGTCAGCAACGGGCTGTGATCGCTTGAACTGATATTGCCTTTTTCTATGTCGATAGCCTTAAACGGTCCTCGGTAAAGCACTTGGTCGATACGAAAATAGAAACGGTCGGCATGATATGTTATCGTTGGACCAAAAGCCGCGTCGGAATAAGCGTCGTTCATGTCGGTGCTTCGAATCGTGCGTACAGCGTAACAATCGGGGATGTCGTTGAAATCGCCTGCGACAATAAAGGGGCCTCCTATAGAGTCGATGACTTCGCGTACGGCTTTGGCCTGTATCGCTCTTGTACGGAATGCTTCGGTAAGTTTACTTATGAGTTTCGATTTTACTTCTTTGATTTCTTTTTTTAGTTGGCTCTTGCTTTCCGGCATGTCCATCGCTTCCTTATAAAGGATTTTGTCTTCGTCCGTGAGTCCTATGGACTTTAGATGCACATTCATAAGGTGGATCCGCTGTCCTTTGATATCAAGTCGGAAACAGGCCATAGTATATGATATCGATGGATCGATGTGTGTCGGGACAAGTTCCATCGGATATTTTGAATAGACAGAAAGGTCGCGTGCAGCGTTTATCGCCATGTATGGATAGCGTTTTCGCAGAGAGTCTACTTGTTGTTGTGTGATATGCCAATGGCTGTCACTGTGCAGGTATTCGGCTTCTTGCAGGTTGACGATATCTGCATCAGTGTTGAGGATATAGCTGATTGTGGAGTTGTTGTCGAGATCCGGATTATGTCCGCGGAAATCCCAAAAATGGAGCACATTGTATGTCAGAAGGCTGAAAGCTCTTTCTTTTTCGCTTTCGGTTATACTCCCGGTTTCGATGTTGATAGGTGAGAACGTCATGATTGATGGCAGGGACACTGACCATCCTGTGAGTATGATGAGGCTGAGACGTCTGTCGAATAGAAGATTCAGAATAATCATCATAGCTCCTGCCATAAGCATGAGCGGCAGCAGCATGGCGGTTACGGATGCGATGACGAATTTTTCGGGATTGAATGTTCCGCCATAGGCAGAGAATATCGTGAGCATGGCAAGAAGCAGGTTTAGACCTACTCCGAATGCGAGTATCGTTGATCGTATTGGGTTTCTTTGCCGATTGGTTTTCACGATAGGCCGGGGGTGTTACTTGATTTTCTTGCTCACGTCGAATAAACGTTGGCGTTCTTCGGGAGAAAGTGCGGAGTAGCCTGATTTTTTGATTTTGTCGAGAATGGCATCAAGATCTTCACGGTCGTTGCGGCTGAGAGGAGTGCCATTCGTTTTTCGTGTGTTGCTGCCGCTGGCTGTATGCCGTGTGCCAGAACATTTTTTCATCGAAAAAGTGCCACATATCATAGACGCGAAGCGGTTCCAGATATTGGCCATTCTATCGAACGTATGATTGAACGGAGCCGTTATGTCATGGCCTTTTTTCAGTCGTAGAGCATATATTGTACCGATCGCCACTCCCCCCAAATGGGCGATCTCTCCACCTGCATTGTTTCCGGTGGCTCCTATGAGGACGAGTACGATTGTCGC
Source organism: uncultured Duncaniella sp. (assembly GCA_910587515.1). GTDB lineage: Bacteria > Bacteroidota > Bacteroidia > Bacteroidales > Muribaculaceae > Duncaniella. The sequence goes on from CAJULW010000022.1 coordinate 6,096, forward strand.
TATCGCTATCCATTTGAGCGATACGCTTCCGATAAAGAGCAGATTCATTTTAAAATGAGGCATTAATATCGCTGTTGCCGTTACGATTGCGATTACTGATGCCGATGAGCCGATGAGCATCCCATAGTGGTGGTCAAAAGCCGGAAGCAGATTGTAGCCCAACATGAACATGGCGCCTCCGCCAAGACCTCCGAGCAAGTACAATGTGAAAAACTGGCGTTGGGTCGCGACCATCGTGAACAAGGAGCCGAACCAGTATAGCCAAAGCATGTTGAAGAGTATGTGCATGACATCGTATTGCGTGAACATGTAGCTTGCGATGGTCCATGGCCGCGTCAACAGGACGTGTGGATCGCTTGGAAGCTGCAGATATGACAATACAGTGTTTATAAAATCTGGATTTCCCCAAAATATGCTGGCTATTGCCGCAAGTCGCAAAAAGATGAAAATCACGATGTTTAACCAAATGATTTTCATCATCATCGTCGAGCTCTTAAAGGATTGCCGCAGTTGCCGTAATGTGTCAGTAACCGCCATGGAATGTGCCTTTCTTTTTCCAATAAAGGATGATCAGAAATCCGAATATCATGCCTCCAAGATGAGCGAAGTGTGCCACTCCGTCGCTGCGTCCGGCGGCTTCGCTTAATCCTATCAGTATTTCGATCGCTCCCATACCTATCACCATCCATTTGGCTTTAATGGGGACGGGAATGAAAAACAGATATAAAGGAGCATTGGGAAAAAGCATGCCAAACGCCAACAGAATGCCGTAGACAGCTCCTGATGCGCCTATCGTCACGAATATGTTCAGATTGCGGGCGAGCCATGCTTTACCTTCGGAATCAGTGAGCGCGCTTGTGATTATATGGCGTGCTTCAGGGTAGTCAAGGCTGTTGTGGGTGGCGAGAAGCCTGACGAGTGTGTCTTCCCATGTGAGGGCCCATGTCAATTCCTGGATGAGTGCCGCTCCGACTCCGCATGACACGTAATAGAATAAAAAACGGGCGCTGCCGAGTGTGCGTTCCAATGCCATGCCAAACATCCACAATGAAAACATATTGAAAAATATGTGGGCGAAGCTGCCCGTGGAGTGCATGAACATGTAAGTGAAAATCTGTACGGGATTAAAATCCGCTGCTCTGAAATAATGAAGACCGCCAAATGTCTCAAGTTCTGCTCCAAGATGGCGTGGGAGCACGAACATGGCGAGCCAGACTATCAGGTTGATGATAATCAGGTTTTTTGTTACCGGTGGTATTTGTGATAAAAACGAATTTCCTTGCATAAGTGCAAATTTACGAAATTCACGTTGATTTTTTATTCGTAACGGGCGATAAATTGATTTTTGCTAAATATATAACGTATTATGTGATCAATAATCGCCTGGGTATAGGTGCTTTTAACTTTAATTAACAACAAAAAATGGTTCAGATTATTTGTAACTTCAATAATACTTTGTAACTTTGCACCACGAAAATGACATCGCGGGGTGGAGCAGTGGTAGCTCGTTGGGCTCATAACCCAAAGGTCACAGGTTCGAGTCCTGTCCCCGCCACTAAGAGAAATCTTGTAACCAAAAAGGTTGCAAGATTTTTTTATCATATCTATCGGTAGTATGTATAACTCCCGATAGATACGATAAAAACATTGTTTGCGTTGTGTGTAACACAATACATTAAAAGGCTGTAATGCTATTAGGATGCGTCGCTGTGTCCGGTGGGGATATCGGAACCGTGATTAAAGAGAGGCCGTTTAATTTGTCGATGCTGGCTCTTTTGAGACTTCTTTGAAAGATGCTTCAATTATACCAGGACCCCAGCCTGACCATTTCTTAAGAAGTTTGCGATCCGGCCCGAAGATAAAAAATGTCGGATAGCTGGTGACCCCATATTTAAGGCAAGATACGCTGCTTGCGCCTTTGCCGTCCCATATTGTAGGCCATGTGGCTTTGTCTATTTCATGGGTGCGTTCCATTCTTTTGCGGTCATCCTCAACAGAAAAACTTACGAAAAAGACACTGTCGCCATACTTGCTTAGAAATTCGGGTATTTCCTCCTTTGCGGCGCGTCGGCAGGCTCCGCAGCCTAATGAGTTGAAATCTACGATTATGTATGGAGTGGTAAATTGAGATAGTTGTATGGGCGAGCCATCAATATTTTCACCGGACAGATCGTAGGATTCAATCGGATCGCCTATTTCAATAATTTTATTCGAGATGAGCTGTTCTAAGAATTTGACTTCTGGCGATTGCCTGAGATGATCGGGGATACGGCTGTTTAGGGCGTTCAACTCATCATGGGTGAAATTTTTATATTGCCAGCTAAGGTAGGATAGTGCGTCAAGGGAATTCGGGTTGTCAGATATATATCTGTGTAGTGTTTCGTTATGTTCTTTCTGCAGGGATAAGATGTTTTTCATTAAGCTTGAATGAATGGCTTGTGTGGCGGAGTCCATTTTTATAGGTTCGCCTGGCTTGGAAATGAATTTTTTTCCGAGTTCTTTGATTTGATTGTTTAATTGCCTACGTTGTAATGTGTTTTCCCAATAATATCTGTCAAATTCCATGCGGGCTTTATCCCATGGGGCACCGGAAAAACTTAAGCTGTCGGGGGCAAAACCGTCGCGATGGGATATTATATTGTGCTTTATCCCGTTTCCTCCGTGGAAACTTATGTAGAAACGGTCTTTGCTGTCGTCAGGGTTCTTACCTATGAGGTATAAATGTACAGGGTAATTTTCTTTTATGTCAAGTTCGAAATGAAGTTTGCCGTTTGATGTCAGTACCTTCTGTTTATATTTGTTGTTGTCGCTGCCAAGTGTGAACCGTACACTGTCAGGCATGTTCCGGAATTGAACGTCAAGAGTATAGTTGTATTCGTGTGACACAGCCGATATGGACATGGCTGTGCAGAGTGAAGCGATGGCTATAAGTACGGATTTAAGTTTCATGGTCGTGTCAGGAATGTATTTTTTAAGGTGAATGCTGCAAATTTACAAATATTCAGAGATATTAAAAAAATTGAAGGTTAAATTTCGATTTTGGGTTTTATTGATATGACATATATGTTTTGTGATTATGTTTGTTCCCGATTTGCAAAATTATACGGTCCCGGAGTAATGGCTGTTCTCCGGGACCGTAAGAGTATATTTAGCGGTGTTTTACCTCGCGTTTTGGTCAGATACGTTCAAGTACTGTAGCGACAAGATCTTGTACGGCTGTTTTATAGTTCGGGTTGGCGTCGTTGTTCATGCGGTTGGCAATGATCGAGCATACTGTCATGGCGCGGTGTCCCATCAGGCGTCCGAGGCCTTGCAGCGGGGCTGACTCCATTTCGTAGTTAGTGATTTTACGTCCGTTGTGACGGAAGTTTTCAATTCTGTGGTTCAGGTCGGGATTGGCTAATGAAAGTCTCAGTTCGCGTCCTTGTGGTCCGTAGAATCCGACTGCGGAGATCGTGTTGCCTCGAACCATGTCGTCTTGTCCTATTTGGTTGACAAGATCTTTGTCAGCGTCGACAATGTACGGTTTTGCCCAAAGAGGATTCCAACCTACTGATTCGCAGAAATCTTGTTCGAAATCAATGTCTGCTATTTCGTTTCGGTCGGCATAATAGTTAAGGACTCCGTCGAATCCGATGGCTTTTTCTGCAATGACGGGTGTCCCGAGTTTTAGTTCCGGTTGCAGGGCTCCAGATGTGCCTATACGTACGAGTGTCAGCTGTCGTTTGTGGTCTTTGACTTCTCGGGTCTTGAAATCTACGTTTGCAAGAGCGTCAAGTTCATTTATCACAATGTCTATGTTGTCGGGGCCTATGCCGTGTGAAAGGCACATTATAGGTTTTCCGTTGTATGTACCTCCGATGGTATGGAATTCTCTTGACGATACCTCAAAATCTGTGGTGTCGAAAAAAGAGGCGACCATGTTGACACGTCCGGGGTCTCCTACCAGGATTACTCGGTCGGTGAGCTGTTCGGGACGCAGATGGAGATGAAATACGGAGCCATCGGGGTTGATGATAAGTTCGGAGGGTGCTATGACTTTCTTTTCCATGATAATATAAAGAGGTGTAAGATGATTACAGTTACTTAAATAACGTTTGTCGGTCGGGAGAGGTTCTTGTCGGTACGTGTCGTGAATTTATTTCAATCGGTATCGGCCCCCGGGGATGTTAAGGATCACAGAGCGGAATTCCAGGTCGATAAGCATGGCCATCAAGCGGGAGATGGGTATGTCGATTCTGCATGTCAGGTCTTGGATGGTCACTTCCCCACGGTCTGTCATTATATCGACAATGGCCTGTTCCTCTTCGGTGAGCACTTCAAAGAGCTGAGCCTGTATATCGGACGGTGTTGTCGTTGGCCATCTCATTTGAGTGGTCAGGTCGTTGGCCGATGTGATAAGTCCTGCGATATGATCAGCGATCAGGTGGTTGCATCCGGTTGAATATTTGTCTGACGTGCGGCCCGGAAGGGCAAACACGTCGCGATTGTATCCAGCGGCAAGACGGGCTGTGACAAGCGCGCCTCCTTTCGCGGCCGATTCAGCGACGATGAGTGCATCGGACAATCCAGCGACGATGCGGTTTCGTGCAAGGAAATTTCCTTTGTGTATCACGGTCGTCGATTTGTAGTCTGTCAGGAGCATACCGTTGTTTCGGATCATTTCGACTGCCGCAGCCCGATGGGCTGACGGATAGATGGTGTTTAGGCCATGTGCGAGCACTGCGACTGTCGGGAGTCCGTGCTTTAGTGCGGCTCGGTGGGCAGCGATGTCTATTCCGTAGGCCAATCCGCTTATGATCACTGGTTTTTCAGGCAAGGTCGCTGCAAGGTCGCTGACAAGCTGTTCTACGAAGTCGTTCCCGTAGGCTGTCGCATGGCGTGTCCCTACGATGGAGATTATATGTGAGTTGTTGAGATCGCAGTCCCCGAGTCCGTAGAGCATCAACGGTGCGTCTTCGCATTGAAGCAGCCGTTGCGGATATGTGTCATCTCTGAAATAGAGACAACTGATAGAATTGTCTCTAACGAAAGATGTTTCCGTATGTGCTTGCTGTAGAGCTTCGTCGCGTATGGCAGAGCTGAACAGACGATTGCGGAAGCCCATGATCGCCGACAATCGGGATTCGGATAACGAGAAAAAATCTTTTTCCGATCCTGTGCGGCTGAGGATTGCCTCCGCAAGTTGCGGGGTGAGTGAACGCAGGGACGAAAACGCTATCCGATAAGCAAGATTGTCGTGATCCATAATGATTCTAAGTGATTCAGAGATATTGGCTAAAGGCAGATGCAAGAAGGTCGCCGCGCGACAGTCGACCTTCTTCCAGGCATACGACAGTGACGACAGCGTGTACGATATGTGTGCCGTTGGTTGCGTTGAATATGTCTTGCACGAAGATAAAGCGCGCTCCTTTGCGTTCCATCCTCAGACATGACAGCATGGTTTCTCCAAGTGTAAGTGACGCAAGATATTCAATTTCTATTTTACGTACGACCGGGTCTAATCCTTTTTCCTGCATTGCGCGAAATGATGTCCCGGCTTGTTCGCAAAAATCATGACGGGTTATTTCGAGATAATGCAGGTAGTTGGCATTGTTGACGATTCCTTGGGAATCGACCTCGTAGTCGCGTACCTTGATTTGTTGTTTGTATATATAGTCCACGGTTTTTGGCGACGAGTTTTGGTTAAATAGTTGGATATGTAGGATATTTGCTCTGATTTCGGGCCATTGAACGGAGGATGATCACGCGTTGTAAAGGTAGCGTTTGATCGAACGTTTGGGCGTTTTTTCAAATTCGTTGGCTATCAGTTGGATGCGGTCGATTCTCTCGTAGGGGGCTACCAACCGGTTCAGGTCGGTGCGTACTTGCTCCATGTGTTTCGGTAGACTTTCGTTTGATACTTTGTCGCGATCCATAGCTTCATAGTCGGGGTATACGAGGGCGACGAGGTGTTTGCCTCGCTCTACAATAAGGCTTTCGGATACGTATGGCATGTTGTTTAGTTTGGCTTCGATTTCTTCCGGGTAGATGTTTTGTCCGTTCGCTCCAAGGATCATAGTCTTGTATCTGCCACGGATGAATATGGTTCCGTCATCAGAAATTGTTCCCATATCTCCGGTGTGTAGCCATCCTTCGGCATCGAGGACTGCTGCAGTTGCGTCGGTGTTAAGAAAATATCCTTTCATTACGTTTTCTCCCCTGACGCAGATTTCTCCAGGCTCGCTTGTCGGATTTTTGCTGCCGGCTATTTTGCTTTCCATTGTTGGGAGTGTGCGCCCAGATGATCCGGGGATGAATTGTCTCCAAGGGGTATAGCTGATAAGAGGCCCGCATTCTGTCATTCCGTATCCTACCGTGAATGGAAATTTTATGGAGTGCAGAAAGAGTTCCACTTCATGGTTTAACGGTGCGCCTCCGACAATGACTTCTTCGAATTGACCTCCGAGAGCCTCGATCAATTCATTGCGGATCTTACGGAATATCAGTGTCTTCAATCCGGGAATTTTTAATGCGCGTCTGATAGATGACTTTTTTATGATAGGACGTAGTTTGTTCCGGTATATTTTTTCAAGAATCAACGGAACACAGATTATAAGATTGGGTTTTACCTCTGCAAATGCTTTGAGAAGAAGTTTGGGTGTTGGCAGTTTGCCCAATATGGTGACGTGGGTTCCGACCGCGAGTGGGACAAGCATATCGAAGGCGCATCCGTATGCGTGCGCCAACGGCAGGAAGGACAGTGCGCGCGAGCCGCGATAGTGTAGGTGGGATCCTATGCCGAAACGGACATTGCCTCCAAGATTTCGAAGGTTAAGCATGACTCCTTTTGAGAATCCTGTAGTGCCGGACGTATAGTTGATTTCGGCAAGAGACTCTTCACTGATTTCCGGATAGTTGATGTCTGCGGTCGTGAAGCCGTGGGGGTATTTACGGCGCATTTTTTCCGGAAGTCGCGAGAGAAATTTTTCGGCTTTTCGATTTGCCACAGGATGTTCCGCCAATACCTGTCTTCGGTCAAGAGACAATACGGCTTTGACGGAAGGGATTTTTTCAAATTCCATTTCATCAAAAATGCTTTCGTTGATGAAAAGCATGACGCTTTGGGAGTGATTGATGATGTGTTGTGCATCCTGTATATTGAAGTCGTGGAGTACCGGTACGATTACTGCTCCATATGTGATAGTTGCCATATATACCACGACCCAAGAGAATGAATTCTTTCCCATGACTGCGATTTTGTCGCCCTGGCTGACTCCGCATTCTTTGTATAGAAGGTGTAGCGCTGCGATTCTTCTGGCTAAATCTGCGTACGTCATGGCTTGTCCGGAGCCATATTCGCTGAGTGCGGGAAGGTCCCAGTTCTTACGGAAACTTGAAGCGTATATCTGGAGAAGATTTCTGTTGATCATAAAACTTGTCGGTATGTATGATTTGTCGATGTGTAATATGTTTGCTGTATGTGGCTAATCGAATAACACTGATTAACAAATCATTGTTTTGCGCATATTGTCTTCATTGGTGGTTTAATGGAGACGGATGTCAGGCTTTATAATCACAAAGTAACTAAAAATCACCCGAATATGCAAATATGTCGGGTGTTTGGCCGCAATGATAATATAAAATGAAAGCGGACTTGTGCGATATGTTATGACGCACAAGCCCGCTTTATTTATAATTTCCGGTAAACCGGATTACCGATATCAGAGTTTTTTCAAATATTCGCGGAGCGGTTCGTTTTCCGGATCTACTTCAAGCAGTTTCTCGAAATATACGCGAGCCTGTTCTTTGTCTCCTGCTTTCAGATAGTAGTTAGCGATATTGTTGAACGCACTTCTGTATGCGTCGGCATACTTTGTTTTGTTTTCGGGGTTTTCATCGTATGCCGCGAGCATCTGTTGGTATGTTTCCACGAGTTCGGGTGATATCTCCGCTCCGTCGCGTACCATCATCAATGTCGCTTTGTTGCGGTAAAGCGGTCCTTTGTTCGCGGCTGATTCGATTGCCATATCGACATATTTGATTCCGTTGTTTGCGGCTTCAACTCGTTCGGGAGAACCTTCAGGCAGTGATACGCCAAGGTTTTTGTAACGGTTTGAAAGGATGAAATAGTCATTAAGTGAAGCGTCGCCTGCGTCAACAAATTTCTGCATGAACTCAACAGCTTTCTGATAGTTTTCAAGGGCTGTATACATAGAAGAGATATTGGCAAGTATCTGCTTGTTCTTTTCAGGGTTGAGTTCGTATGCTTTGGTGTATGCATCGATGGCTTCCTGCGGACGATTTAGTTCTGCGAGAACGTCGCCATAGGTGGTGTAGTCTGTGGCGGTGAATTTTGCATTGACATGGGAGAAGAGTTTTTTCGCGGCTTCTTCCGCTCCGGCATAATCTTTGAGGGCTGCTTTGTTGAGCATTACCATGCGCTGCATATATTCGTTTTCCGGGTCTTTGGCAAGAACCTGATTTGACACATCAAGGGATTCCTGATATTTTTTTCCGAAGTACAGTAGCCCTGAGTAGCGTTGTTCGTCACCCTGGAAGTGGTTGGGGTTTTTAATGTATTTGCCGTATTGTTCAGCAGCTTTGGTGAATTGATTTCCGTCGTAGTACTTTTCGGCAAGCTCGCTTTGCGCCAGTGCGGATGTCGGTAGTTTTTCGTTGAGTTCTACGAGTTTTCCGATAGCGAAATCAGCGTTGGCTTTGTTGTATAGGTTCGCGTATTTTACGTAGGCCTCCGGATTTACGTTTCCGCTTTCTTCATCATATATCATCGCTTGTTCATATAGACCTGCTGCGCGGCCGACATCGGATGTTTTCACCATGTCTCCTTGAAGGATATAGATTTGGGGTTCTTTGTTTTTAGATGCTTTCATGCCGTTTGAGATCTGCTTGTCGATTTCTTTGGCGTATGCTGTCGGATCGACATTAAAGTATGCGCGTGCTATAGCCGCCATTACGGCCGCATCTTTTTTATTGCCTTCAAGAGCTTGTTTGAATAAGCGTTCTGCTTCTGATTTATTGCCGTTTTTAAGAGCGATCTCTCCAAGACCGACATAGTTGTATCCATAAGACGGGTTAGCCTGTACACCTTTGTTGAAGTTTTCAGATGCAGAGGTGGTATTGCCTTCACGCATGTCGAGAGATCCGAGATAGAAATAAGATACGGCCTTGTCAGTTGACGGGTCGTTAAGAGTCTTCTCAAGGATTGTTTTTGCCTTGTCGAAACGGTCAGCGTTGTAATAATCAACACCGTCCTGATAGCCGCCCTGGGCGGAAGCGGCGATGGCGAACCCTCCGATGACGAGGGAGAAGATGGTACGGAATTTCATGTTGTTGGTTTACTATGATTTAGTTTTTAATTATTTGTGATTTTGCGTTTGTCGATGGTTTTAATGACATACGATGTTTGCCAAGCCTATTATTAGGCTAACGAGGAAAAAACGGGTTTATTTCCATTAATGAGAAATATGAGTTTCTCCATGGAAATGACCTGTCACTCTACAGCTACAAATCGAGGTCGGACTGTCGCTGGTAATATTCCTGTCATCTGAATCAGTTTCTGCCCTTGAAAGCCGGTGACGAAACTGTAGAAACGGTGTGATACAGTGCCGCCTGGCGATGTGTTTATCATATATACAGAGCGGTAGAGCGGGTAGCTTCCGTCGAAAATATATGCTTGATAGGGTTTGTAGGCGGCAACTACATCATTGCCACGGATTTTAAGGACTTTTACGTCTGAATTGAAATCAAGTTGGGTTGTGTCGCTTTTTTCAATGGCTTTGGCAAGCTCATCGACGGATTGCTCCCGGCCTCTCATGTCGCTCGAGACCCAGCTTACACCGATAACTCCCATGGCATTTTTGTTTTCTGCGACAGCTTTGAATACTTCTGGATTTGTTTTTACCGCTGATACATTAGGACCGAATTGTCTGCCGTTAAGAATGGAATCGCGCATGTATTTGACAGTTGAAGATCCCTGATGATCAAAAATCACATCGATTTCTCCTAATTTGCATGGTTCTACCTGATCCCAGCGGCTGACGTCACCGGACAGAATTTCAGCGATATCCTTACGTGATAGGATTTCAACAGGGTTTTGTGGGTTGACTATGATGGCAAGTGCGTCAATGGCGATTTTCTGCTGATGTACAAGTTTTTTGTGACTCCGTAGGTAGCTGATTTCGCTTTCGGTCAACGGTCGGCTTACTACTGCGGTTTTAACGCTTCCCATGGCCATTATAGAGTCAATGCATGCATTCTCAGGAAGATAATAAGCGAGAACATCTTCTTTCGGGTAGATGTACTCGTATACGTTTATCTCCTGCTCCATGATATTTTCAAAGGACTCGTCGCAGACTACCTTCGCCATGGTGGCTGGTTGCATGGACTGGGACTTCTTGCCGCATCCAGATAGAGCGGCAAGAAGTGCTATAGTCGTGATAACGGCTATGTCGTTTAAATTTATTTTCATTGTCAAGATTATATGGTCAAAGCAAAATATGTTGGCAGATCATCAATCCCTATCATTGCCATAACCGGGATCTATACCTTTGAATTGCCTATATGCACGCCAGATTCCATAAACTGTGAACAGAGAACCTCCAACCCATCTAATCCATTTCCATGAAGGGAAAAGAATGTCGAAATAACCGCAGAAAAACAAAACACCGACTCCTACGTATATGATGATCATTATTATACCAAAGATGTTGCGCATTGTTGTGGGAGTTCCGGAGGGATTTTGTCGGGTACTCATAGCTTTTATAGTTTAAAACGTTAATCTTTAATTCTGTCCATTCGGGTTTGGTTCCCAAATGGCAGGGTGTTTAATAAATTAACAATCGGTGTGTGTGAAAGTTCGGGTACGTCGTATCAATGGATTTTATAGCCTAATAATGCAGACCCGCGCTGTAAAATTAATGAAAAAATATTAAATGACGCTTTTGATCAGGCGTTATTTTTAAACCTTTAACACTAAAAGGAATTGATGATGGGGAGTGATGTGCCGCTTGCGATGTTAATAATTCTGGGAAAAGTCAAAGCTTATTTTTCCAAATCGTTACAAATGTATAAATTTGCATTTATATGAACCAGCCTCTTGCCGAGCGCATGCGTCCGCGCTCACTTGACGATTATATAGGACAACTTCATCTCGTTGGTGATGACGGGGTGGTGCGTCGTATGATTGAATCTGCCAAAGTTTCTTCATTTATACTTTGGGGGCCTCCGGGTGTTGGGAAGACCACTTTGGCGAGGATTATTGCAAATTCAGTCAAAGTCCCTTTTTATACGCTGTCTGCTGTAACTTCCGGTGTGAAAGAAGTCAGGGATGTTATAGACCGGTGTAAGGCTGATGGCCTGAGTATGTTTACAGAGGGCAGACCGATACTTTTCATTGATGAAATACACCGGTTTAACAAGGCTCAACAGGATAGTCTGTTGGGGGCTGTTGAAAGCGGAATCGTCACGTTGATAGGCGCGACAACAGAGAATCCATCATTTGAGGTGATACGTCCGTTGTTGTCGCGTGCTCAGGTCTATACACTGCGTCCGCTTGAAGAAAACGATTTGCGACATTTGCTCGACCGGGCTATCGGTGGTGACAATGTGCTGCGTTCGCACGGAGTAAAGGTCGAGGAGACGACAGCTTTGTTTAGGTTTGCCGGGGGGGATGCGCGAAAACTGTTGAATATTTTGGATCTGATTGAACAGTCGACTCCTCAAGGCGAAACGGTGGTGATAAACGACCGTATTGTGACGGATCGTCTACAGGAAAATCCGGCTGTATACGATAAAAACGGAGAGATGCATTATGACATAGTTTCCGCTTTTATCAAAAGTGTACGTGGATCGGATCCGGATGCGGCTTTGTATTGGCTTGCACGTATGATTCAGGGTGGAGAAGACCCTGATTTTATCGCGCGTCGTCTGATGATACTCGCAGCGGAAGACATAAGCCTTGCCAATCCGAACGCGCTGCTTCTTGCCAACACCACGTTTGACGTTGTGCATAAAATCGGATTTCCGGAAGCCAGAATACCCTTGGCGGAGTGTGCTGTTTATCTTGCGCTTTCGCCTAAAAGCAATTCAACGTATGTGGGGCTTCATCGTGCTATGGATCTGGTAGAAAAGACCGGTGATCTCCCTGTGCCTCTTCATCTTCGTAACGCACCGACATCTCTTATGAAAGAGATGGGTTATGGTCGGGATTACAAATATGCCCATGATTATCCTGGGAATTTTGTCGTCCAACAGTTTATGCCGGATCAATTGGGCCACAGAACTTTGTGGGAGCCTTGCGACAACGCGGCCGAAATGCGATCGGCCGCGTTGCAAAACGAGCGTTGGAGGCAGAAGGATAACTCCTGAGAGGTTGTCGTTATTTGAAATCTGTCGACCAGCCTCCTCCAAGTACTTTGTAGAGATTGATCAGAGCAAGGTATTCGTCACGTAAGGCGTTGCTTACACCGATCTGTGCGTCAAAATAGCGACGCTGTGCGTCGAGTACGTCGATATAGTTAAGTGTGCCTCCACGATACTGTAGGTGTGCGAGCTGGACGTATTTGACTGTGGCATCACGTAGATCGACTTTCAGTTTCCTTGTCTCTTGTATATGTTTATATGTGGCAATGGCGGTGTTTACTTCTGTAAAAGCTTGTATTACAGCTTTCTCGTAGTCGAAACGGGCTTGGTCATATACGGCTATGGCTGCTTTGTATTTGCGTTTTCTGCGTCCGAAATCGAAAATGGGACCTGTTATAGAGCCTATGGTATATGTGAACGGTGATTTGAAGAAGTCGGCCAGCTGATCATTTTCAAATCCAGGTGTGAATCCTATACGTAAAGATGGAAAACGGTTGGCATAATTCAAGCCTACATCGGCCATCGCTGCAGCGAGCCGTTGTTCCGCTGCTTTAAGGTCAGGACGGCGTTGCAATAAGGTCGACGGGACTCCGGAGGGTATTTTTGTTGGAAGGTCGAGATTTAAGGCGAGTTCTCCACGTTCGAGTATTTCGCGTGGGTATTCACCCATGAGCATGGTGAGGGCATTTCGTGCTACGGTCACTTGCCGTTCGAGGTTTGGAATCAGTGATGCAGCGGTGGAATATTCTACTTTGGCTTGTTGATAGACAGTCTCGGAGGTAAGGCCTCCTTCGAAGCGTATTCTTGCTTGTTCCAATGATTCCTTTCTTGTCGCAAGAGTCTGTCTTACGATATTTAGTTCGTTGTCAAGGGCTATAAGTCTGAAGTATGCTGTCGCGACCTCTGCAATAAGAGTCATTCGCATCGCTCTCATATCTTCTACTGAGGCGGCATAACGTGCGGCTCCGCTTTTTTTTGCCCATGAGAGTGAACCCCATAGATTGATTTCCCACGATATAGGAAATTTCAAATCATACTCCGGATCTTTAGTCGTGCCTGATCCGTTATAGTTGTTGGTCTCATAGGAGGCTGCAACCGTCGCTCCTATTTCAGGGAGCATATTTGCTTTGTCGATACCGTAAAGTTCGCGTGCTTGTTCGACTTTGGCAGCTGCTTTGAGCAGGTCTCGATTATTTTCGAGAGTAAGGCGCATTATCCGGCACAATGTGGAGTCGGTGTAGAATTCCCACCATGCTATATCGGCTACGGATGCGGTGTCGCTTTCGAATCCCGGGGTGTATTCAGCAGGCATGTCGATATCCGGTGGCACAAGGTTTTTCACGCCAGAGCAACCGGAGAGAGCTGCGGCTATAATGGAAAATATGATAAAAGTATTTTTCATTTTTGCAAATGCTTTGATTTAATGTGTCTTATTCGTTCTTTTTCTATTAAGTTTGTCGATTGCGACGAAGAAGAACGGAACGAATACGATTCCGATGGTTATTGCGATGAGCATACCGAAAAAGACGCCTGTGCCAATATCGCGGCGAGCGGCTGATCCTGGGCCGGATGCGAACAATAAAGGCAGTAGACCGAGTATAAACGCAAGGGAGGTCATCACAATCGGTCTGAAGCGTAGACGGGCGGCTGTGAGGGCTGCATGGACTGAGTCGACTCCTTTGTCGACTTCTTCTTTAGCGAATTCCACGATTAGAATGGCATTTTTTGCTACAAGTCCGACAAGCATCACAAGGCCTATTTGGAAATAAATGTTGTTTTCAAGGCCGCATATCCATATGCCCAGATATGCGCCTACACCGGCAATCGGTAATGACAATATGACTGCGAGTGGTACAGTCCAACTTTCATACTGTGCGGCAAGGAAGAGGAAGACGAATAGTAATGCAAGTCCGAGCACGAGTCCTGTATTGCCGCTTTCATGACGTTGCTGGTATGAGAGTCCGCTCCATTCCACACCTATGTTTTCAGGAAGTTTTTCGCGTACGATTTCCTCCAGTGCATCCATTGCTTGGCCTGTACTGTAGCCGTGAGCGGCTTCGCCTGATATGGTCGCAGAGTTGAACATGTTGAATCGGCCGATTGTTCCGGGGCCGGTTGTGAAATGAGAAGTGCCAAGTGATGATATAGGAACCATGGCGTTGTCAGCACCTCTTACGAAGAACAGATTGAGGTTGTCGCGCCTTGATCTGTATGGGGCTTCGGCCTGTATGTATACCCTATATATTCGGTTAAACATATTGAAGTCATTGACATAGATCGAGCCGGTAAAGGCTTTCATGGTTGAAAATATGTCGCTGACTGGTATTCCCTGCATTTTTGCGCGGTCTCGGTCGACATCGAAATAAAGTTGTGGGATATCTGCCTGCATTGATGTCGAGATATCAGCGATAGCTGAACTTGTAGCCGCATAATGACGGAGTGTGTCGACGGCGTGTTGCAGGTCTGAATATGTTGCGTCCGCGCGTGCCTCAAGTACCATTTCGAAACCACCGGAACTGCCGAGGCCTGGTATGATTGACGGTGAAAAAACGTATGCTTTGCTTTCTGGATAGGATGAGAGATGTTCGTGTATTCTGCGACGTATTTCGGAAATATCTTCGGAACTACGTTGATCCCAAGGTTTAAGGATGACTGTCAGCTGAGTATGGGCCGGATTGGTCCCCACGCGTGGAGATGAACCTGTGACATTGAGCACGTATTCAATGTCAGGGTCCGACATAAGATATTCCATGGCGCGTTCGGTGACTTCTCGGCTGCGTTCGATCGTGGAACCTTCGGGCAACTCAAGCTCGATTGTGAAATATCCTTGATCTTCTTGAGACATAAAGCTGCGGGGCATCAAGGAGTTCATCATATATATGAATACAAGGGCGAGGCCGAATGCCGCATACATCCTTTTAGGTTGTGAGAGTGTTCTTGAGATCGTTCGGCAGTAGAAACGATTTCCACGACCGAGCCATATATTTATGAGCCGGAAAATCCTGGCTTTTTTTCGTTTATTGTATGATGGCTTTAACAATTTCGCACACATTACCGGTGAGAGGGTCAGGGCTACGATTGTAGAAATGATCACGGACACGGCTATAGTGATAGTGAACTGGCGGTAGAGTTGTCCGGTTATGCCTGGCAGGAAGCTTACGGGGACAAATACAGCGCAAAGGACAAGCGACATGGCAATTAGTGCTCCACCAAGATTGTTCATGGCTTTTTTAGTCGCTTCGTAGGGAGAGAGCCGCTCGGTGTTCATGATACGGTCAACATTCTCGACAACGACTATGGCGTCGTCGACCACGATGCCTATCGCGAGAATGAGTCCGAGTAGTGTCAGCATGTTGAGTGAGAAGCCGAACATCAGCATGATGCCGAACGTACCCACGAGAGATATAGGCACAGCGATTACAGGTATCAGCGTGGTGCGCCAATTTTGTAATGAAAGGAACACGACGAGGATCACGAGAATGAGCGCCTCGAAAAAAGTCCGGTAGACATGGTGTATAGACTCCGAAATATATGTGGTCATATCGAAGGGGATCTCATAGCTTATACCTTCCGGAAAGTTCTTGGCGATGATTTCCATTTCGGCTTTTACAGCGTCTGCGACTTCCATTGCGTTGGAGCCAGGAAGCATATTGATGTTCAATACAGCGGCGTTTCCTCCGTTAATGCCACTTTCGGTAGAGTAGCTTGACGCTTCGAGCGAAACCCGTGCGACGTCTTTCAGTCGGATTATGGAACCGTCTGATCCGGCGCGGAGCACGATGTCTTCGAATTCAGCGACAGACGAAAGTCGTCCGCGTGCTATGATGGGCATTGTGATGTCGATATCGGTTGCGGGAGCTTGTCCGAGCGCACCCGCTGCCGATTCGCGGTTTTGGTCTTTAAGGGCGTTTTGAATGTCCTTTACCGTAAGCCCGAGGTCTGCGAGTTTGTCAGGTGCGACCCATATCTGCATGGCATAGTATCGGCTGCCCACATTGCTTACGCTTCCGACTCCGGGGATTCGACGGAGCGGGTCGAGGACATTGAGGGTGGTGTAATTACTGAGGTATACTTCGTCGAATTTGGGATCGTCGGAGAGGATAGTTATGGTCATTAGGCGGCTTGCGGTTTCTTTCGATACAGATATGCCGTTTTGAACCACTTCAGCCGGGAGGCGTGATTCGGCTTTTTTGACGCGGTTTTGTATGTCAACAGCCGCGAGTTCCGGGTCGGTATCTATGTCGAAAGTCACCAATGCAGAGAAACCGCCTGAATTGGAGCTTGACGATGACATGTAGATCATGCCGGGAGTTCCGTTAAGTTCCTGTTCGATGGGGGTCGCTACGGCTTGTGTTACGGTCTGGGCGTCTGCTCCAGGATAAGATGCGCTGATCCTTACTACCGGTGGTACTATCTGGGGGTATTGGTCGACAGGTAGGAGTGTCAGGCCTATAGCTCCCACTATGAATATCACTATTGATATGACTATGGAAAAGACCGGATGGTCGAGAAAAAAATTTTTCTTCATCTCAAATCTCCTTTCCTTGAGTGTTGGGCGAGCTTGATTTCTTGGTGGTTTTGTCGTCAGGCTCTGTTGAGAGTACCGGGTTTACTTTTGAGCCGTGGGATAGTTTGTGGTATCCTTCAACCACGATTTTTTCATCTTTTGCGAGTCCTCGCTCCACAATGGTGGAGTTGCCGATCTCGGGCCCGGTTTCGATGAAGCGTTTTTCGACTATGCTGTCAGGTCGTACCACATATATATATGCGCCTCCTTTTTCGATTACAAGAGCTTTGGTCGGGACTTCCACTGCTTCTTCACGCACGTCGAGGAGCACCCGGACCTTTGTGAATTCACCGGGAAGCAGACTATGGTCGGGGTTGGGCATTTCAGCACGTACTGAGAATGTTCCGGTCTTCGGGTCGACTTGTGGGTCAGCGAAATCAACAAGTCCTTTGTGTGGATATTCGGATCCGTCCGCGAGTGTTATCGTCACGTATGAATTCCATTTGTGCTTTAAGTCTGTGCTGCCAAGGTTTACGTTGCGGTCTTTGCTGCGTAGATAGTCAAGGGCTGTCATGGAAAAGTCTACTCTGACAGTATCGCTTTTTACGACAGTGGCCAATAGTGATTTTCCTCCGGATGGTCCGACGAGCGTGCCGATGTCTGCGACTCGTTCAGAAATGTAGCCCGATATCGGTGAACTGACGCGTGTATATCCGAGAGTCAGTTCTGCTTGTGTGAGATCCGCCTCGCTTACTATGACTTCGGCCGTTGCGCTCTCGTATGCCGCTGTTGCGTTGTCCAGGTCAAGCTGTGACGCTGCGTTCTGTGCGTAAAGCGGTTTTATTCGATTGAGGTCGCGTTGTGCTTTTTGGGCTTGTGCGCGTGCCTTGTTTAATTGCGCGCGCGCTTTGTTGGCATGTGCTTTATATAGACGCGGGTCAATTACGAAAAGAGTTTGTCCTTTTTCGATATATGATCCTTCTTTGAAAAGCATGTTTTCAAGGTAGCCTTCCACGCGGGCATGTATTTCTACGAATTGCTGTGCGCGTATTCGGCCTACGTATTCACCATAGATGTTTACGCTGTCAGTTTCTACGGTTTGCACCTCTACAGTCGGCAATGCTGCTGGCTGGGTCTTGGGGCGCATGAGGAAATATATTGCCGCAACGAAAATTAGAATCACGAGTGATATGACGAGCCATGCTTTTTTGCTGCGAGGAGTTTTTCGACGAATCGTGCGGTAGCCGGTCGCGACTGTTGATCGTAAAGATTTTGTGTAACGGTTAAGATTCATATCAAGTGAGAAATGCGGTGATTATAATTATTTGTTGCACTGATAAAAATTGTTCATTGCGTTTTAAACGCTTACAAGAATAACAATATTACTCGTCAAAAGTTTAATTTAATTAAAGCCTGTTAATTCTATTCGGAACAAAGTGAGAGAAAAAGGCTTTAAAAGCCATTCTTTGTGCTTGTATAGGAGATTATTAGTAAAAAAGTTTCTAAATTTATTTTATTTTTACATTCTAATGTTGGCTCGAATGAAAAAATGACTAAATTTGCGGGTGACAAAGTTCGGATTGTATTTCGGACACTATTGTTGAGACACCTTAATTATATACCATATTATTTATAACACTTATTTCTCACTCATGAAGAAGCATAATTTCTATGCCGGCCCTTCGATTCTTAGTGAATATACCATTAAGAATACTGCCGATGCGATTCTCAATTTTGCCAACACCGGTCTTTCGATACTTGAAGTGTCACACCGAGGCAAGGAGTTTGTAGCCGTAATGGACGAAGCCCAGCAATTGGTAAAGGAACTGCTTGATGTTCCCGAAGGCTATCAGGTGCTTTATCTTGGCGGAGGTGCAAGCCTTCAGTTCTGTATGGCTCCGTTCAACCTTCTTCGTACGAAAGCCGGTTATCTCGACACAGGCACATGGGCGGCTAACGCCATAAAAGAAGCCCGTCTTTTCGGAGAAGTCGAAGTCCTCGCTTCTTCAAAGGAGGCAAATTATACATTCTACCCGAAAGGCTATGATGTGCCTTCTGATCTGGACTATTTCCACATAACTACCAACAATACGATCTATGGCACAGAGCTTCGTGAGGATCCAGATGTGAAAGTGCCTTTGGTGGCAGACATGTCTTCCGACATATTCTCGCGTCCCGTGGACGTTTCGAAATATGACCTTATATATGCGGGCGCTCAAAAGAACCTCGGCCCGGCGGGTGCTACTTTGGTTATCGTGAAGGAAAGTGCGCTTGGAAATGTGGATCGTCAGATTCCGACTATGCTTGACTATCGTACACATATCAAGAAGGAGTCGATGTTCAATACTCCTCCTGTGCTTCCGATTTTTTCAGCGCTTCAGACCCTTCGTTATTATAAGGAAATGGGCGGTGTGAAAGAAATGGAAAAGATAGACCTTGCTAAGGCCGGTTTGCTTTATGACGCTATTGATTCAAGCAAAATGTTCGTGGGTACTGTGACTGATCCGGGCTCTCGCTCTATAATGAATGTGACTTTCGTGATGACTCCTGAATATAAGGAACTCGAAAAAGATTTTGTGGATTTCTGCAGCGCCAGAGGTATAGTAGGTATCAAGGGCCATCGATCTGTGGGTGGATTCCGTGCATCGCTCTATAATGCGCTTCCGATTGAAAGTGTCCAGGCTCTGGTTGATGCTATGCATGAATTTGAAAAGGCTCACTGATATTTATTGTAGATCATGAAAATTCTGATTGCTACCGAAAAACCTTTTGCAGCTGTTGCTGTAGATGGTATGCGTAAAGTTATAGAGGAAGCTGGAGCAGAACTCGTGTTGCTTGAAAAATATGGTTCTCGCAAAGAGCTTCTTGATGCGGTCGCCTCTGTCGATGCTCTTATCATACGTAGCGACAAAGTCGATGCTGAGGTTTTCGAGGCTGCTCCGTCGTTGAAGGTTGTTGTCCGTGCCGGAGCGGGATATGATAACGTGGATCTTGGTGCGGCTACCGCTCATGATGTTTGCGTGCAGAACACCCCGGGACAGAATTCAAATGCCGTTGCCGAACTTGTTTTCGGTTTGGCTGTGATGATGTGTCGTAATATGTATAACGGCACTTCAGGATCCGAATTGAAAGATAAGACCCTCGGTATTCAGGCTTTTGGTCAAGTCGGACGCAATGTGGCGCGTATAGGTCGGGGTTTTGGAATGGAGATTTCTGCGCTTGACCCTTATTGCCCTGACAATGTTATGGAAGAAGCGGGAGTGTCACCGGTGCATTCCGTGGAAGATCTGTACCGTAATAATAAAGTCGTTTCCATTCACATTCCTGCAACTCCTGAAACCCGAGGTTCTATTGGCTATGACTTGATTGCGTCGATGCCCAAGGGCGGGCTCTTGGTCAATACGGCTCGTAAAGAAGTGATAGACGAAGATGGTCTCATTCGTGCCCTTGAAGAACGTCCTGATTTGAAATACGCTGCTGACGTAGCTCCGGAACGCGCTGCTGAAATTAAAGAGAGATTTGGCGACAGAGTGTTCTTTACACCGAAAAAAATGGGAGCGCAAACCTCGGAAGCGAATATTAATGCAGGAATTGCTGCTGCTCGACAGGTGATGGCCTTCCTTTTGAATGGAGAACAGAAGTATCGTGTAAATAAATAATGGCGATATAAGCAGGGCTAAAATTTGCTCTGATAAATATTATTATAGGGTTTATGGGAAATTTCTCGTGAACCCTATAATTATTTATTATATATGAGTTTAGGCTTGATGTTAAATAAGTTGGCGGGCCTGCGTATGTTAAATTCAGTTAAAAAGGCATTAAAAATTTGGAGGGGATGTTAGAGTTTTATACCTTTGCACTCGCTTTCAAGGAAGGGCCGTTCCGGAGGGAAGGTCCGAAAGGGATAA
>CAJULW010000023.1 GCA_910587515.1 uncultured Duncaniella sp.
ACCTTTGCGCAGCAAAAAGGCTGTAGCCTCAATAAAAGACGGGGTATTAGCTCATTGGCTAGAGCGCGACACTGGCAGTGTCGAGGTGAGCGGTTCGAGTCCGCTATACTCCACCAAAAGCAGACTTCCAAAAAATTGGAAGTCTGCTTTTGTTTTTATATTCATAAATATCTATCTTTGCGATATACAAGAAACTATCGGACTGAATATACGATGGCACTCCGAGACTCACAGCCTACACACTAACCCGATCTCTCCTTAATTACAGATGGCAGACCTTCTACTCTACGACATTTTCGACCTATCGCCCCTTAGAAACTTTATCAGGTCTACCGGTGAAAAACGCATTCTTAAAAAGGGTGAACACTTCTGCCGCACAGACGCACCTGCGCCTGACATAGCCGTAGTCGACTCCGGAGGATTCGCTTTCACCCATCCCGATCACAAAGGCGACAACCAGATACTCTCGCTCGCACTGACCGACGAATTAATCGGAGCCTACATACCCATGATGCCAGGACACCGCTCCGTACTCGACTCGATTGCGCTCTGCACATCGCGGATAACCGCGATACCGCTTGACAAAGCCATCGACTATATGGACAATGAACTGCATCCCGGCTACCGTATGGAATTCACGCGGTCCATCGCTTTCAGTTTTATGATCAGAGGTATGGACCAGCGATGCAAATCGCCAGAAGAAAGATATCGCGAACTGCTATCTCGTATGCCCGACCTACCCGGCAAAATATCAATGTCGGCCATAGCTTCGTATCTCGGAATCACACGCGAGACATTCGCACGTATGCGGTCACGTATGCGTGAACAAACACTGTAAAGTCGACCATGGCATTTATATAAAATGCACAATAGTAAAATTTAAATAACATAGGTTAATTTTATTAAAATCGGGGGGGTGATTTAAATCACACTTTTTTTGTTCGTTATGCCGTAACTTTGCGTGAAACCCCAAAAATCTGACACCGCCATGTTACAGCGCATACTGACCTTAGGGCTCATCGCAGTCTCGGCCACAAGCTCTTATGCGGCCACCCGTGAAGAAAATGTCGTCATCTCGGATTGTGTCGAAGAATACAACTTCGTCAAAGGCAAAGACGGACGTACGGAAGTGAAACACTCCATAAAAACCGAATATCTGGCCACGCGTCACTCCGACGAGATCAGCCCGCATATCTTCCACAACAATATTGTCAGACTCGACAAAGCCTCCGGAGGCAAAGCCAACTACCGCAACGCCAACCCGCCAACCGTTTTTCACGACGACAGCAAAGTCTGTTTCTTCAATATATGGCTCGACCGTAAAGACCGCAAAAGCAAAGTCCAGTTCAAGCGCACATTCACCGATGCGGCCCATTTTACCGGAGTCTTCCCGGGCGACGACTATCCGGTACGGTCAAAAACCATAACTTTTGATATCCCCGCCTCTCTCCCGGCCATACAACTTGTCGACCGCAACTTTCCCGACGGCAACATAAACCGCACCGAAATCCTGGCTCCCGACGGATCACGCAGAATAACCTACACGGTCAACGGACTGCCGGAGACTCCGTCCGATCCGGATTCTCCATCGGCATTGGCCTCGTTGCCCCATATACTTGTCAAAGGCTACTTTCCCGATACCGATTCCCTCTACCGCTATCATCGCGCCATGCTTGATGTCGACACAGTCATCCCCGGAGTGTCATCCATAATAGCCTCCGCCATCGATGGAAGCACAGACCGAGACTCAATCATCGGCAAACTATACCGCCACGTGCAGCAGAACGTCCGTTACGTGGCTTTCGAGGAAGGCGAGTCAGCCTACCGTCCCGACACACCGGCCGAAGTGCTGCGCAAACGCTACGGCGACTGCAAAGGAATGGCTATGCTTTTGGCGACACTGCTCAAATACGCTGGCATCGAAGCACACGTAGCAGCCGTAGGCTCCAGGTCGATACCTTTCAGGATATCCGACTATCCAACTCTATCCGCTACAAACCACATGATCTGCGTCGTGCCCGACACACACGGCTACCTCTTTCTCGACCCGACCAACTATCAAATATCCTCACGCCACATACCATGGGGAATACGCGGAAAAGACGCTATGGTCTTCATGCCTGATGGATATACGATTGTCGACATCCCGTCCGAATCACCGCGCACCTCAGAAGACATACTTACCTATAGCTACCTCCTCACACCCGAAGGACTTGTAGGCAGGGCCGAACGTCGCTGTACCGAAGACATGGCTGAACGCCTCACCTCGATTTATTCCGACGTTCCAGGCCACCTTCTCAACGACATCCTCGCCAAATCACTCATCCCGGCGTCCAGAGCCGCCATTCCGTCCGACAGCGTCAGATATGACCGCTCGAAATCCGGAGAAGCCACCATCAGCGCACCGATAGCCAACACCGTAGCGGTCACAGCCTCTGACGACCATCTCTACCTCGACCTTAACACAAGCAACGAACCCTTCACCTCGCGCGTAAGCACCGACGATAGACACATGGACTACGAGATCGCACTCCCGGCCACAGTGACACGCAAAACCGTCGTCACCATACCAGGGAAACACACAATCACACTACCCGAAGACTACGAGGTCTCCTGTCCGCAAGGACAGCTGTCATGCCGCTTCACCCGCAAAGGCGACACCGTCACAATGACCAAAACCATGCGGCTGACAAACACGCGTATTCCATTGGGCGAGATAGCGGCCTGGAACAAATCTTTGTCAGAATGGAACGATGCCTGCAACCGACAGATAGAAATAAAACTCTGAGACCAACACCAAAACAAATCACACATACACAACCGTCAAACCACAAACTCCATGCAATCATGATTAAAAAAGTAACATTTCTCGCAGTGGCATTCCTCTCAACACTGCTCATTCATGCCGACGACATGAAGAAATACAGGGAGTTCGCTGACACCATCCGCAAAGAAGTATATTCAATGGAACTTCCGGCATTTCAAATCAAAGAAATACCCGAAAAATACAAAAACGAATCAGCAGTAATCAAAGCCGTCTATGAAGACGTCGACGCCAAGAAAAAAACCGGAATCGGTGTCGCCCCGGGATTTTTCATAATACCCAAAATCTCAGGACGGGCACGTGTCGAATTCGGCCACCTGACACGTATGCTCATCCATATAAACGACAAAGCAGCAATTGAAAAATATTCCGAATTCGACTTCGGCATAGACAAAAAACGCAAGACATGGGACGGATACGAGAAAAACCGTCACGTAATGGGCGTGCGCCTCGTAAAACCTGACGGTCGCATAGTCGACATAGACACATCTGAGTTCGTCGAGGTAGAGGAAGGCAAAAAAGGTGAAAAAAAGAGCCGGAAGCTCGCCATCCCCGGTTTGGAAACCGGTGACGATATAGACGTCTTCTTCTACACGGAGTCAAAACTGCAGAACGTCCATCCCGACCCGATGGAATTTTACCTCAAGGACGACGCACCCATACTCAACTACGCCATACACTGCGTGCTTGACGACAAACTGACCACCCAATACCGCACTCTCAACGGAGCCCCCGATTTCACGGTCAGCCGAGATGAAGACGGCAACTATGTGCTTGACCTACAACTTACCGATATCTCAGCCAAAGAACCGCGACTATGGTACAACCCTGTCATGCAGTCTCCACTGATCAAAATGAACATCTACAACCGTCGCAACAGCGATGCCTTCACCCCGAAAAGCGCGCGAAAGGACGGCCTGCAGGCCAATCCCGATCCAGCTAAAATCATTGAGGACCGTTACGACATAGACGACTGGTGGCTGGAGAAAACACCGGGATTCAAGGACAATGAAATAAAATCCGGCATACGCGATGGCGGCAAGATACTGAAAGAGGTCGACAGACGCATGAAATCAGGAGAAATGACCGTTCTTCAGACGGCTGACTATCTCTATAACCTCCTCGCATATTATTATGCCGGCAACCGCTACCGAATGAACAACAGGGGATTCATCCAAAGACTTTTCGATCTTTTCAAAGGACGCAAGATACCTTTCAGCATCGGACTGTCGGGAATGGACGCATACGAACAGCTCGACCATATGATAGATTATACAAACAACCTGTACTTCATCAAAGTAGAGTCCAATGGCGAGACACGCTACTACTTCCCTCCGGCCGTAGACCGCATCAAACTTCCCTCAGAGATACACGCTGGCATACAGGGACGCAAAGCATTGTTATATCGCAAGAAAAAAGACCGCAAGAAAAATCCCGCTACAGATTTCTTCCCGCTACCCATGAGCACAGTAGATGACAACCGAAATGTAACCACCGTCAACGCGGTCATCGACGGACAAGTATTAAGAATAAAACGCGACGAAGCATACACGGGAGCTACGAAAATCGGGGCTTCCAGCCTTCTAACATGGGAAGACCTCGACCGCGACTACAGTTCGTCACTCGGCCGCATAGGCTTTGACGTCAATGTCAAACTAAACAAAAAGCAAATCACCGACCGCGACGCACATTACATCGACATGCGCAAAGAACAGCAGGATGCGTTAAAAGATGAGACAAAGGCCTATCATGACGATAGTCCGGCCGAATTTACCGACGGACGCATCACAAGTTCGGGCATAGATCCGGAAAACCCCGCTCTTGGCTACGAGCTGACATACACAATGGACAACCTTGTCAAGCGCGCAGGAAAGAACCTCATAGTTTCAATCGGAAAACTCCTTAGTTCTCAAAATTCCGTACTGCCGTCCGACCGCAAACGTGACGACGACATCTATATGCGCACTCCACGTGAATACATCACACGGATAAACCTCTCCGTTCCGGCCGGTTATAAAGTCAGCACACGTTCGCTGACGGCTCTTGACAAATCCGTCAGCAATCCATCCGGCACATTCTCCGTAAAGACATCCACCCCTTCGGACGACAGTGTCAGCATCGACATAGCTATCCGATTCGCCAAAGGCAAGCTACCGGTGGCCGAATGGCAGGAATTTTTGAAGATACTCGACGCTGCCTCATCCTGGAACGCAAGCTCGCTGCTGCTCGAGAAAAAATAACATCCACACACATGCAGAAAGCAAACTGACGGAAAAACACACCGCTTTTTGTATCAACGCACCTTTCAGGGTGTATCGGACGCTTACCTTTGTTATAGGTAAGCGTCTTTTGTATTCCTTCAAACCATCCCAAACAATCACATACATGAAAAAATCATCCGCTAAGACCGCTACAACATGGCCATATCCCGTATCAAAACAGTTCTATAAAAAACTTTTGCAGAAAGCCGAACTTATATTCCGCGATATCGGTCAAGGCCCACAATGGGTAAGCGCACTGATACCCTTTATCGAACGCTATTTCGATGACCGGGAAAGACCGTCGCCACAGGCCGACCTGAGCATAAGGATAGTATTCGCGTCGCTGCGCCCAGACATAGACCGCGCCATCGAACGATCGGCAAAAGCCCGCCAACGAGCCATCGAACACCGGAAACGCAAAAATATCACAGATAAAAAAGAAAACACCGGAAAGCAACAACCGAAAACACTGACGGACGCTATGACACTCTCACCGCCTGGCTCTTTGGGCAAGCAACCTATGCCCCAATCGGCAATACAGACATTTTCTGACCTCACAGTATTGGCGTCGAAGCTGAATCACCGCCTGCGAAGTAAAAGCATCCACACTTTTTAGCCCGGCACTATTAAAAAGAGCGACAATCGAATTGCTCTCGGCGGGAAGCTCCTGCAACAATTCCATAGCCCTCGTGACCATAGACTCGTCGCCATGGCTGTTTCCATAGGCGACCATCATGGGCACAGCCACATTTATGATAAGGATATCGGCCGAACTACGGCTAAGCGAGTCATAAATCCTCTCGCTTCCAGGACCGAAAACGAAGTGATTGGCCCAATACCCGTCGAGCGGCTGACGGAAAAGCCCGCGCAATTCATCGATATCAAATGTCTTGACCATACGCCCTACCATACGGAAGTCGGAAGCCACCATACGAGCGAGCAGCGCGACCCTGCGGTGAGGGAAATTGTGCGGCCTCATACGCCCCATTTTCCAGCCGAGAGGCTGCAAGGGCTTAAGCGAAAATTTATGTGCGAAAAACCGATGTTCGCTTACAAGCCTTTCGACATACGGATCACACTTCGGCGCGTCCTCTAAGAAGCCTCCCTGACCGAAAAACAATGCCTCGATAGCGGTAATGGAATCACTGTGTTTACGCAAAAAATGCAACGGAAGCGAGAGGGCCAAACGCTCCATCGGCTCCGAATTTGTGCTGAACCCAAGAGCGCGTGCCAGAACCACATAGCATGTCTGCTCCCAGTCACCCGCATAACGCTTGAGAAGCTCTTCGATATGTCCGGCTTTTGAATATACCCGTTCGTAGGCCAAAGCTGTAAGCCAGTCGGAAAGTCTGAGAGAATCCATGGTAGCTATCTCAGCCGCACATGGAAGATCTATATCAGCGCGATCCACCAACTCATGATAACGGGCATGGAATTCCGGAGAACATGCCATCCGCATTTGGGCTATGACCTCACCGTTTGAACGATGGACGGAAGTGTCGTCGCAATCCACAACGTGGAGCACCACTGAATCGTAAGCGATATCCCCGTCATGGCCATGGCGATGCCAATCACTGGCTCTAACATGCACCTCCACGTCTCCGGCCCAGAGATGCTCACCGATCCTTATCTTTGCATTGAAAAAATCAGGCCCCGCTCCGGTATTAAGCCATCCGGGATCTATGACAGAAACCCTGCGCCCGTCCACAGTGACCATATCCGACTGCAAAAGCAACCGATGCTGCCACACATATTGCATCAGGCGTTCCATGAGAGAGGTTTTATAAAAACAAGGATCAGAATAGCCTCTTTCAGAAGTCCATTCGATTGAAAGCGACCATCTTGAGAGCGGTTTCGGCCGCTTCTGCTCCCTTATTGCCGAGCGCACCGCCCGCACGGTCGAGAGCCTGACTCTCCTCGTTGACGGTCAGAACACCGAATATAACCGGAATATCGCACTCAGCGTTGAGCGAGGTAACACCCTGGGTAACGCTCTGGCATACATAATCGAAATGAGGGGTGTCACCTTTAATGACGCATCCTATGACTATCACTGCGTCGAAGCAACCGCTCTCTATTAGTTTAGAGGCAGCGAAAGTAAGCTCTACGGCACCCGGGACATCGACAATCTCTATATCCTCGTCAGCCAGGCCATTGTTGCGGAGAACACTTACAGCCCCGTCGCGGAGCACAGAAGTTATATGGCCGTTCCATTCGGCTACCGCAATGGCGATTCTTACGTTTTCAAGCTCAGGGAGAGCACTCTGTGGTGTAAACTGTGACACTTTTAATTCCGGTTTAATATTGTTTTTTTCAATTGCTTATTTCGGGAAAACCTTATGCCACAAGCCGAGAATATCGAGCGATGAACTACGGGCGTTGTACAGGATATCGACTATCCTGCGATGCTCGTCGTCAGCATTTATTTTCGTAGCCTTGTGGAGCATGGTGTTAAGCAGATGTATTCCCTTGTCTTTCATCGCGCTTATACGCAACATCGACTCACCCAGCGCGATCGACAGTCTGAGCTGACGTAAACTGAAGGATGTCTCGATCTTTGTCATATACTTCAATGCGCGACTATAGTACTGCATGGCCTCACGGTGACGTCCCATCTGTGCAAGCGTATCACCCTCGGACGTTATGGATTCCACCAGCCTGTCGGCCGCCTCATCCACTCCGGCGCTGACCATCTGCAGATAGGTCGACGTCGCTGCCTGATAATGAGCCAAAAGCTCTGCCTGACGTATGCGGTTACGATATGTGGCCGTAGCCGCGTTCAAAGCCATCAAATGAGCAGAAGCATAACGCTCGGGATCGTTTTTGGCAAGACGCTCGAAAATTTTAAGCGACTTTCCGAGCTCACGTTCGGCTTGTTTGTACTCTTTGCGCTGAGTATGAAGATAAGCAATATCATAAAGCAACGCACCGAGTATCTCAAGAAAAGGTTCGTCTTTGCGCTTGGGTTCCTGCGACAGGAGAGTGAGAGTGGCGGCAGCTGTAGACATCGCTCCATCCGTATTCTCACTCTCGATATATAGAGCCGTAAGTATCTGCATCAAGGCTGCGTGTATGTCGAGCAGATGACGTTCTTCATCTCCCGAACGGTTTATCAGAGCGTCAATCTCACATAAACCGCGTACAGCACGGTCGATCTCCCCGCGCTCGACCATCTCGATGGCCGCGGTACGCAAGAAATCATAAGCGGTATTGAATTCCACCGCGCCTATCGCGTGACGCAGCTCCGACATAGACCGGTTGCGCCTCATAAGCGAACGCAATGGGGCTATATCGGTGGTCGGCCTTGAAAACACGGGTTCTAAAGATATCGCTTTCATTTTGTAGATATGTCAATATGGTAGCATACAATCGTGCCGGTTCCAAGCGAGCCCATCTCGCTCAGCGCAGACAGGGATGACAAACAGAGGAAGCTAGCTCGCTATGAGCCACCTCGTTACCTAAAGCCATGATATCGTCAGCGTCGCGTCTGCCTTCGGCAAGTGCGCGCACTATACCGGCAAGCGCTCCGGTGCTCCACTGAAAATCCGTGTTGTCGCTCGGATGGCATTGCAACGTCCAGGATTGATCACCGTCAAAAAAACGCATCGTCTTGGACGCAGGGTCGAGATGAAGAAAACGTCGGCAATAAAACAGCAGATGATCTTTGAAAACCGCCTCTGCGTCTTTGCCATCGAAAATGGCCCGTATATCAGCATCGCGCCCAACCACGAGATCAGCAATCTCAAGATTGTCAAAAACATGAGGCATAACACGTGTTATACGCGGAACCTGATACGACTCGAAATACGGGAGATAGACAAGGTAAGCCTTGCGAGCCTTGGCATGACACAACAGATCCAACAGACGTTGGTGATCCCGCTCTTCGAGACACATATAGGATCCGTAGACAACGATATCCCCCTCGTCTATGCGCGGCCATACAGCGTTTACCGGCTCTTCTGGATAACGGCTGTAGTCCACAGCCGACGCAGCGTCGCCCTCCGGAAATATTCTCACAGGGCTCACTCCTTCGGTGAAGCGGTCGATCGAATCGGAACCTACACCGGAGTCGGAGAGATATCTGACTATATGGTCTCCGACGGCTCCCGCGGCCGCCTCTCCCACCCATGAGACAGGTAGCCGCATACGACCGTCTATGACAGCTGCGTTCACAGCCCAGTCACCGACACCGGTGACCGCCCGACCGTCAGCGAGAAGAGAGATATTCAATGCCAGTTCCCCGATGTAGACCGCTTTATTCATAAATCAGATTCCTTTCGTGACATATAACCGAGATAGCCCCCGTGGTGACGCTTGGCATAGTCCGCGGAGGTAAAACCAATCAGGCGCATCACGTTGACGACCAAGACATCACCTATGACCGTCATGACGGTTGTCGATGTGGTCGGGGTGAGTCCGAGCGGACATACCTCCGGTGTGCCACCGGTCAGAAGTGTAACATCCGTCACGCGCGTTAGTTCACTGTTGGGATTGCCGGTAATCACGATCATCGGCACTTGCGGATAGAGATTCTTGGTAAGAGTGACAAGCTCAAGCACCTCGCGCGTACGTCCGGAATTGGAAATAAGAAGCATGACGTCCTGAGGCTGAAGGACTCCAAGATCACCGTGCTGAGCCTCGCTCGGATGCAGACTTACAGCCGGAGTCCCGGTCGATGAGAATGTCGTGGCTATATTCATCGCGATCTGTCCAGCCTTGCCCATGCCGGCTGTCACAAGTTTCCCTCCACGACGGTGGACATGCTCTATGATGAGTTCGACAGCCTTGTCGTAGGCCGGTGAATACGGGATCGAGCGCAGGGCCGACGCTTCAGCGTCGAGAATATCCTGCATTGATTCCTTTATGCTTATATCCTGCATTGGCTTGCTGTAAATGGTTTAGTTTCGGCAAAATTAAACAAATTTCACTGACCGTGAAAGAAATTTTTCTAATTTTGCAGTTAAAACCATATAAGCAGACAGATTATGAAAATTGCACTCATAGGATACGGGAAAATGGGTCACGCCATAGAGCGCATAGCCCTCGAACGGGGTCACGATATAGTGTCGGTGATCGACGCTGGCAATACCGCCGACTTTGAAAGCGAAGCCTTCGCTTCGGCCGACGCGGCTATCGAATTCACCACACCGTCGACGGCTCCCGCCAACGTCATGCGGGCAGCATCGCACGGAGTTCCGGTGGTATGCGGATCCACAGGATGGGCAGCTTCGCGCGATGAAGTCGAGAGGCATGTGACCGAAGCCGGAGGAGCACTCCTGGCATCGAGCAATTTCTCGCTCGGTGTCTATGTGTTCAACATTGTCAACCGTAAACTCGCGTCCCTCATGAGCCACCTGCCGCAATACAGACCGCAAATGTACGAAACCCACCACGTCCACAAGCTCGACCATCCGTCAGGCACTGCCATCACCCTGGCCGAAGGGATCATAGCTGAAAACAGTCGGGTGAACGCATGGGGCGACCAAGGCATGGTCAACGTTGACGAAAGCAATGCCTCTCTATCGCCTCGACAGATAGCGGAGACTATCGAAAAACCGGCTATGCCAGACACGACGCTCCCCATATTGAGCCTTCGCGAAGGGGAAGTACCAGGCACACACACAATCAGTTGGGACTCCCCCGTCGACAATATCGAAATAACCCACCGCGCCAAAAGCCGCGACGGGTTCGCTCTCGGAGCTGTCATGGCCGCTGAATGGATAGCAGGCAAAAAAGGTATTTTCTCCATAGACGACATGATGTCGGATATTTTATAATCCCACACCACTCCAAGTCTAAGGGCAACACCTTTCTTCTTTATCAACAGACAATCAGGTTATAATATCTCTAACTTCAGGAAGTCGTTCCGACTTTCTCTCTCAACGCACTCAATGACAGACAATAAAAATAACAAAGAAAAATTTGCCGACGGTTTCCGCCGCAGGGTGACCGACAATAAACCGTCAAGATGGGTCAGATTCGGCATCGTGTCGCTAATCTTCTTTCTTTGGGTAGCATGGCTCGGAAACTGGTGGGTAGGCCTGCTGTGGTTCCTGCTTTTCGACATATATATCACAGGCTATATACCTCTGACATGGTGGAAAAAATCGAAAAGTTCCATCGTAAGAGCCGTGATGAGTTGGGTGGACGCGATCGTCTACGCTCTCATACTCGTATATTTCGTTTTCACCTTCATAGGACAGAATTACCAAATACCGTCGTCCTCGCTTGAAAAATCACTCCTTGTTGGCGACTACCTGTGGGTCAACAAAATGGCCTACGGACCGCGTGTGCCTATGACACCGGTCCATTTCCCTTTGGTCCAGAACACTTTTCCTATAATAAACAGCAAATCATATCTCGACCGTCCGCAATGGGACTACAAACGTCTCAAAGGGCTTGGCAAAGTAGAACGCGGTGACATTGTAGTGTTCAACTTCCCGGCAGGCGACACTGTCGCCACCAAGGTACAGAATCCCGATTATTACACTCTCGTCAAAATGTACGGCAAACAAGCTCTCCTTGACAATCCGCAGACATTCGGTGAGGTGATATACCGTCCGGTTGACCGTCGCGAGAATTATGTGAAACGCGCTGTGGGACTTCCAGGCGACAGGCTGAAGATCACCGACGGAATCATCAGCATAAACGGTATAGTGACGGAACAACCGGAGAACGCGCAGTTCAACTATTATTTCCAACTCCGCGATGGACGAATGGACGAGGAAAAATGGAACACCCTCGGCATAGCCAACGACGACCGTCACGAAGTTCCCGTCACCCCTGAAGACATCCCTGGACTTAAGATGCTCGGTTTTACGGTCAATCCTGACGGAAGCGTACCGGCCATATACGCGTCGCCTCTGACCCAGGCTATGGTCAAGGCTCTTGAAGAGAATCCGGCTGTGGCCAAAGTGATGAAAATGCCGGCTCCAAAAGGAGAGATGCTATTTCCCGACGGTATAAGCTCCGACTGGACAAGAGCTGACTATGGAGAGCTTCTCATACCATACAAAGGCATGAAGCTAAAGATGGGCCCGAGGGCATGGAAGATCTACGGACGCGCCATAAGAGACTACGAGGGCAATAACGACGCAGTCTTTAAGGACGGCAAACTTTACATCGACGGCAAGACACAGGACACTTATACATTCCGCATGGACTACTATTTCATGATGGGCGACA
>CAJULW010000024.1 GCA_910587515.1 uncultured Duncaniella sp.
ATTAATTCAATCAATCCCTTCCCCCAAAGCCGAGCCGTTCAAACAATGGATGGCCCAGGTGGCCAGCGATCGCCTCGACCAAATACAAGACCCGGAGTTATCCATCCAACAAGCCATGATCGACTACAAACGGTTAGGATACTCCGACAATTGGATCAACAACCGGCTGAAAAGCATGGAGGTGCGCAAGGAGCTAACTGACGAATGGCAACGTCGAGGCGTGGAAGGCCAACAATACGCAGCACTTACGGACATTATTACGATGGAATGGGCCGGCCGCACGACCAAAGCCTACAAGCAATACAAAGGGCTGAAAAAAGAGAACCTGCGAGACAATATGACGAATCTTGAGCTGGCTCTCAACACCCTTGCCGAAGCAGCAACGACGGAAATTTCAAAGCAACAACAACCGCAAGGATTCCGCCAAAATGCAGCTGTAGCAAAAAGCGGCGGCAGCGTGGCTAAAGCGGCGCGCAATCAGCTGGAGACTCAATTAGGCCATTCGGTCATCTCTCCGATCAACGCCAAGCTGGTATTATCTGAACACGAAGCCACCCAACCCGAAGAGCACTCCCTGCCCGAAACCCAAGAAGAATAACTGTACACACCTGCCGCTGTACAGGAAGCCCCAATAACCCCACAACACAACCATGATCACGTCCACTTGAAACGCTCGACGAGAACAAGGTCGTCCTCAAACACTAAATCACCTTGCAGAACGACATCTACAAGCGTCCGACGAGATCATCGCAACGGTTAAAACTACTATAACGAACACGGCCGATGCGGGAATATTCCGCATCGGCCGTGTTTTACATCTTCCTAATTCTTCTAACTCCATTTACAAACATCTTATTCAAGATGAAAGAATCCCGTTGACACACTCCAGACACATTCCAACCACCTTAGCAACCTGCTTATCTAAACGATTTAAGAAGCTCGATATGCTGCACTAGATAGCTAAGCGGAACAGCCCCCCAATCCCTTGGATGATCAAGGTAAAACTTCATAGCGTCTTGCAAACTGTCTTGCGGTATCTCTTGCGAAATAATCAACAATTTAGAACCTTCATTATTCGGAGTCATTTCTATCAAATTTTCACGCGAAAAGCCCGTCTCAATCAAGTTATAAGTAATCAACAACATAGCAACCCCACATACAGCATACTGAACTACATACTTATCACCCATAAAAAGAGTTCTAGGTAGTCTTACTTCCACCTCATTAACTAACTCCTGAACAGTCAAACTCTGAGCGACAATACGCTCATAAAATTCATAATCAGTGAAACGAAAACACATTAACAGTAATACCAATTCTGGGCGAACATACATATTATAGTCAAATGTCAGTAATGACAATCGAATATGCGCACAAATCTTCTCCATCTGTCGCAAGTTAAAACGTTTCGCCTCAAATAACAGACAAGCCATTCGCAAAAAATTAGCCTTATCTGTGTCTCGTGGAAAGTTTCTACGCCTCAATTCCGAATCAAAAAATTCATTAAATCCATACGCATCATATAAATAAGTCACGAATTTTTTCACATCAGGAGTCGGAAGTTTATACTCAACATCAATGAACCGTTTTAAATATTCTTCCGCATTTAACTTCTCGCTACCATAATAGCCACATATCGAATGACACAACTGCTTTTTATCTATTGAAAGCACAAAGACAACATTAGGGACATTAAATAAATGCTTCACTCGTTCCAAAACCTTGACCGCAAAACTCGGATTACAACGATCTAATTCATCAATCATGAAGATGAGCGGTTTACCGTTTTGCGTTGCACTCTTGACAAGACGTTCCAAGGCTTTACGAAACTCTATCATAGATTGACATTGGTTAGTATACTCGTCAATCACTTTCCCAAATGAGTCTGCCATAGTGCTCGCGGCAGCATTTACAACTTCCACGGCATCTGATCCCAAGCATTGTTTCACCACGCCCTTCATTACTGCAGGAAATATCCCCGCCATAACCTTACCTGCCATAGCAACTATCTCCTTGAAGTTAGCTTTTGCCTCTTCACTTTGGCACATCTCTCGAAGCTGCCCTACCAATCCCACCATAGGATCCTCGACAAAATCATTTTCCCAGACATTAAAATATAGAACACTAAAGTCTTGGTTAACAAGGTTCTGTTTCCACATCTTCACAAACGTAGTCTTTCCACTACCCCAACCTCCATCAATCGCCAATACTCCACCTTGACTTTGACAAATTACTTTTGTCAAAATGTCTGCATATTGTTTGCGTCCAAGTTTGCAATTTTCAAACGGCTCCTTTTTATTGATAACCAACTCTCGAAGTTTATAAATCATACCTGTATGAATTAACTAGACGAATATACAAGAAATATTCCGATACGAAACACTAACACATAAATAAACATCTTCCCTATCTTTGTCATACACCATTACAATTACTCACTAGCCTTTTTACATATCTCTATTCACATGATCACCTTCTTACTTGCTCACCCGGAACGGGAAACCTCCTCGATCAACATTCTCGTCTCATTCCGAGGCAAGAAGTATCGCCGGTCGACCAAGGAATCCATACCCGTCAAATACTGGAACCAGAGCAAGCGAAGAGCCAAAACTACTCGGGACTTTACACTAGCTGCCGACATTAACGAAGCGCTGGATAAATGGGAAATGGCGGCCATGAAGACCGTCGCCGAATTTAAGGAATATCAGACGCCACCTTCCTCCGCCGAGTTCTTCGCCCGGCTCGACTTCTACTTTTACAAGGATGCCGACTCTGAGCTGGACGATGCCTCCGTCGCGACGACATTTCTGGAAGCGTTGGACGAGTATCTCCGCACACAGCGGCTCTCCAACCTCCGCATCAGTTCGTATACCGTGCTGCGCCGAGCCATCGAACGCTACCAACTCTACCGACACACCTCCTGGCAACTCCAAACACTGCAAGCCGACGACCTGCGCGACTTTGAACTGTTCCTGCGTGAGGAGCATACCTTCTTCCAAACGACCGCCAACGGTAATAAGGTTTGCAAGAAACGATACGAACACCTGTACACCCACGTACCCGAAAGCCGCCCTCCAACGGAACGAGGCAACAACACCATCGCAGCCATTTTTACTAAAGTGTTCGCCGTTCTAAATTATGCCTTCAACAAAGGGTGGGCCGAAAACCGAAAGTTCCGCGACTACACACCGCCCAAAGAGATCTACGGCACGCCCTATTACCTGACCCTTGACGAGGTACGCCAGCTCTACGAATGCGACCTGACCGCTACACCGACACTCGCCGTCCAGCGCGACATCTTCGTGTTCCAATGCCTGGTCGGTTGCCGCATCGGCGACCTCTACCGCTTCACGAAGAACAACATCATCGGCACCACTCTTGAGTACGTCCCCTACAAGACAAAAGAGGAAAAGCAGCGTGTCGTCCAGGTGCCCCTCAACGCTACCGCCCAGGCCATTTTGGCTAAATACCAGACGCCCGATAGCAGCACTCTGTTTCCCTTCATTTCGAAACAACGATATAACGATGCCATCAAGGAGATTTTCACGAAAGCAGATCTCACACGTGCCGTCATCGTCATCAATCCGGTAACTGGCGAGGAGGAATCCGTTCCTCTAAACACTGCCGCCAGCAGCCACCTCGCCCGCCGCACATTCATCGGTAACCTATACAAGAAGGTGAAGGATCCGAACCTGATCGGCGTACTGTCAGGTCATACGGAAGGCTCCAGGGCTTTCGCCCGTTATCGAGAGATCGACCATTCCATGAAGCAGGAGCTGGTCGAGATGATCGACCTGTGAATGGGTGACCAAATGGAGGACCAAAAAAGCGCAATCAGCCGCTTTACCCCGTACTAACATAAAAACACAACACACAGATAATCAACATTTTTACAACAAAAATCCGATCCCCATAAGCATTCCGACGTTCCTGGTGGGACTACAATAATTTAAGCAAGGACACTGAAATTCAGTGTCCTTGCTTGTTTTCAGGAAGCGAAAGGGGATCGTTTTAAAATGAAATCAAACTATCATGCCCCCCGATTCGATGTACGGCGATAATTTTCCGGTTGTCGGCACCCATCCCACCCCGTCGGGGGACTACAAACCATGAGA
>CAJULW010000025.1 GCA_910587515.1 uncultured Duncaniella sp.
AGCGGACTCGAACCGCTCACCTCGACACTGCCAGTGTCGCGCTCTAGCCAGATGAGCTAATACCCCGTCTTTTATTGAGGCTACAGCCTTTTTGCTGCGCAAAGGTAGGTGTTATTTTTGTGTTGTGCAAGGTTTCAGCCGAATTTTTTAGTAATTTTGCGCTTGCTGGCGGGATAGGTGTTTTTCGGCCGGTTTTGATTCGGAAATTGCGTATGCAACTTAAAAAAACGTATCGTTATGGATAGAAAAGATGTTGTCCGGAAGCCTTTGATAGGCATGACTTTGACTGAACTTGAGGCTTTGGTGACCGAGGCCGGGCTGAGGAGGTTCGCGGCCAAGCAGATAGCGCGTAGGCTATATGTGGGTCGCGTCAGCGACATCGACGATGTGACGGAGCTTCCGAAGGGGGCTCGCGAGTGGCTCGGGGAGCGTTACTGTGTCGGTCTGCAGTCTCCGGTGAGGGAGTCGCGTTCGACGGACGGTACGGTCAAATATCTTTTCGCTACCAGGGGCGACGGTTTTGATTTTCTTTCTGGAGGCCACGGTGGACGTGACGTAGAGGCTGTATATATCCCTGACAAGGAGAGGGCGACGCTCTGCGTGTCGTCGCAGGCCGGATGCCGCATGGGCTGTCGTTTCTGTATGACGGGACGGCAGGGTTTCCATGGCGACCTTACCGCGGCTGGAATCATAAATCAGGTGTTGGCTATCCCCGAGAGCGCGAAACTTACGAATATCGTGTTTATGGGAATGGGGGAGCCGATGGATAATGTAGAAGAGGTGTTGAAGGCGGTGGAAGTGTTGACCGCTCCCTGGGGGCTTGCGTGGAGTCCGAAACGCATCACTGTGTCGAGCATAGGTAAATTGGACGGGCTGCGTAGATTGCTCGACGAGACTAAAGTGCATGTGGCTATAAGTGTTCATACACCGTTCGGTGACGAGCGCGAGAAATTGATGCCTGTGGAGAAGGCGTTTCCGGTGGCTGAGGTGATGAAACTGATGAGAGGTTATGATTTCGCGCATCAGCGCAGGCTGTCGGCCGAGTATATAATGTGGGACGGGGTCAACGATGATATCCGCCATGCCGATGCGTTGGCCAGGCTGCTGCGTGGAGTCGATTGCCGTGTGAATCTTATCCGTTTTCATGCTATTCCGGATTTCGCTTATAAAAGTGCGAAGTCTGATGTGATGGAACGTTTCCGTGACCGACTGAACAGTCTTGGGATCACGGCTACCATAAGGGCGTCGCGCGGTGAGGATATAGAGGCGGCTTGCGGAATGCTCAGCGGTGAGGGCGCTGATGTCCGTTCATAAGCTCAGGCGAGAGGTGTATGGTTCGAAGAAGTTGCGGTTCATTGCGCGCGAGATGCGGTATAGCAGCTCTGCGTCAATGCTGTGCCGGTTAAATATCTTGTAGATGTTGGTGCGGTTGCATCCGAGTTCCTTCGACAGCCACACCACGGATTTTTGCTGTGTTTTAAGTTCGTCCTTGATGAGCTTGCCAATAAAGATAGTCGTCATGTAGAAAAAAATTGTGTGTGATGTTAGGGTTTGTATTTGTCATAGAGTCAGGATCCTTATATTCGTGGCCGGTGTAATATGTCAAGTTATAGGCCTGAGATCGATGGGTCATAAAGAAAAATAGGGCTGAACCCAAGGTTTCCTATATGTGCTCCCCGTCTGAGGCACCGCCAAGCGCCTTTACCCACGGAACAAGTAGGATGAGTCCAGCCCGTATTTCGAGCATATAAACTATCTTGTCGCTTGTTCCCCGCGGACTGAAGATTTTGGCGGTTTCCAGACAGAGGGAACGTCAATCCGCCCGTACTCGCCCGAGACTGGTGTCCCGGAGTGATGCTTAATGAGCGGTTAACGACGCAAAGTTAATGAGGATTTTCAGATTTTTCAATCGAAGTGTCGCAAAAAAGGAACTTTCAATTATTAAAAATAATTAAAAAAGCCATCAGGGCTTTATGGCCGGTGAACATATAACGGTGTGAATAGGTTGTAGGTTATGGGAGTGTCGGCTGTGTCGCGTCCTCTTGCACCGGCCATTATTTAAGGTGTGATTCACAAGATTATTTAAAAATTATTAATAGAGAAAAATTTCTTTAATACCCCGTTCCTATACCGAAAAAAGTCAGTAACTTTGCAGTCGGATAAGAAGAACCTGAGGTTTCAAAGATTTTTAGGAAATAATAATATCGTATCAATAATATCAAACAACTCTCTAAAAGACAATGAGTACAATTGATTTATCCCAGTACGGCATCACCGGAGCACAGGTGATCCACAACCCCAGCTATGACCAGCTTTTCATCGACGAGACCAAACCTGAGCTTCAGGGCTATGAGAAGGGTCAGGAGACAGAGCTCGGTGCAGTCAACGTGATGACCGGTATCTATACCGGCCGTTCTCCCAAAGATAAATTCTTTGTGAAAGACGAAACCAGCGCTAACTCTATCTGGTGGACCAGCGAGGAATATAAGAACGACAACAAGGCTATCACTCCCGAGGCTTGGAAGGCTCTTAAGGCCATCGCCGACAAGGAGCTTTCAGACAAGACTCTTTATGTTGTCGACGCATTCTGCGGAACCAACCCCGATACACGTCTGGCTGTGCGCTTCGTGATGGAAGTGGCATGGCAGGCTCATTTCGTGACCAATATGTTCATCCGTCCCACCGAGGAGGAATTGAATAGCTTCAAGCCTGATTTCGTTGTACTTAACGCATCAAAGGCTAAAGTTGAAAACTGGCAGGAACTTGGCATCAACTCAGAGACATGTGTGGCTTTCAACCTCACCGAGCGTATGCAGCTTATCATCAACACATGGTATGGCGGTGAGATGAAGAAGGGCATGTTCTCAATCATGAACTACTATAACCCGCTTCGCGGCATCGCTTCGATGCACTGTTCGGCCAACACTGACAAGCAGGGCGAGAACACGGCAATCTTCTTCGGTCTTTCAGGCACAGGAAAGACTACGCTTTCGACCGATCCAAAAC
The DNA here is from genome assembly GCA_910587515.1 of uncultured Duncaniella sp. Taxonomy (GTDB): domain Bacteria; phylum Bacteroidota; class Bacteroidia; order Bacteroidales; family Muribaculaceae; genus Duncaniella. The sequence continues at coordinate 3,007 of CAJULW010000025.1, forward strand.
GTCTGCTCATCGGTGATGACGAACACGGATGGGACGACAACGGTGTGTTCAACTATGAGGGCGGTTGCTATGCCAAGGTCATCAACCTCGACAAAGAGAGCGAGCCTGATATCTTCAATGCTATCACTCGTGACGCCCTTCTCGAAAACGTTACAGTTGACAAGGACGGCAAGATCGATTTCACTGACAAGAGCGTTACCGAGAATACCCGTGTAAGCTATCCGATCAACCATATCAAGAATATCATCGTTCCCTCTCGCGGTCCTGCCGCAAAGAACGTTATCTTCCTGTCGGCTGACGCATTCGGTGTGCTTCCTCCCGTGTCTGTGCTGACTCCGGAGCAGACTAAATACTACTTCCTGTCAGGATTCACCAGCAAACTCGCCGGAACAGAGCGCGGTATCACCGAGCCTACCCCCACATTCTCGGCATGTTTCGGTGCTGCGTTCCTTTCGCTTCACCCCACCAAATATGCTGAAGAACTCGTTAAGCGTATGGAAAAGAGCGGAGCCAAGGCTTATCTCGTGAACACTGGCTGGAACGGTTCAGGCAAGCGTATCTCCATCAAGGATACACGTGGCATCATCGACGCTATCCTTGACGGCTCTATACTGTCAGCTCCTACTAAGCAGCTTCCGATTTTTGATTTCACTATTCCTACCGAACTTCCCGGTGTCGATCCTAAGATCCTTGATCCGCGCGACACTTACGCAAATCCGGAGGAATGGACTGTCAAGGCCGACAAGCTTGCCGAGATGTTTATCAACAACTTCAAGAAATTCGAGGGTCACGAAGCCGGCCGCGCACTTGTGGCAGCAGGTCCCCAGGTTGAGAAGTAAGATCTATTTTTAGAATAAAATGAGGGTGCCCGCCGATATTGTTTCGGTGGGCATTTTTTATATGGATTGATTTCGTGAGCCGATAAAATACAAGGTGCAAGGCTTTGAGGATGGTTTTGATGCGGTTGATATCTGAATTCTTCGTATTTTTGTAGGGAATATATTGATTTTTATGCCATGAAAAGACTGTCTGCCATAGTTTCTTTATTGTTGTTGTGTATTTCTGTCCGAGCCGCGGTGGATGTTTCCGGATTGCGTACCGAAAATCTTGAGAATCCTCTCGGGCTTGATTGTATTGCCCCGAATTTTTCATGGCTTATCGGATCGGACGGTCGGGATGTCCGTCAGGAGTCATATCATATACTCGTCGCTTCGAGTGTGGGACTCTTGTCGGAGAACAAGGGAGATCTGTGGGATTCCGGGGTGGTCGATTCGCAGAGGCAACTGTGGGTCAAGTATGAAGGTAAGGCTCTGCGCAGCAATCAACGTGCGTGGTGGAAAGTAAAAGTGGTCACTTCGGCCGGAACCTCTGCATGGAGCAAGCCGGCTTTGTTCGGTATAGGGCTTACGGGTGAGACCCGTTGGGGTGGCAGATGGATAGGACTTGAAAGACTCATGCCGGGTGAGGAGCGCGGTTTGCATACGCGTCTCGCGGCAAGGTATTTGCGCAAGGAGTTCGAATTGCAGCGGAAGGATATTAAAAGGGCTACGGCTTACGTTGCCGGTATGGGGCTTTACCGTCTGTATATCAACGGTCGTGAGATCGGTGCGGATGATATGATGAAGCCTATGCCCTCTGACTATAGAAAGAGCATCTATTATAATGCGTATGACGTTACTGGTTTATTGAAGCCTCGTACGGTTGTCGGTGTGGTGTGCGGTAACGGCCGTTATTTTCCGGCCCGTCAGAACAAGCCTTACAAGATGCCGGTGTTCGGGCTGCCGAAATGCCGTCTGAACATAATAGTGGAGTATGATGATGGAAGTACACAGAAACTTGTCACTGATGAGAGTTGGCGTGTCACGGCTTCCGGTCCTATAAGAGCCAATAATGATTACGACGGTGAGGTCTACGACGCGCGTATGGAACTTGACGGTTGGGCCGAGGTTGGATTTGATGATTCGAAGTGGATGAAGGCGGAACGTACGGATATTCCTACAGGCACGCTGCGCGGACAGATGAGTCCTCCCATGAGGGTTTTGGGCAAGGCTAAGCCGGTGGATGTGTCAGATGTCGGAGGGGGCCGCGTGGTGGTCGATTTCGGGGAGAATATGGCCGGATGGGTGCGCTTTTTCCCTACAGGCGCGGCCGGTGACACGGTGCGTATCCGTTATGCGGAGAAGGTCAATCCCGACGGTTCGCTCTATACGGCCAATCTTCGCGACGCGCGTTCTGAGGATGTATATGTGTGTCGTGGAGGAGAACATAAGGCATGGAGTCCTTCGTTCGTTTATCACGGCTTCCGTTATGTCGAGATCAGTGGTCGATGTGCTGTGGATATCAACAGTCTGGAGGCATTGAAGGTTAGCGACGCTATGGATGTGACCGGAAGTTTCGAATGTTCGGACACGATATTGAATAAGGTCGTGGCGAACGCTTTCCGTGGGATAATGGCTAATTACAAGGGTGTTCCGGTGGACTGCCCGCAACGCAACGAGCGGCAGCCGTGGCTCGGAGACCGCACTGTGGGTGCGCTCGGAGAGAGTTATCTTTTCGGCAACGAGCGTTTCTATAGCAAGTGGATGCGCGATATGCGTGATTCGCAAAGAGAGGATGGATGTATTCCGGATGTGGTTCCGACATATTTTAATTATTATACGGACGATGTCACATGGCCGGCGGCGTTTCCGTTTATCTGCGATATGCTCCGTCGTCAGTATGCCAACCGTCAGGTTATCATCGACAGTTATCCGGCTCTTGCGAAATGGATGCGACATATACTTTCGGAGTATTCGCGTGACGGGATAGTGAGCAAGGACAAATATGCTGATTGGTGTGTACCACCGGAGAGGCTTGAACTTATCCATAGCGCGGATCCTGCCAGAAAGACTGACGGAGCTTTGATCGCTACGGCCTATACCGTAGAGTGTCTGCGCCTTCTTGTCGAATTCGCTGAAATGATGGGCCTAAAGGAGGATGCGTCCGAATGGCGGAAGTTCAGGGCAGAATCTATGGCGGCTTTCAACAGGAGATATCTGACATGCCGTAGAGGGACGTCGCCTGTTCCGGGACATCCGCTTTATCCCGACAGTGTGTTTTACGGAAACAATACGGCTACGGCCAATCTTCTGCCTATGGCTTTCGGGATCGTGCCTGACAGCCTGAGGGAAGAGGTGGCCAAGAATGTAGTGACGAATATCATAACTCTTAATAACGGACATGTGCCTTGCGGTGTGATAGGAATATCGTGGCTTTTGCGGGGATTGTCTGACAACGGCTTTTCGGATGTGGCATATCTTATCGCGACTAACAAGAGTTATCCATCATGGGGATATATGGTTGAAAACGGGGCTACGACGATCTGGGAACTGTGGAACGGGGACAAGGCGTCGCCAGCGATGAACAGTGGCAACCATGTGATGCTTTTAGGCGATCTTTTGACGTGGTGTTTCGAGCGTCTCGGAGGGATCGCTCCCGGCAGCGATGGGTTCGAAAAGATCGTGATGCGTCCCGAGTTCGGCATACAGGACTGTTCATGGGTCAATGCGAGCCATGACACGCCTTACGGTCGGGTGTCGAGCCGTTGGCGCAAGACTCTGCAACGTCTTGAATGGGATGTGGAAATACCGTGTAACACGACTGCCGAACTTTATATGCCTGACGGTCGCTTGGAGCGTGTGGGGTCGGGCAAATATCATTTCACGTCGGAGATTCCCGCTCGCGACCGGAGTATAGTCGAAGACGGGTTTCTTTATGAACAGGCAAGTTTCCCGCAGTGTCATGCTTCGACAATAGTGGAGACGAAAGATGGAGATCTTGTGGCAGCTTATTTCGGTGGTACGTACGAACGCCATCCGGATGTGTGTATATGGGTGAGCCGCAAAGCCAAGGGGGGTGATCGTTGGGAGGCTCCGGTGCTTGCGGGTGACGGTGTGTTTGCAGAGGGTAGCCGCGACGCACTGATAGCGGGTGTCGACAGCGCAACGACGGATGCCTGTGTCGGCCCCGTCAAGAGTTTCGACGGTCGCGTTGCTGGGTTGAAACGAAAGGCGTGTTGGAATCCGGTATTGATGGAAATGCCCGACGGGGAGTTGTGGTTGTTCTATAAAGTCGGTACGCGTGTGGCCGATTGGACGGGATGGCTCGTCAAATCAAATGACGGTGGCCGTACGTGGGGCGTTCGTGAGCCGCTTCCACATGGTTTTCTGGGCCCTGTCAAAAATAAGCCGGAGATTGTCGACGGGCGTCTGATATGTGCTTCAAGCACGGAGAGTGGTGGATGGAAATTGCATTTCGAGATTCTTGATTTGCACACCGGTGAATGGAAATATATCGGTCCCGTGGCCGCGGAGAAAGCGCCTCGTACGGAGAATCCATCTGATGTAAAGCCGATAGACTGCATACAGCCTTCTATTCTTAGGCTTTCGGACGGTAGGCTTAAAGTGTTGTGCCGTACCCGCAACGGACGGTTGGCGGAGTCGGTCAGTGTGGATGGCGGGAATACGTGGAGCGATGTGAGGCTTACGGATATTCCCAATAATCAGTCGGGTACTGACGCTGTGACTTTGCGCGACGGCCGTCATGTTTTGATATATAATGATTTCTCGACTTTGACGGGTACAAAAAAAGGGCCGCGCACACCTTTGAGCATAGCTGTCAGCGATGACGGTGAGGAGTGGCGGCGTGTGTTGACGCTTGAGGATTCACCGATAAGCCAATATTCCTATCCAGCAATCATCCAGGGACGCGACGGCAGTCTGCATTGTGTCTATACCTGGAGGAGGCAGAGAGTGGCTTATAAGAAGTTGAATTTGGATAATGTGAAATAGATCCGGTGTTTTTAAGTCAAAGACATACAAGGACAACGGGCCGATGTGACCGGCCCGTTGTATTGGAGATGAGTCTGAAAAAACTTCGCTTTATTTGATTTTTTGTGACAGGAAGGCGCGGAATTGATTTTTTTCCATAAATCCGACGGTCGATGTGATTGTGCCGTCGGGCATGAGTATACTTATCTGCGGTATTGACGAGACTTCGAATTGGCTGGCGGTTTTGGGAGAGTTGTCGACGTTGACCGACAGGAATATCGCTTTGCCTTCGTATTCTTTGGCTACTTCATCGAATATCGGGGCGAAACGACGACATGGGCCGCACCACGGTGCGTTAAAGTCGATGACCACAGGTATGTTTTCGTCGGGGGTGATTTTTGTGTCACCGGTGTGTTCGGCCACTGCGCCAGTGTTAAGTTCTTTGGCCGGGACGTTCTGTCGGTTTTCGGATTTGTCGCTGTTTGAGGAGCAAGAAGCGAGTGCTGCACAGATTATTGTGGCTATTGTCAAGTTGCGTAATGTCATTGTTTTTGTGAGCTTAAAATTATGGGTGGTCAGATCGTGCGCGGTCTGCCCGTGATATATAAGGAACGTTTTGAAATGTAGGTGTATTATATATATAAAGTAAATATCCGGGGACTGGTTTATTTGGATGAGCCAAAAACTCATTCATGGTGTGGAAATGATTTGAAAAACCCGCATTTTCCTGCCGGTTGGATGAGGATGATGTCCGGTTGGATAAATGCGGGTTGAATAAAGTTCAGGCCTACGGCCTGTGTTCGTCTTTTTTAGAGAACTGAGGCGAGAGCGGCATTGGTTTTGTGGACTGCTTCAGCGCTCTTGCTGAAGAGGTCTTTTTCTTCTGCGTTGAGGTCGAATTCAACGATTTTTTCGATGCCGTTTTTGCCTATGATGCAGGGAACACCGATACATAGGTCTTTTTCACCGTATTCACCATCGAGGAGCGCTGAGCAGCTGATGAGTTTCTTTTCGTTGTGGAGGACGGCTTTGACCATCTGTGCTCCTGCCGCACCGGGTGCATACCATGCTGATGTGCCGAGGAGTTTTGTGAGGGTTGCTCCGCCTACCATTGTGTCTGCGGCTACTTTGGCGAGTTGGTCGGCCGGAAGGTAGTTGGTCGCGGGCACGCCACGATAGGCAGCGTAGCGCACGAGTGGTATCATTGTTGTGTCACCGTGTCCGCCGATCACGATTCCTTCGACTTCGGTCGGATTGGCTCCGAGGGCTGTCGAGAGGTAATATTTGAAGCGTGCGCTGTCGAGAGCTCCACCCATGCCGATGATGCGGTTTTTGGGGAGTCCGCTGACCTTGTGGATAAGATAGGTCATGGTGTCCATCGGGTTTGAGATGCAGATGATGATCGCGTCGGGCGAGTATTTGAGTAGCTGGTCGGTCACCGATTTTACGATTCCGGCGTTGACACCGATGAGTTCCTCGCGTGTCATGCCCGGCTTGCGGGGTATGCCTGAGGTTATCACGACGACATCGCTGCCTGCGGTTTTCTCATAGTCGTTGGTGACACCGGTGAGACGGGTGTTGATGTTGAGAATGTTAGCTGTCTGCATGATGTCCATGGCTTTGCCTTCGGAAACTCCCTCTTTGATGTCGAGGAGCACGACTTCGTCGGCTATACCTTGTTTAACGATCACGTCAGCACAAGTCGCGCCCACATTGCCGGCGCCTACAACTGTAACCTTTGACATAAATAGTTGAATTTGAGATTTTTATTTAATAAAAATGATGGTTTATTACCTTGGGTTTTGTTTGATGCAAATTTAAGGAAAAGTTTTAATCCGCGGACTATTTATTAGTGAAGAATTTCTTTAATTCAGGTTTTTTGACTTTATTTGCGAAAGAGGCCTGGGGTATGCCGAATATAACCGAGATGGAGTTACGTGTTTTTCGGGTGTCACCGTAGTAAAAAGGCCCTTGATGAAAAAAGTCTTATTTGCCAATAAAAATCCGGTGGGCTTGTGTCGTTGATGTATATCGTGTTTTGCCATGTGGTGAATGGAGTGCAGAAAGAAGCGGTGTTGTGCGTGAAGGAGTGGGCCGAGGGACAATAGCTTTTGTCTGACAGATGAATCAGCAATTTTAACTTTAGTTGGTTAATTTTTGTGAAATAAAAGTAGCTTGTAATTTTTGATACGGAAAAAGGCATAATGTCAAAAATACATTATGCCTTTCAATTTGCTACATAATATCGGGTGTCGCTTGTCATTTTGTTAAATTAACACCAATACAGACCGCTTTAGATGCATTTGTGAGGGCGTTTGTTACAATGCTGTGTCAAGTTGATTTTTTTATCATTTTTTTTTGTTTGGTAAGTTAATGAGGTTTAAATTTGCGACCGTCATTATATCTCCATATATTGACACAGCAAGAAAACGAGATTTAATACCAGAATAGATTAAGAGATTTAAGTAACTTTTCAAAAAGCTTATCAAATACGGATAGATAGGCTTAAAGATGGGTTTCAGCGATAAGAGAATCTAATAAGTAACAAACCAATTTATTTTAACCGATCAAAAGATGAGAATTAACGGAGCGCGACTTCTCGCACTATCTGTGATTTTCCTGTTGCTTGGCGTTCAAAGCGCGGTGGCTCAGGGATCTGTAAGTGGGAGCGGTGAGAAACTGAACTACTTCCGCGGCTTGGTGATCGACGACGAGAACGAGCCTTTGCCTGGAGTGACAGTGATGATTGTCGGCAAGAAAGGCAACGGGACCGCAACAAATGTCGACGGTGAGTTTGCAATAGGCCTAAAGGAGAAAAATTGTATTCTCAGGTTCACATACGTCGGCATGAAGCCACAAGAGGTGCGCGCTACTGCCGGAAAACAAATGACGGTGCGTATGGAGACGGATGCCTCGACGCTACAGGACGTGGTGGTCAATGGTATCTATACACGTAATATAGAGAGTTTCACCGGTTCTGTCGCGACTTTCAATGCCGATGAGCTCAAAACAATCGCTCCGCAGGGCATATTAAAAAGTCTTTCGATACTTGACCCGTCGGTGGTTCTCACTGATAATATTGAATTCGGTTCCGACCCCAATAAACTGGCCGACATTTCTATCAACGGTAAGATGAACGTCCAGGCTCTTTCGCAGGAATACGAGACCGACCCCAACCAGCCTCTTTTCATTCTCGACGGTTTCGAGACGACTCTCCAGACGATCAGCGACCTTAATATGGACCGCGTGGAGAGCATCTCTATCCTCAAGGATGCGTCGGCTACGGCTATTTATGGTTCTAAGGCAGCGAATGGCGTGATCGTTGTGGAAACCAAAAAGCCGACATCGGGACGTCTGAGACTTTCGTACAATGGTTCGCTTCAGGTGGCATGGGCCGATCTGAGCGATTATAATCTGATGAACGCCGCACAGAAACTTGAATTCGAAAAACTTGCCGGTGTATATAACTATACCAATAGCGCAGGTATGGTACTCGGTCTTGACGAGAACGGTCTGCCTATTTCGGAGCCACAGCGTAAGCTTTATATGGAACGTCTGCGTCTTGTACAGTCGGGCTACGATACTTATTGGATGAACGAGCCCTTGCGTACGGCTTATACACAGAACCACAACGTGTATATAGAAGGTGGTGACGCGGCTTTCCGTTACGGTGCGGGTCTGTCATACGGTAAGACTCAGGGTGTCATGAAGAATTCGGACCGCGATGTGATTAACGGCAATATAACGCTTCAATATCGCGTAGATAACTTCAGTTTTACCAACCAGACTACAATAAATCATACCGGTTCTTCTAATGAGACTGTGCCATTCCAGAGTTTCGCCAAGATGAATCCGTTCTATACAAAAGTCAACGAGCAGGGAGAAGTGCCTAAGTATGTCTACAAGGACTCTCGGGAAACGATCTGGAATCCGCTGTGGGACCTTCGTCAGAACAGTTACAGCAAAGGTGAGATCATGAGTGTCTCCGATAACTTCCAGTTCGAGTGGCGTGTCAGCCGTCAGTTGCGTGTGCGCGGTAACGCCCAGTACACTACTATGAAGACCACGAATGAGAGGTTCACTTCTCCTAACGAGACGTCTCAGGCCAATCTTGATTTGAAGAAGAGAGGCTCCTATAACAATAGTAATTCGTCCAATACGCGTTGGAGCGGCCGTCTCAACGCCAGCTACGGTACGTCTTTCGGTCAGCATACAATCAATGCTGTCGGTGGTATGCAGATCAACGAAAATATGACCAAGGGTCATTCTTATGGCGTACAGGGCTATCTCAACGATCAGTTCTCCAACCCCAACTTTTCAGTGGGCTATCCTGAAGGTGGCAAGCCGAATTCTACCGATACCAAAAGCCGCAGTGTAAGTTTCTATGCCAATTTTAACTACGCATACAATATGTGCTATCTGCTTGACTTCAACCTGTCTCGTAGCGGTGCGTCGCAGTTCGGTATAGATGATCCGTTTACCAACACGTGGTCAATCGGAGCCGGCTGGAATTTACACAATGAAAAGTGGTTCAAGCCAAACAAGTATGTGCAGTATCTCAAACTTCACGCATCATACGGTAATCCTGGCAACCAGAACTATGACGCGAAACTCGCTTCAAGTATCTATCAGTATACTACGATATATACAAACCCATTCGGACTGTCGGCTATTGTGGAACAATGGGGCAACAGCGGTCTGAAGTGGCAGAAAACGAATACTTACAATGTCGGTATGACGGCCAATATGTTCAATCAGCGTTGGACGTTCAACATTGATTACCAGATACGTAAGACAGAGCCGATGCTTGTGCGTATCGATCTTCCGGGTTCGACAGGTGTCAGCAGCGCGCCTATGAACGTGGGTGGAACCGACAACCGTTCTATCAGTTTCAATACGACATTCTATGTGCTCCGCAAACCGAATCTCAACTGGTATATCAGCGGTAACATAAACCATAACACTACTAAATACTACAACATCGGAGACCTTCTGGACCAGTATAATGAAGCCGGACGCGAGAATAAGTCGATGGAGCGTATGTATGACGGAGCCAGCACCTCAGGTCTGTATGTGGTTCGTTCAGCCGGCATCGACCCTGCTACGGGTAATGAGATATTCCTGCGCAAAGACGGGACTTACACTTACGAGTGGAACTCTGATGATGAAGTGCTCTTCGGTGATTCCAATCCGGATTTTACCGGTGCGTTCAGCACATCGTTTATCTACAAAGGGTTCTCTGTCGCAGCCGCGTTTACATTCCGTTCCGGAGCCGACGTGATGCTCAACACTCTTATGAACAAGGTGGAGAATATCTCACAGACGCAGCAGCGTTACAACCAGGACATCCGTGCTCTCACGGACCGTTGGAAAAAGCCCGGTGACATCGCTAAGTACAAGCGAATCGATGACAGTTCAGTCACACAGCCGAGCAGCCGTTTTGTCGCTACGGAACACACTTTGCAATGTTCGTCGATAAGCCTTGGCTACCGTACGTCCAGCGCTGCTTTCCTTCGTTATTTCGGAGCTTCGTCAGTCGATGTCCGTGCGTATATGAATGACATATTCCGCCTCTCCAATATCAAGGAGGAACGTGGTCTCAGCTATCCGTTCCAGCGTTCGTTCTCGATCTCTCTCGGTCTGAGCTTCTAATGTCAGAACTTGTTTTTCAATATCAGAAATAAATTACGACACTATATGAAAAATATGATAAAAGCGAAAGTCATCGCGGCTGTCGTGCTCCTCGGTTTCGGGTTCAGTTCATGCAACGATTGGCTCGAGGTGAAGATGCAGGACAAAATTATGGAGAATGCCCTCTTTGCAGACTATAAAGGCTATATGACCGCGCTCAATGGAGTGTATATCGGTATGCTTGATCTTTATAGCCGTTCTCTGACCACCGGGTCTCTTGATGTTATGGCGCAGTATTATAACGTAAGCCAGAATAATAATCACTCGATGAAGTTGTATGCCACTTATTTATACAGCGACCCGAGTATAGAGACAGCGACCACCAGTATATGGAATCAGGCATATACGCTATTGGCCAATACCAATGTGATAATAGAGCATACCGATAACGATATGCTTACTCCGCAGCAACATGCCGTCATCCGTGGTGAGGCTCTTGCGCTGAGAGCGTTTATCCATTTCGATCTATTGAGGCTTTACGGCCCGATTTTCAGCGAAAACAGCAAGAAGGTCTGTATTCCGTATCAGGCTTCGTCAAAGCGCGAGATACAGCCTATGCTTCCGGCCGACGAGGTGCTTGAAAAAGTTATCGCGGATTTGCGTGAGGCAGAATCTCTGTTGGTTCTCCACGATCCGATCATAACGGAAGGTGTGAAAAACTCTTCGATTTCAGACGACGGGGCTACATCTTACGACATGTCTTTCCGTCAGTTGCGTCTGAACTATTATGCCGTCCAGGTGCTTCTTGCCCGTGCGTATATGTGGAAAGGGGATAACGCTACCGCCTATAAAATAGCCAAAGAACAGATTCTTGACAAGATCACGACAAAAGACCTGGAAGTATTTCCATGGGTTACCAAAGAACAGACTGAGATAAACGGCCGTCCTGACCTTCTTTTCTCTTCGGAGGTGATGTTCTCGCTCTACAATTCAAAACGTACGGATATCTACAACGGTTATTTTGCGGCTTCGCTGCGGGCTCTTTCAGGGCGTCTGACATTTTTTGGCAGCGGTTTTTCGGGAGATTCCAAGATCGCCACTTTTTATGACGATGAAAGTGATTTCCGTCTGAAAGCGTGGGAAGTCGTGGAGCCTACCGACGCTGAGAGACAGGAAGCTGAGTCTAAGGGAGAGGTAGCTCCAAACACACTCATATTTAAAAAATATCAGGATTTCTCCCGTGAAGCTATAATTGACGGTACGGAGACTTACAGATATATGATTCCTCTCATTCGACTGAGCGAGGTCTATCTTATGGTAGCCGAATGTACGACCAACAGAACCGAGGCTTTCGAGATGATCAATACCTTGCGTAAAAACCGCGACTGTCTTGACATAGACGAAAGTCAGGATCTACAGAAGGTTCTGACATACGAGATGGCCCGTGAGGTTATCGGAGAAGGACAGCTGTTCTATTTCTACAAGCGTCGCGCGGCTGAAAGCATGATTTCCGGAACCAAGGCCGACGGAACAGTTCCGATGGTCAAATCATACTATGAATTCCCCATACCGCAGGCGGAATTCGACAAACGCGGTTCGGGCACGGACACGAAGGAGTAGTCAATATTTACACTTAAAGCTATATAAAGAAATGAAAAAATCAGCATATTTCATGGGGATCCTTATGATGCTTCCAGTGTTTTTCAGCTGCAGTGAGCATGAGATCTCATATTATGACGGTAGAGACGCCATATATTTCGACCAGCAGTACGGTGCAAATTTCGATACTGTGCGATTGTCTCATCAGAACTATTCATACGTGCCATTCGGAGTTTTGAGTATCCGTGACTCGATCGTGCGTGTCAAGGTAGAGACCGCAGGCTATCTCCGCGATTATGACCGTCCTTTCCAGATCGAGGTTGTCGCTGACAGCACGAACGCTGTCGAAGGAGTGGACTACGAACTTCCGGTTACAAATCCTGTCATTATCGCCGGACAAAACAGTACTTATATCCCGGTCATCATACATCGCACTGACCATACGGAGTTGGAGACAGTGAAACTTCAGCTTCGTCTCATCCCGGGAGAACACTTCGTATGTCCCTTCGGCCCGGAAGGTATCGGTACGATGCCCAAGCGTGAACACGGTGGCGATGTATATACTGAATTGGGTCTTAATGCAGACGCTGCCGTCCACAATATTTTCTCTAATATGAAGCTTCGCAAACCCGAGGGATGGAATCCGGATTATTTCGGAAAATTCTATTCGGAGAAAAAATATGAGTTGATGCTCGAGTTGAGTGAAGCGGAATTCGGCTATACGGTGTTTGACTTCGACAAGGATCCTGACTTGAAGATGAGGGTCGTGCGCGCTCCCCGTGTAGCGAAACACGTGGCCGCCTACCTAATGGAGCAGTATAATAAAGGACGTGATTATTGGGTTATCGATGAGGATGGAACCATGATGTGGCTTCTCGGTGTCAGCTGGGAAGAGGGCACGCGTCCGGAGGATATGAATGACTGAGGGTGTCGCAGGATGATTCAACCAAGTGACATTTATCAGTTATAATGAAAATCATTAAAACGCGACTTGATAATGAAAAAAAAATATATATTTCCGCTTTTGGCTTTCGGATTTACGATGGCCTCATGTGTGGAGGACGAGGGAAACTATAATTATACCGATATCAACGATGTCGAGATTTCTGGAATAGAGGAGTCATATAGTCCTAAGAGTCGTTATGACACATTGACGATCAGGCCCGAACTCAAAGGAACGGTGTTTGGCGATGACCTGGATAGTTATGAGTATAAATGGACTCTTTGCAATGAAAGCCATACTCATGATGTCATCTGCACAGAGAAAGATCTTGTGGATTGGCCTGTGGATATCACCCCCGGTTCATACGTGCTTTATTTTACGGTAAAGGACCGTGCTACGGGACTTGAAAAGATAGAATCGACAAATCTTACCGTCAGCGCTTCTTACACCAGAGGATTTCTTATGCTCGGTGATGATCCGAAGACTGGCTATGCCCGTTTGGACATGCTTTCCATGCCGCCCGACCGCGACACACTCATGTTCGAGGACGTCATGAAGGAAGGTGAGGTTCTGCCTCTGACAGGAGCCCGGAAGATTATTTACGGGGGACAGGCCGCTGTTGAGGACTACGAACATTTGCCGTTGCTGTATGCTATCGGAGACAACGGGGCTTATCGTCTCAATTATTTTGGCAATTTCACCTTGCGTGGCGAGTTCAATGACCTTTCGATCATTGAAATGAGCTATCCGCATGCAAAGCCGATGCGTGTGCATGATGTGTTCCCGCGACAAGGCTCGACTTTGAATAATCGCACGAGAACGTATAGAGGTTATATCACCGATGATGTCGCTGTAATGGCTCTTATGGTAGGCAGCGAGACTTTCAGTGAGCCTGTGAACAGATATTCAAACTACGATTCCAACCTGTTCAAGCCATATCCGCTTGCGTTTTGTCCTGGAGCGTTGGCCACAGGTTATGATAAATTCTGTATGCTTTATGATATGGACAATGATAAGTTTGTTGTCATAAGCTGCGCTACACGAAAATTCTATTGTATCGCTTTCCCACCGCAAAATGACACCGGGGCATGGAAACTTGATGCTGGCAGCGAGGGACGAACTATCGTTTACGGTGAGAACGGATTTGAACAAGACCGCGGATATCACTATGCGATCATGAAAGATAAAGAAGGCCCGAATTATTATATATACCGCTTCTTGACCGCGACATCATATTTTGGTATTACGGGAGTACAAGTCATCAAGTCACCGCTCTACAAGGTTGACCTTTCAAAGGCTGTGGATTTCGAACGCGCGTCACACTATATGTTCTCGTCCAACCGTCTGGCGGTTCTTTATTCGGTCGGCAACAAGCTCTATATGTACGACTATACGTCAAATAAGTGTGTCAGTCAGGAATTTGACGGAGAGATCACTTGTCTTGAGGCTGAATATTGTTCGAACTATTCGCTGGAAGAATTCTTTGTAGCTACTTTCGACGACACAAAGGGTAGCGGTATGGTCCGCAAGATGAGAGTGCCGAGCAATGCGCAAGGAGAAATTTTCCTTCCTCTCGAAGGACAGGCATGGGAGACCTCGATGCGTGTAGAGGATATCGAGTGGAAACAGAACGACTGATGTCGTGTGATATTTAAGAAAAAGAATCGTTCTCGCGTATAAAAATCAGTGTTGTGATGTAACGATTCGTAATTTCAATCGTAATAAATAAGGAGACCATTGCAGTCTTGCCGCCCAGGCGTGAGACCTGCAATGGGTCCTTTCTTAAAAAAGAATTTAACCTTAATAATTACCGAAAACAATTATGAAAAAAATTGTCATCGCCTCCTTGCTCTTTGCGGCTTCGTCGCTTGTTGCTCCGGCGCAGACCGAATTCCGTCACATCAGTTTCGATGAAGCATTGGCGGCTGCCAAGCAGGAAAAGAAACTTGTGTTTATAGACTTTTTCACCACATGGTGCGGTCCATGCCGAATGATGGCCAATAAGGTTTTCCCCGAAAAATTGGTGGGTGACTATATGAACGCTAACTTCATCCCCTTGAAGCTTGATGCGGAGAAGGAAGGTCTGGAACTTTCGAAGCGTTTCGGAGTCAAGGCTTATCCTACGTTCGTTCTTATTGATGCGGAAGGCAAAGAAGTAGGTAAGGTGACCGGAATGATGGACGGCCCTGTTTTCATTGAAAAATTGAAAGCTGCTCTCGACCCTGAACAGAATCCCGCCAGAATCAAGGCCCGTTATGAGAGTGGCGAGCGCACTCCTAAAGTCGTCAACAATTATGCCATGGCGCTTCTTCAGTCACGCAAGGAAGACGAAGGCTTTAAAGTGATCAACGATTATTATGAATCGCTTTCGGTCGCTGACCGTCTGAAGGAAGAGAATGCGTTCCTTTTCAAGGTATATACCGTTGATCTTGAATCGGATCGTGCGCGTTTCATGCAGGAACATCTCAACGAATTTCCGGAAGCTGTCCGCAAAGATGTGTTGACCGTTCTCGGCAGCCTGTATAACCAAGAACTGAGCACTTATTTTTCCGGCTACATGTATCGTGAGGGTAAATATGATCCTGCCAAGTTCGCTGACCTGAAGTCGAAAATCGCCAAATATAATCTGGATAAGGACGGCACGACCGGCATTATCTATGACTTTGTCGAGAAGCGTGCGTCTTCCACTGATCCTGAATATCTTGAGTATTGTGAAAGACGTTTCAATGAACTGAGCCCGCGCTCCAGAGACGTACTCATTATGAATATGGCGCGTCTCTTCTCGGTTGACACACCTGAGATGAAGGAAAGCGTTGCGAAGTTTCTCCGTAGCCATCTGTCGAACCTGAGTCCTGTAGCCATACAGTTTGCCGGCCGTACACTCGGCACGCTTGAGGAAAAGTAAACGATTCCTCGTCGGTAACGGTGGAACAAATTAAAAAAAGTTCAAAATTTATCTGATGAAAAGATCCCTGACAAATGGTCTGTCGTGTTTGGCCTTTGCTATGGCTCTGACGGCCGTCGCACCGCGAGCCATAGCTGAAGCTTCTGACGGCCACCCGCTTTTTCGTGAATATGGCCTGAAAGTAGAAGCCGCGACTGCGGATTTGCGTGAGTATATGAAATCCAATCCCGGGCGCGACCTCGATTCCCTCCGGGCGAATGTCCTTGACGCTATGGCCGATGGTGCTGTTGTCGGTAAGGCTTCTGACTTGACTCCGGCCCGTAAACGTAAGTTGGATCCGGTGAAACTTTACGAGCTTTGCCGGAAAAGTTCACTGGTGTTCGGCAAGATGGACCACAGCCCTGAGATGAATAAGGATTCGGCCTACACCTCGGCTTCGGCCGTCGTGCTGACGAAAGACGGAGTGTGCGCTACGAATTATCATGTGGTGGCGGACCTGGTGCTCAGCGGAGCTTTGGCTCATAAGGTGGACAATCAGCTGATGCGTTTTGTCATGGACTTTGACGGTAATGTATATCCGCTCCAAGGAGTGCTCTATGCCGATCCCGTCAACGATATGGCCATAATAAAGGTCGATACCCGAGGTAGGCAGCTGACTCCTGCGGCTATAGGTGGCGACGCTGCGCCCGGCACGACTGTCTACTGTCTGGCCAATCCGAGCGGAGCTTATTTCCATTTCACGGACGGTATGGTCTCTAACTGTACGCGAAGCATGAACAAGCGTAGCGGGCAGACGAAGTATATTCTTGAAATCACGTCTGACTATGGAGGCGGAGCGAGCGGTGGCCCGATTTTCGATGAATGCGGCAATCTTGTGGCGATCGTCAGCTCGACTTATTCGCTCTATGCCAATCCGCAGCAGTACCGTAATTTCCAGATGGCCTACAAGCAGACCGTTCCAGTGTTTCTCATCAAGGAATGTTTCACCGAATAATCCCCGTCCTGAATCCATGAATAAAGGAATAATAGCAGCCGCATTTGCGATAGCCTTGGCCGTCCCGGCATTTGCGCAGCAACAGACGCCCGACGGAGGCAATAAGAAAGCCGACGATGCGGCGGCCAAAATGAAAGAGGAAGCGAAAGCCTATTTCGCGGATACCGACACGGCCGAATATGGCGTACGATACCGTTTGTTTTATCTCTATAATAAAGAAAAGAATCTTCTGTTTGAAGAGGACCGAGTGGTGTTGGTGCGCCCGGAAGTTACTCTCGACATGAGCTACGAGGGAATAGGGGAGACGCGTTGGCGTCTGGCTAATCCCAATAGCCGTGGAGGTGACATGGGGCTGGCTTACCATCTTACACCCTCGTTCTATTTCTACTATCCTGAGACCGATCGGTTCGTGAAGACCTACCGTATCATCTCGGAGGAATTTCTCCTTTCAGACGGCAAGAGCGAAAACAAGTGGGAGATCGGAAAAGAAGAAAAGAAGATCGGTCTCTACAATTGTCGCAAGGCCACTTGCGAGATCGGAGGACGTAAGTGGACCGCTTGGTTCACGACCGACCTTCCCCATCGTGCGGGTCCGCGTACGCTGACGGGGCTACCTGGCGTGGTGCTTGAGGCCTACGACCAGGACAGAGAGGTGCGTTGGATGTTCAACGGCCTTGTCGAGAATATGCCGGAGAGCCCTCTATATGTAAAGATACCGTCGAAATACACGGATATCCCTGTAGAGAACTTTCCCAAGATTCTGAGACTCTTTTCGCTTTCCGACAACAGCTATATCCAAAGCGCTGGTGTCATGTCCAAAAGCCCGGGCTATTATCCCGAGAAGTATAGGCCGTCGACAGGCATTGACGCATGTCTTGTCGACAACCCTATCGAGCGTTAAAGTTTTTTTTGAACAATAGATACGGTCCGATCAGATAAATTGACCAAATTTATCTGATCGGACTGACTTTTTTGCCAAAATAAGTTAATGAAAGTGTGCAATTCCTAATGAAATGTTAAGTGATTGAAAGATTTTTGAACCTTATAGTGGAGTGGAGAGAAAATTGTGGCTAACTTTGCGGACCATAAACATATAGTCTGCAAGTCCGGTCACGAACCGGTTTGTAGAATAGCGGTAATCAGACAGCATAGCGATGATGAATTCAGAAAAAGGGCAGGACTTCTCGAGTGTCCTGAAATCCAATATATTGACAGATTTACCCGAGCGTCAGGCCAGACGTTACGGAGAGCGAGCCGCCCTTGCGGCGCCCGACGAGAATGATGTGTGGCGCGATATTTCCTGGCGTGATTTTGCCGATGGTGTCGTGACAGCTTCCCTGGCCATGGCGGCTCTCGGGATAAAGGAGAGCGACAATGTCGCCACTTTCTCAGCCAACAGGGCCGAAAATCTCGTCAGCGACTATGCATGTTTCCGTAACCGTGCGGTATCGGTGTCGATCTACGCCACTAGTTCGCTTGAACAGTTGATTTACATTGTAAACGACGCCAAATGTCCGCTTTTGTTTGCCGGCAACACTACGCAATATCACATAGCCCGTGAGGCACAGGCAGTCTGTCCGTCGCTCAAACGAATTGTAGTCATCAAACCGATAGCTCTTGATGAGGACGACGACACGTCCTTGCTTTGGTCGGATTTCATGAATCTCGGCGGATCGGTCACTGACGATGTCCGCAGGCTTGTAGACTCGCGTGCCTCTTCGGCCGAGCCTGACGACATAGCCACGCTTGTCTATACTTCGGGCACTACGGGTGAGCCTAAGGGGGCGATTTTGACACATTCCAACTATGACGCAGCCATGGAGAGCCATTGGCGAAGGCTGACCATGGTCGGTGAGAACGATACGTCGATGGCCTTCCTTCCGTTGAGCCATATTTTCGAAAAAGGATGGACGTATTTCTGTCTTACCAAAGGAATAAAGGTGTCGGTCAACCGTGATCCGCACGAGATACAACGGATGATCAGGGAGGTGCGCCCGACCTGTATGTGTTCGGTGCCTCGCTTTTGGGAAAAGGTCTACACCGCTGTGCAGGAAAAGATATCATCGATGAGTCCCCTGATGAGACTGATCGTCGGCCAGGCTTTGAAGATCGGACGCAGACGCAATTTGCGTTACGCCCGTTTGGGCATAAAAGCGCCTTGGTGGCTTGAGATGCGTTACCGCTTTTTTGACCGTAAGGTGTTCCGTCTGTTGCGTGAGGCCATCGGTATCGACAACGGCAATATATTCCCGACGGCAGGGGCTCCTGTATCGTCGAAGATAGTTGAGTTTTTCCATTCATGTGGCATAAATATAGTTGTCGGCTACGGCCTTTCCGAGACGACCGCTACTGTCACTTGTCTCCCGGTCGAGGGATGGGAAATCGGGTCCGTCGGCACACCGATACCTTTTGTCGAGCTTCGGATCGGAGCCGACAACGAAGTGGAGGTAAAAAGCCCTATGGTGATGAAAGGCTATTACAACAAACCGGCCGAGACAGCGGCCGCCTTTACGGCCGACGGATGGTTTCGCACTGGCGACGCCGGATATATCGACGACAAAGGCGCGCTTTTCCTTACCGATCGTCTTAAAGATCTTTTCAAAACATCCAACGGAAAATACATAGCCCCTCAGGCCATAGAGACCTTGCTCGGAGAGGACAAATATATCGATCAGGTGGCTGTCATAGGCGATCAGCGAAAATTCGTGTCGGCTCTTATCGTCCCTGATTTCGATGCGCTGAAAGACTATGCCTCGCGCGAGAAAATCTCATATACATCTATGTCGGAACTTGTTGGCGACCACCGTGTCAAACAACTTTTGACAGACCGAGTGGAGAAACTCCAGAAAGGGCTTGCATCATACGAAAAAATCAAGCGTTTCACCCTGCTCCCCAGGGCATTCTCCATGGAGGAAGGCGAATTGACCAATACATTGAAAATCAAGAGGCAGGCTATCGCCAGACTTTATTCGAAGGAGATTGATACCATGTATGATTGACACGGTGTCGGATACGAAAAAAATTTACACACTATATACTCTAACAGACAAGCATGAAAGTAGCAATTGTAGGCGTAAGCGGTGCGGTGGGACAGGAGTTTCTCCGCGTACTTGACGAACAGAATTTCCCTATCGACGAACTTCTGCTGTTCGGATCAGAACGCAGTGCGGGCAGCAAATACAGTTTCCGTGGCAAGGAACATACGGTGAAGCTCCTGCAGCACAACGATGATTTCAAGGGCGTGGATTTCGCTTTTGTATCGGCCGGAGCCGGTGTTTCGCGCGAGTATGCCGAGACAATAACACGTCACGGAGCCGTGATGATCGACAATTCGAGCGCCTTCCGTATGGACGAGGATGTGCCGCTGGTGGTTCCCGAGGTGAACGGTGAGGATGCCTTTGACGCTCCGCGTGGCATAATCGCCAATCCCAATTGTACGACCGCGATCATGGTGGTGGCGCTGAAGCCCATCAATGACATCTCGCCTATAAAGCGTGTCCATGTGGCCACTTATCAGGCTGCGTCCGGAGCCGGAGCCGTAGCGATGGCGGAACTTGAGAAACAGTATGCCGAACTTGCCGAAGGCAAGGAGCCTACGGTCGAAAAGTTTGCCTATCAGTTGGCCTACAATCTTATACCTCACATCGATGTCTTCCTTGACAACGACTATACGAAAGAGGAGATGAAGATGTATAACGAGACAAAGAAAATCATGCACGCTCCCGGCATGGATGTCAGTGCGACCTGTGTCCGCGTCCCCGTGATGCGAGCCCACAGCGAGGCGGTATGGGTGGAGACCGAACAACCTGTCAGCGTCGAGGAAGCCCGCGCGGCTTTCGAGAATGCCGAAGGACTTGTCGTTGTCGATGAACCCTCTGCAAAGAAATATCCCATGCCGCTTGACGCCGCCGGCCAGGATCCTGTCTATGCCGGACGCCTGCGCAAGGATGTGGCCAATCCCAATGGATTGACATTTTGGCTCGTAGGCGATCAAATCAAGAAAGGAGCCGCCCTCAATGCCGTGCAGATAGCACAATACATGATCGCCCATCCGAGAAAAGGCTGATACGGGTAATCCGATCTGCGATAGACACCAAATGTATGGTCCGTTCATAGCGGATCATACATTTATTTTTTGTCAACCCGGTTCGTTTAATTTTGTTATTTCTGCTGTTTTGTGTTACATTAATCATCTATTTTTTGTAACTTTGCAGATAACATTTGTTGCATACGATAGAAACTTAACTTCAATTCTTTAAATAGATTACCAAAACCACTATGAGTAAAGAAAAAAAATTCTTGACCTGTGATGGTAACCAGGCGGCCGCCCATGTGAGCTACATGTTCTCGGAAGTGGCAGCCATCTACCCCATCACTCCCTCGTCAACTATGGCTGAATACGTGGACGAATGGGCTGCCGCCGGTCGCAAAAACATTTTTGGCGAAACCGTGCTGGTACAGGAAATGCAATCGGAAGGCGGAGCCGCCGGAGCCGTTCACGGATCGCTTCAGGCAGGTGCTCTGACCACTACCTACACAGCTTCTCAGGGTCTTCTTCTGATGATCCCCAACATGTATAAGATCGCCGGTGAGCTTCTTCCCTGCGTTTTCCATGTTTCCGCCCGTACGCTCGCTTCACATGCGCTTTCGATTTTCGGTGACCACCAGGACGTTATGTCTTGCCGTCAGACCGGTTTCGCTATGCTTGCCGAGGGTTCCGTTCAGGAAGTCATGGATCTTTCAGGTGTAGCACACCTTTCTACAATAAAGAGCCGTGTTCCTTTCATCAACTTCTTCGACGGTTTCCGTACATCTCACGAGATCCAGAAGATCGAGGAAATGGATCAGGACGATCTCGCTCCGCTTGTCGATCGTGAGGCTCTTGCCGATTTCCGTGCCCGCGCCCTAAATCCCGGCAAGCCTGTCGCACGCGGCATGGCTGAAAACGGTGACGTTTTCTTCCAGCACCGCGAATCATGCAACGGCTACTACGACCGCGTGCCCGAGATCGTAGAAGAATACATGAAGGAAATCACCCGTATCACAGGCCGTGAGTACGGTTTGTTCAACTACTATGGCGATCCCGAGGCAGAACGCGTCATCATCGCTATGGGTTCAGTTACACAGGCCGCTCAGGAAGCTATAGACCATCTCCGTGCCAACGGTGAAAAAGTTGGTCTCGTGGCTGTTCACCTTTACCGTCCTTTCTCGGCCAAGCACTTCCTTGCAGCCGTACCTAAGACTGCCAAGAGCATCGCTGTGCTTGACCGCACTAAAGAACCCGGAGCCAACGGAGAGCCTCTTTATCTCGACGTTAAGGATTGCTTCTACGGACAGGAGAACGCACCCGTCATTGTCGGTGGCCGCTACGGTCTCGCTTCAAAGGACACCACTCCCGCACAGATCATCGCTGTGTTTGAGAACCTCGCTCTCCCCATGCCGAAAAACCACTTCACAGTGGGCATCGTCGACGACGTGACCTTCACTTCTCTCCCCGAGAAGGAAGAGATCGCTCTTGGTGGCGAGGGCACATTCGAAGCCAAGTTCTACGGCCTCGGAGCCGACGGTACTGTGGGCGCGAACAAGAACTCTGTCAAAATTATCGGTGACAACACCAACAAATATTGCCAGGCATATTTCGCTTACGACTCCAAAAAGTCAGGCGGTTTCACTTGCTCTCACCTCCGTTTCGGTGACAACCCCATCCGTTCCACTTATCTGGTGACCACTCCTAACTTCGTGGCATGTCACGTGCAGGCTTACCTCCACATGTATGACGTGACACGCGGTCTCCGCAAGGGCGGCACATTCCTTCTCAACACTATCTGGGAAGGCGAGGAACTCGCGAAGAACCTCCCCAACAAACTTAAGAAGTACTTTGCAGACAACGATATTACCGTTTATTATATCAACGCAACCAAGATCGCACAGGAAATCGGCCTTGGCAACCGCACCAACACCATTCTCCAGAGTGCTTTCTTCCGCATCACTGAGGTTATCCCTGTTGACCTCGCGGTTGAGCAGATGAAGAAATTCATCGTGAAGAGCTATGGCAAGAAAGGTCAGGACGTTGTCGACAAGAACTATGCCGCTGTCGACCGTGGTGGCGAATACAAGCAGCTCCCCGTCGACAAGGCCTGGAGCGGACTTCCCGAAGATCCGGCTGTTGCCAACAACGACCCCGCTTTCATCAACGAAATCGTACGTCCGATCAATGCTCAGGATGGTGACCTTCTGAAAGTCAGCGCATTCGTAGGCCGCGAAGACGGCACATGGGAGCAGGGCACAGCCGCTTATGAAAAGCGCGGTGTGGCAGCTTTCGTGCCGGAATGGCTTGAAGAAAACTGTATACAGTGTAACAAGTGTGCATATGTTTGCCCCCACGCTGCTATCCGTCCGTTCGTTCTCGACGAAAAGGAAATGTCTGCCGCTCCGTTCGGAGAAGACACTACCATCCCTGCTATCGGCAAACAATTCACCGGTATGCGTTTCATCCAGAGCGTCGATGTGCTCGACTGTCTCGGTTGCGGCAACTGCGTGCTTGTATGTCCTGGCAAGAAGGGCGTGAAGGCTCTCGAAATGAAGCCTCTTGAAACCCAGCTTGAAGCCCAGAAAGAATGGGATTACTGCGTGAAAGAAGTCGCTTCCAAGCAGGATCTCGTCGATATCAAGAGCAATGTCAAGAACTCACAGTTCGCTACTCCGCTCTTCGAATTCTCCGGTGCTTGCTCCGGCTGCGGTGAGACACCTTACGTCAAACTTATTTCTCAGCTCTACGGTGACCACGAGATCGTGGCCAACGCTACCGGCTGTTCTTCAATCTACTCCGGTTCTGTGCCATCCACTCCCTACACCACTAACTCCAAGGGTCAGGGCATTGCCTGGGCAAACTCTCTGTTCGAAGACTTCGCTGAGTTCGGTCTCGGCATGAGCCTCGCCCATGAGAAACTCCAGAGCCGTATCGCAGTCCTCATGCAGAAAGCTATCGACTGCCCGAGCTGTGGCTCCGAAATCAAGGAACTCGCAGGCAAATGGCTTGAGAACCGTCATGACTTCGCTGTCACCTCTGAGGTTGCCGAGAAACTTGTGCCGCTCTGCGAGGCTTGCGGTTGTGACACCTGCAAGGCTATCCTTGAGAACAAAGAGCACATCGCTTCACGTTCACAGTGGATCATAGCCGGTGACGGTGCTGCATACGACATCGGTTTCGGTGGTCTTGACCATGTGCTTGCGTCTGGCAAGAATGTCAATGTGCTCGTGCTCGACACCGAGGTATACTCCAACACCGGTGGCCAGGCATCGAAAGCCACTCCTATCGGTGCGATCGCCAAATTCGCTGCTTCCGGCAAACGTATCCGCAAAAAGGATCTCGGTCTTATCGCG
The DNA here is from genome assembly GCA_910587515.1 of uncultured Duncaniella sp. Classification (GTDB taxonomy): domain Bacteria; phylum Bacteroidota; class Bacteroidia; order Bacteroidales; family Muribaculaceae; genus Duncaniella. The sequence continues at coordinate 27,270 of CAJULW010000025.1, forward strand.
TCGACCTATGGTTACGTTTATGTTGCACAGGTAGCTATGGGTGCAGACAACGCTCAGACACTTAAGGCTATCCGTGAGGCTGAGGCTTACGACGGTCCGTCGCTCATCATCGCTTACTCACCCTGTATCAACCACGGTATCCGTTCGGGTATGGGCCACGCGCAGGAAGAACAGGCTAAGGCTGTCGAATGCGGCTACTGGCATCTGTGGCGTTACAATCCCGCCCTTGAGGAAGAGGGTAAGAACCCATTCTCTCTCGACTCCAAGGAGCCGCAGTGGGATAAGTTCCAGGACTTCCTGAAAGGCGAGGTTCGTTACGCTTCCGTAATGAAACAGTATCCCGCTGAGGCTGCCGAGCTCTTCGCAGCGGCTCAGGCAAACGCACAGTGGCGCTACAACAACTATCGTCGCCTCGCTCAGCAACAGTGGGGTGTGGAGCCTTCTCCGATAGTTGAATAAGGATCGATACTTATTCCAATATATGACATCCCGTGCGGAATTTCCGCACGGGATGTTTTTATTTGTATATTTTATGGCTTTTATGACTTCCTTGCTTGCCATAAGAAATAGTTTGTCTCTTATAAGAACATATTGTTTGGTCGCTTCATCATTACTGTTTGATGCTAAATAATGCACTTGGTTCAACCCCATTTCATGACATCCGGAATTTTATTACATCCACTAAAGAAGGTGATTTTATCGGGTAATGTTTTTCTTTGTAGTCCGCAATAAGTCCTGATAACAAATCCAATCCTATTAGATTCTTACTTTCTGATACCAGCCTTCGAGTGCGGTTCCCGCATCGGGATGTCCGGTATAATACTCGATTATTTTGCTTATTGCTATTATTCTCATGCTCTTTGTCGTTTTATGCGAAAGCAATCTTTTTGTTTTGAAATGCAAAATTATATTCTGAATTTAGAAGTATATCATGTAAAAATCAAGGCGCATTTTCATGGCAGACGAAAGCATTATTCATTCAGAATCTGTTTAGGAGCCTCATGGTTGGTAGTGTCTTCGCGAATACGTGAGCCTAAATATCGTAAATCCGATTTTTATTAAATATTCTCTTAACGTCTTTTTTCTGATTTTTACAGTTGTTTTCGGATATGCCTATATTGTTAATAATATAGTTAACGTGTGTTAAATAGGGCGGGGTAAACTTGTAAATATAAAATTTTAGATATATTTGCAAAAATATATTAAACTGTCTTCAAAACAGAACCAATCATTAATAAATCGTATATAAAACTTAAACTTAATGAAAAATGTGTTATTATCGGCTTTGATGAGCTTTGGAGCCGTCTGTTCTATAAATGCTGCGGATGGCGACTCGTTTGTCTTTGACGACCTGACATATACAATACTCTCCGAAGTCGACAAAACATGCGAGCTCGGTAATAATCAAAAACACAAGTTCTCGGGGGCAGTTGAGATCCCGTCTACGGTGCGTTCCGGTGATAAGGAATATACTGTCATCGCGTTAGGAGAAAAAGCTTTGTATGCCCCGGTTGGAATGACATCGCTCAAACTTCCCGAGACGCTCGTCACAATCAAGGCCTACGGAATCTCTTATTGTATCGACATGAAAGAGCTTGTCCTCCCAAACAGCGTCACCACTGTCGAGTCGCGGGGGTGCTATGGCAACTATGTCGAATCGCTGACGCTCAGTTCCGGCATCAGGGAATACAAACGCGAGTCGTTCTCGGGCTATCCCAAAATCAAGATCCTTGTGATTCCCGAAGGTGCAGAGATAATACACGACGAAGCTTTTAATTTTTCATCCGCTGAGACTATCAAAATAGCCAATACCGTGACGTCCATAGGGAAGATGTCATTCGCGGGATGTGAAAAACTTAGGGAGATAACTATTCCCGGATCGGTACGTGAGATCGGTGACGAAGCCTTTGACCGCGGCAAGCGATTGAACTCTGTGACACTCGAATCAGGCGACATGCCTTTGTCATTCGGTAAAAACGTGTTCGGCAATACGATATATCTCGGCACTTATGACGACCCGGTGGCTAAAATTACCGATTTGAACCTTAACAGGGTTTATACCTGCGTTTCATCAGAACCGAAGGAAATGCCGTTTGCTTACAAACCGACGCTGACGACGATCAACTTCGGTTCGGCTTTCACCTCTATACCGGTTTCGGCTTTCGAACAATGCACGGGCCTGACAGAACTTACTTTCCCCGCGACGCTCTCGACTATCGGAGCAGCGGCTTTTGCGGGATGTGACAACCTGAAGTCCATAAAGGCCGAGCGTGCGACCTGTCCATCTGCGGCATCGACAAGTTTCAGTCAGAAAGTCTTTGACAATGCCTTGCTCGATGTTTCCGACGATGCATACGAATCCTATAAGACAGACATCGTATGGGGCCGTTTCGTCAATATAAAGGCACCGCAAAGCGCGATTGATTCGGTCGGGGCCGACCGTGATACGACAGTGACCGATATCTATACGCTCTGTGGCGTGCGCGTGGAAGGAACTCCCGCTCCGGGACTGTATCTGGTGCGTCGTGCGGACGGCAGCGTGACGAAGATGGTGATCAAATGACAATTCAATTAATTTTTAACCAATAAACCGATCTGGGATGAAACCATTTATCTCCACATTATTAATGGCTCTCGCTGTTAACAATATGGTGTCGGCAGTCGATCTGCCTGCTGCCCCCCCCCTTGAAGTAGACTTCAATGAGGGTTGGGATGCAACATCGTTTGCCGAAAACTTCACCGTGTTTAACAGCAACAATGACACCAAGAAGTTTGAATTCGGTGGCCAAGGTGCTAAAGCTGCGGTCCTGAATTATTCAACGTCGAAGGATGCCGACGACTGGGTTATAGCAAACAAACCGATCACGCTTACCGCAGGACAGGAGTATACATTTGTTGTGCGCGCCTCTACGTATGCGCCAAGTGCTACTTATGCTGAAGAATTTGAGGCTAAACTCGGAAATGCCGCAGATCCTTCGGCTATGACTGTCGAACTTGTCGCCAGGAATTCTTTCACGACTACAAATATTTCTACCTATCAAGAATTTGAAGGAAAGTTTAAACCGGAGACTTCCGGAGAATATTATTTCGGATTCCATGCCGTTACTCCTCGAAATGGAGGCTATTATATGGGCTTCCACGGTTACACGGTGACCGGAGGAGACGAAAGTGGCGGTGAGGAACCAGGCGGATCGGATCTGATTCCGGAAACCACTCCTGTGAACGTTGATTTCATAAATAGCGAATGGACTAAAGAGGATTTTGAGGATAATTTCGTGGTGTTTGACAGCAACGATGACAAGATGAGATTTATATTCGGACAAAACGGATTTATGATTAACTTCCCGTTCCCGACATTGGAATATTCAAGGTCTCTGGACTCTGATGACTGGGTCATCACGAACAAACCTATCATGCTTGTCAAGGGAGCGGAATATGTCGTTAAGGTAAAATGCGGAACTTATGGAACATCTTCTCCTGAGATGTTTGAGTTCTATGCCGGAAGCGAAGCCGACCCTTCTAAAATGATGCTTGAAGTTATTCGAAAAACTCAAGTTGCGACAAGCAGTGTCAATAAATCTGATGAGTTCACCGGGACTTTCATTCCGGATGCCACCGGACCGTATTATTTCGGATTCCATGCGACCACTCCTAAAAATGTAGGTTACTATCTCGGTTATCATGGATTCTCCATTGAAGGCAAAGCGGTCACACCGCCTTATCCTGTGGCACCCGGAGCACCGACTCTTGAATCAGATGTCGACGGAGCCACTAAAGTGGGTATACGTGTTGTCGCTCCTGAACAGGACGTGCTCGGCAACCAGCTTACCGAACTTACAAGCATCGTTATCTATCGTGACGGCAATGTGATCGGTGACGCATCCGCTCCTGCGGGATGGTCTGGCGAAGATTTGAAACCCGGTGAATTGACAAGCTGGTTCTATGATACAGCTGATTTGGGTCTTACCCCTGGTGTGCACACTTATTACGTCAAGGCTTTTAACGCGGCTGGAGAGAGCGCTGAAAGCGAACATGTTTCTGTCTTTGTAGGCATTCCTGTCCCCGGAGATCCGATGGACGCTGTGGCAACCAAGACCGAAAACGACGGAGAGATCACAATTCAGTGGATCGCTCCCGAAAAGGATGCTGATGGCAATGCGCTTAATACTAATATGGTGTCTTACATCATTTATGATATCTCCGATCCTGAAAACGAAGTGAAGGTGGCCGATGTCGAGGTTGGCAAGACCAACTATACTTATCAGGCTGTCGGAGCCGACGCTCTTCAGCAGTTGAAACGTTATCGCGTTGTGGCGGTCACCAAGACCGGTTCAAGCGAAAACGGAGCAGAGACAGTGGGAATTCCTGTCGGCAAGCCTCTGTCGCTTCCATACGTAGATTCGTTTGCAGGTGGCAAGGGTGTGTTCGACTATGCTTTTGCGACTATATCCGGCAAAGGAACGTTCGCATTGGATGCTGATACATATCCCGCGTCAGACAATGACAAGGGAGTGGCCGTGTTCTCCGGAAGCGAGGATGGTGACGCTGCTGAGATGCTCTCGTGCGAGATCGCTATTCCTGCCGACGCGACAAATGTGATACTGAGCTACTACTATAACGGTGTTCAGAATGATAATAAAAACACTCTCCATCTGCTGATTGATGCCGGTGAAGACTTCAAGGAGGTGCGTGAGATCAGTCTTGCCGACGGTATGTGGCATCGCGACGCATTTGATCTCTCGCAATATGCAGGCAAAATTGTGCGTTTCGGCTTCCGTGCCGCATATGTCAATTCGCCCGCAGTGCTTATTGATAATATCCGTATATCCGCTATCGCCGCAAAAGATGTTGTCATAAGTGATTTCATTGTCCCGGGTTCAATCGAGATCGGCAGACCTACCACCGTTAAGGTGAATGTTGCCAATGTCGGTATGGAGGACGCTGCTGACGTGAAGGTCAACTTCTATCAGAACGACGTGCTCGACAAGACCGAAACGGTGACTGTCGGAGCTGAAAAGACAGAGACTGTCAATTTCGTGGTTTCGCTTCCGATTTCGGCAGAGGAAGGCAAGATCGTTTTGCGTGCTGAGGCTGTTTTCGATGGAGATGAAAACCTCTCTGACAATGAGGCTATGGTCGAAGCTGCAGTGGTGAAATCGCGTCTGCCTCTTGCTACAGGTCTCATCGCGTCTGTCAATACTGACGCTGAAGGCGTGAAACTCTCATGGAAGGCTTCTACGTTCGATGATGTTGAAGATATGCCTTTGACTGACAGCTTCGAAGAATATGAAGCGTGGAAAACCGCTGTTGATATTAGTGTGGATAATTCGGAGATAGGTCCTTGGAAGACAATCGACGCTGATAGAAAGATAATCACCGGTTCGAGTGTGGCTGACAAGGATATATTCCCCACGATAAGCGGTTGGTATGCAGGCTACTTTGTTGCTGACGACGCTGAATTGCACGATCTTCTCAAGGCTCATTCAGGAAACAAGCTTCTCGTTTCGGGTGCTGTCGACGGTAGTATGGACGGTAACTATAAGAGTGACGACTGGCTGATCTCTCCAAGACTGAGCGGCAAGGAGCAGACAATCGAATTCTACGCACAAAGCGCGCATGCCACTACACGTGCGAAGGTTGAGTTCTATCAATCGTTCACCGGTACGGATGTCGAAGATTTCGAGATGATAGGTATCGCAAAATATATCAGTGCTAAAAACTGGAATAAATACGACTTCATGGTCAGCAAGGGCGCGAAATATTTTGCTATCCGCAACGTGACCGACAAGGGCGCGGAACTTAAGATCGATGACGTGACCTATGCACCCGCATTGTTTGAAGATGGCCTCAGTGTGGTCGGCTACAATGTTTACTGCGACGGTGAATTGTTGAACACCGATCCGGTTATCACGACAGGATATACTCACTCGGATGTGACTATAGGCGCGCACAAGTATTTTGTTACGGCTATTTTCAGTGATGGAAGCGAATCCGCTCCCTCAAATATCGAGGATTTTGAATATTCCGGTATCGAGGCTATTGATACTCTTAACGGTGTCAGCATCACGGCTTCCGCTGGTGAGATCAATGTCAAGGCATCCGCTGATACCGCAGTCTCTGTCTATGCTGTCGATGGCCGTATTATATTCAGCGGCTCTTGCATGGCTTCCGGTGATCTGTCTGTCAAGGTGGCTTCCGGTGTCTATGTCGTGCGTGCCGGCAAGACTGTTGCCAAAGTGCTTGTAAAATAAGAGATTCTATATTCGTCTTATAAAGATGATTGCGGGGAAGGCCGAAAGCCTTCCCCGCTTTTTTCATTGAACATGATTCGAGTGGCATTGACAGGGTAAAAATAAACAAGTATTATCTGAATTTACGCGGACAATGCTTGTTTATTTTTTTGATGTTTTGATTGATCGGCTTTTGTTTAAATTTTATATGCGGGCGGATCTGTCATCCTGTGGATATCGGGATAGCGTTTTGCCGTGGCGTTTTTTTGTGCTAATTTTGCGTTATGACTACCGCAGAATTCGCAGATCTCGTCAGGGCGAGACTTCCGTACAGGGCCAATGAGCAGCAGGGCCGTCTGATAGACGCGCTGGCGCGCTTCTGTGCCGATGACGCGCCTTCGGATTCGGTGTTTATCATCAATGGTTACGCCGGTACGGGCAAGACGTCGCTTACGGGCGCTTTGGTCAAGGCTCTCGGAGAGGTCGAGCGTCCTGTCGTGCTGCTCGCTCCGACCGGCCGTGCGGCCAAGGTGTTCAGCGGTCATGCCGGACATGCGGCCTATACCATACACCGCAAGATATACAGGGGTGCTGTCGGTGAGATAGGGGGCGGATTCGCCGCGATGCAGGAGAACCATCTGAGCAATGCTGTCTTTATCGTGGACGAGGCCTCGATGATAGGCGACAGTTCGTCGGATACGGGCGTGACTTTCGGAGGCGGACTTCTCGAAGATCTGCTTGAATATGTGTTTACGGGCGATAATTGTCGTCTTATACTTTTGGGTGACATCGCCCAATTGCCACCGGTCGGTAGCGAGGAGAGCCCTGCCATGACTCCAGTCCGTTATAAAGAATTGGGTCTGAGGGTCAGCCGGGCGGTGCTGACCGATACGGTGCGCCAAAGCCGCTCGTCCGGTATACTACGCAACGCGACATGGCTCCGCAGGGCAATGTTGGTTGATCCCTTGCCGCCTCCGAGGCTTATACTGGAGGGCTATAGCGATGTGTCTACGGTGGAGGGTGACGACGTGGCTGATGCCATAGGCGACTGTTACCGGACCGACGGGGCAGCGGCCACGATTGTCATAACGCGTTCGAACCGCAGGGCCACGGCTTTCAATATGGGCATACGTTCGCGTATACTCGATCATGAGGAGGAACTTGTCAAAGGCGAGAGGCTTCTGGTGTCGAAAAACAATTATATGTGGGCATCCAGAATAAAAGGTCTTGATTTCATCGCTAACGGAGATGTCGGCGTGGTGACGGCCGTGCACTCCACGGAGGAAAAATATGGCTTCCGATTCGCCAACGTCACACTTGCGCTGACAGACCGCGATGTCGAGGTTGAGTGCAGGATATTTCTCGAAACACTGACCGATGAGAGCGCGTCGCTGTCGCGTGAGCGTATGGAGGCATTGGCGCGGGCGCGTATGGATGACCCTGAGGTCAACTCTCCGGATGTGGCGTGGGAAACACGTCTTCGACGGCTGCGCAGTGATGAATATTTCAATGCCTTGCAGGTCAAATATGCCTATGCTGTGACTTGCCACAAAGCTCAGGGTGCGCAGTGGCCGAATGTTTTTGTCGATCTCGGCGGCATACCGGTTGAGTCGCAGGGCATGGATTTTTATCGTTGGCTGTACACAGCTACCTCGCGTGCCACGGGCCATCTTTATTATATCAACCCCGGTGAAGGTCTGACAACTCGCGGAGTATAGAGTGGCGACCCATTTTGTGGCCTCTTCTCCAAAGTTTGATTTTTTATTCGTATCTTTGCGTTTTAAACACCGTGGCACACTCCTTTGGGGGGCTGTCACACTAAAGTAAAAAGCGAGATATGGACAGCAACACTTCGATACCTCCTTCGGCCACGGCCGAGAAGTGGACCGAGATAGAGCATCTTCCCGAGTGGGACGAGGAGTTTTATCACGTCTATACTGCCAAGAAGTTTGGCAAGTGGCTTATGCTTAAGACACTGCGCCCGGAGCTCAAAGGCGATCCGGAGTATGAGCGCATGATAGAGAAAGAATTCGAGGTGCGCTACAATCTGGCGCATCCGCATATCATCATGATCAACGACTACGAGGATGTGCCGGGTCTCGGCCGCTGCATAATCACGGACGATGTCTATGGCGATTCGCTGGCCAAGCTCATACGCGAGGGTAAGGTGACGGAGGACCATATCGGTAAGTTGCAACATCAGTTGCTTGATGCGCTCGACTATATCCAGTCGAATCATCTTGAGCACCATCCGCTTTCGACCTCCCGCATCATTTTTACCGAAAATATCGGTAATCTCAAACTTATAGATGTGGGTTTTGATCAGAAGAGCCATATTACGCCAAAGGACGCGAGCGAGGATATACGTAATTACGGAGAGGTGTTGACAGCGGCGCTCGACGCTGTCGGGACTCCTCATCCGCGTCTGCGCAAAGTGGCGGAGCGTTGCATGAATCCCGATCCGTCCAAGCGTTACGCGGATGTCAACGCTTTGCGGATGGCTCTTGCCGACCGCAAGACGAACAATTTTTATCTCGCGATCATAGCTTTTCTCGTGGCCATGATAGCGTTGCTGCTATGGCTGAACTCTCCCTACCGTCCAGCTCCCGAAATTGTCACCGGGGCGGGCGATATAACCACTACTGTTTCGACCGATTGATATGTCAGTAATCGTAAAGGCTATAGAGCCTAAGAAGAAATATATAAGAGAGTATGTCGATTTCGGGATCGATCTTTACAAGGGTAACGATTGTTTCGTCCCTAATCTGATCTTTGACGAGGTGCATACGTTGTTGCCTTCCAAAAATCCGGCGTTCGAGTATTGTCGTGCGCAATCTTTTATGGCCTATCGCGACGGAAAGCCCGTCGGGCGCATCACGGCCATAATAAACGACCGTCTCAACGAGAGCACCGGACGTAAGGAGGCGCGTTTCGGTTTTGTGGATTTTACGGACGACCAAGAAGTGACAGACGCGCTTTTCAGTGCAGTGGAGTGCTGGGCGCGCGATCGCGGTATGACCGAAATGATAGGTCCGATGGGCTTTACCGATATGGATCGCGAAGGGATGCTTGTCGATGGTTTCGACGAGATGGGCACTATGGCGACCATATATAACTATGATTATTATCCCGCCCATGTGGAGCGTCTCGGCTACAACAAGGATATAGATTGGGTGGAATACCGTATAACCATCCCGGACAGTGTGCCTGAGAAGATGACGCGTATCTCTGAAATAGTCATGCAGAAGTACGGGCTGAAGATAGTGAAGTATACGTCGGGTAAAAAAATAAAAAAGGACTACGGTCACGCGCTTTTCCATCTGATCAATGAGACATACGCTGATCTTTACGGATATTGCTCGCTGTCGGAGAAACAGATCGACTATTATATAGACATGTATCTGAGCATACTGCGTCTGGAATACGTCAGCCTTGTTGTCGATAGCCAAGGCGGTCTTGTCGGGGTCGGGATAACTCTTCCGTCGCTCTCGAAGGCTCTGCGCAAGTCGCGCGGACGGCTATTTCCTTTTGGATGGCTTAGGATACTGAAAGCTATGCACCTACGTAATGACGTGATCGATCTGTTGCTTATTGCCGTCAAGCCGGAATATCAGTCAAAAGGGGTCAACGCGTTGTTTTTTTACGATTTGCTTAACCTATATATAAAGAACGGGGTCAAGTATGCCGAAACGAACCTCGAGCTTGAAAGCAATGCTCAGGTGCAGTTGCAATGGGAGTATTTCGAACGCAGGCTTCACCGACGCAGACGCGCTTTCAGAAAGATGCTTTAGGCCGGTTCGGGGCGCGGGAAGCCTTTATAAAGCCATGAGAACACCGGATAAAAAAAACGATGGTAAACTGCGCGTGCTTTTCGTGGGCGACGCGAGTAATTGTCACCGCTCTCTTGCCGAAGAATTGCGCAGGGAGGGTCACGAGGCCATGGTCGCGTCGAACGGGACGTTCTGGATGGAAACTGAGCGCGACATGGATCTGCGTAGGCGTTTGCCCGGCAAGTTCGGTGGCCTTGACCTTTGGCTGAGGCTTAATACCGGTTTGTTGCGGAAGATGCGTGGTTATGATGTTGTCGCTCTCGCTTCCCAAAGTTTTATCGATCTCAAGCCATGCCGCCAACGTTATGTCTATGACTTTCTGCGAAGAAACAACCGGGCAGTCTTCTATACGTCGCTCGGAACCGATCCGGCTTTCGTCGAGGAGTGTATAGATCCTTCGTCGCCCATACGCTATAGCGAATTCAGTCTTTTCGGGGAGGATAGCCCGTATGTCAAAGCATGTACGACGATAATAGACGAGTGGCTCGCCCCGGCTCCGCTCGCCCTGAACCGACACATATACGATACGGTCGATGGGGCTATGCCGGTGTTGTATGAATATGACGTGGCCTTGCGGCGTGTGCTTTCTGATGAAAAAATAGGATATACGGGCATACCGATCGACACCGAGGCCTTGCGTCCTGTCGTGTTGCCCGAGCGGATAGAAAAGGTGAGGCTTTTTTTGGGTCGCCACCGCGACCGGATGTTGATCAAAGGCACAGATATTCTTGAGTGTGCGGCCAAGGAGATTGTAAGCCGCTATCCAGGCCGTGCTGAGCTTGTGATAGTAGAGAACCGTCCCTACCGTGAATATATTGAGTTGTTGAAGTCGGCCCACGTGGTTCTCGACCAGATCTATTCCTATACTCCTGCCACCAACGCGTTGCTTGCGATGGCCTATGGGCTTAACACCGTATCAGGCGGTGCGGAGGAATTCTATGATTTCATCGGGGAAAGGGAGCTGCGTCCTGTCATACACGTCGAGCCTGACTATGACTCGGTCTGCAAGGCTTTGGAAAACACTGTATTGCATCCGGAACTGATAAGGCCTCGTGGCCTCGAGGGTCGGGAGTTCGTCGTGAAGCATAATGACAGCCGTGTCGTCGCTTGTCGCTCGCTTGACTTTTGGCGATCGCGGATAGAAGCCAAGGAAGGAGGGGAGAAATGTTGAGGCTTGACGTGTTGATAGCCACACATAGACCTGAGGGTATAAAACGCGTGGTCGATATGGATTTGCCCCGTGTCGACGGTGTGGGTTATATTGTTTCCTGGCAGGATCACCGCGGGGTGCTTGTGCCGCAAGAATTGGCGCGCCGCGATGACATCGAGATCGTCCGCTTTGAAGGGTGCGGGGTGAGCTGTAACCGGAACAATGCGTTGGAGCATTCTACGGCCGATATCTGTCTTATGGCTGACGATGACCTTGTCTATACGGTTTCCGGCCTTGAAGCTGTGAAAGCGACATTTGAACGTAATCCGGAGGTCGAGATGGCCAGTTTCATGTATGAGGGAGCCGATAATAAAGTTTATCCGGATAAAGAGTGTGATCTCGCTGTTCTGCCGAAAGGATTTTACCAGACAACTTTCGAGATAGCCGTGAGAAGGGACAGCCGTGCGGGTGATTTGCGTTTCGATGAGGATTTCGGACCGGGTTCCGCAAAGCTGCACGCTGCAGAGGACGAGATGTTTCTTCTGCACGCCCGTCGGCTCGGGGTCAAAGTCAGGTTTTTCCCTGTTATCATAACGCGCCATGATGGGCTTACCACGGGTTCTCGTAAAATCGACAATCCATACGTGCTTTGGGCTACGGGGGCTTATATCCTACGCGGTTGGCCACTTACGTCCTTTCTGCGAATCCCTGTAAAGGCGTTCAGATTGGCGAGTTCGGGGCAGTGTTCTTTTTTCGGGTCGTTGTTGTCTCTTTCGGCCGGAGCGGTATACGCCTTGGTCAACGGTATCGGCAAAGCGCGTTTTTATCAGCGATGAGAGAGATGGGCGGACATAGTGGGCAGGCTAACGTTTCGGTTCGTGTGCTGAAAGCCATGGGGCTGTTTGGCGGAGTCAGGATGGCTTCCATCCTTTGCGGAATAATACGCATAAAACTGGTGGCTCTTTGGTTGGGGCCGGCCGGGGTGGGGCTTTTTGGTATTTTCAATAACGCGATAGACATGGTGCGGTCGTTTTCGGAACTCGGGTTGCGTTCGAGTTCGGTGCGCGATATCGCTTCGGTGCGCGATCGTGTATCTGTCGGTGCGATTGTAACTGTAGTGCGTCGGTGGGGATGGTTGCTCGGGGTGTTCGGTGCGGTCGTGATGAGTGCTGTCGCTCCTATTCTCAGTTTGAAGACTTTCGGGAGCTATGATCGGACACTGAGTTTCATGCTGCTTGCCGTGGTGGTTTTTCTCGGGTCGGTTAGCATGGCCGAGGAGGCGGTGATGCAGGGACTCGACAAGTTGCATAGACTCGCGCGCGCGTCGTTGTTGGGTGTGGCGGCAGGGCTTGCCGTGTCTGTACCAATGCTCTATTTCTGGCGTATGGACGGAATTGTGCCGTCGATAATAGCATATGGCGTCACCGGTTGCTGTGCCGTGTTATATTATAGGGTGAGTGGAGTAAAGAGCCTGTCGCATGTCAGCGCGCGCGAGACTTTCACGCGTGGACGTAGCTTTGTGATGCTCGGGATATATATGACCGCGGCTGATTTTTTGACGCAGTTCATGAGTTATGTGTTCATAGCCTATCTTAACAATTCGGGCGGAGATGCCGAAGTGGGTTACTATCAGGCGGGATACACGGTAGTCAACCGTTATGCCGGCATTCTGCTTTCGGCTATAGTCATGGAGTATTATCCGCGTCTGGCAGCTTCGGCTGGATCGCGTCTGCGTGTCGGTGTTTTTGCCGCCCATGAGATGTTGTTGATATTGATAGCCATGATGCCGACGGCTTCGGTTTTGATATCTTTGGCTCCATTTGTGGTAAGTCTGTTGTATACGTCAGAGTTCGGGCCGGTGGTATCTTTTGTGACGGTAGCGATGGTTGGGGTAGTGTTGAGAGGGATTTCGTATTGTTTGTCATACGTTATTCTCGCGAAGGGCGACGGAGTGGTGTTGCTGGTTACCGAATCGTTGAGCACGGTTGTCGGTTTGGTTTTGAATATTATAGGCTATAAGTTTTACGGTATGACAGGTCTTGGCGTAGGTTATGCGCTGTGGTATCTCATCTATGTTCTCATAGTCGGGATAGTCTATTTCAGGCGCTATCGTCTGCGTCTGCCCTTTAAAGTGCTGGCTATTTCGGGTTGTGGTGTGTGCGTGGTTGCTTTGTGTGCCTGGATGGCCTTGGCTTTCACGCCTCTTGCCTCCCTGCCGTTGACGGTAGGTGTGTGTGCGGTAAGTTTGTATGGCCTGTCGCGACTTGTGAGTGGGCGAAAAGGGGGGATGCGTGTGCGAAAAAATTTGTAAGTGTCGCGTATTGTTTGTAAGTTTGCTAAATGCCACATCGCAGAGTCATAACAGAATACTCGTGTAAAATTACTATAAAATGAAGTTGAAATTATTTGGTTTATCTGTGTTTGCTGTCGCGGCACTCGCGGTTCTCACGTTTTCGTGCAGCCGGGAAGAAAAGCTTCTAGACGCGATACCCTCGGATGTGAAACAGGCCGGGACTGTGAGGTTGAAGTCTGTGCTCGAGCAGTGCGGATGCAAGTTTACGGGAACCGGTGTCGAGAGGCCGGTGGGACTGGAGTTTCCGTTACGTTTTGACAGGATTGTAGCTTTTGCCGGGAGCCTTGACAGCGCTAAGGTATGCGATATTAATTCTGTCGCCTGGGCTATGGATGATAAGGGCGACGCACTCGCAACCATATTGATTTCCGGCAGGGAGGAATTTGTCGAGGCTCTTTCCGGGCGTGTCGATTGGACGGGAGAGGAAGGCGGATATACCATCGGTTCGTGGTGCGGCATGACTGTTGTGGCGGACGACGAACGTGCGTGGCTTACGGATGCACCAGAGGCTGTCGGAGCGGTTGGGGCTTTTGTCAAAAGGGCGGATAGGTCGGCTATAAGTTCTTTGTCGGGTGTAAGCGATATGCTTTCCGGTGACGGTCTCATGAATATAGTTTTGCGACAGGATGCTTTTGGTAAAAAGAGTGTTGATCCAATGGATTCGCAATGGACTACTATGAAAATGAATGTCGCTGATAATAAATTGGTGTGCAATAGCGTGGTCATGACAGGTGACGGCTCTGTCACTCCTCTCAAAGGGATGTGTCCGATAAATCCGGCTATATTAGGTTATGTGCCGGCCGATTTTAATATGGCGTTCGGTTTTGGAGTCACCCGGGATTTCGACTGGAGAGTAATCACTGATGCAGTTTCGGTTTTAGGTGGATTTCAGGCGAGGGGTATGATGGCAGCCGCTCTCCCTTATCTGGAAGCGGTTGACGGTACGATATTTTTTGCGGCAGGCCCGGCCAACGATAATGCTTATTCGGATTTCGAGCCTGGCAATTGGCGTTTTATGCTCATGGCACACCTCCCGCAAGATAAGATCAATGACATAATGGGTATGGCGCGTACGTCGCTTTTTATGGCTGGTGTAAGCCCTCGCAATGTCGGTGACAACATGATGATCATACCTCAGTACGGAATGGATATATATATAGGCAACGTGGACGGTTATCTGGCAATAGGGAATATCGCTTTCGAGTCTACGCACAACAATGCTCTCGCACCGCTGTTTACGGGCAAAGAGGCCGCGGCTTATGTGGAACTTCCGTCCTTGCGGAGCATAGTCCCGACAGCACCTGCATTCGGATTCAGGCTGACGGGGGAGTCGGGCGAGGGCCGGACTCAAGTGGAATTGGGATTGACCGGAGATTCGCGACCTATAGTCCGTGCTATACTTGAGGCTTTGCTATGACGGAAAAGATAAGTCTGAGGCGTGTACTACCGAGGGGGTTCCGCGATATGGCAGAAGATGCCCGTGTGAAGGCTTCGGAGCTGTGGCTACGCGAAGAGCTTGATTTTGTTCGCGGGGGACGCTATGTTATCGAGGCCGAGAGCGGCACGGGTAAATCGTCGCTGTGTTCGTTTCTCTATGGAGCCAGATGTGACTATGACGGGGCTATATTCTTCGATGGGGTGGATATACGTGGATTCAGCATAGATGACTGGTGTGGCCTGCGCAGGCTTTCGCTTGCCTATATGCCACAGGAAATGTGTCTGTTTCCGGAGCTTACGGTCATGGAGAATATCGAGATCAAGAATCGTCTGACGGCCTATCGGAGCGCGGACGAGATAATGAGACTTCTAGATCGTTTGGAGATCGCCGGAAAGGTTGATGAGACTGTCGGGCGCCTGTCTGTCGGGCAGCAACAGCGTGTGGCTATCATAAGATCCCTTTGCCAACCGTTTGATTTTCTGCTTATAGATGAGCCTGTCAGTCATCTCGACGCACGTAACAATTGTGCGGTGGCGTCTCTTGTCGAAGAGGAAGCAGCCCGTCAGGGGGCCGCAGTCATAGCCACTTCCGTAGGCAACAAGATCGCTATGCATGGTTTTGAATTAGTTAAGCTCTGAAATTTATTTGTCTGATGTCGAAAAATACAGTATGGCGGTTGTTGCGCCGCAATATAAGTATAGGTCAGATCGCGGGCTATGCCGTGGCCAATTTTGTGGGACTTGCCATCGTATTGACGGCGATACAGTTTTATCGCGATGTGACGAGTGTCTGGGAAGATGATGATTCGTTCATCTCCAATGACTATATGATACTGTCGAAGCGTGTGGAGGGGATCGGTTCTTTCACCGGCAATTCGTCTGGGACGAAGTTTTCACAGTCGGAGATAGATGATATAGCCTCTCAGCCTTGGGCAAGAAAGGTAGGTAAGTTTAGTTCGGCTGCGTTCAATGTCTATGCCGATGTCGAGTTGGGTGGCAACCGTATGGGTTCGGCTCTTTTTCTTGAGTCTATCCCTGATGATTATTTCGATGTAAGGCCTCGCGATTGGGGGTATGAGCCTGGAAAATCGCGGTTTGTGCCTGTGATACTGTCAAAAGACTATCTATCGCTCTACAATTTCGGCTTTGCGGCGTCGCGTGGAATGCCACAGGTGTCGGAGGAGGTTATGGGGATGGTTCCGTTAAAGCTTTCACTAAGCGGTAGAGGCCGTCAGGAGTGGATCGACGCACGTATAGTCGGCTTTTCGTCGAGGCTCAACACTATAGCGGTTCCAGAGGAGTTTATGGCGTGGGCCAACAGGGAGTTTTCAGCAGGAGGGTCGGAGAGTCCGTCGCGTCTCATTGTGTTGCTTGACCATCCCGGTGATCCTCAAGCCGAAAGTTACATGGATGAGCATGGTTACGAACGGGCGGGTGACCGCGCTGACAACGGCAAGGCGGCCTATTTCCTCTCGATCGTCACTACGGTTGTCATAGCTGTCGGTTTGGTGATAAGTGTGTTGGCGTTTTTCATTCTTACACTGAGCATATATCTGCTTTTGCAGAAAAACAGGGTTAAAATTCATCAGCTTATGCAGCTTGGCTATTCACCGCGTCAAGTGTCCGGTTATTATCATAGAATTGTCATGGCTGTCAACCTTGCGGTACTTGTGGGGGCTATAATGGTGGCTATTGTGGCTTCAGGCTGTTGGCGCGAGCCGTTGTCGGCTCTCGGTGTGGAGTCTGCCGCACCATGGCTTACGATAGCTATAGGTGTTGCTATGATGGGCTTGATCACTTTCGGTAATATCGCGGCCATAAGCCGCGCTGTCAAGCGGGATTTTTTCGTGTAAGGGTCGTTGAAAACAGATTTTTGTCCGCTCTGTCAGATATATGGTTGATAGAGCGGCTTTTATGTTGGAAAAAACAGAATGAATATCATGATAGATGTCGGATTCTAAAATAAATACACTATATTTGTCTGTCTGATAACGAGTGTTTTTTATGCGGATAATTCTTATGATTATTCTTGGTTTGATATTGGCGGTGTCATGTCCGTCGTGTGTGGCGCTGATTGCTCGACCATAGAGGGTAGAAGGCTGATTGTGACATACAAGTATCGTTATGACTTGATTTTGGTAGACGAGAATGTGTTGTATTGTCAGGACATATATGAAGGTAAGGAATACAGTAACTTGACGGGGTTGCAGTTGTCTGCCGATGGATTTATCTTTGGCGAAGGAGGGCTGGTGTTTCCGCGCTCGCGCAGTTATATGTTCACTTTAGATCCTAAATCAAAAACAGTCCATGTCACCGACTATTCATCGTTTTATGGATTATGTCGCTCATAAAATCAAGCTTCAAATTTTTATTGTGTTTCCTTGTGGAGAAGTTCCAGTCAAAGATCGCCTCGGGGATTTTTTATGCCGATAGTTTGCCGTATGGGATTTTTTGAGTAATTTTGCATAAAATGGAGCGCACATAGCGACAACTGATACCGAAAAATTAGACCTTTACGAATGAGAGTCAAAATACACCGCGAAGGGACGAATATCCTGATCGTTGTCATGCTGATAATGGTTGTCATCAACTTGTCGGCATGGATGTTTATTCGTCCGGCTGCCATACCGATGACTTTTTCGGTGATTTCAGCGGTTCTGTATCTTCTTATCGTGAATTTTTTTCGGTCACCGCGCCGTACGTTCAAGGGCGATCGAAAGAATGTCGTAGTAAGTTCGGTTGACGGTACGGTAGTGGCTCTCGAGGAGGTTTTCGAGCCGGAGGTTCTCAGACGGAAAGTCAGAATGCTGTCGGTTTTCATGACGGTGTTCAATGTCCATGCCAATTGGTTTCCTGTTGACGGTGAGGTGTTGATGGTGCGTCACCACCGCGGGCGTTTTCTGAGCGCGTATCTGCCGAAGGCGAGTATAGAGAACGAGCGATCGACTATACTTGTCCGTGCGGTTAACGGTCAAGAGGTTCTTGTCCGTCAGATAGCCGGAGCTGTTGCGAGGAGGATCGTCACATACGCTGAAACGGGTGATTTCGCCAATATAGAGGATCATTTGGGCTTTATCAAGTTCGGTTCGCGTGTCGATATCTATCTGCCTCTCGACGCAGAGATTTTAGTGAAGATAGGCGATAAAACTATGGGCGGTGTGACAGAGATCGCACGTCTACGTGGCAATCCGGATGATTGATCCGAAAACCAACCGATGTCTCCATCACGCTTTTAAAATATCATCAATTGAAATCAATCACTTCTTATATTCCCAATACGATCACTTGCCTGAATCTGCTTTCGGGCTGTGGTGCGGTGTTTTTCGCGTTTAACAAGGGGGTGTCATTCGGATGTCTCTCCGCGATGGAATGGGCGTTTGTATTGATCGGGGCAGCCGCAGTTTTCGATTTTTGTGACGGACTTTCCGCCCGTCTGCTTCATGCCTATTCCCCGCTTGGAAAAGAGTTGGATTCGTTGAGCGATCTTGTCAGTTTCGGTCTCGCTCCGGCTTTTTTGGTGATGAATACTATGCTTTCATCGGGTGCGTCCATGTGGGTTGCGTGTCTGGCTTTGATGATAGCTTTGATGGGTGCGTTGCGTCTTGCCAAATTCAATGTCGATACGCGTCAGACAACATCGTTTGTCGGTCTTCCGATTCCGGCCAATGCTATTTTTTGGGTCGGGGCTTTGTCTTGGATGCAAGTGCACGGCTATCCCGGTGATATTGTGATGGCGGTGTTGATATTAGCGGTGTCACTGTTGATGGTGAGCGAGATTAAAATGTTCTCGCTTAAATTCGCTGAACTTTCGTTTCGTGGCAACGTTAGAAGATATACAGTCCTTGCGGCCGCTGTATTTTTTGTCGCGACCGAAGGTGTGGCGGGTTTTGCATGGGCTATCGTGCTTTATGTTCTCATCTCCCTGCTTGGCAAGAAGACTGACCCTGATACTGAAAAGTAGTCGGAACGTATGCCTTGAATGAGGAGGTCTGAATACACTCTAAATCGAAAATAAGAATGCTGACATTTATAGGCACAATATTATTAGTCTATCTGATATGGCTTATAGTCAAGCCATTGTTGCTTAGCTATGTGCATCGTAAATATACAAGGAAAATAAATGAAATGTTCGGCCAGGCTTTCGGCCAGTCACCTTACGGACATGCTTCAAATGGAGCGAACAGGGCGTCTGACGGGGGACGCAAAGGCTTTGCCCGGCATTCGACTCCGCAGCGCAAGAGAAAAATATTTTCGCGCGAGGATGGAGAGTATGTCGAGTTTGAAGAGATAGAGGCTAAAGCTGAATTCCGTCATACGTCACCACAGACGGATGGCTCCAAGGCTTCTTACACGCCACGCGAACCTCAGGTCAGCGATGCTGACTGGGAGGATGTGAGATAGGATGCTGATTTGTCGAAATGCTATTTTGATACTTTTTTCTTTATCTCATCAGCGATCATTATGGCGTCTTCGCGGCTTACGCACGGGCCGGAGGGAAGGCAGAGTCCACGACCGAAAAGGTGTTCGCTAACTCCGTTGACATAGGCAGGGGAGCTGGAAAATACGGGTTGCAGGTGCATAGGTTTCCATAGCGGACGGGTCTCTATATTGAGAGAGGCGAGGTGAAGGCGAATGCTTTCGGGTGTGGCTTCTGTGAGATCCGGATTTATTTCTATTGTGTTAAGCCAATAGTTGCTTTCGCTTCCGTCTATCTGATCCGAGTGTATTTTTATGCACTCCGTGTTGTTGAACAATTCCTTATAAAGAGCGGCAAGTTTCCTGTGGTGGTCTATGTGGCTGTCAAGGATTGTCATCTGGCCGCGTCCTATGCCTGCACTGATATTGCTCAGACGGTAGTTGTATCCGATGTGCTCATGTTGATAGTACGGGAAGGGTTCCCTTGCCTGTGTCGCATAGAACACGGCTCTTGCACGGCTTTCTGGATCCGGGCAGATGAGCGCGCCTCCTCCGGAGGTTGTTATCATCTTGTTGCCGTTGAAACTTAGCACTCCGAATGTCCCGAAAGTGCCGCAATAGCGTCCTTTGTATTTCGATCCGAGAGCTTCCGCTGCGTCTTCGACCACGGGAATGCCCCATTTTTCTCCTACAGAGCATATTTCGTCTATGCGTGCCGGCATACCGTATAGGTGTACGGCGATGATCGCCTTTGGCTTGCGGCCTGTCTTTGCAATGCGGTCAGCTATGGCTTTGTCAAGAAGAATGGGATCCATGTTCCATGTCTGTGGCTCGCTGTCAACGAACACCGGAGTGGCTCCCTGATATGTGACAGGATTGGCTGATGCCGCGAATGTAAAACTTTGGCACATGACTTCGTCTCCGTGTTTTACGTCAAGCAGTACGAGTGCGAGGTGTATAGCGGCAGTGCCCGACGAGAGTGCCGCGATTTCCTTGCCTTTGCATGACGGATGGCAGTCAATCAGATATTTTTTGAGGTCGGATTCGAATCCGTCTACATTAGGGCCGAGCGGTACAACCCAGCTTTCGGCAAAGGCTTCGTCGATAAATCGCTGTTCGTTGCCGCTCATGTGTGCAAGGCAGAGGTGTATTTTTTTATTCGGCATAATAAATCGATAGATTATGAAGAACCGGTTCGGCTCTATGACCTACAAAATTACGAAATATGCCACTAAATGCAAACAAATCTTAAGCGAAAAGAATTTCCATAGGATATGATATTTCGGTAATTTTGCTTCAAGTTTAAAATTTGTAACCGGATGAAAAAGGAAGTATTGTCTGCGGCAATTTTGTTGATAGCCGCGTTAAATTCCAATGCGTTGATTCTGCGTACGGCTGTGGCTCAAGGGGAGATTTCTGGTGTCGAACATGAGGGTGCGGCTCTTTATAAGAAAATCCCATACGCCGAGGCTCCTGTCGGTGAGTTGAGATGGAAAGCACCGGTGGCTAAAAAAGCGTGGGAAGGCGTGTATATGTCAGACGAATGGGGCTGCCGACCTCCACAGCCGGAAGATCCGAACCAAGGGGGCAAGGGACTGCCGATGAGCGAGGATTGCCTGTATCTGAGTGTGACTACTCCGGCTGAGAGTGTCAATGACAAGCTTCCGGTATTCGTGATGATACACGGTGGCGGATTTATGACCGGATCATACGTCGGCACCCAGGAGAGTTTCGTGAGAGAAGGGATTATCTATGTCAGCATAGAATATCGTCTCGGTGCTCTTGGTTTTATGTGTCATCCTGAACTTAACAAGGAGTCTTCAGACGGTATTTCAGGAAACTATGGGATTCTCGACCAGATAATGGCTTTGCAATGGATACACGACAATATATCTGCGTTCGGGGGCGATCCGGAAAAGATTACTATAGCCGGAGAATCAGCTGGAGGGTGTTCGGTAAGCATATTGTGTGCCTCACCGCTTTGCAAGGGACTATTCAGAGGTGCGATATGTGAGAGCGGAAGTTCTTTTTGGCCGGTGGCTGACAGCCGTAACGGTAATACGGCTATGTGTACGGTGGCCGGGGCGTCAAAAGCAGGTCATGCTTTTCAGAAACGTCTTGGCAGAAAGAATATAAAACAGATGCGTTCGCTTGATTTCCGGACTTTGGTCGACAGTACGCGGATGGAGGATTTTTGGCCTATCGTCGACGGTCATGTTATTGTCGATGACCAGTATAAATTATATGAAGCGGGCAAATATAACGATGTCAACGTCATAATGGGCTTTAACTCGGATGAGGGATCATTGTTCTCTTTTCCTATGCCTGTGGAGGCATATCATGCGCGTGTCCGTTCTGTCTATGGAGAATGGGCCGACCGTCTCCTCGGGCTTTATCCCGCATCAAGTCCTGAGGAGGTTTATTTCGCACAGTCAGATATATTCCGCGACGGGTCGTTTGCCTGGGGCACGTACGCTTGGGCGAATCTTCAAAGCCGTACCGGGAAAGGCAGGGTCTATATGTATTATTTTGACCAGGATTCGGAAAACACGATTTTGCGCAGCAAGCGTGGCGGAGCGAGTCATGTCGCTGAGATGCCGTTTATATACGGATATGATTTCGGTGGTAAAATGACTCCTGTGGACACTCATATTCTCCAGATCATGTCTCGCTATTGGATCAATTTTACTAAGACGGGAACACCTAACGCGGAGGCTCTGCCGTATTGGGCGGAATATGAGCAGGGGAAAAACACCGTGATGGTCATTCACGATGGATTTTATCTTGACAAAATACCGAATCAGCCGCAGATGGACTTTTTTGAGGATTATTTCAAGAGCCGACGGTAGGCATATAGTAGTAATCCCGGCAATGCCGCTGCGAGCGTCATCAATTTGCGTGGCGATCCGGAAAGCCAGCGTCTTTCGCTGAGATGGATACATTCATAGATATATACGATAGCGGCTCTCATCCGATGGAGCGGAGTGCTGTGCCGCAGACACATCTGCTGTCTTGACAGTTCCGCCAGGATTTTATGTCGCTGTATGCTGTCCGTTGGCATGTCGGTTTTTTCGAACCGGTCGATATAAAGCAGGTTTCGGTCTATGACAAGCAGCGGCAAAGTGTCGCATATTTGCAGGAACAATCCTTCCGGACTGAAATATTTGGCTCTGGCAGTCCCGGAAATATCATGTAATGCTTTTCTGACAAGGTCGCTACGCATGACAGTGGCCACTTCGCCCCGATGGATGCCACGTGTCTTGAGATCGTTAAGAAAGCAACTTTCCATGTCGTCCGGGAAGTGACCTCCAGTCGGACTGTCTGTCTCCGCTTCGTAAATAAGCCCGGCTATTCCTGCGTATCTTCCGGAGCCTTTTGCAGCCCAGCAAGAAAGCGTAAGTTCGACGATATTGTCGGGCAAAAAGCATTCTGGGCTGATGTGAAATGACAGATCTGATTCGATCACCGAGTATGCTTTCTTCCAACACTCGTATAACGGTGACATATCCGCGAAGGGTATATACTTTATCGGTATACGGCTCTCGCGGATGAATCCGTCGACAAGTTCCAAGGTAAAATCAGAGGACGCGTTGTCTATGACCAGCCATTCGAAGTTATCGCTGACGGTCTGTGTGGAGAGGCTCTCATAGACACGTCGCAGTGTGTTCGCGTGGTTGTGGACAATCGTGAATACGGTTAGCGACATGCCGATTGATATGTACCTTCGTTATTATGATTGCGTGTTTCAGTGACTGTGGCTTATTCGGCCGCAAGGACAGCGGCCTGACGCAACAGTGATATTTTGGTCCATTGTGTCTCGTAGTTGAGACCTTGTCGTTCCCTGTCTTTTACTTTGAAGCCGCAGGTCGGACTTATGGAGATATTCTCCATGTCTACGTAGCGGTTGGCCATACGTATCGCGGAGACTATGTCGTTGACGTTTTCGAGGTTGGGGAGTGAGCCGTCAACAAGGCCGAGGATGGCCCGTTTGCCTTTAGGCAGCCATTG
This sequence comes from uncultured Duncaniella sp., assembly GCA_910587515.1. Classification (GTDB taxonomy): domain Bacteria; phylum Bacteroidota; class Bacteroidia; order Bacteroidales; family Muribaculaceae; genus Duncaniella. The sequence goes on from CAJULW010000025.1 coordinate 50,694, forward strand.
GAGCGCGCTTATTTCCTCCAGTCTCGAGAGTTCAAACGGTAACAGGAATGCGTCAACGTCGACTTTTTCAAGCATCAGTCTGAGGTGGGCGAGTTCCTTGTCGTCAAACCATCTCGGTATGCGGGTCTCGTCCGCAGCTATGCTGAGGGTGATTTCGAGATCGGATGGTCTGCCTTCCACGGTGCGGTTTATAAGAGTAAGGAGTGTGTCGGTTATCTTGTCAGCGTTAACGCCTCCGAGCAGTAGCATACGGTCGAATTCCGGTTCGCTCAGGCGTCCCCATACACCGGTGTCGAGTTGAATGTGGCGGCAGCCGAGTTGGTAAAATTTTTCCAAAGTGGCTTTGTAGGCCTCTACGATATCGTCGATCAGAGTTTCGGGGCTTTCATATAATTTTGACAGGTCTCCGTTTGAGCCCAGAAGTATGCGCATATAGAGTTCTCCGGGCGAGGGAATTGTCTGTCTCACTTCCGCGCGTCCGGCGGTCAGTTCCTGCATGTGGGAGAACTTTTTGAAGAACGGGTGGTAGGGGTTGAATTCGATACGGCCGCTGAAACGCAGAAGGTCATGGCGTACGACTTCGTCCTGATAGATTCGTCCCGTGTCGATTCGTTCGCGGCTCATTCCTTCGAAACCTTCCCAGAAATCGCGATCCCAGCTCTTGCGCCTCATCTCTCCGTCGGTGACGATGCGGAGTCCGGCTTCTATTTCCCGGTCGATCAGGTGGTCGATGACGCGGTCTTCTTCGGAGTGATATGTCTCAGGGCTGATGTTGCCCCGTATCATTTCACCAAGGGCGTTTTCAAGTTCTTCGGGAGGGAGGAAACTTCCCACAATTTCAACGCGGGGCATTTTAAGGGATGATGTCATGATTTCGTTAGTTTTCTTTGAGCGTGTTTCGTCAATTTTTAGGACGCCCGTGCAAATGTGGCGCAAAAGTAGTTATAAAAGCTTTACAGAAATTAGAAACTCGGTTAAAAAAGCTTAACGAGGCTGGCATCTACATCCGTCTATCGCTTTGACATCAAAGCTGTTGAATGTCATTTTTAATGCGTCGAACACAAGCAGCCGATTGGTGAGCAGGTCTCCTGTCCCGGTGAGAAGTTTAATTGTTTCGGAGGCCTGGATACAGCCTGTTATTCCTACGACAGTGTTGAGAATACCGTTGACTGAGCATGGAGGTTCGTCGTTCTCTACGGGGGCGGGACCAAAAATACATCTGTAGCACGCGCTGCCCTGGACGTGGGTGAACACCTGGCCCGAGAAACGTGATACGGCTCCATAGACCAGGCTTTTCCCGAGTGCCACGCATGTGTCGTTGATGAGCAGTCTTGTCGAGAGATTGTCTGTGCAGTCTACCGCAATGTCATAGTCGCTGATTATGCCTCTGGCATTGGTTGTCGTCAGCATTTCATCCATGCTTTCAACATGCACATGCGGGTTTATGGCTTTGGCTTTTTCGGATGCGGAAAGTACCTTCCGACGGCCAAGGTCGGCTGTGGTGTGTATCACTTGTCTTTGCAGATTGCTTAGGCTCACGGTGTCAGAGTCGAGAATGCCGATTTTTCCGACACCGGCCGCTGCAAGATAAAGAGCTACCGGGCTGCCGAGTCCTCCGGCTCCTATGATGAGCACTCGTCCGTCGGCTATGGCCTGTTGGCCTGGAAGGTCTATTTCGCAGAGTGATAGATGGCCGCGATAGCGTGAAAGCTGTTCAGGGGGCAGGTTTGTCAGGTTCATTTCTGTTTGCGATGGAAATTATATCCGCATGATTCGACCATTTCGATGTCTTCGTCGATCTGGGAGCCTATGGTGGTAAGAAGGTCGCCCATTATGCTTCCGTTTATGCCTATTCGCAGGGCTTTCAGTTGTGCTTCGCGGCTGATTGCAGCGCGGCCTCCGGCGAAGCGTAGCACGGCTTTGGGATGTATCAGCCGGAAGATCGCTATGGTTGTCAGGATATCGTTGTCCGACAATGGAGCTGCATTTTCAAGCGGAGTTCCGGGTATGGGGCTTAATATATTGATAGGTATGGAGGCGGGATTGACCTTACGCAGTGTAAGGGCGAATTCTATTCGTTGTTCCCTGCTTTCTCCCATTCCGATGATACCTCCGCTGCATATTTCCATTCCGGCTTTGCGGGCGGCTTCGATGGTGGCGATCTTGTCTTCGATGCTATGGCTTGAGCAGAGTTTGGCGAAATGGCTCGGAGCGGTTTCGAGATTGCAATGGTAGCGTTCGACTCCGGCCTCCCGGAGTTGTCTGAGGCTTTCAGGATTGAGCAGTCCCATTGATGCGCATAGTCCCATGCCTCCTGCCGACGAGAGTTCACGGTAATATCCGCACACCGTGTCGAGGTCTCTACCGGAAAGGGCACGTCCGCTTGTCACGAGAGAGAAGCGTCGTATGCCCCGCTCACGGTTGTAGGCGGCCGAATTCATGCAGGTATCACGATCAACGAGCGGGTAGACCGCTGCTCCGGTGTGATATCGGGCCGATTGGGCACACCATTTACAGTCTTCGGAGCAATGTCCCGATCGGGCGTTGATTATGGAACACGAGTCAAAGTCTTTGCTCCCGAACCGTTCGGTAATCTCCGCCGCCGCTTCGAGAAGCGCTATTTCTGCTGCCGGTGTGAGGTCTGCGAGTCGAAAGGCTTCCGCGTCGCTCAACGATTTCCCTGAAAGGACCTTGTTTTTGATATGGTCTATATATGGAATGTCTGTCATGTGTAGTTTCTGTTGTTCAGTGCAAAAATAGCGAAAAATCATGATACAATTGCATTATCGCACCTTTTTGCCGCTTTCGTGCAGATACCTTTGTTAATGGTAAGCGGCCTATATTCAAATTTATTCCAACAAACCGTAATTTATTATGAAACTACATCTTGACACCGTCCGGATGCTTGACCGGTGGCGACTTCATTTCGCTCATCAGCCCCCGGTGAGCGATGGCGTGTTCCGTCGCAACGACGGTATTGATACGGACGCGATTTTTACGTCTGAAATGAATAGGTGGTATCACCGCCTTCTTCTCGAGGCTCCGGAACATCAGCTATGCGTTCATGATATGGCTGAGTCATTTACTATTCCGGAATCGGAAGACGGGGCGACAGTCCTGTCATTGCCTTCCGATATAGTGAGGATCGTTGAAGTGCGGCTCTCGTCATGGCGACGTTCGGCACGCATCGTGACATCTCCTTATCATATATTGGCAGTGAGGCAGCTTCATCCTTATACTCGCGCGGGCGTGTCGGCTCCGGTTGCGGTTTTTGAAAACGGCAGGTTAAGCCTCTATCCGGCCGCGTCTTCCGCAGACGTATTGTCGGTGCTGCGTTGTGTCTGCTTCCGCGACGGGGAATATGATTTTGACGATTCTGCGTTATCGTGTGTCTTGAGGGATGTGGATATTGATTGAAACCATCTAAAAATGTCTCTAATGAAAAATGATATCGCGACACTTCATTCTGTCCTTACGGCCTGGAAAATATGTTCCCGTCTGCGTGCCGAGCGACGCAGGTTGCTCGCCCATACTTACGGGAGGCAGTGGGAAGATCTTGTAAAGACTTCCGACGGATCTTTTGTGACTGAAAGGGAGAAAGCCGAGCGTGCTGGAATGAAGCCTTTGACAAATAATCTCCTGCGTGCGCTTGTCAAAAGCGTGGTCGGGCGTTTTCGTTTCAATATATCCAAGTCCGGAGCTTCTTTGGAGGAGTTGGCCAAAGTCCGGAGCGACAATTTCCTTGACGAGCTTGACAGCCGTCTCCTTGAGGAGTTCCTTATTTCTGGCTGTGCGGTTCAGAAGGTTGTCTGCGAACGCAGGCCGGGTACGGAACTCGGTGTATGGGTCGACAATGTGAATCCCGACAGGTTTTTTGTCAACGCGTTCTATGATCCGCGAGGTTCCGACATAAGGCTTTTAGGCATGATTTCGGATATGACTCTTCCTGAGATAAAACTGCGTTTCGGTCACGGGTCGGGTCGTCGTTGCGCCATGATAGAGAAATGCTACCGTGAGTGCGAGAACGCTGTATTTCCGGAACTGTTAAATGAATTTTTCGATGATGACCATCCTGTGAATTTTCTGAAACCTTCCGGGAAAGATCTGTTCAGGGTGATCGAGGTGTGGTCTTTCGATATAGATCCGCATTGCCCCGGAGAGGATCCTCATTGGCATTGCCGTATACTGGCTCCCGACGGAAGAGTGCTTGACGAGACGCGTTCGCCGCTTCCGTCAGGCGATCATCCTTTCATAGTTAAGCTATATCCCTTGGTCAACGGGGAGGTTCATCCTTTTATAGAAGATCTCATAGGACAACAGAAGCATATCAACACTTTGATCACGACCATTGACCATATTCTCGCGAATAGCGCCAAGGGTGTTCTGTTAATGCCGGTTGACGCTTTGCCTCCCGGAATGGATATGTCGGCAGTGGCCGATATGTGGAGTAAGCCAGGCGGTGTCATACCGATAAATCCTTCCGCGCGCCAGCTTCCTGTGGAGATTAACTCGCCCGGTTCGAGCCAGGGGGCGTCTATGCTGCTCGATACAGAAATGAAACTTTTTCAACAGATCTCCGGTGTGACATCGGCTTTGCAGGGGCAGCCGGCCGGTTCCAATATGTCGGCTTCGCTCTATGAGAGCCAGGTGTATAACTCTGCTATAGCTTTGCTTGACATATACGAAACATTCAATTCATTTCGTGAGTGCCGAGATAGGAAGGCTCTTGAATTTGTTAACATTCTTTCACGGTGATGTGTCGTTTGCTTACCATTGTAGTATGGTATATTTGCCAATATAAAATACCATTGAAACTAACCTAAATAATCAAGTAACATGCTTTCGTTAATCGACATCCGCAACCGTCATTTCCTTATCGCTGCACAAAGCGTAATAGACAGTCTGCCTCCGGGCGTTCCGGTGGATCTCCTGTATGTGGCCGACCGGGCTTCCCGACTTCCGGCTCCGCACTATTACTGTACGTATCAATATGCTCTACGGATGGTTAGGGTGTTGCGTAACGGCCGCATCCGTCTGCGCAATGACCGTCGTCTCGCACTATGGCGCGAACTGGCGTTGCGGGCCGAACGTATCATGAAGTTGCGTGGAGAGCGTTTGGGCAACGCGCTTTCCTGTGTCCTCGCGGAAGGCGGAGCCTCCCGTTTCTTCATCTCTCCGGCGACAGCCGCTTCTCTCATATATAGGTATTACGACCATTCACAATCACGAATCTTAATTCCTTAGTCACCATGCTTTATTCTCTTTCCACCGATGTTATCATTGACACAATTCACGCTTTTGCGGCAATGCAGATGCTTTCATCATCCGTAGATGAACGAAAAATACTCGCCCCTTTGCTTGATAACGACCGTCGTGGCACACTTGTACTTTTGGTCAAAAATGCTTTTGCCGAAACCGTGCTTGATATTTTGCCATACGTCGAGAATGCGGATCTTGACGGAGAGATTCCGTCGGAGTCTCCTGGACACCAACCACCGGATGACGGAGCCGACCATCTTTTGCAGATAGAATTGCGGGTGGATAAAACTGGTGTCGTTGTTCGTCCTTCTGTCCATGGGCTGGTTCGCAGGGGCCTGGAGTCGGTGATCGTAATGCGGGTGCTTGAGTCAGTGGCTCTCGCTGCTTCTGGAAACGGAGCCTCGGCATTGTCCGCGTGTTTCGGGGCGAAAACC
>CAJULW010000026.1 GCA_910587515.1 uncultured Duncaniella sp.
GCGGAGCATCCGCGTCATGATGGTTCAATGGCGGGATTTACGGATAATTATTTGCGTGTAAATATTTTTCCTGACAATTCTTTGTCCAATACCGTATGTAATGTCAAAATACTTTCAATTAATTCCGAAGGAGAGGAGTCGGAGGGAGAGGTGGTGAGATGAGTGGTTTTATTCAATCACGTGTGGCGGTCATAATATTGAATTGGAATGGAGAGAGACTTCTTCGCGAGTATCTTCCTTCTGTCGTGCGACATACTCCCCGGTGCATTGCAGACGTTATTGTCGCTGACAATGGTTCGACTGACGGTTCATTGGATTTTTTACGTAGCGATTTTCCAGAGATAAGGGTCATTGCTTTTGGTGAGAACTATGGTTTTGCTGAAGGGTATAACAGAGCCATAATGACTGTGGCGGATGAATATAAATATACTTTACTGCTTAATTCTGATGTTAAAGTCAAAGATGACTGGTTGACCCCGCTTTTTGATTTCATGGAGTCTCATCCAGAGGCAGGGGCCGCACAGCCTAAGATACTTTCGCTGCATTCGCCCGGGAGTTTCGAGTATGCCGGTGCGTCCGGTGGCTTTTTGGACAGGAATGGCTTCCCTTTTTGCCGTGGCCGTATTTTCGACAGTATAGAGACTGATTATGGACAATATGATTCACCGATAGAAGTGTTTTGGGCAAGCGGAGCCGCATTGATGGTTGACAACAGTGTGTATCTGAGTGTTGGAGGGCTTGACAAAGAATTTTTCGCTCATATGGAAGAGATCGATCTCTGTTGGCGTGTCAAGCTTGCAGGGCGTCAGGTTTGGGCGGTCCCGAAGTGTAAAGTGTTTCATCTCGGAGGAGGAAGCCTTCCGAGTTCGGATCCTCGCAAGACATATCTTAATTTTCGCAACAATCTGTTGATGCTATATAAAAACCTTCCTGCACGGGTAAGGCGGAAGCGACTTCTGCTTCGTAGGATGCTTGACACTCTTGCATGGGTAAAATTTGTGTCCGCATTTGATTTTAAGAACGCATCGGCCGTGATAAAGGCACACCGGGATTTTGCCCGCATGCGTAAATTGTACACCGATTTGCCTGAAATAGAAATTGACGACAGACCAGACTTGCTTAAGGAATGCCGTAATATATTAGTGGAGTATTTTATCCGCGGACGGAGGTTTTTTTCTGAATTGAGCGTCTGATATCTTCTAACGTTTTAAAATCTCAGCTATTTCGGATATCCTGTCGGAGGCTGTTTGGTCTGGTTGTATAGGTACTATTGTCCCGTATTTTTGGCTAAGCCAATATTCGTCGGTTTCGGTGTTGCCGGGTTCTTCATTCAGAAATTTACCGGTCAGCCAATAAAATGGAGTGCCATGAGGAGTCGTGTAGTCAGCGTATTCCTCTGTCCATCTACCCTTTGCCGCCCGAACTGTTTTTAATCCCCGTGGAGTGCAGTCGGAAGGGAAATTTACATTCAGACATATACCTTTCGGTAGACCGTTACATAGAATTTTGTGTGTGATTTCTTCTATAAAAGAGGTGAGTGGTTCGAAGTTTGCATCAGGCGAATGGTCGAGAAGAGAGTAGCCTATTGACGGAATGCCAAGTAGACATCCTTCCATGGCAGCACCCATTGTTCCTGAATATATATTGTTGACAGCTGCGTTCGATCCATGGTTGATTCCGGATAGAAGCAGATCCGGCTTGCGATCGAGCACGGCATGTATTCCAAGTTTTACGCAATCAACAGGCGTTCCGTTGACGCTATATATCCTTGCTTCACCGATTGGAGCATGAGTGGAAACTGTCAGAGGGGCGTTGACAGTGATTGCCGAGGATTTTCCCGATTGTGGCATATCTGGAGCTACCGCTACGACGTCACCGAATTTAAGAGCTGTGTTTATAAGATGCGTTATGCCGCGGGCATGAATTCCGTCATCGTTGGTTATAAGTATGAGTGGGCGGTTTGATTCCATATATTAGAACTGAACAAGCGTTTTTCTATGATAATAGGTCGCAAAATTACGATAAATCGCCAACTAATTTATGCGCTCAATTGTTAAAAAATTAGTACTTTTGGCGAAAATAACGGCTCCATAGCCTGAACGCAGTAATTTAAATTTAAAAATAGAAAGTTTATGCAGATTCAACGCATTCAGACAGTTTATATCTTTCTCGCCATGGTGGCGATGATGATATTCATTATTATTCCATTCGGAACGGTCGATCATGCATCCGGCCAATCAATTGTGACAGAGAAACTTTATACGATGTATGAGTACGGACTGCTTATTCCGGCCGCGGTTACAGTACTGCTTCTGATTGTTGATATTTTTCTTTATCGCAATTTGCCATTACAGCGAAAGGTGTTGACCATATGCCTATTGTTGACTTTATGCTGCATAGCGGTCGTTTGTTTTGCCCTTTTTAAACAGGCCAGGGTCGAAGGATTGGATGCTTGTTTTACAGTATGGGATATATTGTTGCCGGTAGCGGTCGTTTTTGAATTGCTTGGCTTGGGTGGAATTGCGCGCGATATAAAGATACTTAACTCATATAATCGTCTTCGCTGAAAGTCAGAGATGTTTTATTAATCTTTTATGGCCACATCTATACATAGATGTGGCTTTTTTATACATTAATTGTTGTCTCCAATATGGCTACTGGACTTGTTTTTGTCGCTATGTCTATTGACGAGAATTGATATTAATGTTAAATTTGCTGAGAATTATTCTCTCATAAACTCAAACCTACCATCTCTCCGCTATAACAGCCTTTTTAAGGACTTGTTTTCTCGTTTCGTCACCTATAGTAACACATTTCTCTGCATTTTGCATGAAAAAAATTATTTTAATTATTCTTCTCATTTCATCTGTGTCAGTTGCGTCGGCAGTTCATGTTGTATCGTTTCCATCTTCCAACAGCGAGCTGCTTGAATTGCTTGACAGTGAGCTTTCACAGCGTCATATATATACGGATCTTCGTAGCCATAAAATCGATTCTGTCAAAGATTTGTTTGCTGCCGATAGCACGCGGACAGTTGAATTGTATTGCGAACTCGGTCGCCTTCATGAAGGATTGAATTGTGATTCAGCCATAGTGTATTATACGGCTGGTTTTGAAATGGCGCGCAAGGCGTGCGATGTTGTAAGTGCGCAACGTTTCCTTATACATCGGGCTTCTGTGTTGCGTAAACTCGGGGCGACCGCTGATGCTGTGCGTGATCTTGAATATGTGAGGAGTAAAGGGCTTAAAGACGAAAATTGTGTCCTTTTTTACGAAGTGGAACGTGATTTTTTCATGACATTGGCAGAGACGTTTTGGGGTACGGAAATGTCAAAAAATTACAGGCGTAACGGACTTATATACGCTAAACGACATCTTGCCCTGCTTCCTCCGGATTCTACCGCTTCACAACTTTGCCAATCATTGATATATTTCGGAGAGGGGAAGCCGGCTATGTTTCTTGCGTCGCTTCGCGAACTTGCCGACAGCATAAATGTGTCAGATGCTGAATATCCCATGGCTATGACATGTCTTGGAGGGCACTGTTTGGAACTCGGATATTACGATGATGCAGTACGTTATCTCAGCATGGCGGCTCTTTCCGAGATATATCGGGGAGAACGCCAGGGTACGGGATTGATACGTCTCGGTAGCGCATTGTATAAGAAGAAAGATTATGAACGTGCCTATAATTATCTTACAATCGCTCTTGAGGACGCACTGAAGTCAAGTTCTAAGTTGAATTGTATGATGATTTCAGAGGCTCTGATGCCAGTTTCGTTGGATATTAGAAGCTATAATAATCGTAAGTTGATGCTTCTTACCGGTTTTGTTGTAAGCCTTATAGTGGCTGTTCTTCTATTTGGCCATCTCTATATGTCGAAACGCAGGCGTGTACATGAAATTGAACTTGTCAAACGGCAGCTTGCCGCAGCCAACTTATCTAAAGATACATATATATCCGAATTTATAAATCTATGTTCCACCTATATGGAAAATCTTGAAGATTTCAATCGGATGTGTAGACGGAAAATAACAGCGGGACAGACGGACGATCTTCTTAAATTCATAAAAGATGGCAAAGTGCTTGATGGCCAAAGGAAGAAGTTCGAAGATATGTTTGACGACTCATTTCTATCCATATATCCATCATTTATTAAAGATCTTAACAAACTTTTGGCTCCTGACAAACAGGTATCTACAGTTGCTCCAAATGTGCTTTCAAATGAATTGCGTGTATTAGCATTTACGAGACTTGGTGTTAACGACACCGTCCAGATTGCCCGCTTTCTTGGTGTATCGTTGAATACTATATACACATATCGCAATAAGTTGCGCAATAAAGCGATCGCACGCGATTCTTTTGACTCTGATGTCATGAAAATTGGAGCGATAGAGTGATTGCGATACTGCCTTTATGTGTGTTTAATCGATGTGATATCTTATAGTCATATTTAGATAAAATAATCAGGTGTATTTATGCATATATTTGATTGTTAAACATTTAGCTGTTTTAATGTTTTAAATCAGTTTAGATATAATGTGCTGTCTGTTGCGCTTAGGTGAAAAAGAGTATATCTTTGCGTTGTAATATACAAAGATTGTTAGTTTCAGTGATACTATATCAAGGTATACTTTCGATTTTGACACTTAGGTAAATAAGATATATTAAGGTATTAAAGATTTGTTTTATGATAGGTTTTTAGAATTACTATCAACTACGTTAGATTCTGTTGGGAGCGGTCCTCGTGATGAGGGCGGCTCTTTTCTATGATTGATATATCGGGAATTTGTTGATTGTACATTTTGAGTGCCTTGGATTTTTTGTAGATAATGTGTATTGTGGTCATAAAACCAATTGAAAAGAAGATTGACAGTTATATTTAAAGTTTGATAAGTTGGAGTAATGACGACTTGTACTTAATTGATATATAATATATTATTTACTTATAATTTAATATCTAATTTATATTTTTCATTCAAACCTATGCAAAGGATGTTCGGATGTGTTATCTTTGCGATGTGTAAAATTTTAATCAGTTTTTGGATTGTTAAAAATCAAGTAATTTCAGTAAAGATTATTAGTTATTTATACTAAGTGCTAAATTTAAGGAACTAAAAAAGCCGCTTCGTGATGAAGCGGCTTTTTATTGGCCTATGTGAATATTACTTCACATATATTTTTGTGGATTTGTCGCCATGACGTTTGATATATATGCCTGGCGTCAGGTTTTCTTTGTTTACTTTAGCTCCCTGAAGATTGAAATACTCTACAGTGGCGTTAATGTTGTCAATGCCGATTGAATCGATTGACGAAGTTCCCGATGTAAATGTCACATTGATGGGTATTCCGTTCCAGGTGACATCAATCTTCATGTTAACTTTGTCACCGTCTATCGAGCCGGCAAGCGTGACATCAGCGGTAATGAAACCGCCCATGAGCTGCATACCTTTTTCTTCTCCTGCATAGGTTTTGATTCCATTGACTTCGGTAACTGTGACATCTTTAAGCTTGATATCACCGAGCGGCATATCGCTACCTTCCATAGAGAGAGTGAGGTTTGGCAGTAGGAAGTCGCATTTGCCATCGGCTGTCGGAGTTATCTCTATTGTTGATGGTTGGTTTAGGGCAATTTGCTGACCTTTCATTTCCACATTTAGATAACCGTCATATTTATTGGCTTGCTCTGCGTATAGGAGTTTTACATTGTCGATTGTAATCGTGTTGCCTTGTCCTAATACTTCCGCTCCGCCAAAATAATCACCGGCTGCGATTATTACGTTTATCATTTCAGGCATAGCGTCTGACTTATAGTCAAAATCAGCATGAAATTTTGTCCATTCGGATGCGTCATCGGTTATGTCTGCATTTACAACCGCGATAAGTTCGAAGTCAGCTGACGGTACTACCTCACCGCCTTTTGATCCTGACATATCCATTTGGAGTACACACCGGTCTCTGTCGATCATGTCGACTGCTATGGTGGTGCCGAAAGCCTCTATATTGCCCGGCACATTCTTTTGGGTAACATGTCCTTTCCAGATATAGGCCACAACAGTAGTCTTTTCGTCAGGCTTGCTTGTCCCTCGGCTACGTTTGTACATAAATTCAATTCCGGATGGGCGTCCGTTGAATTCAACTCCTCCGAACGATCCTCCGTCGTTCTGGCTGCCCATGACAGATGTCGACCAAGTTTTGCCAAGAGAAATATATCCAGGTACCGTCTGTGTTGATAATAGGGAATTGGGAGAATTTGATAATTTTATCGCAGAGTTTGATTCATATCCGGGTTCGTTGTTGCCAACTAAAGTCGCGCCTAAGCCGTTGATGCCTATGACATGTGAGATACACCACCCGGATGGATTCTTTCCTGTGACCGTTACGTCATCTATTTTTTGTGTTACGACAGTCGTGTTGTCTTTGCTGGTCCATGGAACGCAGTCGGTCCATTCTCCTTCAAAATCGGAATTAGGCAGTTGCTGCTGGGCGAATGCGATTGGGGATGCAACCCCGAAAACCATTCCGCCAAGTAGGGTTCTGTAGAATAATTTCATTGTTTACTTAAATTGATTGGTTTGTTTGTTAGTCTGAATATTGATGTTAATACATAGATAACCTATTGGCATATATGTCATGCGGAAAAAATGTCGTTTATTGTGGTCGTCACTGCTCCCGAGTCTTGATAAAGACTATTGTGCAAAATTTTTCACGGAGCAAATGTAAGGACTTTTTTTGGTTGTTTTACAAATAATGACTGTATTTTACTAAAATTTATGTTCAAAAGGCGATAAAACAATGGAAATAGCGATATATGTGCTTATAAATTGATGTATTATTCTTACTTTTGTGGCTAAATTGCTATAAAGGGCTTTAATTTAACCATTTGTTATATCATGAGAATATTAAGTATGGCATTGGCTCTCGCCTTTGGGTTGGCGTTTGTGTCGTGTATTGAAAAAGAACCTTTGAACGCTGAGTGTGATATAGAGGGCGCGTCTTTGTCGGGAGAGATATTGCTAAATTCCGATGTTGATGATGTGCATGACAGTGTCACAATTGTCGTAAAAAATTATGTCAATGTCACGAGTCTTGCTCCTGAATTTAAACTGACTCCCGGAGCGACGATATGTCCTGCGAGCGGAACAGTGCGTAATTTTACCGATGCTCAGGAATATACGGTGACTTCTCAGGATGGCCTTTGGCGTAAGACATATAAGGTTGCGGTCGTAAAGAATAATCCCATTGTCCTCAAATCCGGATTTGAGGATGTAAGATTGATCACAACTTCTCAGGGTGGGAAATATGACGAATTTATCGACATTCAGATTGATCCGGATACGGAAGACCACGTCAGTACGTTGGTCTGGGCCAGCGGTAATTCCGGTTTTGCATTGACTAACGGTAATAAACCTCCCGAGACCTATCCCACTTATCAGGCTGCATATTCGTTGCCTGGTGAGCCTGACGGAAAATGTGTTGCTATGGTGACCAGGTCTACTGGTGCTTGGGGCGCATTGGTGGGAAAACCATTAGCTGCGGGCAATCTTTTCATAGGAAAGTTTGATCCGAGCAATGCGGTGAATAACCCTTTACAGGCTACCCAGTTCGGTATGACTTTTCTTGATGTACCGCGATATTTCAGCGGATATTACAAGTATACTCCGGGAGAGGTCTATCAGAGATTCAACGAATCTACAAATAAGCTTGAAGCAGTGCCCGGAAAAAAGGACGAGTGCAATATATACGCTGTGTTTTTCGAATCGACGGAGGACATGAAAAGACTTGACGGTACAAATGTCCTGTCGGACGACAACCCTAATATAAAAGCGGTGGCGAGATTCAGCTCGGAACAGCGCAGAGGAGCATCCGAGTGGACATATTTCCATCTTCCATTTGTGTTTCGCGATGGTGTTCAGATCGATCCCGAGAAGCTTGCCAACGGTGGCTACAGCATTGCGGTGGTCATGACTTCAAGTATTGATGGCGATTATTTCTCCGGAGCTATAGGCAGCACCCTTTTTGTTGATGAGATTGAGGTAAAAATATAGCGGACATTATGAACAATAAAAAATATTTGCTTATCGTAGCCATAATATTGGCTAATGCTATTGTTGTTTGCGCTCAGACTGACCGTCCGACGAGCATCTACAAGTCAATCCTGCTCGGATTGGAATATGAATTGAATGCCGGAGTCAATATTGGAGGAGCGGCCCCACTGCCATTGCCTGCGGAGATCCGTTCGATTGACTCCTATAGTCCCAATCTCAATTTATATATAGGTGGGACTGTCACCAAATGGCTTGACATGGACAAGAAGAAGTGGGGAGTAGGGGTCGCATTGCGTTTCGAGACAAAAGGAATGGAGACGAAAGCCATGGTAAAAAATTACGGGATGGAGATCATAAAAGCTGACACTAAGTTAAGCGGGAGGTGGACCGGTCGCGTGCAGACAAAGTATCAATCCCAGCAACTTACCATCCCTGTGACTGCTATCTATAAGATAAATTCGCGTTGGAAAGTTAACGCCGGGCCGTATGTGGCAGTGGTGTTCAGCAAGGATTTCAATGGATATGTTTATGATGGTTATCTTCGTGAAGGAGATCCAACTGGTCTCAAATGGCCTTTTTCTGACGGGGCGAGGGCAACCTATGATTTTGGAGACGAACTCCAGAGTTTTCAGTGGGGTTTTCAAGGTGGAGTTTCTTGGCGTGCGTTCAAACGTTTTTCAGTCAACGCCAATCTTGCATGGGGATGCAATGATATTTTTAAAAAGACGTTTAAGACAGTGTCCTTTAATATGTATCCGATTTATCTGAATATGGGCTTCGGATATATATTCTGAAAAGAGGCTATTGAATCGTTTTTTCGAGATATTGTTAAAAAATGTGGGAACCGCATAAATTGCGGTTCCCACATTTTTTTGATTATATTTTAGAGTTGTTTATAATGAATGTGTATCTGGCTTGACCACTACACCTGTGCCTTTTAGTCCGTTTATTCCTATAGACAACGGGGAGGGAAAAGTTACTATGCGGATGAAATCATTTTCATAGGCCGCTGGTCGTGAGTTGAGAAAATCCACATCGTAGAGAGCGGTTATCGGTTCACCTTCTTTGTGCTTGGCGTTGGTGTCGATCGTGAAATAGGCTACCCCGAAAGAGGTCAGGTTTTGGAAAAAGTGTGTGCCTTGACTTGGCTCGATACGGTAGTTCGGGAGCGATGATTCAACGATGAGTCGCGCAGCGGAGATCGCAGGCCATTTTACTGGTATGCCGAGAGATGTGTCTGACGATCCCCATCGGCCTGGACCGATGAGTATGTATCTTTCTTCACGTTCGAGGAAGCCGCGGTTGATTTTTTCGATTTCCCGTGCGATCATGGGGTTGTTGG
The DNA here is from genome assembly GCA_910587515.1 of uncultured Duncaniella sp. Taxonomy (GTDB): domain Bacteria; phylum Bacteroidota; class Bacteroidia; order Bacteroidales; family Muribaculaceae; genus Duncaniella. The sequence continues at coordinate 9,392 of CAJULW010000026.1, forward strand.
ACGAAGAGAATTTTTCAGGCCTTACATATACGACAGTCTTTACACCGTCAATGTTTCCGTGTCCGAGCGCGGTACCTGATTTCAATAGCAGTCTTTCATCGGGAGTCGCCATCAAGGCTTCATCTACAGTTTCCTTGCGGTCTACGATAGGCCGGATCTGTAGCCAGTATAGTCTGCCTTTGTTTTTGGCCGCTGGTCCGATCATTTTGTCGTCGGGACCTACTATTCCTGCGAATTCTATTTCTATAGGACGCTGCATGGCTTCCTGTCCTGTTGTAAGCATAAAGTCTATTGCTTCAGCGAGAGGATAGACTTTATGTTTAAGGACGTTATTGAATGTGACTACTTTGCGTCCTTCGTATGAATCGGTGTCACGGATCACATTGTCGCGGAAGTCAAATGTGGACACCATATATTTCAGCGCGCCTTTCTCTGCTATGTCCTGCACACGGAGTTTGGCCACATTATAGCCGTCGTCGACGCTGAGCGACGGTGCGATTGTCGATGGTGATTTTAGTTGAAGGCTGTCAGAAGTGTGGTTGCGTTCGTCTCCTTTCATGTCAAGCGCATACATGCGTGTCTGGGTGTCGCGCAACGCAAGGGAAAGTTCGGAGGTTTGAAGCACATTGTCGGGATGGCGCGGAGAAAATCTAAGTGAGAGTCCTCCATCAACGATATATTTCCCGAGTCCGACAGCTATTTCCGCCACACCGTCGTCCGGTTTCTCATCGTTGAGCGGATAGTAGTTAAGCGAACGTCCAACACCCGAAAAAGACGGAAAATAGTAGCCGTCGACATCTTTACCGACAACCTCTTGTAGTATCACTGCCATTTTTTCCTGGTCGATCACGTTTGATGTCGCGGTCATATAAGCCTTGGAGTCCGCATAAAAGACTGATGCGTAGACTCCCTTGATGGCGTCTGTGACCATCTTCAACATTTGTTTCGGATCATGGTATTTAGGAACCATATAGGTAGAGTATATACCTGCGAATGGCTGATAGTGCGAATCTTCAAGCAGGCTTGAACTGCGGACTGCTATCGGGGTGTCGACAACTTCGAACAGAGCTATCAGATCGTCCTTGATGCGTTGCGGCAATTTCCCTTGGAGAAAATGGGATAGGATTACGTCGTCCGGGGCATCGCTTAGCGCTACAGGGTAGAGTTTGTTGGTTTCCATGAACTCGTCGAAGATATCTGTGCAAAGCACGACGGTGCGTGGGATGGTGATGGAGATCCCGTCGAAATTGTCGCAGACAGAATTCTTTTTAATTATGGAGTCGATGAAAGCGAGGCCGCGACCTTTGCCTCCGAGCGAACCTTGGCCTATGCGGGCAAAGTTTGAGTAATGGTCAAAGCGGTCTTTGTGGAACACGGCTACGACTCCGCGGTTTTTCATACGACGATATTTTACGATCAGGTCAAAGAAAAGCTGTCGCACCTGTGGGGCATCTTTTAGGTCGCGGAACCGGTGGTTTTTTATGACTTCTGCTATCGGGAACATAGCGCGTGAATAAAGCCAACGGGAGATGTCGTTGAAAGATGCGTGCCAGTAAAGGGCTTCCGCCGGTATGTCGAATATGTTTTTTTGAAGATCCTTAAGCGATTTTATACGGAAAATTTCTTCTCCGCTTTCGGGGTTACGGATCACGAAATCTCCAAATCCGAAATTGCTTGTTATGGCTTTACCGAGGTCGACAGGAAATTTCTTTGAATTTTTGTCGATGAATGTCCCTCCGAGTTCTGATACGTCGTGTGCGTTTTCGATCTCCGAACTTTCGATTATGAGAGGGAGACATGGATTGCGTTCCCGGAGTTCATATCCGAGTTTTATGCCGGCTTTTGGGTCTTTCTTGCCCTCTCGCATGAATGAGACGTCGCTGATGACTCCGAGTATGTGGTCGCTGTAGCGGTTATACAGTTCGATAGCCTCCTCATAGTCGCGGGCGAGCATCACTTTGGGGCGGCCTCGCATGCGTAGCATCTGTTCATGCTCGTTAAGAGCTTCGGTCGAGAATTCCCTGGACTGTTTAAGTATGAATTTATATACGATCGGAAGAACTGAGGAATAGAACCTCACAGAGTCCTCCACGAGCAATATCATTTGTACACCGACACCATTGATGTCGGCGTCAGCATTCATTTTGTCTTCAAGAAGTTTTATGACAGCCAGCAGTAGGTCGACGTTACCGAGCCATGAGAACACATAGTCTATTCCTGAAAAATCTTCGTTCGAAAGTCTTCGTGACACTTCTTTTGAAAAAGGTGTCAGGACTATTATTGGTTTGTCTGGATACGATTCGCGTATTTTTCGGGCTCCGGTGAAAGTTTCGCTGACGTCGTTTCCGGGCATCATTATGACGAGGTCGAAATTTTTTTGCTTCATTATCTCGAGTCCCTCAGATGTGTTCAGTGCACGGGTCACACGTGGTGGAGATGAAAGATTCAGAGCTGTGTATTCGAAATATAATTGTTCTTCCACACGTCCGTCTTCTTCCATCATGAATGCGTCGTAGGCCGATGCGATGAGAAGGACGTTGAATATGCGCTTCTGCATGAGGTTTTGGAACGCTGTATCTTTGAAATACAATCGGCTGAGTGCTTCGTCGTCAGTCATGATGCATGTACTATGTTAAAAATGAAGAATGGTTAGATTATGACGCAAAATTAACGAAAAAATCAATAGTTATGACCTTTGTTACCAATAATTATGGAATATAAATACGTGTTGGTTTGCAATAAACGTTTTCAATCCGAAATGAGCTTGAATTGAATCTGTGAGATGGATTTAAATTTGAAGAATCCAAATCGAAGTGCAAAACTTTGAGTTAGGAATTTCACATTCTCCTCTCTCCTTCTGGCGAGGGGATGCCCAAGCAGCGGGGGGCGGCCTAAACCGCCCCCAAGAGCGGACAGCAGCAGAACACGCTGGCAATACAAAAAAGGGAAACCGAAGTTTCCCTGAGATTAACTAATTTTGTATTGCCTTATGTATCATCAGTTAACCTCGCAGCAAAGGTCGCAAATTTTCGCCTTACTGCAAAGAAAAACTTCGAGAAAAGAAATCGCCCTCATCGTAGGGTGCAGCGAGTCAACGCTTTGCCGCGAACTCAAGCGCAATTCCACCGAAAAAGGCAACTATTTGTGGGAAAAGGCTCATGCAAAAGCGCTTGGACGCAGAAAGCGTACCACCTCCAACAGGAAACTCGACAGCATGCTTGTCTGGCGCATAAAGCAGATGATTGTCGACCACCAGTGGTCACCGGAACAGATCCGTGGCGTGCTGGCAAAAGAAGGCGTTTCCGTGTCCGTGCAGACCGTCTACAACATCATAAACACCGATGAAAGCGGGGAACTGCGCCGCCACCGCAGACATCCCGACTTCAGACGAAGGCCGAAAGGCGAACGCAAACCCACCAAAGCCACCAACATACCAAGCCGCACAAGCATACACGACAGGCCTACCGAGGCAGACGGTAGACGCTTCGGTGACTTTGAGATGGATCTTATCGTCGACGCCCACGGACATGCCATCCTTGTGCTGCTCGAACGTATGACCGGCTTCGTGATGATGGAAAGACTGCCTTACGGAAAGAGGGCCAAGCCCTTATCAAAGACTGTCGTGAGAATGCTGTTCGCATATCGCAAATGCCTGAAAACCATCACTACGGACAACGGCAGCGAGTTCTCGGCTCACCTCGATATAACCACCGGATTACGCATCAAAGGTCTTGATGATGTAACTGTTTATTTTGCCGACAGCTACTGCTCTTGGCAAAAAGGCGCTGTTGAAAACGTAAACAAGCTCATCCGTCAATACATTCCCAAAAAGTCAAATTTCAATGATTTCACTGACCTATATATCAAGAATATTGCAAAGAAACTCAACCTCAGACCTCGGAAAAAACTCGGCTTTTCAAACCCGAAGACTGAGTTCTTCAAACAAATCGCTAATTTTGCACTTGCCAGTTGAACCTGCGTTTTCTGCGTTTTCGACAATTATGATTTTTTCGTCAAAAACTTCATGGCGGATATTCGAATATAATTATTATCTTTGTGCTTTCCAATTTATTTAGGTAACGAATTTTCTAAGGATGAGAAAAACTATCGGTCTGAAAAAAGGCTTAAATCTCCATCTAGAAGGAGGTCTCGTATCGTATGACGTCTCTGGCTTTGTGTGTCCGTCGCGTGTCGCTGTGGAGCCTGACGATTTCCCCGGGTTTATGCCGAAGCTTGAGGTTAAGGAAGGCGATCCGGTGAAGGTCGGCTCTCCGTTGTTTCATGACAAGGTACATGATGGCATGAAGCTTGTCTCTCCTGTCTCCGGAATTGTCGAGAGCATTGTGCGCGGTCCAAGACGAAAAATAGAGCGGATTGTCATATCTGTCGATAGTGTCTCTGATGTTTTGTCGGTTTTGCCTTTTTCGGGCTCCAATGCCGGTGATGTCAGAGATTTTCTTTTGAAAAGCGGGTTGTGGATTATGATGAGGCGACGTCCGTTTGATGTCGTCCCGGATCCGTCTGATTCACCTGTTTCGATAATGGTTACAGCGATGGATACCGCGCCACTCGCGCTTCCGCTTGAAAGGATGATTGAAGGTCGTGATTCCGATATAAAAGCCGGTTTGGCGATATTGAAAAAATTGACCTCCGGTAAAATATACATAGGTGTGGACGAAGGGTCGATGCTCCATGATTTTGGGGATGCTGAAGTTGTTCGGTTCCCTAACCTTCATCCGGCCGGAAATGCGGGAGTGCAGTTGGCTAACATACGTCCGGTCAATAAAGGAGATGTTGCCTGGACGGTTGATATACTTACCGTGGCGCGTATCGGTCGTTTGGCAGTGTCCGGTGTTCCTGATTGGGAAACGATGGTTGCGGTTACAGGTAGTGAAATAACCGACCCTTCGGTGATAAAAACCGTTGTCGGGGCAGAAATGTCGGTCTTGCTTGAAGGGAGAATTAAATCTGATGAAAAACCGCGGCGTGTAATTTCAGGCAATGTACTTACGGGTATTCCTGTGGGCGTTGACGGATATCTTCGTTATCCTTACCGTCAGGTTACGGTTATACCGGAAGGCTCCGATGCTGACGAATTTATGGGTTGGGCGTCGATGAGCCCGTCTAAAATGAGTGTCAATCCTTCGTTTATCGGACATTTCCTTAAACGTAGTTTTGCTCCTGACGCACGTCTTAACGGTGGGCGACGGGCCATGATAATGTCTGGGGTGTATGATAAAGTTTTCCCTATGGATATATTGCCGGAATATCTTATAAAGGCTATTCTCGCAAGGGACATCGACCGGATGGAGGCTCTTGGCATTTATGAGGTCGCTCCCGAGGATTTTGCTTTAGCCGAATATGTCGACCCTTCAAAACTTGAACTTCAGAAAATCGTCCGTCAAGGGCTTGATTATTTGCGCGGGCAAGTTTGAGATGTATGTTGTATATTTTCGTCGGTTTCTTATTTTGATGAATCAATAATCAGATAATGAAAGCTTTAAGAGATTATCTTAATCGAATTAAACCTAATTTTGAGCCAGAAGGGAAGCTGCATGCTTTCCGGAGTGTATTTGACGGTCTTGAAACTTTCCTTTATACTCCGAACACGACGTCGGATTCGGGGGTGAATATCCACGACAGTCTCGATTCGAAAAGAGTTATGATAATAGTGGTGCTCGCGTTGATGCCCTGTCTGCTTTTCGGGATGTATAATACCGGTTATCAGAATTGGCTTGCCGCTGGAGCCGATAATTTCCCGTTTTGGGAAATAATGGCCTATGGCTTCCTTTCGGTGCTTCCGCGTATAGTGGTGGCGTACGTTGTCGGTCTTGGAATCGAGTTTGTGGTAGCGCAGTGGAGACGTGAGGAAATTCAGGAGGGATTTCTTGTCACCGGAATATTGATTCCTTTGGTTTGTCCTGTTGAAACGCCTCTTTGGATGATTGCTGTCGCAACGGCTTTTTCAGTCATTTTTGTGAAAGAGGTTTTTGGAGGCACTGGCTATAATGTTTTTAATGTCGCGCTTGTGACAAGGGCTGTGCTGTTTTTCGGCTATCCGGCTCAGATGAGCGGTGATAAAGTGTTTGTGGCCTCGCGTTCTATCTGCGGTCTCGGCTTTGATTTGCCTGACGCTTTTTCGGGCGCTACGCCTTTGGGGCAGATTGCGTCGTTTACCGGTGGCGATCTTCAACTGCTGAATCTTAAAGGCAATGTAGTGAGTGCGTGGGATGCTTTTATCGGATTGATTCCCGGCTCGTTCGGCGAGACCTCGACTCTTGCGATTCTTATTGGCGCTGTCATACTTCTTGTGACGGGAATCGCGTCATGGAGAATAATGCTCAGCGTGGTTGCCGGAGGTTTGCTGATGGGATGGGTGGCGAATTTCTTTGCAACTCCGACATACCCGGCTTCCTTTCTTTCGCCTGTCGATCAGCTTTTATTCGGTGGTTTTGCGTTTGCAGCGGTGTTCATGGCAACCGATCCGGTCACCGCGGCGAGGACGAATGCCGGTAAATATTTCTATGGTCTTCTTGTCGGGGCGATGGCCATTCTTATCCGTACATACAACAATGGTTATCCTGAAGGAGCGATGTTGGCGGTGTTGTTGGGCAACGCTTTTGCACCGTTGATAGACTATTGTGTGGTTCAGCTTAATGTGGCAAGGCGCATGCGTCGCATGCGGGGATAAATGATTTAATTTCACGGTTCAACAAATTTTATCCGACAAATGAACAAACAAAGCAACTCATATACGATTATATATATAATCATTCTTGTGACCGTAGTCGGTACGGCTTTGGCTACAGCGTCACTGGCTTTGCGTGGCCGACAGCAGGACAATGCCAACGCTGATAAAATGGGTCAGATTCTCGCTGCGGCTCTCATATCTCCAGAGAAAGGAAAGGTGGTCGAGGAGTTCGACAGGTATATAACAGGACAGTATGTCGTCAACGCTCAAGGTGAAAAGATCGAAGGCGTGGCCGCATTTGATGTAAATATTGCAGCGCAAAGTAAAGTCACTCCCGACAAGCGTGAACTTCCGGTCTTTGTATGTACGGTAAATGACGGTTCTGAAAAATATATAGTCCCTGTATACGGAGCCGGACTTTGGGGCCCTATATGGGGTTATGTGGCTTTTGATGCTGACGGCTCAACCGTCTACGGTGCATATTTCGCGCATCAGGGTGAGACTCCTGGACTTGGAGCTGAAATTGAGAAACCTGCTTTCAGTAGCCAGTTTGAGGGTAAAAGAGTGTTTAAAGACGGTCGTTTCCGCCCTATAGCGGTAGTCAAGGCCGGACAGTCTCCGCTTGATGGAGAGGACTATGTCGATGGTATATCGGGTGGAACCATAACATCAAAAGGGGTTGGAGCAATGCTTGACAACTGTCTGACACCATATAAAAAGTTTCTTCAGAACCTCTCCCGTCTACAGAACGCGTCGGCGGAGTGATGCGGGTTTGAGATATAAGTTTGAACGGATCAATAATTATATTCCATCGTCATGGCTGATAAAATAAATAGCAAAGAGGTGTTGTTCAATCCTCTGTCGAAAAATAACCCGGTAGTGGTGCAGGTGCTCGGCATCTGTTCGGTTCTCGCGGTGACAGCCAAACTTGAACCGGCCATAGTTATGGGCATATCTGTAATAGCCGTGCTCGCGTTTGCCAACGTTATCATATCACTTTTGCGCTCCACGATCCCGACCAATATCCGTATTATCGTACAGTTGGTTGTCGTTGCCGGTCTTGTCGTGATAGTCGATCAGGTATTGAAAGCGTATGCCTATGATGCGTCAAAACAACTTTCTGTGTTCATCGGGCTTATCATAACCAACTGCATTCTGATGGGACGACTTGAAGCGTTCGCCATGGCAAATAAGCCCTGGCCATCTTTTCTTGACGGAGTCGGAAACGGGATGGGTTATGCGGTTATTCTGGTCATAGTAGGATTTTTTCGCGAATTATTCGGTTCGGGGACGCTTTTGGGTTGTCGGGTGATTCCCCAAAGTTTCTATGACGCCGGATATGTCGACAATGGTCTGATGATTCTTCCTCCGATGGCCCTTATTCTCGTAGCCTGCATCATTTGGGTTCAGCGCAGCGTCAACAAGGATTTGCAGGAAGATTAGACGTTTTCATGATCGCTCAATGTCTTGTATAAAATCTTCGGATTCAGAACTAAAACAGTGTTTACGCTTTAAACTCACAGGATTTTGGAAAATTTGAATATATTCATACGGTCGATATTTGTCGACAACATGATCTTCGCATATTTCTTGGGCATGTGTTCTTTTATCGCTGTTTCCAAGAATGTAAAGACCGCTTTCGGCCTTGGCGTGGCTGTGACATTCATGTTGGTTGTCACGCTCCCGGTCAATTATCTATTGCAGACCTATGTGTTGAGTGCGGGGGCGCTTGAATGGCTTGGCCCGGAATATGCCGATGTCGACCTAAGTTTTCTTTCGCTTATAATGTTTATAGCCGTAATCGCGTCTATGACGCAGCTTGTGGAGATGACCGTAGAGAAGTACAGTCCCGCACTCTATTCCTCACTCGGTATTTTTCTTCCTCTGATTGCTGTCAACTGCGCTATACTCGGAGGTTCGCTTTTCATGCAGCAGCGTGATTTCTCAAGTTTGTGGACCGCGGTATGTGCAGGCGGAGGCTGGGGGCTCGGATGGCTTTTAGCTATAACCGCGATTGCTGCCATTCGCGAACGTCTTGACACATATTCCAACATACCGCGGCCTTTGCGCGGGGTAGGGATAACGTTTATCCTTACCGCGCTTATGGGTATCGCTTTCATGAGTTTCCTCGGTATTAAAATCTGATATTCAATAACCACTACTCAAACCGCTATGCTGACGATACTTTCAGGAGTAAGCATTTTTTTGATCATTACACTGATATTGGTAATGATCCTGTTGCTTGCCAAGAAATATCTTGTCCACTCGGGCAAAGTAAAAATTACGATAAACAATGACACTGTTGTGGAAGCAGATTCCGGGAAATCGTTGCTTTCGACTCTCGCAGACGAAAATATATTCTTGTCATCGGCCTGTGGAGGAAAAGGAAGTTGCGGACAGTGCAAGTGTCAGGTTTTTTCCGGAGGGGGTGACATACTTCCAACCGAGAAAGTTCATTTCTCACGCAGGGAGCAGCAAGATCATTGGCGTCTTGGCTGTCAGGTTAAAATTAAGGAAGATTGCTCTATTGGCATTCCTGCCTCGGCTCTTGATGTAAAAGAATGGGAATGCGAGGTTATCTCCAACCGCAATGTCGCCACATTCATTAAAGAATTCATAGTGGCTCTTCCTCAGGGCGCTCACATGGATTTTATTCCCGGTTCCTATGCACAGATAAAGATTCCGGTGTTCGAGATGGACTATGACAAGGACATTGACAAAGACTCGATCGGTGACGAATATTTGCCGTCATGGGAAAATTTCGGGCTTTTCGGATTGAAATGTCGTAATACGGAGACAACCGTGCGGGCCTATTCAATGGCAAACTATCCTGAAGAAGGCGATCGAATAATGCTTACGGTCCGTATAGCCACACCGCCTTTCAAACCGAAACCTCAAGTAGGCTTTATGGATGTGATGCCAGGCATAGCTTCAAGCTATATTTTCACTCTCAAGCCCGGTGATAAAGTATGGATGAGCGGTCCTTACGGTGACTTCCATCCGATAGTCAATTCGAAAGCCGAAATGATGTGGATCGGTGGCGGGGCTGGTATGGCTCCGCTACGGTCGCAGATTATGTGGATGACAAAAACATTGCAGACCCGCGACAGGGTTATGAACTATTTCTATGGAGCCCGTGCCTTGAACGAGGTGTTTTATCTACAAGACTTCCTTCAACTTGAGAAGGATTTCCCGAATTTCAAGTTCCATCTTGCGCTTGACCGCCCGGATCCTGCCGCTGATGAAGCAGGAGTCGCGTATACGCCAGGTTTTGTTCATCAGGTTATTTATGAGACATATCTAAAGAACCATCCGGCTCCGGAAGATATCGAATATTATATGTGTGGCCCAGGTCCGATGAGCTCAGCGGTCAATAGGATGTTGGATGACCTCGGTGTCGATCCCGAATCGATTCATTACGACAATTTCGGAGGCTAAGAATAGGATATACACATATTAAAAATCACCCGTGTCGGCTTATCTGTCTGACACGGGGGATTTTTACAGTTGTTATTTCCCGGAATAATCGAAATAGCTGAACACGGCTTCACCTTGATTTATAGGTGATGTTGAGTATAAGCCTATCATGGTGCCGGTAAAACCACCAGCGGTCTCGGTTGATAAATAGCGGGTATTCATCGATGCTATTTCATTGAAATTTTTCCCACCGTCAAATGAATATGAGAATGCATAGCATTCAGGCTTGCCTGTGACGCGAAGTTCTACGCTCGTTTGATTTTTAGGTATGTCTATACTTGCTTCCGTATGGGTCAATTCGTTCAAACGATATCGGAGTTCAAGTTTGTCCTTGTTGTTGTCATCTCGGATGATATATAAATCGTAATGTGAAGCCGGAGTGGCATATATGGTTATACCTCCCTCTGTGCCAGTTTTGGCTGCCTTTAGTTTTATATTTGTGGTAGCTGTGAAATCAATGTGTTCTTGTCGTCTGAAAACTATTGATGGAGAGCCGGACCGGGAGTCCAGGTTAAGTTCTGTTGCTTTCATGCAGAGTTTGCCTCCCCCGATTTTATAGTTGGTCATTATCGGATTGCACATCCACACCCATTCATGGCTCAGATCGGGGGTATCAAATGAGTCTCTTGTTTTTCTATTCGGAAATTTTGTCTGTGGGAGAGTGGGCACGTTCATTTCGAGGTCGATTGTTCCGTTTCCGTTCACAACGGGCCATGCGTTTTTATCCCATCTTACCGGTGCAAGAAATGTTTCTCGGCCGAGCAGATGGTGTTCTCCATTTTGGGGCCTGAAACCAAGACAAACGAGCCACCACGACCCATCCGGAGCCTGCACTAAATCAGAGTGGCCTGTCCCTTGGATCGGATTGCTCTGTGCTGTTTGGTTGAAATGACAGAGTATAGGGTTTGATGGATTCGGGGTGTACGGCCCATAAATATCACGGCTCCTTGCAATCGTCGAACTGTGACCCATTTCTGTCCCGCCTTCAGCGATAAGAAGATAATACCATCCATCTTTTTTATAGATATGTGGTGCCTCGGGATATCGTCCTCCCGTTCCGTTCCAGATACGTTTGCTTTCGGTGAGCTGTTTTCCTGTCAACGGATCGATTTCGCATAGCCATATCCCTCCGTCAGGATTGCTTGCCATATAACATTTTCCGTCTTCAAAATATATAGAGGGGTCTATGCCGCCCTGTTTAAGCCACACAGGCTCGCTCCATCCTTTCTTCGGATCTGTTGTATGGACGAGAAAGTTGCCACCGTTTGTCACATTGGTGGTGATCATATAGAAAATCCCGTTGTCATATCGGATTGTTGGAGCATATATTCCGCCCCAGACTCCGCAGCTGTCAAGATTCAATTGGCTTTCGCGGTCAAGTACATGTCCTATCTGCTCCCAGTTCACGAGGTCTTTGCTGTGATATAAAGGTACGCCCGGGAAATAGCAGAACGATGAATTGACGAGATAGAAATCATCTCCTGCGGCTACTACTGACGGATCAGGGTGAAAACCTGGTATAATGGGATTTCTGTATCCTTCCGCACCCGAATGTATCGAAAGAAAAAAGGATGCGGTGATAGATAGTGTTAGAATGAGATGTCGCATGATGTGAAGATTGTGATAATGTTTTTTGCTAATTTACTATAAAATCGGTTTGAGTCAGAAGCAATGAAGTTTATTTATAACAAAAAATAGCCGTATTCGCAACATTACGTCACCGAATACGGCTATTTGTATCATACAAGAGCTTGCCACCTATCGTATTTCGATGCGTGTATGCTCTTTGCTGTCAAATTTAGTCTTGACTGTCAGCAGGGAGTTTTGACTGTCATATGTCCAATTTTTACCGCTTAAATTTTTTCCATTGACTCTTATTTCTGACGGGTAGCTGTCCACAAGATGGATACGGAAAGTCATGTCTCTTGTTTTAGGCTCTCCTGGATAATGTCCCTTTGAACTGATGTCAATATTGATGCCGTCCATATTCGCATCACCGCGGAAAGTTATAAGTGAATATTTGCCTTCGGATATGGAATTTGGAGATTTGCGGTCATCCTCGAATATGGCAGATTCCGATTCACCGAGATATGGATAATAGTTGACAGTGTAGTCGTCGGTACGATAATCGAGGGTAGACCGCATATCGTAGTCAGCCTGAACTATAAAGGAACCGGCCCGCACGAACAATGGCAGTCGGTCAAGCGGAGCTGGATATATAATGCTGTCCCCTCCGTGATACAGCTTGTTTGGAGTGTTATAGTCTACCCATAGGCCTTCCGGAAAAATTACTCTTCGTTCGGTACTACCCTTGGTCATTACCGGAGCAACCAAAACGTCGCGCCCCCAAAGGTATTCATCTGCTATATCGTCATATTTGTCCGTTCCTGGAGTATAATAATTAAGAGGCCTGACGAGAGGTTGGCCTTCGGTGGCATTCTCGTATGCGAGAGTGTAGTTATAAGGCAACCAACGGTAGCGTTCCTTGATTAGCGGTAAGATTATATCTTTTTGTTCCGGATAATTGTAAGGCTCGGCTGTCGCCTGGGCGTGAGTTCTTAGAATAGGTGAGAACAGGCCTAATTGAAGCCATCTTACATAAAGTTCCGGGTCGTATGGACAAGCCGGATCAATCGCGAAACCGCCCACGTCATGACTCATATAGCCGAGTCCGCTCAGACCGGAGTTTAGCATGATTGTGATCTGTGGTTGTAGGCCTCCCCATGAACGGGAAACATCGGTCGACCATGGATAGACACTGTAGCGTTGCAATCCTGTTGTCCCGCCTCGCATCATTGTCATTAATCGTGTATCCGGAAAATCACTTTTGTATAAATCATAAATAATTGAACTCCAATCGTTCCCATAAATATTGTGATACTCTCTTGCCTTCAGTCCATTGGCGTGTATGCCGCTCTCGGGATGCACTTCCGGTTCTCCGAGATCACCCCACCAACCGCCTACACCGTCCAAGGTCAGAGATTTGTAACGGTCGCGCAGCCATTGGCGTGTGTCGGGATTAGAGACATCGAACATGCCTCCTTCGCCTACCCATATTTTGACTTCCTGCGGGCCGCCAGTTGAATCTCTTACCATCAAACCATTGGATTTAAGACTATTGTAGTTTGAAAGTCCGTTCCCGTTGCGGAGTATATAAGGTTGAGATATAATGATTGTGTTAACTCCTTGTTTTTTAAGGTCGGAAAGCATTTTTTTATGGTTCGGCCATTGTTTGGGATCCCATGCGAGACGTCCCATATCCCGCTCTTTTCCGTACCAGTATAAATCCAGTACGATACCGTCGAGCGGATATCCAGCCCGTTTGAGAGTGTCGACAACACCGAGTGTTTCACGTTGTGTGTGGTAGCCATATTTGGATGTGATGTATCCCAACGCCCAAAACGGAGGTAGGTCTTGACGGCCTGTCAATGCTGAAAGCTCTTTTGTCAGGTCTTTGAGTGAGCCGGCTCCGTTTATGAAATAATAGGAAATCGGATTTCTTGATTCACTGCTGTAAACTATCGGGTTTTTCATGATCATCTCGGCCGCAGCGTAATCGTCGAACACCACTGCGTATCCGTTTGACGAGAGAAACAGCGGCATCGTGATATTCATTTGCTTTATGCGCGTCTCATTTGCGGTATAACCGTAGTTTTGCTTGTTGTACATAACAAGCGTGTCACCGCTAAGATCGAAACTGTAACCACGTTCACCGGCTCCGTAAAAAGAACCGCTTCCCATAGTCGATAACTCCAGACTGCGTCTTCCATCGGAAAGTGTGCGTATCCCGTTGTCGCTTATCGCTCTGTTGTGACCGGCTGTTATATCAACGGCTCCGGTGATACTATCGACTCTTACAATCACACCGCTACCTGTCGTCATTATTGCTATCCCGTTTGCCGGATGGATATCGCAATTGCCCGTAGCGTTTTTTAAAACAGATGTTTGAGTAAGGGGAACAGACTCTTCTTTGCTGAGATTGACGACCTTTATTATGTTGTCATTAATGGCTGTTACTACTATTTCACGGCCAGACGGTGTTGTAAGATTGATACTATTGTTTATGCCCGAGGCGAATATGGATGATACACCCATAAGAGCAGGCATGACAAAAGCCTGTATTAATCCGGACTTTTTCATCATGAATTAATAATAATGATTATGGAGAATGTTTCTGATAATAAATTTTACGCTCTACAAACTTACGAAAAATCTTTGGAATAACCGAAAAAAGAGATGAAAATGTCCCTGAAATGGTTATTAATAAAGCGTTTATAGTGCCAACTGAAGCCAACCGTAAAAAACGGGAGACACAAAGTGAAGCGGAATATTGAATCAGAAAGGTTTTCAAATCGTTACCCGAAGTGAGACGCATTTTTAACGCTCTCTGTATTGATTACGCTGTTCTGCACCGATTCCCTTATCAAGGTATATAAAGCCGAGCACCGTGCAAGCCGGGCACTATACAGGAAATGGTTTTTCTTGCATCTAATAATAAACATTCTCATCTGCCGGGTCGTTTGCCTGGGCCTTTAATGAATGCGGTGTGGGGAAAGTAATTGGCGAAGAAACAGGCGGTATGAATGTCTGCTATGAGGATATTCTTCGATATGCACTTCCGGTATCAAAACTAAATGCTGATTCTCTTTTAAACGATTTTGGCAATTACGGGCAGATGAAAACAATATACACGGAACACTGCCTGACATTGCTGTTCCTGCTTCGGATGCTCTTGAGATAGCTATGGAACTTGTAAAAAAGAATAAACGTAAACGCTAACAATCTTCATGCCATTACATAATAGAATCCATTACTCCTTTGAACAACCGGTAATGGATTGCCTACAGCTACTCCGAGCAATAAGCGCAGCGGATGTTTCGAATGCTCGCTAAGATTGATCATAGGGTTCGACATGGATATTTGTGATAATATCGTCACCGAATTCCTGTCGCAAGGCCTGTTCGACCGCGCTGGCTATATTGTGGCCTTGGGCCACGTTGATCAAAGGATCGACTTTGATATGTGTGTCTATTATACAGGAATGTCCGTTGCGCCGTGTGCGCAGGCGGTGGAAGTCTTTTACCCCTTCGACAGAGGCTATAGTCCGGCGGGCCTTGTCGACTTCGGCCTGGGGCAATGATTTTTCAAGCAATTCGTTGACTGACGGGCGACAGATATTTATTGCTGAAACGGCAATGAACACCGCGATAAGGACTGATGCCACGGGGTCAAGTATGCGCCACGATTCACCTAAAAAATATGCGGCCGAGACACCGGCCATGGTGGCTATCGATGACACCGCGTCACTGCGGTGATGCCATGCGTTGGCTATCAGCGAACTTGAATTTACTTTGTTGCCGGCATTGATCGTGTAGCGGAACAATGCTTCTTTCGATGCGATTGATATGAAGGCTATGATCAGCGTCCAAAAATCCGGACGCGGCAATATTTGGCCTTTGAATGACCCGGATATGGCTTTTACGCCGGAAATACCTATTCCTATGGCCACTCCGAGCAGGATGATACCGATCATGAGCGCAGCGAATGTCTCGAATTTGCCATGGCCGTATGGATGCTGGCTGTCTGCATGTCTGTACGCTATCCCGACGAAGACGAGAACAATTAGGTCTGTGGCGAAATCGCTCAATGAATGCACTCCGTCAGCCACGAGGGCGTCGCTGTGTCCATAGATGCCGAATATCACCTTGAGAGCCATCAGCACAGCGTTCACCCAAAATCCTATCCAAGTGACATGTCGTATAATCTGGACTTCTTTAGAGAAATCGTCATTGTTTAAATATTTATTTGACATCAGGCATGATTGTTATTGGCAATAAAAAGTATCTGATAGCAAAGATAAACATACGATGTATATATCGCAATAATTTTAGATGCAAAATCAGATAAGTCATCATTGCCTGAACATAAAATGTCATAGTGTGGTTATTAATGGTAATAAGTGTTAATGTTTACCCTTATTGATCGGAAAAAACATTCATAGATATCGATTAATTATGTTTACGGAAAAAAGAAGCAGTATGCTCCACGGCATATTGCTGATCGGACTTTTCTCCTGCGCTGCCTTTTATATAGGGGAGGCGAGCTTTTTTAAGGAGATTTCGTTTAGCCCTATGATTATAGGTATTATCTTGGGTATGCTTTACGCCAACAGCTTGCGCAATCATCTGCCGGAGACTTGGGTTCCGGGCATACAGTTTTGCGCAAAGAAAATCTTGCGGCTTGGTATTATACTCTATGGTTTCAGGCTTACGTTCCAGGATATTTTAAATGTCGGTGTAGCGGGCATACTGATTGATATTGTAGTGGTTATAGTTACTGTGGTCGGAGGAGTGTATCTTGGTAGACTTTTGAAGATGGATAGAGACATAGCCCTATTGACTTCCATCGGAAGCGGTATATGCGGAGCTGCAGCTGTCCTTGGCGCAGAGTCAACGATCCATACAAAGCCTTACAAAACGGCTGTGGCTGTGGCTACTGTCGTTATTTTCGGTACGATATCAATGTTTATATACCCTGTGGCCTATCGGTCCGGGTTACTCGGACTTACGCCCGACGAGATGGGTATCTATGCCGGAGCCACGCTTCATGAAGTGGCACATACAGTCGGAGCCGGCAATGCTATGGGTGCTGATATATCCAATGTGGCTATTATAGTGAAAATGATTCGAGTCATGCTTTTGGTGCCAGTTTTGTTTAGTCTTGGATATTGGATGGCTATGCGACGGACCAAAAGCTAACGACACTTCCGTAAAAGGCAATGTGGCTATTCCGTGGTTTGCGTTAGGTTTTTTAGGCGTGATAGGGTTTAATTCGTTCAATCTGCTTCCGCAGATGACTGTCGATACGATAAATTATATAGATACTTTTCTTCTTACTATGGCAATGGTCGCTTTGGGTGCTGAGACGAGCATTGATAAATTTAAGAAAGCTGGAGCCAAGCCGTTTGTTCTCGCGTTCATTTTATATATCTGGCTGCTTGCCGGAGGATGGGCCTTGTCAAAATATGTGGCTCCCATGTTCCTATGACAATAGACTGTATCTGGTAACTAAGAATATGACGCTGCGTCAATAGAATTCAGGATATAGATTTTATGTTTTAAGAGATTGACGTCAAAAAAACTCTTGATCGCGTCCCGAAAGTTTTTTTCATATAACTTTTGGGACGCGTCATTATGTGATTCGGTATTGTCTTGATGATGGTAAATCCGTATGTCTCTGATATGTTGTAAAACATAAGTTGGAAAGTCCTCATTTTGAGGGAAAAATCTTAATTTTACATCGTAAATAAATTATTGAGATGCCAGGCCTAAGTGATGACGGATATCAATTATGCCAGGTGAGAAATCAAAATAAACTAACCCCATTATTACTAAAAATTACTATGAAGTTTCCATGTCAGGTATCTCTCTTTATAGGGATGCTGTCGCTTTTAAATGCCTGTGGCAGTTCACAGGAGACGGTTACGGTCTCAGGGCTTAATCCACTTGATTTCGAGACGGAAGTCGACGGAAAGAAAACAGGATTGTATACGTTGACCAATCAAAACGGTATGGAGGTGTGTGTCACGAATTTTGGTGGTCGCATAGTTTCGATGATGGTTCCGGATAGAGACGGGCGCATGATAGATGTCGTTTTGGGATTTGACAGTATCGCGTCGTATCTTCCGGAAAATAATCTTACGGATTTCGGGGCGTCTATCGGCCGCTATGCCAACCGTATAGCCAATGGCAGGATGATTATAAACGGTGATACGATCCGTTTGCCTCAGAACAATTTCGGGCACTGTCTTCACGGAGGCTCTCTCGGTTGGCAATATAGAGTGTATGACGTGAAAGAGTCTACAGACAGTACACTTGTGCTTGAAATGGACTCTCCAGATGGCGACAACGGTTTCCCGGGAAATGTAAAAGCAGTGGTGAGATTCGTGTTGAAACCGGACAATGCCCTTGATATCGCATATACGGCCGTTACAGACCGACCGACTGTCATAAATCTTACCAACCATTCATATTTCAATCTGAATGGCGATCCTGAACAGCCGGTCAACAACCACAGGCTTTATTTGAATGCCGCCAACTATACTCCGGTCGACAGTACGTTTATGACAACCGGAGAGATTGCGTCCGTCAGCGGTACTCCCATGGATTTTACAAAACCGCGTCTTATTGGCGACAGCATCGACATATTCACTTTCGAGCAGTTGAAAAATGGTAATGGCTATGACCATAACTGGGTGCTTGACAATGGTGGAGATGATAAAATATGCGTGGCCCGTGTCTATGCGCCTTCAACCGGAATAAATCTTGAGGTCTATACCGACGAGCCAGGCTTGCAAGTGTATTCGGGAAATTTTCTTGACGGGTCTCTAAAAGGAAAGAAAGGCAAGACATACGTGAAACGCGCGGGTCTCTGTCTCGAAACGCAGCATTATCCGGACAGCCCCAACAAACCGCAATGGCCATCTGTGGTTCTCGAACCAGGAAAGACTTATACGAGTCATTGTGTATATAAATTCGGGACAGGGGAATAAATATTATCTAATTTCAGAAATAATAACATAGTAAAAAACTCATGGCACTATTAGACTGGATTGTCATAGCCTTGTTTTTCATGGCGCTGATAGGTATCATCGTGTGGGTGATGCGTCAAAAACAAAACAACGCCGAGGATTATTTCCTTGGAGGTAAAGACGCTACGTGGTTGGCTATCGGAGCGTCGATATTCGCTTCGAATATCGGTTCGGAACATCTTATCGGGCTTGCAGGTTCGGGAGCGTCGAGTGGAATGGCTATGGCTCATTGGGAGATACAGGGATGGATGATCCTTCTTCTCGGATGGGTCTTTGTTCCGTTCTATTCACGCTCTATGGTGATTACAATGCCGGAATTTCTTGAACGTCGTTATAATTCCGCATCGCGTACGATATTGTCGCTGATATCTCTAATCAGTTATGTGCTTACCAAAGTCGCGGTGACTGTATATGCCGGAGGTCTCGTTTTTCAGCAGGTGTTTGGTATAGACACCTTGTGGGGGATTGATTTCTTTTGGGTAGCGGCCATCGGATTGGTCGTGCTTACGGCTTTGTATACGATTTTCGGAGGCATGAAATCAGTGCTCTATACTTCCGTTCTCCAGACACCGATTCTCTTGCTTGGCTCCGTTGTTATCCTTGTTCTTGGGTTAAAGGAGCTTGGCGGTTGGGATAAGATGATGGAGATATGCTCGGCCGTTGAGGTAAACCAATATGGTGACACGATGACCAATCTGATCCGCGATAACCGTGATCCGCAATATCCTTGGCTCGGTGCGCTCATCGGTTCGGTTGTCATCGGATTTTGGTATTGGTGTACTGACCAGTTCATTGTACAGCGCGTTTTGTCTGGAAAAAACGAGCGCGAAGCTCGTCGCGGAACCATTTTTGGAGCCTATCTTAAGCTTCTTCCAGTATTCTTGTTTCTTATACCGGGAATGATAGCCTTCGCTTTGCACCAGAATCTTGGTGATTTCCTACCGTTGACTGCTGACGGTGCTCCCAACTCAGACGCGGCTTTCCCCACTCTTGTGGCCAAATTGCTTCCCGCCGGTGTCAAGGGACTTATCGTATGCGGCATTCTTGCAGCTTTGATGTCGTCGCTCGCTTCGTTGTTCAATTCGTCGGCCGCATTGTTCACGATTGATTTTTATCAGCGATTCAGGCCGGCTACGGATCCCAAGAAGCTTGTTCGTATAGGTCAGGCCGCTACTGTGGTGATAGTTGCCCTTGGCATATTATGGATTCCGGTTATGCGCTCCGTGGGTGATGTTCTATATCTCTATCTTCAGGATGTTCAGTCAGTACTCGCACCCGGTATTGCGGCTGCGTTCCTCATGGGTGTGTGTTGGAAGAGAGCGACGGCTCAGGGTGGCATGTGGGGGCTGATATCAGGCCTCGTTATCGGTCTGACACGTCTTGGAGCCAAGATCTATTACAGTAATGCCGATCCGGTGTCGGGAGTGGGGGATAGCAGTGTCTTCCGTGCTCTTTTCTATGACAGCAACTGGCTTTTCTTCTGTGGATGGATGCTTGTGTTCTGCCTGTTTGTGGTCTGGATAGTGAGTCTGTTCACCAAAGCCCCGGACGAAGATAGGATAAAGGGACTTGTGTTCGGAACCTCGACTCCCGAACAGCGGGCTGCCACACGTGCAAGTTGGAATCATTGGGATATAATACACACCGGGATAATTCTTTCGATAACAGCTGCGTTTTATTATTACTTCTGGTGATCCGTGACAGTAAAAAAGATTTATAAATACATTGAAAATAAATGCTTAAAGAACTTAAAGAAAAAGTGTTCCGTGCGAACATCGAACTTGTCAAGCACGGTCTGGTCATATATACATGGGGCAATGTCTCCGGCTTTGATCCGAACAAACGGCTTGTGGTCATCAAGCCGAGCGGTCTTGACTATGATGCCATGCAGTCCGACGATATGGTTGTTGTCGATCTTGAAGGCAATATTGTCGAGGGAGAACTCCGGCCTTCTTCCGACACTCCGACCCACCTCGCGCTTTATCGTGCATTTCCCGAAGTCGGGGGTATAGTACATACTCATTCCACATACGCTACGGCATGGGCGCAGGCCGGACTTGATATTCCGAACATAGGTACTACTCATGCCGATTATTTTCACGGTGATATCCCGTGTACGGCCGATATGACCGAGGCTGAGGTGAAAGGTGATTATGAACTTGAGACAGGCAATGTCATTGTGCGTCGTTTCGACGGTATTGATTATATGGCCACTCCGGGTGCGTTGGTGAAAAACCATGGACCGTTTGCTTGGGGACGGAATCCCTCGGACGCGGTGCACAATGCTGTGGTCATGGAAGAAGTGGCAAAGATGGCTTTTATAGCGATGAACATAAATCCGGCTCTGACGATGAGCCCTTATCTGGTCGAGAAACACTTCAGCCGCAAACATGGTCCAGGTGCGTATTACGGTCAGAAGTAATACCGGAACTAACTTTACGAAAATAAAAAACAATCCAAAACATAAATATAAAAATGGCATTTGAAAATATTGAATTATGGTGGGTGACCGGGGCACAGCTCCTTTACGGTGGAGACGCTGTCGTAAAAGTCGATGCTCACTCAAAAGAAATGGTCGAAGGTCTCAATGCTTCAGGGGTACTTCCGATAAAAGTGGTGTATAAGGGAACTGCCAATTCCTCACGTGAGGTTGAAGCGGTGATGAAGGAGGCGAACAACGACCCAAGATGTGTAGGTGTGATCACGTGGATGCACACATTCTCTCCTGCTAAAATGTGGATCCACGGTTTGCAGCAGTTACGCAAACCGCTGTTGCATTTCCATACGCAGTACAATGCGGAGATACCATGGGAGACTATGGACATGGACTTTATGAATCTTAATCAGAGCGCGCATGGCGACCGTGAATTCGGTCATATCTGTGCCCGTCTGAATGTGCGTCGCAAGGTGGTTGTCGGACACTGGAAAGACAAAGCAGTGCTCGAAAAGATCGCTGTATGGTCGCGGGTGGCGGCGGCTTGGGCGGACGCTCAGGACATGCTTGTGATCCGTTTTGGTGACCAGATGAACAATGTCGCTGTCACTGACGGCGATAAGGTGGCGGCTGAAATGCAACTCGGATATCATGTCGATTATTGTCCTGTGAGCGAGTTGATGGAATATCATAAGAAAGTGGCTGATGAGGATGTCCAGGCTTTGTTTGACATCTATCTGTCCACATACGATTTCGACCCGGCTATAGCCGATGCTTCTACTCCTGAACACCGTTCCGTATGGAACGCTGCCAAGGCTGAACTTGCGCTGCGTGCCTGTCTGCGTGACAAGGGAGCCAAGGCGTTCACGACAAATTTCGATGACCTCGGAACGGATGATATCAATGATCCCCATTTTGAAGGTTTTGACCAAATCCCGGGGCTTGCTTCCCAAAGATTGATGGCCGAAGGCTATGGGTTCGGAGCCGAGGGTGACTGGAAGTCCGCGGCTCTTTATCGCACCCTTTGGGTGATGAACCAGGGATTGCCGGGAGGATGTTCATTCCTTGAAGACTACACCTTGAATTTTGACGGAAATGAAAGCTCCATATTGCAGGCCCACATGCTTGAAATATGCCCTTTGATCGCAGAAAACAAGCCGCGTCTTGAAGTCCATTTCCTTGGGATCGGAATACGTAAAGCTCTGACTGCCCGCTTGGTGTTCACTTCGAATCCTGGCCAGGGTATAACGGCGACTATTGTCGATATGGGCAATCGTTTCCGCCTGATCGTAAACGATGTTGAATGTCTAAAGTCGAAACCGCTTCCCAAATTGCCTGTGGCTTCCGCTCTTTGGAAGCCAATGCCGGATTTTGCCACCGGAGCAGGTGCGTGGATTCTTGCCGGAGGAACTCATCATTCGTGTTTCTCATACGCGATTACGTCGGAATATTGGGATGACTATGCGGAGATGGCCGGTATCGAGATGTTGCATATTGACAAGGATACGACAATTGAGAATTTCAAAAAAGAAATGCGCCTCAATGAGGTATATTATATGCTTAAGAAATGAATCAGGCTTCAAAGAATATAATCCTTGAGGGGAGAGCTGTTCTTGGCATCGAACTTGGGTCGACACGGATCAAGGCGGTTTTGATCGATGACCGGAACCGCCCCATAGCTCAGGGATGGCATGAATGGGAAAATCAACTTTCCGATGGTTTGTGGACCTATAGCGTAGAGGCTATATGGTATGGGCTACAGGACTGTTATGCGGATTTGCGTGCCAATGTCCGTAAGGAGTATGACGTAGAGATAGAATCGCTCGCTGCTATAGGGGTCAGTGCGATGATGCACGGTTACATGGCTTTTGATAGGAATGAAAAAATTCTTGTCCCTTTCCGCACATGGCGCAACACCAATACGGCTAAAGCCGCAGCCGAGTTGTCGGAGCTGTTTGTGTATAACATTCCGTTGCGTTGGAGCATATCGCATTTATATCAGGCTATAATCGACAAAGAGTCTCATGTAAAGGATATTGATTTTTTGACAACTCTTGCGGGGTTCATTCATTGGCAGCTTACCGGAGAGAGGGTTTTGGGAGTTGGTGACGCTTCGGGGATGCTTCCGGTAGATCCGGAGACAAAGGACTATTCTGCGGATATGGTCGGCAAGTTCGATTCATTGGTTGCTTCAGAGGATTATCCTTGGAAGTTGCTTGACATCCTGCCGAAGGTTCTTTTGGCCGGACAGGATGCCGGGTCGCTTACGCCTGACGGAGCCAAGAAACTCGATGTTTCGGGACATTTGAAGCCCGGCATTCCATTTTGTCCCCCTGAAGGAGACGCAGGGACGGGAATGGTCGCGACCAATTCGGTGTTGCAGCGCACTGGAAATGTTTCGGCCGGGACATCGTCGTTCTCGATGATTGTTCTTGAAAAGGAACTTTCGCGTCCATACGAAATGATCGATATGGTGACGACTCCTGACGGAAGCCTTGTCGCCATGGTTCATTGCAACAATTGTACTTCCGACCTTAACGCATGGGTAGGTCTGTTCAAGGAGTATCAGCAGTTGCTCGGGATTCCGGTGGACATGAACGAGGTGTTCGGAAAGTTGTATAACAACGCTCTTAACGGTGACCCTGACTGTGGAGGGCTTCTTTCATACAATTATTTTTCCGGGGAGCCTGTGACCGGGCTTTCGGAGGGGCGTCCGTTGTTCGTCCGTTCGGCAAACGATAAGTTCAATCTTGCCAATTTCATGCGCGCCAATCTATATGCTGCGGTGGGGGTGTTGAAGATAGGCAATGACATCCTTTTCAACGATGAGAAAGTAGAGGTCGACCGCATAACCGGACATGGAGGGTTTTTCAAGACACCCGGAGTCGGCCAACGTATACTTGCAGCCGCCCTTGGCTCTCCAATATCGGTCATGGAAACAGCCGGAGAGGGTGGCGCATGGGGCATAGCACTGCTTGCTTCATATCTTGTCAATAATGACAAGGGCTTATCGCTTGCCGGTTATCTCAACGAGGCGGTATTCATAGATTGCACGGGAACAGAGATCGCACCGCTGAAAGAAGATGTCGAAGGATTTGATACTTATATAGAAGCTTACAAGCGCGGCCTTTCCATAGAACACGCTGCGGTCTCCGCCAAAGACTGACGGATCCGTGATTTGACAATCCTTCGGATCTAAGAGCCCGTTTGAATTAAAATTAATCAAGTGAGATTGAACTATTTCAAACATATCTTGAGGCCTTTTGCGGTGTTTTTCGCAGGTTTTTTTCGGTCACGATGCCAGCGTTCGCTTGTCAACTTGCGAAAACGTCTCCAAAAATCCTCTCAATCTATATCGGGGTAAATCCAAACACACTCTAAGAGTCTGTCACTATAACAGCTCCTGCATTTCTCTCATGGTATCGAGGTTTGCAGGAGCTGTTTTTTCTTGGATAGATTTCGGTCTATTGTGTCAGATTATACCGAAATGGCGTAGGGCATTGAAGATCCCGTCGTCGTCCACACCTGTGGTCACGTAGTCGGCGGCTTTTTTTAGTTGTATATTTGCGTTGCCCATGGCCACTCCCGTTCCGGAAGCCTTTATGATCGACAGGTCGTTGCCACCGTCACCGAACGCCATTGTGCATTGCGGATCGAAACCAAGATATCGCGCCATATCATATAGCCCTTTGGCTTTGCTTACGTCGGCAGCCGTGACGTCCGCGAATTCCGGACACCAACGGCCTATTTCGACCGATTTCAATGACCGGAAGACTTCCTTTTGCTCCTCTTCGGTAATCACAGGTGTGAGTTGGAGAATTCGTTGAGACAGGACGGTGTTAAGCGGGACTTTTGATATGTCGGAAACATTCAAAAGATCCTTGAATACCTGTTCGGCATACGGATTGGGGTTGTGCATGGTCAGATCCTTTTCCCCGACCACCATACATGCAAAGCCGGCCTCGTCGGATTGATCGAGAACTGATTTTACGTCTGACAGGCTTAGAGGTGAGCATGATATCACATTGTCTCGATGGAAACAAAATGCCCCGTTGGTGGTGATATATCCGTCGATAAGATGTTCGATCTGAGTGATATTGTCTATCAGGCGATATGGCCGACCGGTAGAGATGTATATATCTATGCCGTTTGCCTTGGCCAAGGTAAGAGCTTCGACAGTCGACTCGGGTATGGAGTGGGTCTTGAAACTTACAAGAGTTCCGTCGATATCAAAAAACAGAGCTTTTATCATGATAGTCTAAGTATGTATGCAAGAAAGACTCCTGACAATCATGATTGTTTAGGAGTCTATAGTTGGTGGTGGAGCTGGAGGGATTTGAACCCTCGTCCAAACGCGGAACTAATGAACTTTCTACATGCTTAGTCTCTACTTGGTTTTCGTGCTGTGACAGGCAAGAGACCACCAATCACGGCCTTATCCTCTAAAAAATCTCAGCGAGTCGCGAGGCTTTCGTCGCCATATTTCCGATTTACCTGCACCACCATATCGATCCGTCTCGGAAAAAGGACAATCGGGTGATGTCTCGTTTCGGCAACTGTTGCCGAAATAAAGCTAATCTACTGTACTTCGATTAAGCAGCGAGAGCGTAGTTATTTTCGCCATTTGAAATTTTGATGTCCCTGATTTAAGAGCGTAGCCATCATTGCTCTGCATGCTTACCCACCTCTACACGCTGTCAAAACCGGTCAGCCCCGTTTGTTGCAAGCTTCAGCTTATTGTGGGATGCCATCAGATAAAAGTCTCTACTTCGTCCGGTGGCGCTTGTCTAATGTACAAAGATAGACAATAAAAGGCAAAGTGCAAAATTGTCGGATTTGGTTTATGGATATTTAACTTTATTACCGTGTCTTTTCATTGTCACTGTATTTGATCGGGTGATATGAAAAATGCCATTTGTCATGCTACAGACCTTTTCTCGTCAGCCATGAAAAGATGTATCGGTATAGGGGTTCTCTGATTCCCGGAGCGGAAAGCACAAGATCATGCATCCCTTCCATGACTTTGACGCATGTCACGTTCGGTCCGAGCTCCCGGCCGTATTTCTTGATGTCGTCCACGTCAAGCACTGCATCGCCACGATTGAATTCCGGAGTCCATTCCGACCCGTTGACGCTTTTCGAGGAATATAGTAGGAGGATCGGAATCTTTATATCTGCTTTTCCGTCGCGCAGGCTGTTCTGAGCCATGGTCACGGCCCTTATCCATCCGGCGTTTACATCCGGTGAGCGCATTTGTTTCCAGTCTGTGTTGTAGAGCCATTCTCCGCGATGGCTTTTCAGCAGGCTTTCTCCGTAGGCCGTTGATCCGTCTTGCGATATTTTCATTTCAGGCCAGATACTGCCCAACGTGCTTACAATCGGGATTATGCGTTCTTTCCATCCCTGGTTCCAGTCGAGAAAAGGGCTGTTGAGTATCAAAGCCTTTATGGACTCCGGGTGCCTGCGGCTTTCGAAATAAGAGGCGGTTAGTCCTCCGGTGGAATGTCCCATAAGTATGATTTCGCTGATGCCTGATTGTTGCATGGCAACCAATGCGGAGTCTATATCAGGAAAATATTCCGTCATGTTTCGTACGTCAAACGGCTTTTGATCTTCCATGATGGAGCGTCCGTAGCGACGAAGGTCTACCGCATAGAAATCGTAGCCGTGTCTGACGAACCGGTCGCCCATATCTTTTTGAAAGAAGTAGTCGTTGAAACCGTGTATATATAGTACTCCTCTGTGCGTGTGTCCGCCAAGGCTGTCGGATGACACGAGCTTTCGTATGATGGTCGAAACGACTTTCCCGGAATAATCGTCGGGATGGTTGACGGTGCGCATCTCATAGCCGTCGCTGAGTATGTCGGGTGTCCATCCGCATGATGTCCGGGCGTGCAGGCAGGATATTGTCGAAAGCAGTAATGTCAGAAAAAAGACGTGTCGTTTCATTGTCGGTGCTCTGTCTATTTATGGTTGTTAAAAAAATCACCGGACCGGAGTTTTTTGATGATCCGGACCGGTGTCTTTTTAATAGATTTCCCTTGTCTCGGACAGGGGATGTGTGACTTAGTTTGACGATTCGAGTTCAGGAGCGATAAGCTTATATCCCTTTCCGTGGATATTGATGATCTCTATTGACGGATCGTCTTTCAGGTGTTTGCGAAGTTTGGTGATATAAACGTCCATAGAGCGGGCGTTGAAATAGTTGTCATCGATCCAGATTGTTTTAAGAGCGAAGTTTCGTTCGAGGATCTCGTTGACATGGGCGCAAAGAAGGCTCAGGAGTTCTGATTCTTTCGTGGTCAGTTTCGTCACTTTGTCATCGATGAGAAGCACTTGCTTTTGGGTGTCGAAAGTGAATTTGCCGATCTTGTACATCGTGATCTCTTTGCCTTTTTTGCCTTTGACGCGACGGAGTATCGCTTCGATACGGAACACGAGTTCCTCCATCGAGAACGGCTTTGTGATATAGTCGTCGGCTCCGATCTTGAACCCTTCAAGGATGTCTTCCTTCATGGATTTGGCTGTAAGGAAGATAATGGGTACTTCCGAATTTACGGTTCTTATTTCCTGAGCGAGTGCGAAACCGTCTTTCTTGGGCATCATCACATCAAGGACGCAAAGGTCATATTTCCCTTTGAGGAATGCCTTGTAACCGCTTTCCCCGTCTGCGAAGAGATCAGCGTTGAAGCCTTTTGCCTGGAGATACTCGCGAAGGAGCATTCCGAGGTTCTCGTCGTCTTCGCAAAGTAGTATGCGCAAACGTTCTTCCATAGTTCTTTAGTTTTTAGTTATTGGTAATGTAATTATAAATTTCGTTCCTGAGTTTAGTTCGCTGTCCACGCTGATTTCTCCTCCGAGTTCGCCAACCATTTTCTTCACATAGGCCAACCCGAGTCCGAATCCCTTGACGTCGTGGCGGTTGCCTGTCGATACACGGTAGAACTTCTCAAATATTTTTTTCAAATCCTCACGTTTCATTCCTATGCCATTGTCGGATATGGAGATGGATATGCGCTCGTCGCCATGACTGCTTATGTTTTTTGTGCTGACTCTCAACTTGAGAGGCACATCTTCGCGACGGTATTTTACAGCGTTGTCAAGAAGGTTGAATATCACATTTGTGAAGTGCATCTCGTCGACATTGATTGTGGAGTCTTCAGCGTCGAGCACGGCTTCGATCTTGCCACCGTATTTCTCTACTTTGAGCTTGAATGTGCTCGTGATATTGGCGATCAATACGTTGGCGTCGACGTCCTGAAGGCGCAACGTAGCTTTCTGTCGGTCAAACATCGACATCTGTAACACTTTTTCGACTTGAAATCTCAAGCGTTTGGTCTCGTCGTTGATTACGGTCGATATGTGCGACAACATTGCCGGTGATTTCAACACCGCTCCGTCGTTGAGCATCTGCGCGGCCAATGATATGGTTGATATCGGAGTCTTGAATTCGTGGGTCATATTGTTTATGAAGTCGTTTTTCATTTCGGTCAGTTTTTTTTGTCTGAAAGCGAGAATTATGGTGCAGACAAATGTCACAAGCAATATGAACGTAAAGATAAACGACGGGATCATGAAACGTATGGAGTCGAATATGTAGTCTCTCTTGGTCGGAAAATAAACCTTGAGGTAGTACATTTTATTTTTCGGATCGTTGGGAAAAAGAGTTTGGATGAACATCGAGCTTTCGTCGCTCGTTTTGGGGTGATAGCCCGGTGAACGGTAGACGATGCCTCCTACACGGTTGACCACCGCAAACTCGTAGGGCAGTACAAGCCCGTTGTTTTCCAGTTCGGACCGTAGATAGCGGTTTACCTCCGTAGAGTCTGCACGTTCACTGATAGGCCGGTTGCTCGATTGGGTTATGATGTTGAAGATGACTTCGTCAAGAAGGCCTTTCTGGTATAGATACTTTCCGCGCATGACCTCGCGTATGGAGGTGTTGGCCGTGCGTTGGTCTATGTTCCCTTTGAGTGTGAGGTCGTAGTTTATTCCTTCGGAGGTTGTGAAATTATAGTTTATACCGACCGATCCGTCGGCATTTGTGCGCGGGTAGAATTGAGTCTCCATCGTAGCCATGTCCTCCTCGAGGAAATGTTTGGTTTCATCTTGTTCCAGGCGGGTGGTGACGGCATAGAGGGAGCGTTTCACGCCTTCTGCAAACTGGTCGTCACGCATCTTCTTCATGTTGTTCATGTACATTATCTGTACATAAAGCAATCCCATGAAGGTCAACGCCATTATGATGGTCAGAAACCAGATAGTTGACTTTTTCATTCGTTTCTTTCGTAGATATATTTAGATGTGGTGTCCCGCAGGATCCGCCCTTGACTTAGAAGTGTGTTTTATATGTTAACAATTGTAATGTCTAATTGTTGTGAAAATTTTC
Organism: uncultured Duncaniella sp.; assembly: GCA_910587515.1. Classification (GTDB taxonomy): domain Bacteria; phylum Bacteroidota; class Bacteroidia; order Bacteroidales; family Muribaculaceae; genus Duncaniella. The sequence goes on from CAJULW010000026.1 coordinate 38,973, forward strand.
AAATAAGTAACAACCTCGTTAACATATCGCGTCAAAATTAACATAAAAATGTGAAATCAACAAGCAAACGGGAATTAATTTTATCAATATCACTGCGTTATTATCAAGTTTATTATAAGTTATCGGACCGATCATCCCTGTCTGGGCATGGATCGGTCGGTAGTCTTGTCGGTCAGATAGATTCTCTTTGGTTGGCCGGCTTCGTTTTTCGGTCACTCATAAGGTAATATATTTTTGATCTAAAACCTCAGAAGCGTCCGGGTTTGCTCAACCTGGTAGCTTGATATTGTATTTGGTTGTACAATTTCCGCCCTTTACATCAGTCCCCGTAGATGTCCCGGACGCTTCTTCGCGGTTTTAGGTCTACTTGTTGTGTGTGTTGTTCAATAGCCTTTACGAGCTGTACGGGTGTGGCGTCTTTGAGTACGACGCGGCCGTAGCGGTCGATCAGATAGATTGTAGGCATTGCCGGAAGGACGTATCTTTCGTCACCGAGTATATCATCGGTGGCGTAGCCTACCTCCCAGTCTGCCGGAAGTGACTCTTTGGATGCCTCCCAGTGATCACGGTCGCCCTCGGCGTCTATGGCCAACACTTTTATGCCGGATGGAAAATCGATCGAGCGGAGAATATCTATCGTCTCTTTGCAATGTCCGCAATCCGGATCGTAGAATATCAGCACCGTGAATACTTGGCCTTTCACCGCATTGAGCAGTTTCGTGTGTTTCCCGTAGCGGTCGGTGTAGCGGAAATCCGAAGCCATGGTCCCGCGACGGTTTTTCAACGCGGTCTCGAGCAGATAGCGAGTACGTTCCTTCGAGGACTCGTCAAACTGTCGGCTTTCAGTTTGCGCGCGTATGAACATGATGAAGTGTTCTTCGTCATACATGGGCGAATTTGGCTCATAGAGGTATTTTTCAGCGATCTCCGAGAGTAGCAGGTACACGTCTTTGTCGGTTTCGGCCCGTTCCATCAATTTATTTACTGAGTTTGACAGATCTGTGGAATCGGCATAATCGAACAGGCTTGCGAAGTTGGCGAAATTCTGTTCCATGAATGCCGTGTCGAGGCTTAGCGAGCGGTTTCCAAAATCCATAGCGTCCCAAAAATGATCGAGTATATAGGCGGCCCTCTCTTTGGGCGAGATCATTGACGCAGGGACGACGGGCAGCGGAAGCTCCTTTGTCTCACCTGCTGTCGCGTTTATGCCGGAGACAGTGCTTGTCGAAACCGCGATGGCTCCAGTCGCGCTTTCATGCGTCACAGCCTTTGAGCAGGATGCGAGCAGGATTGGCAGACATAATAATATATGAAAGGTCCTCATCATTGGTTCCCGATTGGCTAATCATCGCACATCACGCACGCAACGCACAAAATATTTGTCGCCTTGAGCTTGTGTAAGTCCGTCGTTGCGGGTCACCATGAACTTTTGTGATGTGTTATTGCTTATATTGACTTCCATCTTTATTCCACTGGAATTGAATGCGGAGACAGAGCACGACAGGCCGAATCCCGCAGCCTCGAATGCATTATAGCCGCTGTTCCATTGGATCATTTCGTCAAATACCCCGAGATTGCGCATTATTGCCAGTTCTTTGAGGTTAGGCACTCGCCAGCCCGTATTTCCACCTTTGTTCAGTCCGTCGCATGGATTGTTGTTGACGGAAACCGTCAGAGTCTGTAAATTTTGGTTGTTGATTGTATTATCGTAATAGAAGTTTGAATTTATCGTTTGGCCGCTCCCGTTCTGATAGCTGTGTCTGTTTGCTCCTTCTGAAATTTCAAAAGCGGTATACAGAGAATTGTAAGTTTGGTTATAGATCGGATGTACAGGCATCTGTCTCGTGCCGCTGCCGTTTCCGTCATACGGTGTCTTGCGTATGGAATTGTCGTCGTAGAACGACATTCTGACAACTCCTCCACGCGAGGCGTCGTTGCCGCTTCGCGGTTCGAACGTATAGGCCGGAATGGTCTTGTCGGTGGCTACTATGTCCGCTGACAGATTGATCCCGAGGTTTCTGATGCAGCGAACCTGCCATGGTGCGACGGGCGATGTGGATCCCCATTGGCCCCAAAATGATGTAGACAGACCTTCCATGGCCCAAAGTACGCAACCGTCGCTTCCGAAAAACATGTATTGGCCGATAAGATCGTTGCTTGTGAAGCCTGTACCGTTCGGATTGACCAATCTGGAGATATTGTCATAATCCATTAGCGGTTCTTTAAGAGACTGGTTGCCCAACACGAGGCGCAGATATTTGCCTATTGTCGGCACATACCAACGTATCTCATCGTTCGAAATTATGCCGTCACCGTTGTTGTCGCGGTTTCGGTTCATGCAGGCGTTTATCGCTTCGATATAAACGCCTGAATTACGGTCGGCTCTCGGCTGTGGATCGTAGTCAGTCATGGCGTTAACAAGATTGTTGCCCGGAGATGGATTGTTGTTGGTAGATAGGCTGTTGCTAAGCTCTCCTTCGAAATCTGCGATTTTGGGGAGTCTTACGGGATTATTGCTTTCTACTGTCTGAACCGGCTTGCCTGTCTGTCCGGCCGGTATCTCCTGTGGTCTTTCGATATCCACGAAATTGCTCCATAGCGATTGAGACGCATTGTCGTTTTCCTCCCATCTGTTTTTGTTGTATGTGTGATGTGTGAACTGCATCAGATTATATCGGCCGTTTATCTTATCGGTGGCTGCGACGAACGATCTGCGCAGATTGAGTCCGAACGACTCGTTTTCGCGTTCCACACCGACCGCTGAGCCGGCTACTTCTCCCGCAGTTTGGATTTGCGATATGTTCTCTGTTGAATAATAGGTCATTATTGACTCTTGTGACATTGCATATTTCGAACGGGCATACAGACTTTCACCGTCGGCTGAGACGCTGCGGGTCACTCGGATATAGAAACGTCGCGGGTTCTGGTTGACATATCCTGCCCATATCGGTTGTCCGTCGGACTGTTCGTTGGCGTTTTCAGCCTCGTAGGTATATTCGTTGACGAACACCGTATACCATTGCTTGCCCTCAGCGTCTGGGATGGCACGTTGGTTTTCGCTTATTCCTTTTGACGCATCAAGGAGAGTGAAAGTCAGTCCGTCGGCATATTCACCGACACGAGGCTTGTAGGCTGCGAGGGTTCCTTTGTCGGTTGTTTTACGCAACTCTATCCAATTCATGTATTTGCTCTCTTCGCTGCTTTGTGCGTGCCCGTCTGCGAAATCAGTCTCCTGATACGTGTATTCGCGTCCATGTTCATAGCTTGTGATGATAAAGCCGAAACCCTGTCCGGTTTCTGCGTTCCAAGCGGTCAGATCAATGTCGGATAGCTCTATGTTGAACGCGTGGTAGTGGCAGTCGAGATTTATAGTCTCGTTCTCTACGTCGGAGACCATCCCCTCCGCTCCGGCTGTCTCGTTGCCGTGATATGCTTCGACCCGGATGTCATCGAGGCCGTTGACTGTTATGTTGTAGGTATATTTTGTGTTACGGAAGCAGTTGAAGTCAGTCGGTATGGAATTCATGTAACCAAGATGTATTTTGTAGTTAGCAGTCCCGGATCGGAATACTTCCGAGTTTGTCCCGCTTCCGTTTATTTCACCGTCGTTGTTGACGTCAAGCCGGCCCAGGTATTCCACTTGGCAGTTGACCACGACATAAGTGGCCATATTGTTAGGTGTCCAGATGTCACCGGTAAGACTTGTGAACAGTCCGGTGTTCGTTTGGTATTGTGTGCCGGATGCTTCGTTCTCTTCTATGTTTTTGCTCTCGATCTCGCGTTGCCCATAGTTGGCCGCTGTTCCGATGTGCTTGTTTTCGGCTTGCCAGAAATTGAATGTATATGTGCCGTCAGGGAGTTCGGGATGTTCGGTGCGGTCGACAGGTTGTATGCTTGTGCCGGAATATTGTGCCGGAGTCTTGTAGAAATCCTCTTTGCTGTCTTGAGTACAGATGTCACCGTAGTTCGCGGTCATCCCGCCTGTGGCCGACCGTTCGTATAGCCAGGAGTATACAGGGACATTCACGACCTGATAGCTGTTGGGTGTGACGCGTATGTCGAGGCCCGATTTGTAGTCGTGTCCCGGGATTATATTGAATGTTATCTGTGAAACCAGCCGTCGCAGGTGTATGGCACCGTCGCTGAGGGTAAATTGGCCATCACCCGTGGATGGGATGGTGACGGGTTGGAAATTTACCGTTTGCCAGTCGTCAAGGCGGTGTGGGCGGGAATGGTTGCCGTCGGCCGGGAGAAGATTGGTGTAGCATCCGGCCATAGGTAAAGGCGGGAGGGGAGCGCTGACTGTTTCGTAGGTCGAAGGGGAGAGGACGGCTATGTCAAGAAATTTGTCCCATGTGTCCGCTTTTTCAAGGAGATCGCTTAGTGGAGCCTGTTCGTTCGGATTGTTTTTATCGATTCCTATATTGCTGACATTTCCTACGGCTACGATATAGCTGTTGCCCGATTTGGTGTCTATCGTGACATTGTGTGTCGCGGGCTCCTTGTCGGTACTTCCCGGGGTTAGTTTCAACCATTCCGATGTCGCCTGGCGGGTATCTGCGTTGTAAGTGCGTATCCAAATGCTTTCGACTTGGTCGATCTGCCAGTCTTCGAGACTTGCGCGGCTGGTTTTTATGTCCATTTTCGGAAATGTCACCGGAATTGTCAGCGTGACGTTTCGGCCGCTGACCGTATAGTCTGGCGAGGGGAGGGTTTCTTCCTGACATGCCGTCGCGAGAAGCGTGGCAAGCATTGGCAGCAGGAGTGTATGTCGTAGTATTTTCATTGTGTCAGTGTTGTCAATCAATTAAAAGGCGGTATTATGATGGATACATCGTCCATGTCGCAGAGAGTCCAATCGATGATAAGTTTTTCTTCTTTGGACTCGGGCGTAATACCGGTGATTTCGAAACGGTAGATATGATTGCGCAGTAGCATATCGAGGTCGGTCGTTGCTGTTCCGTCGTTGTATTCGGCCAGACGCATCCGATAGACCATGGATGAACCTGCCGCTCCGTCGCCTTTCGTGGTCACGCGGATATATGGGGCGTTCTGGCCTGTTTGAAGCATTTGCCGCGAATACTCGTAGACATAGCCTGAAAACACCGGACATTTGTCCTCGCGTAGGCTTGATGCATACTTGTCGTCTGCGAACTCTATGATCTGTCCCGCGCTGATGTCGGTGTCTTTGTCTTCAAAAGAAGGTGGATTGACGTATGTCGCGGTGACTGGGATTGTAGGGGCTTTTACTTGTTGCGTTTCGTCTGTCTCTACAGTAGTCCATTGGCCTATGAAGGGAAATAGGGCACCGCTGTTCATGAAACCGTTTATTTCTACTTTGGCTATCCGGTAGTCATGGTTGGCGTCGGTTTCTTCGTTATATATACCGGTGATATTGATTTTGTCTACAACTTCGATCTTTGCCATTGTCCTAAGCAGATTCAGGTTTTTCCCTGTGTAAGCCTGTGACAGCGGATATGGGGCGGCTTCGGAACTGATGTCGAGAGCGCCTTTCGGAAGTGTGAATTTTTGAAAACCAGACATCGGGAAGTGCTGTCTGTCGGGTGTGTCGAAAAGGTTTGCCTGCAGCAGCTCCGTTGCAAGTGGCTTGTCGGTCATGACTGTGGCCTGTGATGTTGAGCAGATGTCGTCAATGGATGTGACACCTGGAGTCAGGCCTTCGGGTTGTCCGGCTCCCATGCTTTGTCCGTTGGCAGTGGCCATGATGTAAAAGTCGATAGCTTTCTCCTTGTTGCTGTCGAAGTATGGCTCGTGGATGGCTGCGAGGATTTCGTAGACACTGTAGCTTCCGTTTGTCGATACGACTTTAGCTTCGGTGGTAAAATCTTGCAAAAGTTTGCGTTCGCTGTCGAACAGCAGGAAACGGAGGTCGGAGAGGACTATGAAGTTTTCCGCACCTGACCCTTCCTGGTCTCCGTCGGTGTCCGCTGTGCGTGTTATGCCGGTATCGCGTGTGCCGTATGTGTTGCGTGTAAGCACAGTGAATTTTAGATATAGGCCTTCATTCTTTTCCGTTGGTGCCTCCGGAGCCGGGCAATTTAATTCGTCACCGACACATCCGATCATAATTATGGCTGATAAAAACAGCAATAATCTGGTGTATGTTTTAATATGTTTTTTTAATCGGATCATAATTTCAGATGTGTTTATAAGTCCCCGTATTGCGGGGGCACAACCCGCCAGCCGTTGATGTATATTCTTGATTTGACCCATTCCATGCCTTCACCGATAAAAAACACCAATGAATAGTCGTCATAGCGGTCAAGATAATCTTGATTGGAAGTTGCGACATCGTATTTCCCTCTGACGATCAAGAGATAGTCTATCAGTGGAATGTCGATGATAGGTTCTTGTCGGCTTTCTATGCTGACCGTGAGACGCTGGGGCATATTGGCCATGAGACGTCCGGTGCTCAATTCGGCTATTAGGCCTGATGGCATTCCTTTGCCGGCTTTTGATGTCGTCGCATCTTCGTCAAAGTCTGCTTCGGTACTTTCTATGGACCATGGTTTGTATGTGAACTCGGGCGAGTTTCCGGCTATGTCGTTGCGGTATGTTATCTCGCTGTTAGCTCCGGAGAGCCGGATATTGAACATTGCGGGGTCTATTGGATTGCCGTCGACATTCTGTAAAAATACGGACAGTCGGTTTGTATTCTTGGTCAGCATTACGGGAGCTATGTCGACCGTTCCGTATGTATCCGGAAATTCGACATCGTATGCGATGCCATGGTAGAAAGGCCTGATGTAGCGGTCGGAATAGAGGTTTGGGGCTGTACCGAAAAGCGGCAGAGAGGCTGAAAGCTCGTTTATCGAGGCGGGCGCGTCGCTATTGGCTATCGTGAATGATATAGCATCGGGATTGAGCGACTTGCCTTCGCACCATGCGAGGAGATCGTATTTCCCGGGTTTCACGTCGACGTCCATATAAAACATATTGTCTGTTGTCAGTTCGCGTTGCTCGGTCTTTTTCAGTACGAGTTTCCCTTGCTTGTCAAAAATATAGAGCGATACGTCGGATACCTGCGCTCCGAACGCGTCGGAATTCAATATGTTTTTGGTGTATCGGAAACTGACGCGGTAATGAACCGAGCAATCGCCTTGCCCGTCGTAGATAGCCGAGTCGCAGGATGTCAGACTTATGGCTCCCGCGATCATCGCTGTGACTATAACGGCAGCGTGGATGAATCGACGTATGCTTGACATTTTCATAGACCTTGATATTCTGTGGTGTTTTGTGGTTATTATTCGTTTAGGATATATCGGGTGGCGACGTGACGGGGATACGTATTGGCCGCTCGTGATTTTCTACAGGGGTGGATACCGTCGGTGGTGTCTGGTTGTTGTGGTCGTATCGTGTGGATCTTACACGTTAGTTTGCGGGGAGAGGATGGAAGTGATAGAGGTGAAAAAAAACTACGGTGGCTATGGAGTGGCGGTAGCCACCGTAGTCAAGATTATAGGGTTATGTCTGATTTTATAGGATGATGCCGGTCTGGGGGCCTACTACGCGCCAGTTGAGAATGTTTAGGCGATATTTGATGTAGTAGGAGTCCTGTCCCATCGGAGGAACGATTGGATTGTCAGCTCCGTAGAGACCTGTGGCGAGACCTTCGATACGGTCGACACCGAGAGTGTATACGTGGTTGCGGACGAGTCCGAAATAGCCGGGCTTGACATTTTCCCAATTGATAGTGGCGTTCGGATTATTGGCATTGGCTGCGTTGTCCGGATCTTCGTACCATCCGAGATGACGGATGGGTATGGAGAAGTAGCACATGCCTTCGGTATATGCGTAGGCATTGCCGGTAGATTGCCACAGGGCGTTGTTCACCTGGGTTATGTTAGACTCTTCCACCTGTACATAGTTGTCAGAACCGTTCGGTTTGTAGTATACAGCCTGGCCGTTAAGATTTTCATTAAGTTGCAAGGTGACATAACGCTGTGGCAAGGCCATGGTGCCGCGAACTTCTTTGGAGGGGTGTGTCACAGAGAAGATAGCTTTCAGGCTTGTGTTGGCGTTTGTGGAGCGTATTGCAACATAGGGGATAGCAGCCTGAGTGCTGGCATCTGGGTTGGAGATGTAGAGAACTCCTTGCACATCAAGCATAGCGTCGACGATGGTTTTTGCATAATCTGCCGCATTGGTGGGCACAGCGTCGAAGTATACGTTATATTTATTGTCTGTCTGATGGAAGAGATAGAAAGTGGTGTTTTCGGATATCTCTGAGTTGTTTGCGGAGTTCGTGAGTTTGTAACGTCCTGCGAGGATTACAGACGGTGCAGCGGCGCGTGGGTTGAGTGACGCGAAAGCTGCTTTGCCCATGGTGTTTTCAAGTACGTAGCGGACGTTTTCGGGCTCACCGATAACGTTTGTCTCGTTATTCCATTTGCTGACGCCTACATAACCTTCCGAATTTGGGTTGGTAATTTGATTGAAACTGTAGTATTTCAATTTATAGTCACCGACAAGCTTGCCTGCACCTGTAGTTCCGTCGGTCAGCTGATCCATGATGTTGTCGGAAACCTGTGGGAATTCTGTTGCGTAGAAAGAAGGAGAACAGCCCCAATAGCTACGCTTTTTGGCCTCGTCGTTCCAAGCCCATGTGTAACCGAAATAATTGTCGATATCAGATTTGGTAGGTATGACTCCGTCTTTGTCCGCTGAGAATTTTTTTATGGCGAACATAGAGTTCGCGTCAGCGTTGACTGTCCATCCTTGTGGAACGAATGTAAGATTGTAGCCGTTTACCTCATAGTCTTTCACTCCGGTGTTTTCGCTCTCGGTGGTGTTGAGTGTGAAGTTTACTTTTGCCGCGTAGCGTTCTACGTAGATGTTGATGATTCTGCTATCGTCATCCGACTCGTTGGCTGAGTCGTACGATGGAAAGAACTGACCTTGAGTTAAGGGAGTGCCTGTGATCTTGACGTTTGGTGCAGATGTCACATTGTCAGTGCCATAGTATGCCGAGTTGCTCATGGAGAAGCCTGTGGCGTCATTCTTGTATGAGTAGCGTTCAGCGTCGCGCAGATCAGACATGACTTTTGTGGTTGCCCCTCCGAATTCGTCGAAATTCTGCGGATTGATGAAGCACATGACGTAGGCGGGAGAGTTCTGTCCTTTTACAAGGTTGATGCTTACGATGGCTTCCGCAAATTTTCCGACGCTGGGATATTGATTATCCGATTTATCGTTGTTAAAATTAAAGCCTTCTACGTTTGTTTGTGCGTCGATGCGATTGCCGTTACGGTCATAAAATATGAAATTCAATGATTTAACGTCGTTTTCGGTATCGGTGCCGTCAACGAAATCATTGTCTTCCGCACGTCCGACAACTTGAGGGTTCGATATCGCTATCTTCAGATAGCGCGTCTGATCGGAGTCGACTACCCCGTTGCCATTGCCTGATGTCGGGGCGTCATCGGAGCAGGATGTAAGCCCTATCGATAGGGCTGCGATAGCACCGAATAGTAATTTTGAATTTTTCATTACAAAAAAATTGGGTTAGAAATTATTGGTCGATTAATATATGGGATAAAAGGTTTAAGAGGTCGTTGTTATGCTTATCTTACTTGGAAATAAATCCGAGTTCACGCAGACAGACGATTGCATCACTGGCTTCGGCAACACCCTCTTCAGCGGCTGCTTGTAAGAGTGGAAACGCGCTGTCGTAATTGCCTGTAGTGGCTTCGAGTATACCAAGGGCATAGACTGCTTCAGGTGATTTCCCGGCTTTTTTCAGATACTCGCGTGACTTTTCGCTCTCCCCGTGGGCTATAGCCGTGTTGGCGGCGTTGAGGTTGGCCACCTCTGAGTCGGGATACATGCGCACGGCCACTTCCATGACCTCACGAAAATCAGGAGAGTCCTTGTCGAGGCTTTGCGCAAGCATGAACAACTCTTCGAGAGACAGTTTTTGTGGTGCCGTGGCCATTATAGCCGCGATTTCCTTGACGTTTGTATAATGCCGTATAGTATAGTTGACCGCATAGTCGCTGTGACGCAATGATGGATAGACTTCGTTGAGCAACACTTCATATTGATCAGGGAAGCTTGTCTTCAGCCGCCATTCGCGTTTGTCGGGATCAAGACTTTCATCCGTGATGATTTTAAGAATTCCTTCCTTGTCGGCCAAGTTGTGGCTTCTGACCCATTTGATGAGCCCTTCCCAGTCTTCGGCCTCCCACGATGTGTGCATTACAGACAATGGGAATGAGTAGAGTTCGCTTACATAGGTTGTCAGAGCCTCGGTGCGTCCTTTGGCGAGTCGTTCGTTGTTTTTGTAAGGTCCTTCTGGTGATGCGAATCCTTTGATAGACAGAGATGTGATCGTGACATCCTTATCACTGCGTACCGCTTCGATGGTCGAGCGTATCTTTGCGAGTTCTTGCGGGTTGCGGTGATATTCAGGAGAGATGTCCGTACTGTTGATGCGGAAGTCGATATATGCCGAACCGTGAATTTCACGTGTCTTTACCACTTCACCCTCGGGTTTGACGTATACGAGCACCGGTTTGAACACTTTTGGACGGAAGTCGAGAGAGGCAAGTCCCTTTTCGCTGCTTTCTCCTTCCGCCTCACCGCAGCATCCGTCTGTTTGGCTTATGATTTTGAGTGTCGATAGTTCCATCCAGTCAGCGTAGGCAACCATGGCCGAATAGCCATATATGTCTCCCTTGCCTGAACGCATCATTATATATTGCGGGTGGTTACCGTCATGGCGCATATGTTGGTAGTAGCGTGTGCGGCCCGCTATGAGTAGCGGTTTCAGCCAGATGCTGTCTTGGCCGTCGGTTACCACCGGACGCAGCCAGATTTCTCGGTTGGCGCGCGTTGGGAAGACGGATGGATTGACACTCATTTTAACCAATAGCTTGCTTTCCGTCCGTTCGACGCTTACATTGCTTACGGCTCCGGATGGCAGGGATTGTGCGGTGGCTAAGAGTGTCGTGGCGCACAATGCCATGCTTGCGAATATATTTTTCATCTTGGTGGGCGTTGTGTTAGAATAAATAGACGAGATTGACAGCGGCCTTTGTCGGACCTACATAATTATGGTGGCGGTTTCGTGCCGTATTGCGTCCGCATCCCGCGCATTCGTATACGTCATAGCGGGAATGGAGCCATCCTATGCCGATCTCGGTTTCGAGGTTGAAATGACGGCCGAGTATCCATGTGTAGCCGTAGCCTATGCCGACGCCTCCGAACCAGCCTTGATATCGGTGGTCTTTCAGTCCGGAAAAGTCTGTGCCGAGAAATTTCGTATTACTGAGATCGATGTGCCCTATATTGTATTTCCCTCCGATAAGGTGTGCCCCGACAAAGTGTCCGGCAGTTGCGTCGCAGAACCAATATCTGGCCTCAGGTTGGACAAACCAATGCTTCCAGCGTTTCCCTCCGGAGAATGACCATGCGTTGAAGTTTCCGGAAAGATCTACGGACCAGCGAGGCGCTACAGTCAGTTCGGCTCCGAGATTGATTGTAGCGGTGGCATCGTAGAGAAGATTGGTTTTCAGCGCGAATTGCGCGTTGGCCGAGATAGTAGTCATCACTACGAACAGCATACTGTAAATGAATTTCATTTTTGGGGATTTATGATAGAGTTACTATTTTGTTAGTATTCTGTTGGAAGTAAAGGTTTAAATTGGCGTGTAAGCCTTTTTGGTTTTTTATTTACAAGCATAACACAATGTTTTTCAGCCTCAACATAAAATTTATTTGTCGATTTGCCATACTTTTCGCATTATGTGATGTGATTAAACTGTCATTAACAGTCTGTCGATGCAAAATTACCAAATCAGGGCATGAAAATCACCCCCCCAGTTAAATTATGTTAAATAAGAAGGTGGTATTCTACTTTTTAAATTTAATACAAACAATACCTTGGATATCAGCTGTCACAGCCTGTATAAAATGCGTGTAAGTATAAAAAAGATTGTTGAAAATTAGGTGGTATCGGATTGATGGGTATTATTGCGTTGGGTTGAAAATAATGAAAATGGATGAGCCTCCACGACCTCAGCGATTAAGATGGATAGTACGATTTGTACCTCCCATCTTAAATTATTATCTGCACTGCGTCTGACTGTTGTTTATCTTTTTCGGTAAGGATGTGAGGCTTGAGCCGGAAATAGTCTTTTCAGCAAGTCGTGGCGTTGTAGGCGTTGTAGCGAACGGATGATATCAGGCCGGTATGCACGGTCGTACCAGAAAAAGTATTTTCGTTGAGCCGATTTTTCCTCAGGAGTGGTTGCTGTAAACACTTTTTCCCCTGTATAAGGATGATATCCCGTATAATATATCTCTGTGGAGAGAGTCATCGGGGTAGGTGTGAAATCCTGTATCTGTTCGAGATGCAGATTGAGGTCTTTCGTCTCGGCCGCGAGTTCGGCCATGTCTGTCTCGCGACAGGCGGGATGTGACGATATGAAATATGGTATGAGTTGTTGTTTCAGACCGTGGCGCGAATTGACGGTATCGAAAAACGCACTGAATTCATGGTAAAGTTGAAACGACGGTTTGCGCATCAGATTGAGAACGGTTTCCGACGTGTGCTCCGGTGCGACTTTCAGGCGACCGGACACGTGCGAGACGATCAGCTCTTCGTTATACCGGCGGTTGGTCGCGTCGATTTTCGCGTCACCGGTGCGGTGCATCGACAGGTCGTAGCGCACACCGCTGCCGATAAACGATTTTTTTATCCCCTTGACACTGTCGACAGCGTGGTAAAGGTCGAGCAGCGGGCGATGGTCGGTGTTGAGGTTCGGGCATACTTTGGGGTGGAGACAGGACGGACGGAAGCATTTTTCGCAAGCATCCCTGTTTTTCCCTCCCATGTGATACATGTTGGCGCTCGGGCCTCCGACATCGCTGAGATAGCCCTTGAAGTCAGGCATTCGTGTCACTTGTTCAACCTCGCGCAAAACAGATTCCTTGCTTCGCGAGGCGATAAATTTCCCCTGATGTGCCGAGATCGTGCAGAAAGAGCATCCTCCGAAACAGCCGCGGTGGATATTGACCGAGTGGCGGATCATTTCGTACGCGGGGATACGTTTGTCTTTATAGCGCGGATGTGGCATTCTGGTATAAGGAAGGTCGAACGATGCGTCTATCTCCTCTGTGGTCATCGGAGGATACATCGGATTCACTTTTATCCAATAGCCATTGTGGCGTTGCCAGAGAGTGCGACCATGCATCGCGTTGCTCTGCTGCTCGATATGTCTGAAGTTTTCTGCCTGTAGACGCTTGTCGCGCGTGCAATCCGAGAGTGAATTAAGTATAATGTCGCTTTCGGACGCATTGAAATCACTGTCAGCTATCCTGACGGCTGTTTGCGGAAGATCGGTCATCGTCGATATGCTTTCTCCGTTTTCGAGCCGTCGGGCTATTTCGATAATCGTTTTTTCACCCATTCCGTAGCTGATGAGATCGGCTTCGCAGTCGGCCAGCAGTGACGGCCGCAGACGGTTCTGCCAGTAGTCATAGTGAGACAAGCGTCGCATGGAAGCTTCTATGCCGCCTGCGATAATTGGGGTGTCGGGATAAAGCTCGCGCAGTATTTTCGAATAGACTATTGTCGGGTAATCAGGGCGTGCCCCGTGCCGCCCTCCTGCTGTATATGCGTCGTCACTGCGTCGTCGACGCGCTGCGGTGTAATGGTTGACCATAGAGTCCATCGCTCCGGCCGACACACCGAAAAACAGTCGAGGCGCACCGAATTTGCGGAAATCGCGCAGATCGTCCTGCCAGTTGGGTTGTGGTACGATAGCTACATTGTAGCCCTCTTTTTGCAGGATACGACCAAGGACTGCTGCTCCGAAAGACGGGTGATCGACATACGCGTCACCGGTCAGTAGAACGACATCGACGTGTTTCCATCCGAGCGCTTTCATCTCCTTTACGCTTGTCGGCAGATAGCGGTCGATGGAGGGGTATATGGTTTTGTTTTGCGTGGCCGGTGCTGTCAGCGCTATATTTTTCTTTTTTGTGGATTCTCCTTTTTCTCCGATATTTTTCATCCTGTCTGTTTCGGTGTCTGTATGATGTTTTTACGAAGGCATCGACGCGAGTTTCTCTTCCATCGCGAGCACTTCATCGCGCAGGCGCGCGGCTTCGATAAAGTCCATGCGCTTGGCGGCCTCTACCATTTCGAGGCGACGTTTGGTGATGAGTTTCTGGAGTGCGTCTGCTGAAAGATATGGTATGACCGGATCGGCCGCAAGATTGACTTTGGTGCTGTATTCCTCCGCGTATGGCACTGACTTTGCCTTTCCTCTTTTTGCATCGGCTTTGCCTTTTGGTGCCATCCGGTCGTTGTCGTTTCCGTTTTCGAGCCCGATGATCGAGTTGCGCGCTTTGACGATGGCCTGCGGGGTGATACCGTGTTCTTCGTTGTAGGCCAATTGGAGCGCCCTTCGTCGAGAAGTCTCGTCGATGGTCTGTTGCATTGAGTCTGTGATCTTGTCGGCATACATGATTACCGTGCCGTTGAGGTTTCGGGCTGCGCGACCTACGGTCTGTGTGAGTGAACGGTGGCTGCGGAGAAAACCTTCCTTGTCTGCATCGAGTATGGCGACGAGCGACACTTCGGGCAGGTCGAGGCCTTCGCGCAGCAGGTTGACACCGACGAGTACATCGAATTCGCCCGCTCTCAGTCCGTCGATGATGCGTATACGGTCAAGCGTATCAACATCACTGTGTATGTAGGCCGTCTTTATACGCAGACGTGTCAGATAGTCGTTCAGTTCCTCAGCCATGCGTTTGGTCAGGGTCGTGACGAGCACTCTTTCGTCGCGGTCGATACGTTCGTTGATCTCATGGAGCAGATCGTCTATCTGGTTGAGCGATGGCCTGACCTCTATTATGGGGTCGAGTAGTCCGGTGGGGCGTATGATCTGCTCGACGACTACACCTTCACATTTTTCGAGTTCATAGTCGGCCGGGGTCGCGCTGACGTATAGCACCTGAGGAGTCAACCTCTCGAACTCTTCGAATTTCAGCGGACGGTTGTCAAGAGCGGCCTGAAGACGGAAGCCGTATTCCACAAGATTCATTTTGCGTGAAAGGTCTCCACCATACATAGCGCGGCATTGCGGAAGCGTCACATGGCTTTCGTCGATTATCGTGAGAAAGTCTTTCGGGAAATAGTCGAGCAGACAGAAAGGACGCATACCGGGCTGACGGCCGTCAAAATAGCGGCTGTAGTTTTCTATGCCGGAGCAATGGCCGACCTCGCGCAGCATTTCGATATCGTAAGTGACGCGTTCAAGCAGGCGTTTTGCCTCCAGCTCTTTGGCTTCGCGCATGAAATAGTTGTATTGTTCACCGAGATCGAGTTCGATCTGGCCTATGGCCGAGCCCATACGCTCGGGTGAGGTAACGAAAAGATTGGCTGGATAGATCTGAAAGATGTCATGATTTCCGAGTGACGCGTTATCGTCGGGGTGCAAGGTTTTGATCGATTCTATTTCGTCGCCCCAGAATGTCACGCGGACGATAATTTCCTCGTAGGCCAGACGTATGTCTACAGTGTCACCTTTGACTCTGAATGTGCCGCGTGACAGTTCCACCTCGTTGCGCGAATAAAGCGATCCGACAAGCGAGCGCAGAAATTTGTTGCGGGTGATTTTCTGGCCGACCTTCACTGTCACGACGTTGCTGTCGAAATCCTCCGGATTTCCCATGCCATATAGACAGGATACGGAGGAGACGACCACGACGTCTTTGCGTCCAGAAAGAAGTGCGGAAACGGTGGCGAGTCGCAGTTTTTCGATCTCGTCGTTGATCATCAGGTCTTTTTCGATGTACTTGTCGACAGTCGGTATATAGGCTTCCGGTTGGTAATAGTCGTAGTACGATACGAAATATTGTACCGAGTTATTCGGGAAAAAACTTTTGAATTCGCTGTATAGCTGTGCGGCGAGTGTTTTGTTGTGACTCAGTATGAGTGTCGGTTTTTCAACCTGCGCGATGACGTTGGCCATCGTGAACGTTTTTCCCGAACCTGTCACACCGAGAAGGGTCTGGGCTTTATCCCCTGCTTTGATGCCGGCGACAAGTTGTTCGATTGCCTGCGGTTGGTCGCCTGTCGGCTGATATTGTGAGGTCAACTGGAAATTCATAACTTACAAAGTTATAAAAAATCCGTGAAACGATGCGTCACCGGTGTCCTATAAAAAGTTAACGGGCATACGGGACGTTTGTATCGTCATTTTTCCGAAAGATATGATAGATTGTTTTCCTGAAGAGCGATGGGAGAAATTTCGTCAGGTATATATGCCGATTTTTCCAAATGTGCCCTCTCGGAGTTTCGTAGTAGATGTATTTCGAATCCGCCCAAAGGTGTGTATATCTTGATTCGCTGATTTACTATCTTATAAGCCAAATTTAGGATGTATGTCTGAATGATATGTCAAGTGTAAAATCAATTGTATTATCGCGCTTTTTTACTTTTTGTATGATGTAATTTTGTAATTGTTAGATTTTTATAAAAAACAGAATTATGGGTAAAATAGAGGGATGCACAAGGCCGGTGTCGGAAAAATTTTATTGCTATATACATGGCAGGGTCAGAGATTCGTTCACTGATATCGGAGTTGACGGTGATGCGGTTGAAATCATGATGTCGGTTATCGACAGGTATATGGAAACCGGTGAGGAGCCGCCTAAGGAAAAGGAGTTGATGTTTGTGCGGCTGCTGTTTACACTTTTGCGTCCGGAGATAGACAAGGCTATGGCAAGATCGAAAAAGGCCCGTGAGCGGGCTGCCGTACGGAAACTGGCGAAAACAGCGGTCGGGAACAATTACGTTGGTATATTCGTTAATAAAAATGAAAAGGTTTCCGGAGGGTTCTCTCCGGGACATGCTTTATACAATGATTCCGTAATTAATCACGTTTCAGTACATTATGCCTCTAAAAAAACGTTTACAGACCGCTCCCGTCCACAAGGTCACGTTTGCGGCATTGCTCGTGACGATAGGGATCGTGTTCGGTGACATAGGGACATCTCCACTCTATGTCATGAAGGCGATTATTTCGGCCAATGACGTTGTAAGCGAGCCATATATCATAGGAGCCGTATCATGCGTAATATGGACTCTGACCTTACAGACCACTGTCAAGTATGTCATAATCGCCCTCAGGGCCGACAATAAAGGCGAGGGTGGTATACTTGCTTTGTATTCACTGATCAAACGTATGCCTCACCGTTGGCTCTACTTTCTTGCGGCTATCGGAGCGAGCGCGCTTATAGCTGATGGGGTCATCACTCCGGCTATGACTGTCACATCGGCTGTCGAGGGGCTTCGTGATTTGAATCCTGATGCTCCTGTGCTTCCGGTTGTTTTGTTGATTATCGCAGGTATATTTCTTGTGCAATGTCTTGGCACGAAAGCTATCGGCCGTTTTTTCGGGCCGTTTATGCTCGCATGGTTTTTGATGCTCGGAATCCTGGGTTTGGTACATTTATCGGATGAGTGGTCTGTTATGAAAGCTTTCAATCCGGTTTATGCGGTGAGGTTGCTGATAGACTATCCAGGATGGTTCGTGATTCTCGGAGCGGTGTTTTTGTGTACGACAGGTGCGGAAGCGCTTTATTCGGATCTCGGACATTGCGGGCGCGGGAACATAACTTACGCATGGTTTTTTGTAAAAGCGATGCTCATACTCAATTATCTTGGTCAGGGAGCCTGGATAATCTCGCATTCTGCGTCGTTGGGACCTGACATAAATCCGTTCTATGCCGTAATGCCGAGATGGTTTCTGCCGGCCGGCATTCTGATGAGCACCGGTGCTGCGATCATAGCGAGCCAGGCATTGCTCAGTGGTTCGTTTACGATTTTCAGCGAGGCAATGAGCCTGAATTTCTGGCCTCGTCTCCGTATAAAATATCCGTCGACTCTAAAAGGTCAGCTTTATATTCCATTAGTGAATTGTTTGCTCTTTGTCGGGTGTGTGCTTACGGTGCTCATATTCCGTAGTTCGGGACGCATGGAAGCGGCATACGGTCTTGCTATCACTGTGACGATGCTGATGACAACAGTGCTTCTCGCATTTTATCTACGTCACAGGGGGGTAAGTCTATGGTTAGTGGCTGTTTTTGCTACGATATTTATTGCCATAGAGGGAGCGTTTTTCTTAGCCAATATGTTCAAGTTTGTGCATGGAGGCTGGTTCACGATCCTTATAGCAGGTCTTGTGTGCGCTATAATGCTCGTGTGGCGACGGGCAACGGTGATTCGTAGGAAATACATAGAGTATCATCGGTTTTCGGATTATTTCGATGTGATATCGGATATGAAGTCTGATCGTGATATACCGAAATATGCTTCGAATCTGGTCTATCTCAGCCGTTCGCATCGTGCCGATATGGTCGAGAGCAAATTGATCTATTCGATAATCAATAAATCGCCCAAACGGGCTGATCATTATTGGATAGTCCGTGTGGAGTTCACAGACAGTCCCGATACGTTGGAGTACGAGCGGACTGTGTTGATTCCTGATACGCTTGTGAGCCTTAATTTCCGTATCGGGTTTCGCATACAGCCTCAGTTGAGTGTCTATCTGCGTCAAGCGGTGGAAGATATGGTGGCTGACGGACTGATCGATCTGACAAGCGATTATCCGTCGCTCAGGCGTCATGGGATTTCCGGAGACTTCCGTTTTATAATCATACACCGTATTTTTTCACCGTCGAGCCATTGTGACGCGCGTGACCGCTTGCTGATGGATATGCATCGTATACTCAGACGCATGGAGTTGTGTACGGACGATGCGTTCGGTCTTGACACCAGTAATGTGAAAATTGAAAATGTTCCTTTGATAATTGAAAAAAGGACTTCCAGACGGATAAAACGTGTTGTGTGAAAATGACAGTGAATCGGGATAGATATCAATAAAACACCGCAAATGCAGGATATGTGTGATTATAGCTCCTGCGTTTGCGGTGTTTAGTGGCTGTTAGGTTAATCAACGGTGGTATTTAAATAGTCTCTAAATAGTCTCTTTTTGCAACGTGTTTAACCAATGTTGAATATTAGGGGACTTAAAAATCGGTTGCGATACGGTATATTTCAGCTGTTTCCGCTGCTCCGAGTGACATGTAGCCGCCTATCCGTTCGCCTTTGTTTTCGTGGAGTTTCCTTACAAGGAGTGGTATGTCGGGATTGTCGATGCCAAGAGCTGTCATGCTTATTGGTAGACCTATCGAATTGAAAAATGCGCGTAACGCTTCGATCCCTTCAAGTGCGGCTGTCATGTCGTCGGTGGCTTTGATATCGAAAACACTTCGGCCGAATTGCGCTATTTTGGACGGATTTGTGCGGGCCACGAATGTCATCCATGCCGGAGTGACGACTGCAAGCCCTGCTCCATGGGTGACGCCATAAACCGCGCTTAGTTCGTGCTCGAGGAAGTGTGACGACCAATCCTCGCGGCGTCCGCAACCGCAGACTCCGTTATGTGCGAGAGTGCCGCTCCACATGATGTTGGCGCGTGCGTCATAGTTGTCAGGTTCGGCCATGACTTTGGGGGCTTCCGCGATGATCGCTTTAAGAAGGCCTTCGCAAAGGCGGTCGGTAACTTCGACTTCGCTTGTCGGGGTGAAATAGCGTTCCATGATATGGACCATCATGTCGGCTATTCCGCTTGCGGTCTGATATGGTGGCAAGGTATAGGTCAGTTCCGGATTCAGACATGCGAACCTTGGACGCAGGGCCGACTCAGTGCGCAATGATATTTTGTGCAGCCCGTCGATACGAGTTATCACAGAGTTGCCACTGCCTTCGCTTCCGGCTGCGGGGATGGTTAGCACCACGCCTACGGGCAATGCTTCGGTGACTGTTTTTTTGCCGGCATAGAAGTCCCAGAAATCTCCGTCGTATGGCACTCCACAGGCGATTGCCTTGGCTGTGTCTATGACAGAGCCGCCTCCTACGGCGATGAGTGCATCGATTCTCTCTTTGCGGGCGAGTTCTATTCCTTCATAGACCTTGTCGTCTGTCGGATTCGGTTTTATACCTCCAAGTTCTATGAAAGATATACCGATGGAGCCGAGCGAGTCTTTTACACGGTCGAGCAGTCCGCTGCGTATGGCGGAGTTGCCCCCATAGACTATCATTACATGTTTCCATCCTGCTTGTGAGCTCAGTTCTGCCACTTTACATTCGGCTCCACGGCCGAATACGTATTTTGTCGGGGTATAGAATGTGAAATTTTCCATAATGACGTATGTTTTTGTCAAGGCTTTTTCAAGCCTCTCGGTTTCTTTGTGATGGATGTTTATGAATCGTCAACATGACGTTTTCAACAGTGAAGCCAGATTGAAAAAAGTTAAGATGATTTTTGGCTCTAATAAAAACGGGGACGCAAAAATGGTGATTGCGTCCCCGGAAAAAAAAGTATTGTTGCTATTCTTGAAGCCGGGAGTTTATTCCTCGGTTTCGAGCAGTTCGAGCATCTTTATGGCTGATACCGGAATACGTGTACCGGGGCCGAAGATGGCCGCTACGCCTGCCTTGTAGAGGAAGTCGTAGTCCTGGGCTGGAATAACGCCTCCGGCTGTCACGAGGATGTCTTCGCGGCCAAGCTTGCGAAGTTCTTCGATCACTTGCGGGATAAGAGTCTTGTGGCCGGCTGCGAGCGATGACACACCAAGGATGTGTACATCGTTTTCCACAGCCTGGCGGGCTGCTTCGGCCGGTGTCTGGAAGAGCGGACCCATGTCGACGTCGAATCCGCAGTCGGCATAACCGGTGGCGACAACTTTCGCACCGCGGTCGTGTCCGTCCTGTCCCATCTTGGCGATCATGATTCGAGGTTGACGACCTTCGCGTTTTGCAAATTCATCGCACATCTGCTGTGCTTTGATGAAGTCCGGATCTTGTTTCGTTTCTGATGAGTACACGCCTGAAATAGTTCTGATTACTGCTTTGTAACGACCTACGACATCTTCGCAGGCATCTGAGATCTCTCCGAGTGTCGCACGCAATCCGGCAGCCTTGACTGCGAGATCGAGAAGGTTGCCTTGTTTTGTACGCACGCATTCCGTGATTGCCTTGAGGGCTTTCTTGACGGCTTCTTCGTCGCGTTGGCCTTTAAGGTCGACAAGACGTGCCACCTGATCTTTGCGCACTTCGGTGTTGTCGATTTCGAGAATATCGATCGGGTCTTCGTGGTCAAGACGGTATTTGTTGATGCCAACGATGGTCTGACGGCCTGAGTCGATGCGAGCCTGAGTACGTGCAGAGGCTTCTTCAATGCGCATCTTGGGCAGACCGGATTCGATGGCCTTGGCCATGCCGCCGAGTTTTTCGATTTCCTGGATGTGTTCCCATGCGCGGTGTGCTATCTCGTTGGTGAGAGCTTCCACGTAGTATGATCCGCCCCATGGATCGACCTGCTTGGTGACCATGGTTTCTTCTTGGATATAGATTTGGGTGTTGCGGGCGATACGGGCAGAGAAATCGGTCGGGAGCGCGATGGCCTCGTCGAGCGCGTTGGTGTGGAGTGACTGGGTGTGTCCGAGTGCTGCGCCCATGGCTTCGATACAGGTACGGCCTACGTTATTGAAGGGATCCTGTTCGGTGAGCGACCAACCGGATGTCTGTGAGTGGGTGCGGAGCGCGAGTGATTTTGGATTTTTCGGATTGAACTGTTTCACGATCTTTGCCCAAAGGAGACGTGCGGCACGCATTTTGGCCACTTCCATGAAGTAGTTCATGCCTATTGCCCAGAAGAAAGACAGGCGCGGTGCGAAAGCGTCGATGTCTATGCCTGCGTTGATGCCTGCGCGGAGATATTCGAGACCGTCAGCCAAAGTGTATGCCAACTCGATGTCACATGTGGCTCCAGCTTCCTGCATGTGGTAGCCGGAAATTGAGATCGAGTTGAATTTAGGCATATTCTGCGAGGTGTATTCGAAGATATCAGCGATGATACGCATCGAGAATTCCGGTGGGTAGATGTAGGTGTTGCGCACCATGAACTCCTTGAGAATGTCGTTCTGTATGGTTCCGGCCATTTCTTCGAGTTTCGCTCCTTGTTCGAGGCCTGCGTTGATGTAGAAAGCGAGGACGGGAAGCACGGCACCGTTCATTGTCATTGACACGGACATCTTGTTCAGGGGTATGCCCTCGAACAGTACTTTCATGTCTTCGAGCGAGCAGATCGATACACCGGCTTTACCTACGTCGCCTACCACGCGTTCGTGGTCCGCGTCATATCCGCGGTGTGTCGCGAGGTCGAAAGCTACGGAAAGACCCTTTTGTCCGGAGGCAAGGTTGCGACGGTAAAATGCGTTTGATTCGGCCGCGGTCGAGAAGCCGGCATACTGGCGTATGGTCCAGGGACGCAACGGATACATCGCACTATACGGGCCGCGCAGGAATGGTGGGATACCTGACACGTAGTCGAGGTGTTCCAATCCTTCGAGATCCTGTTTGGTGTATATGGGTTTTACAGGGATAAGTTCGGGGGTGATCCATTCTTCCCCCTGAGTTTCGGGGACATGAAGGTCACCGAAAGCGTCGTTTATTATGTCGATTTCTTTGAAATTGGGTTTCATATCTGAGGTATGATGGGGGTTGACGGTTTACTTTTTAAGCAGTTTTGCATTGAATGCGCGCAGGGTGTCGAGTACGTTGCAGCGTACGTGTACGAAATCGTTGATGCCGATGGCCTTTAGTTCGTCTGTGCAGGCCGGTGCACCGGCCACTACGAATTCAGCGCGTCCGTCGAGATATTTGAACGCAGCCGGGGCGAGTTCAGCGTATTCATCGTCGCTTGAGCAGAGAACAACTATATCCGCACCTTTTTCGAGAGCTGCGTCCACTCCTTGTTCAACAGTGTCGAAGCCGAGGTTGTCGATAATTTCGTAGCCGGCACATCCGAAGAAGTTGGTCGAGAATTGTGCGCGGGCGAGACGCATGGCGAGGTTGCCTATGGTCAGCATGAAAACTTTCGGACGGTTTGACGCGGCTTCCGTATCGAGTCGGAGCTGTTCGAAATCGCTTGCGGCACGCTTGGTCGGAAGTCCGGTCGGTGTCTCGCAGGCATCGGAGTGTCCTCCGCAGGCGCATGTCAAGGCTCCGTTGAGCTCCACGATTTTGTCAGCGGCCATTTCGTTGACGTTGGGATATTGGTTGGTCCCGAGAAGAATTTCCTTGCGACGGGCCACGTCGGTGTGACGTTTCTCAGCGCTTTCACGGATTGTTTTCTGTACGTCGTCATTGTTGCAGCACAAAAGGAAACCGCCTTTTTCTTCGACGTCAAGGAATAGTTTCCATGCTTCCTGAGAAATAGATACGGTGAGTGTTTCCACATAATAGCTGCCACCGGCAGGGTCGATGACTTTGTCGAGATGGCTTTCCTCTTTGAGGAGGAACTGCTGGTTGCGGGCTATGCGTTCGGAGAATTCGTCAGGAGTTTTATAAGGTACGTCGAACGGTGTTACGGTTATAGAGTCGACTCCAGCGAGAGCTGCCGACATGGCTTCTGTCTGGCTACGGAGCAAGTTGACATGTGCGTCGTAGAGGGTTTGATTGAAGCGTGAGGTGACAGCGTGAGCCATCATCTTGGCTGCTGCTTCAGAAGCTCCGTATTGTTTCACGATCTGTGCCCAAAGCATACGTGCCGCACGGAATTTTGCAAGCTCCATGAAGAAGTTTGACGATATTCCCATGTTGAACTTGATGCGGCCAGCGATTTCGTCTGCGTTGCGGCCGGCATCTGTGAGCAGGTTCATCCATTGTGAGCCCCATGCGAGTGCATAGCCCAATTCCTGGAAAATATAGGCTCCTGCGTTGCTCAGCATGTCGCTGTTGACAGAAAGAACGCGTAGGCCGGCCACTTCTTTGACTGCATCAAGGATTTCGCAAGCCATAGTTGTGAGCGTGTTGGAGTCGAACGCCACTCCTTTGCGGAGAGGTTTGCGGAACGGATTGAAATCCACCGAGCCTTTGAAAGAGTCTGCGCAGCCATTGGCTTTCACATATTCCACAAGTGCTTTTGACAGAGGCAAGGCCTTTTTGATGCAGCAGGTGAAATTGACCTCTATTTTTGAGAGATCTATATCTTTAAGGAGGACTTCAAGAGTCTCGATAGCGGGTTCGTCGATGTGGAAGCCGAGCGAGGTCACTCCTTTTGTGAGGACTTCGAGTGCCTTTTTGTTGGCTTCGGCCGGAGTGTCCGCGAGTATTTCCTGACGGGTGAGCCAGTCATTGTCGGTGCGTGTTCCGCGCACGTAGGGAAATTCTCCAGGAAGCGAGTCGGTGGTTTTTAAATCCTCGATGTCTTCGAGCCTGTACATGGGCTGAACATTGAAGCCTTCGTTGGTGCGCCATACTAATTTTTTATCAAATGGTGCGCCTTTAAGGTCAGCTTCCACCTTGGCTTTCCACTCAGCGGTGGACACGGGGGGAAACTGTTCAAACAATTTTTCTTTCTTTTCTGCCATGATTATGGTATTAAATATACAGTTCAGTGCTATGGTTAACTCTAATCACTGTTTTCGGCTATGTATGCCGTTCAAGTTGCAAAGTTAATCGGAAACTTATTAATAGCAAAGAAAAAGGATAAAAAGAAAGGGGGTGAAGCGTAATCTTTTAGTTGGTTAAGTCTTGTTGTTGTGGAGCGAAATGACAAGTGGGGCCATTAACGTTTACAGATATGAAATAGTAATAAGAATTTACAGATTTATGCCGATGGGTTTGTTTTACATTTCTTGCGTTTTTAAGTGTCTGTCGGCAGGTTTTGACCGGATGCGACTTTTTTTATGGTGGGTCGTGAAATCACGATGGCTTTTCATCCTCAACAGAGTGTACTCTGCGAGATGAAAAGCCATCGTTATGATATGGTTGTAGTGTGCTTTAGAATAATGGAAGGGTGGTGTTGGAATAGACGTATTTGCGGTCGAATTCTTCTTGGCTCATTGTGAGCATCAGTATGCCTTGCACGAGTGTGAGTATCTGCCATATTCCGCAGCTGCAAAAAGTGAGGATTATGGTCAGGAATCCGGCTCCTGTCTTGCCGAGATAGAAGTATTGTATGCCGAGACCACCGAGCAGGATGGCCAATATTCCGGCTGCTGTCTTGTCTTTGCCTGATGTCGATATGTAGCCCGTGTTATATTGCTGTCCGTAGGGGTTGCTTAGAGGCTCACCTGGCATTGGTGGCGGAGTGGTGAATTCTCCGTCCGCATTGACGAATAGATGGCGCAATTCCGGAATCTGCATGGCCGGAAGCCATGTGCTCATGCCGTCACGCCATACCATTGTCTGTGGTGTTACACCCATGGAGGAGAGTTGCTCTGCCGGTATGGGGCCGATTTGGGTGTTGTTTTGAAAAATGTACCAGTTTGACATTGTGTCTCGTTCGTTTATTGGATTTGTGTAAAAAGAAAGTCCTGGTTATATGCTCATGAGATATGCTCTGAAGTCGGAGAAGTCGGACGACATTGGCACTGATTGTTTCGTGCCGTCCATGAAGGCTGCCAATGGTGCGGGGATGGTCACTTCGGAGCCTATGGCTGATTCGACCGTGTCTTTGAATTTGGCCGGATGAGCCGTCTCAAGGAATAGACCTGTCTCCCCTGGTTGCAGCCCTTCTTTGAGTGCGCGGTATCCGCAGGCTCCGTGAGGGTCGAGTGTGTAGCCTGTCTGTTCGAAGCATTCGCGCATGGTTTCGCTTATGAGCTTGTCGCTATATGTGGTTCCGCTGATCAAAGATGTGATTTTTTCGTGAGATCCACCATATAGATCTATGATGCGTGCGAAGTTGCTCGGGTCGCCTACATCCATTGCGTTGGCAATTGTCTGTATGCTGGCTTTCGGTGTGTATACACCGCACTGTAGATAGTTGTAGAAAATGTCGTTTGCGTTGTTGGCGGCTATGAAGCGTTTTATCGGAAGACCCATGCGATGAGCGAAAAGCCCGGCGGTTATATTTCCGAAATTGCCGCTCGGTACGCAGACGACGAGTTTGTCGGCTTTTCCTATGGCTTTCAGACGGGCATATGCGTTGAAGTAATAGAATGACTGCGGCAAAAAACGAGCTACATTTATGGAGTTGGCCGAGGTGAGGGTCATTTTTTCGCATAGTCCGTTGTCCATGAAGGCGCTTTTGACGAGCCTTTGGCAGTCGTCGAAGACACCGTCTACTTCTATGGCGGTGATGTTCCTGCCGAGAGTGGTGAACTGACATTCCTGGATTGGGCTGACTTTGCCTTTCGGATAGAGCACGTAGACATGTATGCCGTTCACTCCGAGAAATCCGTTTGCGACAGCCGAACCGGTGTCTCCACTCGTGGCTACAAGTACGTTTACTTCTTTTCCCGCACCGTTTTGCCTGATGAAGTATTGGAGCATACGCGCCATGAAGCGGGCTCCTACATCCTTGAATGCCAATGTCGGGCCGTGGAAAAGCTCAAGGCTGTATATGTCCGGTTTGACTTCGACGACCGGACAGTCGAACGACAGTGTGTCGCAGACGATATTGTCAAGATCTTGTTTTGGGATATCTTCACCGAAAAAGGCTTCTGCCACTTTACAGGCTATTTCATGGAAAGACAATCTGTCGATCGTATCGAAAAATTCTTTTGGGAAGTGATTGATTTTTTCCGGCATGAAAAGTCCGCGGTCGGAGGCGAGTCCCTTGACGATGGCATTTTCCAATGATGTTTCCGGTGTCTGACGATTTGTACTATAGTATTTCATGTGTTATTCTTTGGATGGTTTCATAAATTCGTGCATGAATTGGGAGAGTTGCAGAGTGCCGTATGATCCTTGGGCGCAAGAAACTTCGTCGTAAGCCGTTACGTTGTCTCCTTTACAACCGGATGTGAATATCGTGAATGGGACGGGTTCGGATACGTGTGTGCGTTTCTCGACAGGTGTCGGATGGTCCGGCAGAAGGGCGACTCTTACAGGTTCGTCCCAGGTTGACAATGCTTGCATTATCGGTTCTACCACGCGTTTGTCGAGATATTCGATGGCTTTGACCTTTAGATCTATGTCTCCGTCATGTCCGGCCTCGTCGGTAGCTTCTATGTGAAGGAAGACGAAGTCGTCTGTCCTCAGGGCTTCGATGGCAGCCGCGGCTTTGCCTTCGTAGTTTGTGTCCGCGAGTCCGGTAGCTCCCGGGACGTCTATTGGACGTAGGCCGGCATAGCGTCCGATGCCACGTATGAGATCGACTGCCGTGATTACGGCTCCTTTTTTTATTTCCGGAAACATTTGTTGCAGTGTGAGCATTTTCGGACGGTATCCCGGGCTCCATGGCCAGATGGAGTTGGCTTCCGGCAATCCCGCTTCCCTGCGTTTGCGGTTGAATGGATGGTCCGCGAGAAGTTTCTGTGAGCGCAATATCAGATCATTGAGCAGCTGGGCTGTCTCTTCGGCAGACATGCGGTCACATCGGTCTGTCTCGGATTTGGGAACAGTCCCTCCGTATCCGGTGTCGTGTTCGGGAGCGATCATGAGGTCTTTCCATTTTTCGCCAGGGTGATCGTGGGGTGGGGCGCAGTCGATCTGTTTGTCGCCTCCTTTGATCACGAGCAGATGACGGTATTGTATGCCGGGGATAAATTTTACGCGGTCGCTGCCGAGACGGTCGTTGAGATATTTGATCAGTTCGGTCCCTTCCTCTGTAGTCAGGTGGCCACCGTGGTGGTTGAGTATCTCATCGTTGTGGCCCGTCGATATTATGTTGCAGCGCATGGCCATGTCGTCCTGTTGCATGTCGTAACCGATGCTGGCGGCTTCGAGCGGTCCGCGACCTTCGTACACTTCGTTAAGATCGTAGCCGAGTATGGCTGTATTGGCCACTTCGCTGCCTGGAGAGAAACCTTCGGGGATGGTCATGAGCATTCCGCAACGTCCTGTCTGAGCAAGTCGGTCGAGTGCCGGAGTATCAGCGTATTGGAGTGGAGTTATGTTGCCGAGCGATGCGACGGGATGGTCAGCCATCCCGTCACCGAGTATAATAAGCCGTTTCATGGCGAAGTCAGTTATTCACTGTCGACATGATATTGGCGAAGACTCCGGCTGCGGTCACTTCAGCTCCGGCTCCGTAGCCTTGGATAAGCATCGGATATTCGCGATAGCGCTCTGTGGTCAGGAGAACGATGTTGTTTGACCCTTCGAGTCCATAGAACGGGTGGCGGCTGTCGACGGCCTCTAGTCCGACGCTCATGCGTCCCATCTCCATGCGTGCGACGAAACGCCATCTTTTTCCTTCGGTTTCAAGTATTTTCCGTCTGTCTTCGAAATCTGCGTCGAGGTCGGGCAGACGTTTCCAAAAATCATCGATAGAGCCGTCAAACATATCGGTAGGTATGAAGAGGTTCTTCTCCACTTCTTCCTGTTCAGCTTTATAGCCACCTTCACGGGTAAGGATGACGAGTTTTCTGATCACATCCTGTCCGCTGAGGTCGATGCGCGGATCCGGTTCGCTATATCCGAGTTCTTTGGCGAGGCGTACTGTTTCAGAGAAAGGAATGGTGGCTGAGATGGCGTTGAAAATGAAGTTGAGCGTTCCGCTGAGCACAGCCTCGATTTTTAAAATCTTGTCGCCTGACGATATCAGGTCGTTTATTGTTCCGATAATCGGCAGGCCGGCTCCGACATTGGTCTCGAACAGAAATTTCACTCCGCGGCTGAGAGCGGTGTTTTTAAGGGTGCGGTATGTGTCATAGCTGCTTGACGCTGCGACTTTGTTGGCCGCTACGACAGAGATATTGTGTTCGAGGAGTGTTTGGTAAAGTCCGGCCACTTCTTTGCTTGCGGTGCAGTCGACGAAGACGCTGTTGAAAATGTTCATGCCGATTATTTCGTCGCGAAGATGATCGATGTCGCTTTCGTTGCTTGCGTCGAGCATCTCACGGTAGCCGGAAAGGTCTATGCCGCTCCGTCCGAATATGGCTTTGCGGCTTGACGCGATACCGACGACATTGAGTTTCAGCCTGTGTGTCAACATCAGTTTTTCCTGTTGGCTTCGTATCTGTTCGATAAGCATGCCGCCTACAGTGCCCACACCGCAGATGAATAGGTTTAGTTCTTTATATTCGCTTAGGAAGAAGGAGTCATGGATCACGTTGAGCGACTTGCGCAGGAAGTCACCGTGAACCACGAACGATATGTTTGTCTCGCTCGCTCCCTGAGCGCAGGCTATCACGCTGATGCCGCTGCGTCCAAGTGTTCCGAAGAGTTTTCCGGCTATACCGGGTGTGTGTTTCATGTTTTCACCGACGATGGCTACTGTGGCGAGACCGCTTTCAGCGTGCATCGGGAACATAGCGCCTTCGTCGATCTCTTTTGCGAACTCTCGGTCAAGCACACGTATTGCTTCTTTTGCGTCCTCGTCGCGCACACCGATGGAGGTGGAGTTTTCCGAAGAGGCCTGGCTGACCATGAAAACAGAAATCCCATTGTCGGCCAAGGCTGTGAAAATGCGTCGGTTGACACCGATCACACCGACCATGGATAGACCGGTGACCGTTATCAGGGATGTGCCGCTTATGCTTGAGATGCCTTTGATTGGCTTGCGGTCGTCTTCGATACGGTTGCGTATGACTGTCCCCGTGGCTTTCGGGTTGAAGGTGTTTTTAACAAGTATAGGGATATTCTTTACGCAGACGGGATAGATTGTAGGGGGGTAGATGACTTTTGCTCCGAAATTACAAAGCTCCATGGCTTCCACATAGCTGAGCGCGTTAATGGTGTAGGCTGTTGGGATCACTCGAGGATCAGCGGTCATGAATCCGTCGACATCTGTCCATATTTCGAGGGCCTCGGCGTCGAGTTCGGCAGCGATGATGGAGGCTGTATAGTCGCTGCCTCCACGGCCGAGATTGGTGACCTCACCGGAATCTTTGTCGGACGATATAAAACCCGGGACGACGTGTATTTTTCCGTCAAGATTTTCTGGTGAGAATTCGGAGAGTACAAGTTTCCGTGTCAGTTCGCTGTCAAGTATCGAACGGCCGTGTTTGCGTTCGGTTTTGATGAATGTGCGTGAGTCGTGAAGCTTGCTTTCAGGCATTAGCCGTGCCACAATGCGGCTGCTCAGTCTCTCACCGTAGCTCACGATGGCGGCCTGGGTCTTTGGGCTGAGGTCGCGTATGAGGTAGACCCCTTGATATATTGATGAAAGTTCTGTCAGGAGTGTTTCCGTCTCGGCCATAAGTTCATCGCGGCCGTCGGTTATGACGGTGTTGATAATATCGCGATGGCGCGTGACTATGTTGTCAAAAAGAGTTTTGTAGCTTTCGTCTCCTTCCGCGGCTGTGCGTGCGGTTTTGATGAGGAGATCGGTGACGCCTCCGAGTGCGCTGACCACCACTATTGTAGGGCGATTCTGCCCTTCTGCGATTTTCCTGAGATTCAGGATTCCATCTACGGAACCTACGGATGTCCCGCCAAATTTTAATACTTTCATTGATTTGGATTGGATTTTGTCTGAGGCTTTGTTACCGGTGCGTTTCACGCTTTTGGGTCTGAAGCCATGGGATCGAACTTTACAAACAGTTGTTTAGATTTAAGGAGCAAAATTAATTAAATTTATATTCCAAGCCAATAAACGGCTTTAAACTTTTAGGGATAACTGGTCTTTTTCTGTGATTGGATGTGGCTGGCTGTTATCGAAATCATATTTTAACAGCGACCGAATCATGAAGATATGGTCTTTTCGGTGTAAAAGTCATTGTTTTTTTTGTAACTTTGCGGTCGATAATCCGACATGATATCATTATGGCAGAAAACACTCTTTTGGCACGTCTTGACGGTATAGAGGCCCGCTTCGAGGAAGTAGGTACTCTGATCACTGATCCGTCAGTGATTCAGGATATGAAACGCTATGTCCGTTTGACGAAAGAATACAAGGATTTAGAAAGACTTACCGCTGTCACCGGCCGCTATCGTTCTCTGCTCGGAAATATTGATGAGGCCCGCGAGGTCTTGTCGTCGGAGAGCGATCCAGAGTTGCGGGAGATGGCTAAAGAGGAGCTTGATTCAGCTACGGAGGCTATTCCTGTTCTCGAGGAGGAAATAAAGTTGCTGCTTATTCCGGCTGATCCCGAGGATGGCAAGAACGCTATACTTGAAATTCGCGGAGGCACAGGAGGTGATGAAGCCGCTATTTTTGCAGGAGACTTATATAAGATGTACGTCAAGTATTGCGAGTCTAAGGGATGGAGCGTGGCTGTCACGAGTTTCAGTGAAGGTGCTGCAGGCGGTTTCAAAGAAATTGTGGTGGCTGTGACAGGAGATAATGTCTATGGAACGCTGAAATATGAGAGCGGTGTGCACCGCGTGCAGCGTGTTCCCGCGACAGAGACCCAAGGGCGCGTACATACGTCGGCCGCTACCGTGGCCGTGCTTCCTGAGGCGGAAGCCTTCGATGTGGAGATAAATGAAGGGGAGATCAAATGGGATACTTTCCGCTCAGGCGGAGCCGGAGGACAGAACGTCAATAAGGTCGAGTCGGGTGTGCGTCTGCGTTACGTGTGGAAGAATCCAAATACAGGTGAATCAGAGGAGATACTCATCGAATGTACGGAGACACGCGACCAGCCTAAAAATAAAGAGCGAGCCTTGAGCCGTCTGCGCACTTTTATATATGACAAGGAGCATCAGAAATATGTCGACGACATAGCATCGCGGCGCAAGACCCTCGTGTCGACAGGAGACCGTTCGGCAAAAATCCGCACATACAATTATCCTCAGGGGCGAATCACCGACCACCGTATAAATTATACCATTTACAATCTGCAGGCTTTTATGGACGGAGAGATCCAGGATGTGATCGATCAGCTGACTATAGCGGAGAACGCGGAAAAGCTTAAGGAGGCGGAACTGTAGGCGGTGATAAAAAATTTAGTTCTCATCAGCAATCAAAAAACACAACAACAATATGAACCGACAGCAAATAATAGAGGAGATCAAGAAAAAAGGCTCTTTCCTTTGTGTGGGCCTTGACACCGATATAAAGAAAATACCAGCGCATCTTCTTGACAGTGAGGATCCGGTGTTTGCCTTTAATAAAGAGATAATCGACGCTACAGCTCCTTATTGCGTGGCATACAAACCTAATACGGCTTTCTATGAAAGTTTGGGCGCGGACGGTTGGAAATCGCTTGACCGGACTGTGAAATATCTTCGTGAGAATTATCCCGAACAGTTCGTCATCGCAGACGCCAAGCGTGGTGACATCGGTAATACGTCGTCGCTCTATGCGCGTGCGTTCTTTGAAAATATGGGAGTCGATGCCATTACAGTGGCTCCATATATGGGATTTGACAGCGTAAAGCCATTTATGGATTATGAAGGAAAATGGGTGATACTCCTTGCTTTGACTTCTAATCCCGGCAGCCGTGATTTCCAGTTTCTTACCGATATGACCGGTACGCGTCTTTTTGAGCATGTCCTTGAGACCGCGCAGAAGTGGGGGTCGACAGATAATCTGATGTTTGTTGTCGGTGCCACACAGGGTGGCATGTTTGCCGAGGTGCGAAGGGTAGCTCCACAAAGTTTCTTGCTTGTTCCCGGTGTTGGCGCGCAAGGAGGCAGTCTTGAGGAAGTTGCCAAGTGGGGCATGACAACTGAATGCGGACTTCTTGTAAATTCTTCTCGAGGCATAATTTATGCGTCGTCAGGCGAGGATTTTGCACAAGCAGCAGCAGCGGAGGCTCGTAAGCTTCGTGACCACATGACTATACTGCTTTCGACATACGGAGTTATATGATCTTCCGTCTGTATGGTTCAGAATGAAGTTTCCAACACAGGGGTTGTTGTCGAGGTTTATTCTTCTATAAATTCTTTGCGTGAAATATGGAAAGAATTTGATCGTGAAGCCTGGCGGTCTATTCATGACGGTAGGATTGAACCGATGTCTTATAGCTTTTATCAGACCTACGAGTGGAATGAATACGTAGATGGCTATTACAGGTCGAAAGGGTGGTCGTGGAGTCTTGTCAAGCGCATCGAATATTTTCTTGTGAGGGTCGACGGGATTCCGCAGGCTATCCTTCCATTGCTCGTCACCGTTTTTCCGAAAAAGAAAGTGGAGATGACGTCGTGGAAGACGGCCGGAGTCAACAATGCGGCTGTCTGCTATGACCTGATCAGAGAAGATGGTTTGCACATATTTACCAGATTGCTTTCTTTTGTGTCAAGTCGGTACAAAGGCTTTGATGTGAAGTTGAACGATATGCCGGCTGATTCACCGTTTGTGAAGGATATGTCGTTGTGCGAGGGGTTGAAAACCAAATTGCGCAATTCATATCATGTGCCTTTGTGCGATTTTGAGAATTTCGACGCATGGTACGCTTCTTTGAGCAAGAATATCCACAAAAGTGTGAGCCGTTGCCGCAATCATTTCACGCATGGCGATCTGAGCTGTAGATTCAGGGTTTTCGACCGCGACAATCAACCGGATAGCGATTATTGGAAAAAGCTTTGGAGGCTTTATTTCTTGCGTAAGATAGATTGGAAGAATCGCAACCGTTCACCGCTGCGTCGCGCTTACGCATATTACGAGGCTGCAAAAGAGATGTCAGGAGGGATGAAGACACAAAGTTTCTCCCGCCTTGACGCTTCGCGCCTTTTTGTGTTTGAAATAAACGGAGAGCCTGCGGCTTTCAGCCTTGTCTATCTTTGGGAAGGGTGTGCCGTAATGCCTAAATTTGCCATAGACATGCGCTGGAGCAGCCATTCGCCCGGTTTCCTTTTGTTGGTAGAGATAATGAAGTGGTGTTATGCGGAAGGAGTGACGGATTTTGATTTCTGTCGCGGTGATGAGCCGTATAAAAAACGATTCGGAGGAGTAGAGGCAAAACTTGCCGGAGTGCGTGGGAGTTTTGTTTGACTTTAGTCAAGGTTCGGTTCGCATTATGTGTTTGGAAGTGATGCGTAAAAATGTTATATTTGTGCGATAATTTGAACCAGTGGATTTTATACCGTCGGATCATCTAGAGATTTATACTTTTTCCTTAAAAATAATACAAAGACAAAATCATAAATATTTTTCATGAAACGATTTGCAATATTATCATTCGTAGCCTTGTTGTGCACGTTTGTCAGCTCCGCGGTGGAGTATACAGGCAAACTCGAGGCTTTTCCCGGAGCTGAGGGCTATGGCCGTTACACTACCGGAGGTCGTGGCGGCAAAGTAATCAAGGTCACCAATCTGCTTGATGACGGCAATGAGGGTTCTTTCCGTTATGCCGTAGAGCAGGCGGGCGCACGTACCATCGTGTTTGAGGTATCCGGAACAATCCATCTCACAAAAGAACTGAATCTCAGAAACGGTAATGTCACTATCGCTGGCCAGACCGCTCCCGGTGACGGTATATGTGTCACCGACTATCCTTTTAATATCAGAGCCAACAACGTCATCATTCGTTTCATCCGTTTCCGTCTCGGCAACAAGAATGCGACAGTAGGCGGTGCTGACGGTTGGGACGGTCTCGGTTGTCTTGATCAAAAGGATATCATAGTAGATCATTGTTCGGTGAGCTGGAGTCTGGATGAGTGTCTGTCGTTCAGCGGAACGACCAACACCACCGTACAGTGGTGTATAGTTTCCCAAAGCCTTGTGAATTCAGGCCATAGCAAAGGAAACCATGGCTATGGCGGCAACTGGGGCGGTGAATACGGTTCGTATCATCATAATCTTCTCGCCCATCATACGTCGCGCGCGCCACGACTCGGTCCGCGTCCGACAACTCAATTGAATGAGTACATGGATATGCGTAATAATGTAATGTATAACTATTCGGGAGAAGGTTGCTATGGCGGTGAAGGCATGAATGTCAATATCGTCAATAACTATTATAAACCGGGTCCCGGTAATAAATATGTCAACAGTTCCAAAAGCAAGAAATATCGCATCGCGAGTGTAGGAATCCGTACAAATGAATATTGTGCGAATAGCCCGGCTTATCTTCCCGCTCTCCATAAGGTAGGCACATATTATGTGGATGGAAATGAAAATCAGAAATTTCCGGAGGTCAAGGATGACAATTGGGAAATGGGTATGTACAACCAGATCGAGTGGAGCGGATGGGATGATCTTGCCAATACAGCGGCTAAGCGCGAGCAGCTAAAAGTGGATATGAAGCTTGCGCTCCCGATTGAGTTCGAGTATACGACAACGCACACCGCGCTTGATGCGTATACGAACGTGACAAAATATGCCGGGGCGTGTCGTATGGTTGGTTCTGAGATAAAGCATGACGCATTGGATCGTGCGATCTTCGATGATGCCATCGGTGATATTGCTTCGCTTGGCACTGGTGATGAATATGATAAATCAGGAAATCTTACCGGTGCGAAGATGGGTGCGGGTTTTATAAATTCAATCACGGATATAAACTACCCATCTAAATATGTGGCTGGTGTCGACTATGACGCAACGACAAAACTTCCGATATTAAATTCTGAAGCAGCTCCGAAGGATACGGACGGAGACGGAATTCCCGATGAATGGGAGGTGGCGAACGGACTTGACCCCAATGATCCCACCGACGGGGCGAAGAGCGGTAAGCTTCATCCGGGATTTACCAATCTTGAAGTCTATATGAACTCTTTGGTTCAGTCCATTATGGATGGTGGTAATGTGAACGGGAAGATGCTCAACGATCAGCTTACGTATGCTGACCCGGCCGTGGATCTTCCGGTATATGATCCTTCTTTGGAGAATCCCGATAAACCTGAAGCGGTAAATTATGACCTTTCAGTGTCAAGCTACCTTAAATCCGAACCGGCTACCAATTGGATTTTTGACGGTGGATTCTCAATAGAGAACGGCTCTGGTAAAGGCTATGGAGCCGGAACGGAAAATTGCATAAAATATTCCAGAAATGTGCAGTTTACCGTTAAGATACCTGAAGGTATATCAGTGGCTGGAATGACAATCACCGGTTACGATAACTATGACGATGTCGATGCGTATATAGCAGAAATCAACGGGCAGACTGTAAGCGGGTTCGATTTCCCCAAGAAGGATACAGGCTCGAAAGAACCTAAAATTGTAAGCCATGAATATGATTTCGTGGAGCCTGTAAGCGGATCGTTTACGTTTACTCCTAAAGGACAGCAGGTCGGTTTGAAATTTACTCTCCGTACGGTGACGGGTGATCATAGCGGTATCGATGATATTGAGGTGACACCCGAACAGCCTGCCGGCAACGGAAAGATCTATAATCTACTCGGTGTCGAGGTCAAGGAGCCGCTTCTTCCGGGAGTCTATATCCGTGATGGCAAAAAATTCCTTGTAAGATAATTTTTAGGTCTGTACAGGCTATAAAAAATATATAAAGCGTCAATCGCGGGAGGCCGCCTTGCTTCCCGCGATTGCTGTATATCTTGTTTAGTTACATTAATAAAACCATGAAAAAGTTAGGTGTGTTTGTTTTGGCTATGGCTTTGTTTTCGGGCGTAGCCATGTCGGAGACGACTGTAAAGCCTGTACCAGCGTTTCCCGGGGCAGAGGGCTTCGGACGTTATACGACCGGTGGACGTGGTGGCGCTGTCTATCATGTCACAACTCTCGAGGACAATGACGAGCCGGGTTCGTTTCGTTATGCCTGCGGCCGTGAGGGAGCCCGTACGATTGTTTTTGACGTTTCCGGTACAATATTTCTGAAATCGCATCTCCGCGTGACGAATGGTGATCTTACGATCGCAGGGCAGTCAGCTCCGGGCGACGGTGTGTGTATAGCTGATTTCCCATTTCTGATCCAGGCTGACAATGTAATCGTACGTTTCATGCGTTTCCGCCTCGGAGACCGCCAGGCCGCATATCATGAAGGTGACGGTCTTGGAGGAAGCGGCCATAGTAATGTTATGGTCGACCATTGTTCGGTCAGCTGGAGCATAGATGAGTGTATCTCGGTTTATGGAATGCGTGATTTTACGGTGCAATGGTGTATCGCTTCGCACAGTCTCCACAATTCACGACATTCCAAGGGCGCGCACGGATATGGCGGTAATTGGGGTGGCAGCGGGGCGAGCTATCATCACAATCTGATTGCCAACCACACTTCGCGCACCCCGAGGCTCGGGCCGAGTCCGCATACACAGACAGACGAGCGTATGGACTTGCGCAACAACGTGATTTATAATCATGGTTCCAATGGCTGTTACGGTGGAGAGGGAATGCGAGTCAATATTGTCAATAATTACTATAAGCCCGGCAAAACGGTCAATATGATGCCGGAGCGTATAGCCGGCCCCGGCATCCGTACCGTTGAATATTGCCTTGACAAGGTCAGGACAGCGAATAATTATAACAAAGTGGCAGGAACGGTGTTTACCCGGGCCGATGTCAAGGGAATCCGTTATGGCGATCCGAAAACCGGGGTAAACCGTGTGGCAATCGGTGATCGAACTTTTGATATAGACATGTCTAATAACACTATAGATGTCGGTGGTAAAAAAGTAGAGGTCGCATGGAACGTCTGGAAACCGATGCTTCACCGATGGGGGGCGCTGTATCTGAACGGAAATGTGAACCATAACGATCCGTCGATAGCTTCCGATAACTGGACCAAAGGCCTGTACGCTCAGATAAGACCGGTGTCCAATGACGGTTACTGGGATGAGAACATACAGCATGACATCTGTCTTTCGAGGCCTATAGATTTTATTTATACCACTACTCATTCAGCGGAAGATGCTTATTCGCTTGTCCTTGACTATGCCGGGGCGTCTCTTCATCGCGATCTTTACGATGAAACCGTGATAAATGATGTCAGGGATGGGGGCGCGTCATTCAGCGATGACGGTATCATAGATAGTCAGGAGCAGGTTGTATATTCTGACGGGAGCAAAGGGTGGCCTGCGTTGCGGGGCGAGAATGCTCCGGCAGACTCGGACGGAGACGGAATTCCCGATGAATGGGAGGTGGCAAACGGGCTTGATCCTCACGACGCTTCCGACGGTGCGGTTGTCACCGCTGGAGGATATACCAATCTTGAACTGTATCTCAATTCGCTTGTCGAACATATAATGTCGCCCGGAATCAAGGGTGGAAAAATAGAGGGATGCAGGGGATAGTTTTGCAGGGATGCGTATAATCGTGACGTTGACGAGAATATTAAAGGTGTTTTTGAAAACAGTCATGAAAAACAGTTGAAAATAAAAGGGAAAACGGTTTTGAGAAGTCGATTAAAATGCTTACCTTTGCACCGCATTACGAATCCCGCGTCGTGACAGGCGCAACTCCGTAACACAAACAATAAAAATCAAAATAGAAAAATGAAAGC
Organism: uncultured Duncaniella sp.; assembly: GCA_910587515.1. Classification (GTDB taxonomy): domain Bacteria; phylum Bacteroidota; class Bacteroidia; order Bacteroidales; family Muribaculaceae; genus Duncaniella. The sequence continues at coordinate 77,253 of CAJULW010000026.1, forward strand.
AGATCTCCATCCTTCAAACTACCGCGAAGTAGTGTTCAAGGACATGTCTAACGATGAAATTTTCATCACCCGCTCTACTGTAGCTTCAAAAGAAACCATCGAAGTTGACGGTGTGACCTATCCTTTGGTGAAGCTTGAAATTACCTCTTCATCGCACCCGTTCTTCACCGGTAAGCAGAAACTTGTCGATACGGCTGGCCGCGTTGATAAGTTCATGAGCCGTTACGGCAACCGCAAGAAGAAGTAATTCGAATAACTTCGATTCTGCAACGACGCATATCGACGGACGTCCCGCATGTTTCATCGCGGGACGTCCGTGGCGTTTTTAATAACGGCTGATAAATCCCCTCACCATGTTTATTTTTTCGATTTACTGACGTAGGAGATGCGGTGGTTCAAGGCATGTCGGTCGAGATGAACTATTCTTTGGCGGTTAGAAGAATTTGATGTAATTTTGCGATGAAAACATCCTTACCAACGGCATACGGAGGACTTGTGCCGTTCATACTACTATAAACTGATCAGATGAAATTCCACAAATATGCCATAGCGACATTGCTTGCACTGACCGTTGTGGTGGCTACGGCCGGAGCCGCTGTCAGAGATCTGCCGATAAAGGTTGTCAATGGTCATCCTTATCATTATTATGAGGTCGCTCCGAAAGAGACGGTTTATTCACTATGCCATAAACTCGGTTTGACCAAAGAGGAGCTTGTAAAATATAATCCGGTTGTCGCTGACGGGCTAAAAGCTGGGTCGATGTTGTTTTTTCCTGCCGAGGAGGGAGATATGCTGACTCCGGGAAACGCAGCCTCCCACGGTGTGAGTCTTGTCAGCCATAAGGTGGAGAAAAGAGAGACGATTTACGGCATAGCTACCCGCTATGGGATTTCGACCGACGCTCTCATAGAACAGAACCCGATTGTGCGTGACGGACTGAAAGCCGGCCAGACTCTGCATATAAAAGTTCCGGTAAGAATGATCGCTTCGTCTGATAGCCGTGTGGATGCGGATGCGTCAGCTAAGAGTTCGCAGGGATATATAGTGAAGAAAAAAGAGACATTCTATTCGATAGCGAGAGAACACAGCATATCTGTAGCCATGCTTGAAGCCGCCAATCCAGGGATTAGTGTCCTGCGTGAAGGACAGGTGTTGAGTATACCAGGAGCCGGTTGTCCGGAGCCGGTTTCCGAATCTGGTATGACTGTGTCGACAGATTCTGAGCCATCGGTTAATGCCGGAGAGCCAGTGCGGAAGAGTGATGAACTTTCGATCGCTGTGATTCTGCCTTTTATGCTTGCAGAGGAGACTCCGTCTAAAGGAGCATTGCGTTATACCGAGTTCTACAAAGGTTTTCTTATGGCCGTAGACAGTCTGCGAAACAACGGAACCCCTGTGCGAATAAGTGCGTATGATTCAGAAGGATCTACAGAAAAAGTTCGCCGGATCATATCGGATCCAGTGTTGAAGAGCCATAGGATGATAATAGCTCCTGACAACGCAGAGCAGCTTGCATTGATCGGAGAGTTTGGCCGGGAGAACGGTATAAATGTGTTTAATACTTTTGTCGTACGAGACGAATGCTATCGAGCCAACCCGTATATGATGCAGGGGAATATACCAAGTGAGAGTATGATAAATAAGGCTGTTGATGCAATGGCTGCCCGTCTGGAACATTCGGAACCAGTATTTCTTAATGTGTCGGGTGGTGCGAATGACAAATCCGAGTTCGTAGATGCTCTGAAAAAGTGTCTTGTCGCTAAAGGAGTGACTCCGCATGAAATAAATGTTGAAACGAAGCTGACTCCTTCAGACCTTAAAATGTTGAAAACAGATGGTTCATATACATTTATCCCGACTTCCGCGCGACAGAGCGATGTCAACAGACTTTTGTCGGGTCTGATCGAATGGCGTGACGAATCTGTCATGCCGACCGTGAGAATAATGGGCTATCCGGAGTGGATAACTTTCAAGGGCGAAACTCTTGACAATATGCACAATCTAAATACGATTGTCTACTCGCGTTTTTTTGTTGACGACGACAATGTGCGCACGCGAATGCTTGAAGATAAATTTAAAGATTGGTATGGATGCGGGATTGAGAATGCCGTTCCGCGTCAGGGACTGCTTGGATTCGACACGGGCATGTTTTTGCTAAACTATCTGAAAAATCCTGCTTCGCGATATGACGGTGTCCAGAATGGTTATCTGTTTGTTTCTCCGGACGGAGCCGAGGGGAAGTGCAATAATGTGCTTTATCTTATTAATTTCCGCCCTGGCGGTATGATAGAGAAGATAAATCTATGATGGCTTGCGGATTGAAAACAGGTATGTCAGCCGAAGTCATGGGATTTTTGGTAAAAGTTGTCTGCGTTGTCTCGTTTGTCGTGTCATTGCCGCAACAGGTCATGGCGCAGCGGGAGTATTCCCCGAATTTTTCAATCGGAGGTCGTGTCGGAGCCACGCTCTCGCAGATGTCGTTTACCCCTGAGGTGCATCAGAAGTTGTCCACAGGAATGACCATGGGTGTGGCGGCTCGCTATACGGAAGAAAAGATTTTTGGGCTGATAGGTGAGATAAACTTTACGCAGCGTGGATGGGCGGAAGATTTCGCCTATGACGGAGCCCCGCAGTTCGATTATACGCGTACGCTCACATACGTTTCTATACCTCTTCTGACACATATTTATTTTGGTTCGCAGAAATTTCGCGGGTTTATAAATCTCGGTCCGGAGGTCAGTTTTTTGATCTCAAATTCGGTCGATGCGAATTTTGATTATAAGAATTATAAGGATATTCCTGATTTTCCGCAAGGATACCGCACAAACGAGCAGTTGAACAAGCCCATAGAGCGAAATTTTGATTACGGTATCACCGGTGGTGCAGGAATAGAATTTATAATCAAAAGACGGCACTCGTTTATGCTTGAAGGTCGTTATTATTTCGGTCTCGGTAATATTTTTAAGGATTCAAAGCGTGATTTCTTTGCCGCTTCTCGAAACAATTCGATTGAAATAGCACTTAAATACATGATACGTGTACGTTAAGCCGATGTATATGCTTCGTATTTTGTCGCTTGTCACTGTTTTGTTGTCAATGCTTTCCGGATGTAACAAGGATGAAACTATTGTGGATTCTGACACCGGTAAGTTGACTGTGACTCTTGACAGTGACGATGGTGTATATGTAGTCACGCCAGGAAATACCGTAACGGTCATGGCTACTGTGAGCGGTGCGGTGGATCCGCGTTGCCGATGGATAGATGACGACGATCGGACGGTCTGTGAGGGCGAGAGTATGACTTTTACGGCTGAAAGTGTCGGTGAATATTATTTCGTGTTCAGTTGTATAGCCGCAAACGGGATGGCGAGTATTGATATTCGTATAGATGTGGTCGATAATTTGTTGCCTTCCGTGTCATTGCCCGATGAATTGAGTGTGATTGCGGGAGAGTCGATATTGATAGAACCGGCTTTGTCCAATGCTGATGATGTGGAGTTTTTATGGACTGTTGACGGTGAGGAAAAAAGCCATGACAGGAATTATACGTTTACATCTGATATTCCGGGTACGTATGTCCTGGCTCTTTCGGTTGCCAATTCAGAGGGGAAGGCTGAATCATCCACAATAGTGACTGTCGTGGAACGGCCTCCTCTTTCGGTGATATTTGAAAAGAGTATTGTCACAACGATTCTCGACAGACCGGTCTATCTCAAGCCGGAAATCGGAGGGGCGTTGCAGTCGTATGATTATACATGGGATGTGGATGGTGTTGTGCAGACGGACGTGACCGGAGGGGCATTCCTGTATAAACCGGTCGGGGCCGGCAAGTCGGATGTGACTCTTACGGTCTGTGACGGTGATATGTGCGAAAGCGCGACAGTTTCGGTCGAGTGTCTGCCGCATACACAAAGCGATGGCTTCAGGGCGTCAGGCAGTGGATCGAGCGCGACGCAAGTAAAGATATTTGAATATATGCCTGCTCCTGGACAGTTCGTAGGACGTATAACGGCTGCATCTATGGAAGAGGCGTGCGAGCTTGCCGGGCGTGCTGTAAATACCGGGAATTATGTCTCGCTCGGTGGTTTCGGGGGATATATCGTGGCTGGATTTGACCATAGCGTGCCTGCCGCTGGATATGATTATGATTTCGGCATAGCCGGTAACTCGTTTGACACAAGTAATGAGCCGGGGATAGTCTGGGTTATGCAGGACGAGAACGGTAACGGTCTTCCTGACGACACGTGGTATGAACTTAAAGGAAGTGAATGGAACCATCAGGAAACATGGCAGGATTATGCCGTGAGCTATTTTCGGCCTTCTTCAAAAGGCATGCCCGTGCCGTGGAGTGACAATCGTGGGCAGACAGGTACGGTCGTGCCGGCTCCGTCGTGGCCGTCATGGGTCGACGCTGCTTCCGTGACGTTTCGTGGGACACGATTGAAGGATAAGACTTCAAAAATCGGACATATATGGCAGAACGCACCCTTCGGCTGGGGATATGCCGACAATCTCGGGAGCGATATAGTCAGTGGAGGAGCAAATAGTGTGGGAGGAGCTAATTTCAATGGCTTTTCAATTTCCAATGCTGTTTTTCCGGACGGGACTCCTGTCGGACTTCTGTATATAGATTTCGTCAAGGTTCAGACAGGTGTCATGGCAAACACAGGGGTGCTTGGTGAGGTTTCAACCGAGGTGCTTGGCTTTATTGACTATAGCATGGGCGGAAGGTAGAAACCGAATAGTAAATGTGGAGTTTTGGCTTATGGGGGATATTTTTTATAAAATTCGTATTCTGATTCTTGGTTTTCCGCTTTTTATGATGTGCGGATGTATGGAGTGGGATTATGGGATGGTTGAGGATATTGATGTGGCTGACCGTGGGCTTTTTATTGTCAACGAGGGTAATTTTCAATATGGCAACGCATCACTTTCGTATTATGATCCGGAGAATGGGGAGGTGGAGAACGAGGTGTTCATCCGTGCCAACGGATATAAATTGGGAGATGTGGCACAGTCAATGACTCTTCATAGCGGGCTTGGTTGGATTGTCGTCAATCAGTCTCATGTTATTTTTGCGATTGATCCCGGTAATTTCAAGGAGAAAGGGCGTATTACAGGAGTCGCGTCTCCTCGTTACATACATTTTGTTTCCGATGAGAAAGCCTATGTCACACAGTTGTGGGGCAATCGTATAGCTATCGTCGATCCTCGGACTTGTCAGGTGACAGGAAGTATAGAGATCACAGATATGGACAAGGACACCGGTTCTACCGAGCAGATGGTTCAGGTTGGCAGGTATGTATATGTCACGTGTTGGAGCTATCAGGACCGTGTGATCAAGATAGACAGCGAGACAGACAGGATTGTTGGATCTTTGACCGTTGGCATACAGCCACGCGGTATTGTTGTTGACGGGTTGGAACGATTGTGGGTGCTATGCGACGGAGGCGCTTACGAAGACAATCCGTTCGGCTATGAGGCTCCGTCGCTTTTGCGTATCGATCCAGACTCGTTTACTGTAGAGCGTCAGTGGCGTTTCAGAAAAGGGAGCGATCTGTCTTCCCTTCAGATCACGGCTGACGGAAGTATGTTGTATTGGCTTAACGATGATCTGTGGCGTATGCAGATTGACTCCGACCGTTTGCCAGTCAGGCCGTTTATTGAGTCACGCGGTACGATCTACTATGGTTTTACGATAAGTCCGTATGACGGGGATATATATGTCGCTGATGCGGTTGACTATCAACAGGCAGGAATGATCTACCGATATGACATCGATGGAAATATAAAAAGCGAGTTCAGTGTCGGGATAACCCCCGCTTCATTTTGCTGGAAGTGAAAGCTATATCTTTTTCCGGTTTTGTTTGAGGTTGGTTAATTGCGTTGTTGTTCCATGCATTTACGGATTTCGCTCATAAGTCTGTCGGCATTTACGGGTTTTGAGACGTAACTGTTGAATCCGTTTTCCATGATGCGTTCTTTGTCTGATGAAAACGCGTAGGCTGTTACTGCGATTATAGGTACGGTATATGAGCTTTTGCGTATGTTTCTCGTAGCTTCGTAGCCGTCCATGTAGGGCATTGATATGTCCATCAGTATAAGGTCGGGGTTGTGTTCGGTGAACATGTCGACAGCCTCGCGCCCGTTCCATGCGTGTATCAGATTGAAATCATCTTCCAGTATGGACTCGAACAACAGATAGTTGCTCTCATTGTCTTCTGCAACCATTATGGTCGGGCGTACACGCGGTGAGACGGGCATTGAATGTGTTGCGGACTGAGCCTCGGTGGTTACGGTTGTCTGAGACAGGATGTTTACATTGTCATTCTCACGTATCGGAGATAGAGTGGCATGTCCTCCAAGTCCGACAAGAGGCGCATCGGCAGGGCATGATATATCTTCCGGAGTCTCTCCTGGATTTACGAGCGGAATGGTGAACCAGAAAAGTGATCCTTTGCCTTCTCCACCGGATTTTACACCTATTTCACCATGCATGGTCTCGATAATGTTTTTGCATATAGATAGACCAAGTCCTGTGCCTGGTTTTTCATGGTTCTGTTTTGAAAACCGTTGGAACAGCAGTTCCTGTTTTTCTTTTGGAATGCCTGCTCCGGTGTCTTTAACGAAGAAGTATACTTTATCATCCTGCTCCTCGTAGCCGAAGGTGATGCTGCCGCGTGGTGTGAATTTACATGCGTTTGTAAGCATGTTTATAAGTACTTGCGACAAGCGGTCGCGGTCAGTCACTATATGGAAATCAGCCATGCCGAGGACATGGTTCAGCACTGTCCCTGAAGGGACACGCATACGCACAGTGCTGTCGACGGTGGTTATAAGCTCGTTAAGGTCGATTGTTTCATATTGATAATTGAGTGTCCCGGATTCCATTTTTGCAAGGTCGAGAACATCGTCGATCAATTGCTGAAGGAGATGTGTGTTGTTCTCGATGACTTCACAATATTTTGCTTGTTTTTCGTGGTTGTCTGTTTCCGTCAGGAGTTTTGAGAATCCGAGTATGGCGTTGAGCGGAGTGCGTATCTCGTGGCTCATGTTGGCAAGGAACGAAGATTTGGTTATGGCTTCGTTTTTAGCTTCGGAGATAGCCTGGACGAAATCGTTGCGTTCGTTTTTGATTGAGGTCAGATCCGTTATCGTCAGTACGATGTGCTCGCGATTGTCCATTACCATATATTCACCTTTGACCCAGACGTCAATCTCGCGTGGTTCGAGATTTGTGAGTCGTGGTACCGACATGTGTGTTTCCTTTGCGTCGAATGATTCTTTTTCGCGGAAGGCTTTATTGACAGCTTCGACCAGAAATTGGTTTTCAAGTTTCTGTCCACACTCTCCTCGGTTGGTATAGATTATGGTAAGGCTGCGGTCCACCACTAATATGTATGCGCGGGTGTAGCGTAAAATCAGTTCATGGTTCATATTCGGTGTGAGTAAGGATTTTTCGATTATTTATCAGATCAATAAAAAGCGGTTGCTTATCATAGAGTGTAACTCTTGTGTAAGCTTGTCGGGGTTGACCGGTTTCGATACATAACTATTGAAGCCGCTCTCAAGGATTTTGTCCTGGTCAGAGGCGTATGCGTAAGCTGTCACTGCTATTATAGGTACGTCTGGCGATAATATGCGTATCTGTTTTGTCGCTTCGTAGCCGTCTATTCCAGGGAGGTTGATGTCCATGATGACAAGTGCCGGACGGAACTGGTCGTAAAGTTTTACGGCCTCGTTGCCGTCCCAGGCGTGTATAAGCTTATAATCGTTTTCGAGTATAGACTGGAACAGGAGATAGTTGCTTTCGTTGTCTTCGGCTATCAGGATGGTGAGTTCTTCACGTTTCATCTGCTCTTTAGTGACAATGACGTTTTCCTCTACGCATGGATTGTCGTCTCCTTTGAGATATGGGATTGTGAACCAGAATTTTGTGCCTTTCCCCTTTCCGCGTGATTCGACTCCTATTTCGCCTCCGAGTTTTTCTACGATGCTTTTGCTGATCGAGAGGCCGAGTCCTGTTCCCTGTACAAAAGTGTCGAGTTTGACGAAGCGTTCGAACAGTTTGGGAATGTCATCGTCAGATATACCTATACCGGTATCTTTTACGAAGAAATAGATGCTGTTTTCCTGAATTTCATAGCCGAAAGATATGTTGCCTTTGGTTGTGAATTTGCAGGCGTTGGTGAGCAGGTTGATCAGAACCTGTGACAAACGTTTGGGTTCTGTTTCTATATGACATTGTGGCAGACCAAGGAGCAGGTTTAGTGCTACACCGGGTTGCAGTCGCATCTGTACGGTACTTTCGATGGTGCCTAAAAGTTCATTCAGGTTCGTTGAGTGATATGTGAAATCAAGCGTGTTTGATTCTACTTTGGCAAGATCGAGCACATCACTGATGAGTTGGAGAAGTAGTTGGTTGTTATCTTCGATAATGTTTATGAATTTCTGTCGTTTTGCCTGGTCGTGGGTTTTTGTCAGAAGTGTTGAAAATCCGACGATCGCATTGAGTGGAGTGCGTATCTCGTGGCTCATGTTTGCGAGGAAAGCTGATTTGAGCCTCTCGGATTCCTGTGCGCGGGCTCTCGCTGATATCAGCTGTTCTTCCTGAAGTTTTCGTTGGGTTATTATGAGCATGGAACCCAAGATGCCTGTCGGATGTCCGTGGCTGTCGCGTGAGTTCACACCTGCGTTGACTTCGATCCATTCGGTGTGTAGTGTCCCGCGTTTTTTCCAAAGGTAGCGGTATTCAAGTTTGGTGAATTGGAGTTTCCCGTTTATAAGGGCGTTGTATTTCTCGCGTATTTTCTGGAGGTCATCGGGATGTATGTGGGAAAAGTAGTCTTCCTCGTCGATAATGTTTATTATCTGCGGAGTGGTATTGTTTGCGTCGAATGAGTTATGGGTGAGCATACGTTGCATCTCGCAGGAGATTTTTCCGGATACAAGATCCCATCGCCACGGTATTATGCGGGCGACGTTGAGAGTCAGATCGAGTTTGCGGGCGAATTCGCGCAGGTCATTTTCGGCTTTGCTCTTGTCGGTGACATCGATTGCGAAGACGTTTACATTTGACATACGGTCGTTGTCACGGAGATCGGCCAGCGAGATTAAAAATTCGTAGTATTTGTCTGTTTGTTTGAAATAATAGTTGAATCTGACAGGCTTGCCTTTTCGCACGATACCTTCAACGATAGTTGAGATGTAGTCGCTATTGAACAGACTGTGTGGTGTGTCTGGAAGTCTGTTGTCTTGCAGGAGTTTTTGGAAAGCGGTGTTCCCGTTTCGGTATTTTATATCTTCGACTTTTCCTTTACGGTCGTAGATTACTGTTGCTTCAGTGTATGCGATGGGCATTGAGGCAATCAGTTGCTTGTGGGTATTGAGCAGGGTGAGACGCCTGCGTTGGAATATCATATAGCCTATTGCCAGACCGAGAAGTCCGAACATGCCGAGAAGAGATGAAATGATAATGTAACGGTTGGCTTCCCAAAAAGATTTTGGCTTATCGACAAAGACTGTGTCTGCCGGACAGATCTTTTGGGGTAAGTGATATTCTATCAGACGCTTGTAGTTTATGATCGGAAAAGATTTTTTGGGATAGTAGAAAGGGACTTTACTCATATCATAGTCTGATACGAGAAGATCGACGGCGTCACGGATATTATCGTTGCATTCTTCAGGCGAAGGGAAACATCCTCCTATCACACCAAGTTTGAAGTATGCGCTTCGCATGGCGAATACTGGATGGCGGGTGTTTGTTAGCATACGCGCATCGCCTGATATAAGGGCTGGAAAACCGTGGACGGTAGTGTCGGCGTAGAACCAGGTTGATATCAGAAGTCCGATGTTAAAGTCTGGATTGTCGAGATAGGCGCGCATTTTCGCTCCGTTTTCCCGGTTGCCTTTGAGCCATTCATATTCGATTGACGGATATTTTTTCTGGAGGTATGCGTGGATATTGTTGCTCAGACCATGGCTGATGTAGAGTTCGTCTGAAAGAAAGACGAGTTTTTTCATGCCGGGAAACATGTCCTTCATCAAGTCGATGGTCTGTTCATAAAGATTAGGTTGATAAACAAGTGTGAAGTTGTATTTCTGCTGTAGTGGTTCGAGCGGGTACATATCCGCTTCGGAAAATTTGTATGGTGTATCGTTGTACGTATAATAAAAGTCTTCAGGTCCGTATTTGTCATTTTGGGCTATAAGTACCATTGGCAGTTTGCCCCAACGGCGTACGATCCAGTCTCGCATGGAGAATGAGAAGTTTCCGATCAGTATCACGTAGTCAGGTGGAGATGGCAGTTGATAACGCTCGAAAACACCGTTGGCCATTTCATCGTATTCTTTAGCGTTGTGTACAAGAGTGCCGTTAAGGTGGATGACATCCGTAGAGACGTCTTCCTCTTGTTCCGACAGATGTTGCATTATAGTGGTCACAATGTCCTGTGGCCAAGTAGCGCTTTCGTTGTAAGAATTGATGATGACCAGATTTTTGTTTTTCGCGTTGACCTCAGGTGTCGGGAATATTATACTGAGAGCGAGTATAAAAGCCAGTGCGTTGAAAAATCGCTGTATGTCTCCTTTTATGGTATGATACATGAACAAGAAGGCTAATGGTTAAATAGAGAAACGGATAAGAATTGATGATGTATGTTGTTAATCTATTGTATATTAGTGTGCTAAATGGGGGGGGTAATTGGCTTCATTGACTTTTGGGCTATCCGTGGACTGACAAGACTGACTGTCACCGGATCTTTGCCGGCTATTATGTCCATAGGTAGGGTGCTGAAGCAACTGTGAGGAGTACAGTTGACTACTGCGTCGAATGGAGCTAATTCGAGGAGAGTGTCTATATCAGATATAACGGACAAACCTCCATATTCGCGCATTACATCGTCAGTATTTATTATCGGATCAAAAATTGTTATAGACGGGCATGTCTGTTTTATCTTGAGATAGACATCGTGGCACTTTGTGTTGCGGGTGTCGGGGCAGTCTGCCTTGAATGCGAATCCGAGTATCAGGATTTTGGCGTCAAGTAGATCTATCTCTTTGTCTTTTAGTGCCCTGACTGTTCTCTCAGCAAGGTATGAGGCCATGTTTTCATTTGTGGCGCGGGCGGTTTTCATGAGTTTTGGATCCTGACCGAGCGTTTGGGCTTTGTTTATAAGATAATATGGATCGACCCCTATGCAGTGGCCACCGACGAGTCCCGGACGATAGGGGACGAAATTCCATTTAGTTGAGGCGGCATCAATGACTTCGTTGGTGTCTATTCCCATTTCATTGAATAGTTTGGTTATTTCATTGATAAACGCTATATTGACATCGCGCTGGGTGTTTTCTATGATTTTTGCGGCTTCGGCTACGCGGATGGATGGAGCTCGGTATGTGCCGTTTTCAAGTACGGAGCCATAGAGGCGTTCGAGGCTTGTGGTTACATCCGGGGTCGAGCCGGCCACGATTTTTTGTATCTTTCTTATGGAATGTGTCTTGTCGCCTGGGTTTACGCGCTCGGGTGAGTAACCTACGAAGAAGCCGGTGTTAAACTTCAGCCCGGAGCTTTGTTCCAATACGCGGACACAGATTTCTTCTGTCGTACCCGGGCATACAGTACTTTCATATATAACAGTGGCACCATGCTTCATTACTGAGCCGACTGTTTCTGTCATATTTATCAATGGTGCGAGGTCGGGTTCGTTGTCCGCGTTGACAGGTGTGGGAGCGGTTAGGATGAATATGTCACATTTTGAAAGTTCATGTGGATTGGAGGTACATTTCAGGCCTTTGTCGAGAGCCGAAAGCAGCTCACCGGTATCGGTTTCGAGGTTGCGGTCGATACCATTGTTTATTTCATTGATTCTGTCGGTATTGTTGTCGAAGCCTGTTACGCGATATTTTGATGCGAACATGCAGGCTAAAGGCAGGCCTACGTATCCGAGGCCGATGATAGCTATGTTTATATCTTGTTCCGGCATTTGGGTTCTGAGTTTGGTGTATTGTTATGCTTTGGCTGTCATAGGCCTTCGGCCTGGGCTATAGATGATGTCTTTCGCGGATTCCAATTGTCGTGGTAGGATGAATAGAGAAATAGTTCCAAGGTGTGTCCGATTAGTCTGGCGAGACGGAGAAAATATCCCATATAAAATGTATGGAAGATCAACAGTGCGAAGAGCCTGCGTTCGCTTGACGCTCGTTCGGAAACACATTGCATCACTCCGAATGATATAATGGAGAATGCCAGACGTATGATCCATCCTATTATCATTATATCGAGCAATCGGTCTGTGGCCGCAAAGATGAGGGTGATTATGTAAAAGACCCATACGTAATTGAATATGAAATCAAAGAGAATGCAGTCGAGGTTTGAAATCATGTTCGAGAAAGAGAAGTTTTTGTCGGACCAAAATATGTCGCGGTGTTTTCGTATGCGGAATCGGACAAGCGATTTGCTCCAACGGAGTCTTTGTTTGAATAGGGCGGACCATTTTACTGGTACGTTTGTCATGCAGATGGCATCCATTGCGAAACGTACTTTATAGCCTGCTTTACGTATTTTCTGCGTTATGTCTCCGTCAAGTCCGGGACCGATGTCCCAGCCACCGATTTCGCGCAGGGTCTGAGTCTCGAATGCTCCGAACGCTCCTGAGATGATATGATAAATACCGAGCATGTCTGTTGCCATTCGCCCTATCTGGATCGAACGCAGATATTCGAGAGCCTGCATGGAGGCACACATTGAATCGTATGTGTTGCGCACTTTGATGCATCCACCTACTCCACGCACGTATCGGTCGAGATAAAAGGGTATCAGGATGCGTTCGATCGCGTCGCGGTCGAGCGATGAGTCCGCATCGATATGTACGATGTATTTTCCGTTGGCGTGCATCAGTCCGTAGTTGGCAGCGGAGGCTTTGCCTCCGCGTTCGGCCATCCGGTAGAATTGGTCGATTTTTCCCAGGCGCAGAAGATCGCGACAGATGCTCGGTGTGGCGTCGTCGGAACCGTCGTCGATGATTATTATCTCAAAATTGTTGTAGGTTTGCTCGTGAAGTGATTTTAAGAGATTGTATATGTGTTTTCCCTCATTTTTGCCTGGAATGAGGATTGAGACGAGCGGTTTTTCGATAAAGAGCATACGTCTGGCTATCGCTTCGTTCCGGGACCGGCTTTTCCATGTGAGTCCGCGTCGAGCCGCGGCTATTACGTCCAAAAGATAGTAGCGTGGAAATTCTACAAATATAAGGAACCAAAAGGTCGTGACGAGATAGCTCCACGATATGTTTGCCGTGAAGCATGCCGCGACACCGTCAATGAGTCCGAATATGTAGTCTTTTATCAAAGTATAATGGGTTTTGGATGATTGTTGGGAGTTGGTTTGAACTGAAATGTTATTGCCGGTCTTCTTCGATGCGTTTTATGAATTGTTCGACGTTGTCGCCAGGATGGTAGAGGTAGGTTTCGATCAGTTCGTGTTGGAAGCCTTTGGATATTTCCTGATAGTCATGGAGTTGGGCTTTGATCTCATATTCCATTTCACTCATGGCTTTGGCTACTTCGCCTTCATAGACTCGTCGCAAGAAGTACAGGTTGTTGCCCCAAGTGGCTTGTTTGTAGTTTATGAAACGTCGCATGGAGGAAACTACGGGAGGCATTGCGTCATTGGCGGTAATGTTGTCAATCGCAGGGTCGAATACATAAAACCGACTTACGATCAATACGTAGTCGTGATCCGGATTGGGCTGTGAGTGTATTCGCAGATAGTCCATGAAATCGCGCATCGATGAGTAGCCGTAGAAGCCGACATGGCTTAGAGTATGGGTTATGTCGTTGTTGGCGAACGCTTTGATCCCTTCCGGTGTAAATTCGAATTCCTCCACATCGACAGGCAGAAGTTGTTCCGGTCGCCAGATGCGTTGGTCTTCTGTACAGAGCACACGCATGTCCGGATACATAAAAGTGTTTTCACATTGTCGGCAAGTATAGACCGATGACGGCTTGTCGTAGTCGACACCTATGTGGCGGAGGGTATGTTTGCATTTCGGGCAGCGGAGTTCGCTGTCCCATTCGTATGTGGATTCGGGCGATACGTTTGCACAGCGGAAGTGGTGGATGACTGGTTCTTCGATGATTTGGGAGCTTCCGCATTTCGGACAGCTCTCAAAGAACAGCAGATGTGAGTTGTTGCAGTTTGGGCATACGTGCATCCGCTCGATGAATCGTGTCCGACGGATGTATCCGAGTTTAAGAAGCTGGTTGTGGAAATATTCGCGTTCCTGAGACTGTACGGATTGATGTCCTGGCAGCCAGAGCGTATGGTAATATAGCGACATGTATCCGTCGCTCAGTCCAGGCGCCGGTGTTGACGAGAATGTGTAACGTCCGCGAGATATGGCATAGCGGCATAGCCTGACGACTTCTTCGGCATGTGTCGCCACTGGTTCTGTCCCGAGCAGAAAGTTGAGCCGCCGCAGGTTGGCGTATATGTCTTCGATGGTACGTGCCATCACGGTGTCGTCGGGTGTGGAGGCATAACCGTCGACTATGGCTTCGAGAGTTCCGAGCCATCCGGTCAGACGCCTGGTGACGAAACACGGCTTGAAACGGCATTTTTCGCTGTTCAGTGGCGAGGCGAGACGGATTGCGAGTTTGTTGCGGTCCATAACGCTGTCGATCACATTGATGAAAATTGCGTCGAAATCCTCGAATGACAGCTCGGGTGTATGGTCGACATCGACCACATCTCTTATGACAAGGATGCGTCGGTGAGATGAGTTGTTGATTATATGGTATCTTGATTCGTTGTTGGCGGTCATGTCTGCTCATCAATTGTTGAGGGAGTTTGTGTCGGGACTTATCGTGTCGTTGGCGTTGATAAGAGAGTCGGCATGACGCAGGAAGTCATTGAGCGGTACGAGTCTGTGTTCGATTCTGTCCGTGAGGGTGTCCGGAATGACCGTGCTTACGCCTGAACCGGAAGTGAACCATAGATAATCGGGTTTTGACGGGGATTCACGCCATTTATGGTAATTGCGTATGCGGACAGTGACCGGAAGGCCGGACGCAACGCTCCAGAATGGCACTGTCTGACCCGGGTCGAGATGAAGTAGGGCTATTATGGCGGTGTTTTTCTTGGAGAAGTAGCTTCGCAGATGTTCGGGGATTAGGTCGGTGTGCATTCCAAGGATGGTTACAGAGGCCGTGTATTCGACATCGTCGTTGACTATAACAGTGGCACGTGAGTTGTTGGTCACATAGCGCATTTTATCGATGGGGACGTAGGCCACGATCTGAAGGTTGTTTGCGTCGAGGTTTAGGTGCTGTTTGGTCATGATTTCTTCTTTTTCGAAGAATATCATGTGGTCGGGTGCGAATACGCGTGTAATGATGGATGAATCGCTTGCGAGGCGATAGCTGACCGCGTGTCTCATATCGGTTGCGTTGCGATTGTCATAGAGTTGCTCGCGCAATTCTCCGTGTTCTTTGGGCTGTACGGTAGAAAAGGGTGTATTGGTTTCTCGCTTCATACGGTCGAGTACTCCAAGTTCGTGTCTTGATGCCTTCAGTCGAGCTATCGCTTCGCTTAGGGCACGTTGAAGGTCGAGCTTATGGGAGTTTTGGCTGAGTCCGAAGGCGATATTGTGATCTTCGAGTGCGATTTGTTTCTGCAGCTCGGATATAGTCACTTTGAGTACGGATATCTGTGCCGCTATATTTTCATATTGGATTGCGTAGCCACGGTTATGGACGAGTATGCCCGGCTCTTCATTTGGGTTGGCCTGCTGTACGAGCAAATCGAGCATATAATAGGAATATAGAGTGTCACCAGGCACAACGATATCTCCAGTGTTTACATAGACACTGTCAAGATAGATGTCAAATGGGGTGCGTACTTTGTTGGCGTCGACATGGATGTATCCGTCAAGTTCGGTGTAAAATATATGATGGGCTATGTAGAGTCCGATTGAGCCAAGGATGACAACGAGTATGCACGCTGAGATGATCTGCTGACGGTTCACCTTGCGTTTGCGTTGTTTGATGATGGCTTCGATATTCTCTTTTTCCTCGAATGAACGATATGTGAAATTTTTCATTGTCGATTTCTGCTTATGGTGTCGTGTAATGGTATTGAGAGGCAGAATTTCATTATGGATATGTCAGGTACGAGCGTTTGTAGCTCTGCAAGATATGTGTCACGACGATATTGGTAGTCTATCAGTCGTTCGAGGCATGACAGATACAGGTTGTATTCGCGAGTACGGGCCAGGCGATTGAATTCGCCTATTCGGTTGCGGTAGGCGTCTGTACGCATGGCGATATATTTTTTCATTTCGACTATTCGTTTCCCTTCAGCTTCTGATTCGCGGTTCAGGCGGTCGAGTTCACGGCAGATGAATGATACCTTGTCGGTTATTCTTTGTTGTATGTAGGCTTCCTGCGCCCCAATAACGTTGCGTTCGGCTCGAAGATTCTGCCTTTTGCGGTGAGTTTCGTTATTTATCGGTACTGAGAATGTCATTCCGACATCAATGTTTTTTGAATTAGGCAAGTCGGTGCGTCCGTAATAGGAATAGCGTACAAAAGGGGATAGATTGATTTGCCGCCAATAGGTTGTATTGGAGGCTTGTTGTTCAAGCAGTTCCATTTGTAGGCGCAAGGTGGTCAGGTCGATTTGTGTATTGCGGATATGTCGCATGAGTGCTGTGGTGTCAATGCGAACGATGTAGCCTTCAGGTCTTGAAAGATCGTTTGCATAGGGGTATGTTCCGTCGATGGCGGCTAATTTTCGTTCTGCTTCCATGCGGGCGTCAAGTATGGGGAGAAGGTCGTCACTTGTGATGTTTTGGTTTGACAATAGATAGGATTGTGTATCATTGATTAGATTTAGGGCGCGTAGACGATGCTGTAGCACTCCGGCCATGAGGGAGTCGTAGTAATGTCTAAGGTTTTGGCGCAGTTTATAGTCGGATACGTCAGAACGTTGTTTGCAGAAGTTTTCCCGGTCGATCAGTTCTTTTAATGTAGCTTCTTTTCTTCGTCCTTTTCGTCCGAATAGAGAACTTTGCAAAAAATTCCAACGAAGTTCGCCTTGTATTTTGAATCTGTAGCGCGATTCGGCGTCGTCTTCGTCGAAACCGAGGTCGTTGTCGAGACGGAAATAGGTTTGTCCTGTAATGGAAAGTCCTGTTTGGCTGTTGCCTTCGTGTATCTCGGCTTGAGT
The DNA here is from genome assembly GCA_910587515.1 of uncultured Duncaniella sp. Taxonomy (GTDB): domain Bacteria; phylum Bacteroidota; class Bacteroidia; order Bacteroidales; family Muribaculaceae; genus Duncaniella. Next base: position 94,480 of record CAJULW010000026.1, read on the forward strand.
ACGTTTTATCAGGGCTATGTCGAGTTCCGGACTCATTTTTCTGATTTCTGCCGGACGGAAGATGTTATAAGTGTCACCGAAATAAAGAGAATTGATCGACGGTTTCAGTATAAGAGAATCAAGTCGGGCGAAAAGTCTGTCATATTCGACAAGAAGATAGCTGCTGCGGTCGGTCGCTTTTGCGGTAAGTGCAGCAAATGCAAATAGATACAGTATTGGTATAAATAATGCTGTGTTTAGGTTTGTTTTCATGTGATTAAGCTACCGTCAATTTACAAAGATAATAAAAAAATTGGATATCACATTGTGATTGGTCTTTGTTTTTTATGTGATAGTTGTTTTGTTTGTTTGTTTGTTTGTTTTTAGCTTTTCTTGAGATTGATGTGTCCGTATGTCATTTAAGATTTTTTATCCGATAGCTTAGAATGATAGTTAATTTTTGTGAAAAACAAAGTGATTGGTGTAACTTTAGCCGGATAAGTACGTCATAAAATTGAAGCCGCAAGTAAAAGTTGTGGCATCTGTGTAATACGAAATTATTTAGCTTCTATTTTGTAATTAAACCCGCTGGAGGTTTTCTGTCGGTTTAAGTATAAAAACGACAGAGAGTCAATCGTGATGATTGGCTCTCTGTTGTTTTGAGTGGTTTTGCCGTTTTAGTTAAGCGTGCGTCGAGTGATAAATTCGGTGAATATATCTTTGTAGCTTTCTGAAACCGGTATTTGCGTTTTGCCGAAAATTATACGGTTTCGTTCGATGACTTTGATTTTTGACAGATTGACGATGAATGAGCGATGTACTCTCATGAAAGATGATGCAGGTAGTGTCTGTTCGAGTGTCTTCATGCTTAATAGGGTCATGATTGATTTATCGGAGCCATCGACATATATTTTTACATAATCTTTCAATCCTTCGATATATATTATATCATGGATGTTTATCTGTACGAGTTTATATTCACTTTTGATAATGATGTAGTCTCCGTCAGAACTTGTGATTTCTTCGGTCGGTGAATTTTCGGTATGACGTCGTAGCTCACACCAGTCTAACGCTCGGTTGGCTGCGGCGAGAAATTCGTCATAGCTGACGGGTTTTAGCAGATAGTCAAGCGCGTTGACGCGGAAGCCTTCCACTGCATAGTCTGAATATGCCGTAGTGAATATTATACGCGTGGTAGACGGTATGATTTTTGCAAATTCAATGCCATTGAGCTGAGGCATCTGTATGTCGAGGAATACGATGTCTATGTGCTCGTTGAGTATGGTAGAGATTGCGTCACGTGGGGATGCGAATTCTCCGACGAGTTGCATGAATGGTGTTTTCTCGATGTAGTTGACTATGAGTCCGGAAGCGAGCGGCTCATCGTCTATGACGCAGCAACGGAGTGTAGTCATGTCGTGATTGGTTTATGTTTTGGTGTGGAGTGCGGTTTTATAGTGAGCAGTACCTCGTAGCGGTCGGTTGTTATATTTGTCTTAAGTGATGCGGATTTTCCGTAGAGTAGGTCGAGACGTCGCCTCAGATTGGTCATTCCGATGCCGCCTGTGGCTCCGTGTCCGGATTTTAAAGCGGGAGAGTTGATCGTGCTGCGTCCGTTTGATGTGAAGCAACGGATAGTTCCGTCCAAAACTGTGACATCGATGGTTATAGGTGTTTCCGGTGTATGGATGCCGTGTTTGAAAACGTTTTCAATTATTGATATGAATAACAGTGGTGCTATGGGTAGATTTTCATTGCCGTTTATGTCGATCCTGATGTCGAGTCGTATGGATGGGTTAAGTCTTAGCCTCATCAGGTTGACATAGTTGTCGATGAAGTCTATTTCTTGTTTTAGACTGACATGGGACGGACTGTCGTAAAGGACATAGCGTAGGAGTCTGCTAAGTTCATGGACCGCGCCTTGTGCCTTTGGCGGTGATATCGCAATTAGTGCATATATGGAGTTTAGTGTGTTGAACAGGAAGTGTGGGTTGAGCTGACTTTTTAAATTTTTCAGTTCTTCTTCTCTTTGGGAGCTAATAAGATCTTTCTGCCTTCGGTCAAGCATTATCCATTTGTCTCCTATCCTCAGGGCTGTAGCAAAACCGATCACAAGGATGAGTGTTACAAGATCACGCGACATCATTCCGACCCATCGCACTATGTATAGCCCTTCGGTCGGGGATGTATAATTTCTCATCGGGTCTTTTCCTCCAAGATATCCTTTGAAGCGCCAGATAAGGTATAATATTATTAACGATACTATGATTACAATTATGTTGGATGCGAGAAACCGGACTATCCGTTTGGGTTTGTCAAGTGATTTTTCAATAATCCAATAATAGTTTAAATAGAATACCCCGATATAGACGAATGCTTTTGTATAAACCCACGGACGCACGGGGCGGGATGGATTCGAGAGGCTTGTCAGCACTTCAGGAAGGATGAAAAGGATGCTGATGCAAAGAAGATGTGTAAGAAATGTGGTGAGATTTTGCCTGTTGATTATTTCTTTCATTGCTGCGTTGGTCGTCGGTAATGTTTGGTAGTTGGCTTATCAAAGCAATGGTTATCAATCGCGAATATAGTCGATTGATATCCGTTTGCAAATATAGTTTTTTTCAATTGGCCGAACAAAAAGTATGGACGAGACTGAGTTTTTCACCGACAAAAAGACCTCCCTCCGGTTTCTGTGTAAAGTGGAAACCGGAGGGAGGTTTGTTGCGTTATTTAGACTTTCTTAAAGAAAGTGTGCGTATTAGTCCTGATTGAGGTTTACACGTTTGAACGCTACAGCAACGAGACCTTCTTTGGCCTGTGATAGGTATTGTCCGATGGTGAGTGAGCCGTCTTTAATAAACTCCTGTTCCATAAGACATGATTCTTTGTAGAATTTGTTGAGGCGGCCGTTGGCGATGTTCTGTATCATGGCTTCGGGAAGATTTGCCGCTTTGGCAGTGGCGGTTTCTTCTTTGATGGCACGAGCCTTATCCGCTTCTTCAGCAGTAAGCCAACCTTTAGTGATGTTGGATTCGATATGATCCTCGGTGTCGACAAGATTGGGGTTGATGCCTGCTTTTTTGAGAGCTGCTTCAACGGCCTTTTTTACTTGTTCTTCCTTGGTTTTTTCGATAGCGACCTTGATTTCAGATTCAACAACGTCTGCTGGTACGCTTGCACGGTCAACGGCTACGGGATTCATGGATGCGATCTGCATGGCGACATCACGACCGATTTGGTAATCCACGTTTTCAAGATTGAAACCTGCAATAGTGGAAAGTTTGTTGCCAAGATGGTTGTATGATGTCACAGAAGGAGCTTCGATCCATTCGTATGCACCGATTTCCATTTTTTCACCGGTCTTGCCTATTTCCTCAACAATAAGAGCCTCTATCGCGCGTCCTTCAAGTTCAAGTGCTTTAAGGGCGTCGAGTGACTGAACACGATTGGCTACAGCCGCGTCAAGTATCTTTTCAGTTAGGGCTACAAATCCAGCGTTTTTGGCAACGAAGTCTGTCTCGCATTTCAAGGCGACGATCGCTGCGAAGTTACCTTCGTTTTTAGCGAGTACGCAGCCTTCAGAAGCTTCACGGTCTTCACGCTTAGCAGCGACTGCCTGACCTTTTTTGCGAAGGATTTCAACAGCTGCCTCTATATCGCCATTTGTTTCGGCAAGAGCTTTTTTGCAGTCCATCAAGCCGGCACTTGTCAGGTGACGGAGCTTGGTGATTTCTGCCATTGTAACTGCCATAGTATTTGGAGTTTAGAGTGTTAAAATTGGTAGGGTTATTTTATGTGGAGAGAGGAGAAAGCTATGATTATTCAGCTGCTTCTTCAGTTGCTTCAACTTCAACTTCAACTTCGGCTTCGGTTTCATCAGCTTTGCGGCTTACACGACGACGTTCGCGACGTGGTGCGGCTTCGGAGTTTTCAACAGCTGCTTTTTCATCCGCTTTTTCAACCTTGCGTTCTTCAAGACCTTCATTTATTGATTCGCAGACGGTTGAGAGGATCAACTCTATTGACTTTGAAGCATCATCATTGGCGGGGATTACGAAATCCACGTTAGATGGATTAGAGTTGGTGTCAACAATTGCGAAAACAGGAATACCGAGACGGTTTGCTTCTGCTACAGCGATGTGCTCTTTGCAAACATCGACAATGAAGAGTGCTGACGGAAGACGGTTAAGATCTGCGATCGAGCCGAGGTTCTTCTCCAATTTCGCGCGCTGGCGGGTGATTTGGAGTTTTTCACGCTTCGATAGGTTGTCGAAAGTGCCATCTTTTGTCATCTTGTCGATGGAGGTCATCTTCTTAACAGCCTTGCGGATTGTTGGGAAGTTTGTGAGCATACCACCTGGCCAGCGTTCGATAACGTAAGGCATGTTGACGCTCTGTGCTTTTTCAGCGAGAATTTCCTTTGCTTGTTTTTTGGTTGCTACGAAGAGTATTTTCTTACCACCTTTCGCGATGTTACGGAGAGCGGCCGCTGCTTCCTCAAGTTTGGCCTGGGTTTTATAAAGGTCTATGATGTGGATACCGTTGCGCTCCATAAAGATGTAAGGAGCCATTGCAGGATTCCATTTTCTTTTCATGTGGCCAAAATGGCAACCTGCTTCGAGGAGTTGGTCAAATGTTGGTGTTGACATGTTTTGTTCTTGAATTGTTTACGTTCTTTTTGAAAATTACAATCGTAGAGTAGGGAACGTGTCCATCTCAGCGATTTAGATACTAAACACTTGAGGAGAGTAGTGAGAATATTAACGTTTGGAGAACTGGAAGCGTTTGCGTGCTTTGGGACGACCTGGCTTTTTACGTTCAACAACGCGGGGGTCACGGGTCATGAAGCCTTCTACGCGGAGAGCATGCTTGTCCTCGGGGTTGATTTTTACAAGAGCGCGAGCGATAGCGAGACGAAGGGCTTCAGCCTGACCTTTATAGCCACCACCGTCAAGGTTGACGCGGATGTCGTATTTCTCGGTCACGTCAAGCGTGCTGAGGGGTTGTTTTACGATATATTGAAGGATGGAAGAGGGGAAGTAAACTTCAAGGGGACGTTTGTTGATGGTTATTTGACCGTTTCCTTCTTTAACGATCACGCGAGCTACGGCTGCTTTACGGCGGCCAACTGCATTGATAGATTCCATTCTTCGGGTTATTTAATTTTGTTAATGTCGATGACTACTGGATTCTGTGCTTCGTGGGGGTGGTTAGGCCCATTGTATACATGCATGTTTTCGATGATGGCACGGCCGAGGCGGTTTTTGGGAAGCATACCTTTCATTACCTTTATGAAAAGGGGATGATGACCCGGTTTGATGTGTTTGTTGAATGATTTCTTCATCATGATTTCGGGGGTAGCTGTGCGCTGACCTCCGGGATAACCGGTATAGGACAGGTATTCACGGTCAGACCATTTTTTGCCTGTAAGGCGAACTTTGTCAGCGTTGATAATGATGACATTGTCACCGCACTCTACGTTGGGTGAGTAGCTGGGCTTGTTTTTGCCGCGAAGGATCAATGCGACTTTTGCGCAAAGACGACCGAGCACTTGGTCGGTAGCGTCGACTACGACCCAATTGCGCTCTACGCTCTGTGCGTTGGGCGTGAGGGTCTTATAACTTAAAGTATCCACGTTAAATGTTTAATTAATAGAAAGTTACTTTTTGACAGCTTTAGGGCTTGGCTTGGCCAAAAGCTCATGCCATGAAGATGTCGGGTTTATTAATTGGACATAATCGGTGTGCAAAGGTAGTGATTTTTTGAGAACCGGCAAGTGTGTTTTATGATTAATTAACATATTGGGTGGCTCGCTTCATTTTATGCCAGATGTTGACAAACATAGCCATCTTTGTGACAATAGTTGCGAAAAAATATGATTCTACTTTCAGTTATATATATAAGGTGGATTGGTGGGGCATTCAGTTGCGATATGAATGTTTAAATTTGTTTGGCAGTGACATCTATTTGTTTTAAATTTGCCATGAATAAATTTTAACAACTTCTTATCACCATTTAACAAATTGTACTGAACATGGATCTGTCAAAGAAAAAGCTTTGGATGTCGAGCCGCGATTATATTATGATCGTTGTGGCGTGTTTGATATATGGTTTCGGCTTTTCGGCTTTCATCCTTCCTTATAAAGTGGTGATAGGTGGTGTTACCGGCCTTGGAACCATTGTCTATTTCCTTACCGGGAATTTGTATTCGATAGGTATCACGCAGTATGCGATAAATCTGACGCTTCTTGCCATAGCTTGGTTTGTGGTCGGTCGTCATTTTGTCTATAAGACAGTTTTCGGTGCTACAGCGGTTTCACTTGTCGTGACGTTTATGCCTCCTTTATTTGACGGTCCGTTGGTTCCGGATGAGCCTTTTATGAGCATTTGTATCGGTTCGGTGCTCGCTGGCATAGCATTGGGTATTGTGTTCACTCATAACGGTAGTACGGGGGGGACTGACATCGTTGCTGCTATAGTCGCAAAAAAAACAAACGTGACTGTGGGGCGTACGATGTTGTACGTCGATTTTGCAATTATCTCGTCAAGTTTTCTGTTTTTCCACGATATAGCGAGCGTTGTGTATGGTTTCATATTTCTTTTCATAGTATCATACATGGTCGATATGTTGATCAATACCAATCGTCAGGCTGTGCAGTTTATAATCATATCAAGACGATGGGAGAAAATCGCGACGGCCGTTAATAAATATGGCCGTCGAGGGGTCACGGTGATCGACGGTATGGGATGGTATACGAAACATCCGATAAAAATGCTATTGGTCGTGTGCAGGCGTATAGAGTCGGTGACCATATTCCGTATTGTTAAAGATGTCGACTCAAATGCGTTTATCACTCAGGCGAATGTTAACGGGGTTTATGGTCAGGGTTTTGATATGCTTAAATTCAAGGCTGATCAAGAGCTTAGTCGCAAGCTTGGTGAGGATGAAGAATGTCGTGATGAAGATGGCGACGATGTCTGCCGGTCGGAGAGATGTTCTGATGAAAAATAGTTTTGATTATAAGCTTATTGTCTGCGATATATCTTTGTCTTAATCTTGTATTTTGTTTATGGATATTTGGATTGTCTATGATTCACTTATTTTTTGCAATCCATGCTAAAAAGAGAATCCCACGCATCTTGCGTGGGATTCTCTTTTTCATATCTTTTGTGAAGATTATGCCTGGGGTATCAATCCGTATTTTCTAAAAATGCGGGCTATGGTTTCGAGTGCTCTGTCTACCTGCTCCATCGTGTGTGTGGCCATCAATGAGAAGCGTATTAGGGTGTCGGAGGGTGCGACAGCTGGCGATACGACTGGGTTGACAAAGATTCCTTCTTCAAGAAGGTCGTGGGTTATTGCGAATGTCTTGAAGTCGTCGCGGATGAACAATGGGATGATAGGGGTTGAGGTGTTGCCTATTTCAAACCCGAGACTCCGAAATCCTTCAAGCGCATGGTGGGTCAACTTCCATAGGTTGTCCTGGCGTTCAGGTTCGGCTTTCATTATTTCGATGGCCTTGAGTGCGGCTGCGGTTGAGGCCGGAGTGATGCTCGCGGTGAATATGTATGAGCGCGAGTGGTGGCGAAGGTAGTTTGTCACTTCCTTGTTTGTGGCGATGAAGCCTCCGAGCGAAGCGAACGATTTTGAAAATGTACCCATTATCAGGTCTACGTCATCGGCTACACCGAAATGGTGGCATACTCCGCGTCCTCCCTCTCCGAATACGCCTATGCCGTGTGCTTCGTCCATCATTACGCTGGCATTGTATTTTTTTGCAAGGGCGACGATTTCACGCACGTTCGCGACGTCTCCCTCCATTGAGAAGACACTGTCACTTACAATGAGTTTGACTTTGTCGGGATCGCACCGTTGAAGTTGCTTCTCGAGCGACTCCATGTCGTTGTGCTTATATTTAAATTGTTGGCTGAAAGATAAGCGTCGTCCTTCTATGATAGATGCGTGGTCTTGCTCGTCCCAGATTATATAATCTTCTCGGCCTGTCAGTGCGGACACGACTCCAAGGTTTACTTCGAATCCTGTGGAATATACCATGACATCCTCTTTGCCGATATATTCGGCCAAAGCAGATTCAAGTTGTTTGTGCAGGTCGAGTGTGCCGTTGAGAAACGGGGATCCCGCGCAACCTGTGCCGTATTTGCGGGTAGCTTCGATGGCTGCTTCTTTTATGCGGGGGTCGTTTACGAGGCCTGTGTAGCAATTGGATCCAAACATCAGTACCTTTTTACCGTTGATTATCACCTCTGGATCCTGTTCGCTTGAAATGGCGCGGAAATAGGGGTATACGCCTGCGGCTTTGACTTCTTGTGGGGTTGTGTATCTGGATAATTTCTGTTGTAATAAGTTCATAGTCAATATGGCTTTCCGCCGCTATATATAATGTCTTAGGCTCTTTTTTGCAGGGGGCAAAGTTAGGAATTTTTTCACACTTATATACATTTTCAATCTGGATAAAGTGTTAATTTTACGAAATGGGGCTTTGTGGCTGCTATTTTGTCGTGTTTTGGGGAGATGCTTTATGGCCTGTGTGGATTGTTTCGCGTTTTTTATGTAATTTTGCAATAATTGTTCGTTAATTGAATCAATTTATGGAAATCTCACAGACCACTGAAGTCAAGCGTACGGTGCTTGATTATGATGATATAGTTAAAATGGCTCCTTTTTTTAATGGCAAGCGAAAGCTTGTCGGAAGGATTATGAAATGGCTTGCGATCGATAAAGTCAATTGGATTCATGATCATAATTTCGACACGCCGGGCCCGCAGTTCTGTCGCGGTCTTCTTGAGGATCTTGGTATTAAATTGAGAATCGATAATGAGCATGTGCTTGATAATCTGCCGGAAGGTGCGTTTATAACCATCAGCAACCATCCGTTCGGAGCTCTCGACGGCATAACGCTTATAGATATGATCGGTCGCAGGCGCCCTAAATTTAAGGTTATGGTCAATATGATACTTAACTATATTGTCGCGATGAGGCCGAATTTCATAGCCGTAGACCAGACAGCGAGCGATGATCCAGCAAAGAAAGCCGTGTCGATGAAAGGTATCAAGGAAGCTATAATGCAGGTGCGAAAGGGAGAGCCTATAGGATTTTTCCCGGCCGGTGCTGTGGGGAACTATAATCGTCACCTGCGTTTTGAGGACAGGGAATGGCGGGAATCTATAATACGTTTGATTCAGCAGTTGAAGGTGCCAGTGATTCCGATCTTTTTTCACGGTTATAATAGCTGGTGGTTCCGTTTTCTCGGCATCGTGAGTTGGCAGCTGCGCACCCTTCGTCTTCCTGCGGAGGTGTTTCGCAGAAAAAACGATACGTTGCATATTTCGATAGGGGAGCCAATATCTCCCGAAGAGATCGCGTCTCATTCGGCTTCGATCAAGGAGCTTGGAGATTTTTTGCGTGGACGCACATACGGACTTAAATCTATCAAATAACAAAATTCGATCATGCAGCTCGATATTCAAGAAATACCGGTGGAGATAAGTCAGGCTAAGATGCGTTATGGGATTATAGGTAACGCTCCAGGCTTGCTTGCCGCTATGTCGCGCGCTATTCAGGTCGCTCCGATTGATCTTTCGGTTCTCGTTACGGGCGAGAGCGGTACAGGTAAGGAGTTTTTTCCGAAGATAATACATGGTTTTTCATCACGTAAACATGCCAAATATATCGCAGTCAATTGTGGCGCGATACCGGAAGGAACGATTGACTCCGAACTGTTCGGTCATGAAAAGGGGTCGTTTACCGGGGCTATTTCTTCTCGTAAAGGATATTTTGAAGAGGCTGACGGGGGGACGATATTTCTTGACGAGGTGGCGGAGCTTCCGCTTACTACCCAGGCGCGTCTTTTGCGTGTGCTTGAAAGCGGAGAGTTTATAAAAGTCGGGTCCTCTACCGTTCAAAAATCTAATGTGAGAATTGTCGCGGCTACTAATGTTGATATGTCAAAAGCGGTGGCCGAAGGGCGTTTTCGCGAAGATTTGTATTATCGTCTGTCTACGGTGACGATCGGCATTCCGCCTCTGCGCGAACGGGGCAATGATATTGTTCTTCTTGCAAGGAAATTTGCGTCTGACTTCGCGGAGCGATACGCTATGCCGGCTGTTTCGTTCGGGGATTCGGCGCGCGCGCTTCTGTTACGCTATCGTTGGCCAGGTAATGTGCGTCAATTGAAAAATGTGGTTGAGCAGACGGCTCTTTTTGAATCAGGCAGAGAGATTGACGCTGATGTGCTGTCGCAATTTCTGCCTGTTGGTTCTGTGAATTATTCTCCTGTGGCTACTCATGGAGAGATGTCGCATGATTATGCTTCGGAGCGGGAGGCGCTTTTCGGCATGATATTTCGGTTGCAGCGGCAGATAGAGTCTTTGAACTCTCGTCTCGATGGGCTTGGTGCTGTGGATGGTGTTGATGTGCAGGCCGGATTTCAGCCAGTGGAGGATGTCCTGATGCCTGAAGCCGTAGCCCCGGTTAGGTCTATTGTTAAATTTCATCCGTTTGCATCGCAAATACGTCGTCCGGCTGAGGTCGGTAGTACTGATGATGGAAGGCTTGCCGGTGGAATTTTGTCATCGTCTGAGGCTCCCGCTACATTGGAGGAGACGGAGCGAGACACGATACGTCGCGCTCTTGACCGTAACGGAGGTAAACGCAAAGATGCAGCAAAGGAATTGAATATATCCGAACGAACGTTATATCGTAAGATAAAGGAGTACGGGATTGATTGACCCTTGTCCGGCTATTTGGGCTGTGATATCTTGTTCGGGGGGTATATAGAGTATATATATTAATGTGGCTTTTTTGATGCTATTGGGCGTTTATCCTGATCACGCGTATTCCGGAGAGATTATGGGCCTTGCGCATATAGTCTTGTATCGACAGTTTGTCGATGATGACTTTCCCTTGTTTTAATGATGCATGCATAAGGTGGGGTGATCCGTTTTCAATTACGATTATTCCGAGGTGGCTGACATCGAGACCGCTTGTTTTTGTAGTCAGGGCCACTATGTCCCCACCTTTTAATGATTTTGATACTTGTTTGCTGGTTAGTCTTGACGATTTTATGTATGGGAACTTGTGAGATCGATAGCCGATTTCTATGTTTTTGATGTTTTCATACTCGATGGAATCAGCGAGAGCCGGATATGCAGATCTGTGTCGCGACATATAGTCGAGGGTTTTTATTTGAAAGTCAGACTGTGGTATCCTGTCGCTGACCTCTTTGATATAGCCGCGATGTGTATTGGTGACAATCCAGTCACTTGTGTAGTGTAGTCTTGACGAGTATCCGTTTGGCTCTCCGTTGCGATATCTTAATGATTTTAGAAACTGCGTGAAATCTTGCCATGAAATTTTTTCTTCCTTTACCGTTAAGGCTAATGCCACTACTGTTTCGACGAAAGTCGTGCAGTCCATCTCGTCAAGGTTTATGGTGAGTCTTTCCGGAGTTCCTTCGAGTGTACCGTTTTTATAGGGCGTGCCTAAGAATTGCCGTCCTATAAATTCGACCAACTCATTTGGGTTAGAGGCGTGGAGATCGGAGGCTTTTATGAGGATTTTGGTTATTGTTGTTGTGTCGTTATGCTCGTTGTGCCATCTTGTGTTATTGGTGTTGGCGAGAGAAGATAGAGGTAGAAATTGGAAGATGATGCTACAGATTATATATATGCGTGACATGGATTTGTTTTTAATTATTCTTCAAAGTTAGTTAAAACTTATTTGTTCTCAAAATTAAATCGGTCAATCATTGTTTGGGTAGTAAGGTTATTTAGCTTTGTTTGGATAGGAATGCTGATTTTTAATCTTCTGTTGTTTTGTGTAGCGTAATTATGTATATAATAGTATATTAAGCTGCTATTTCTTTACTCCGCTTGTTGTGCGTCTCTGTTAAAATCTGTTAAATTATTACTAAAAATTTGGATTGTAATGTAGGAGTTTATACCTTTGCACTCGCTTTTGAGAAGCGACGCTCCCTGGGAGCGTCGCTTCTCAAAAGCGAGTGCAAAGGTATAAACTCCTACATTACAATCCAAATTTTTAGTAATA
>CAJULW010000027.1 GCA_910587515.1 uncultured Duncaniella sp.
CCTTCTTCCGATGTCAGCAGTTCACGGGCTTTTCGTTTGTATTCATTGAGCCGGTGGTTCACCTCGATTATGCGTTGGTCGCCTTTGGCCTTGTAGCACAGGCAGCGCAGCGGGCAGCCTTTGCAGTTTTGTGCGCGGTAACGTGCGTTTTCGCTGCGGTAGCCGCTTGCGGTCTTTGAGTGGGCGGTGCCGATACGCCTCATGTGCTGCCCCATCGGGCAGACGTAATAGTCCTCGTCGGCGTTGTAATGGAAGTTGTCGTGATGGAATGGGTTGGGTTTGTAGCGCGGGCGCTGTTCGATGTGGAAACGGTTGTATTTGACGTATGCCTCCATGCCGGCCTCGTCCATGAAGCGGTAGTTTTCTTCCGAGCCATAGCCGGAGTCGGCGACTGCGACCGAGGGCAGATGTCCGTAGCGGTTGAGGAAGGAGTTGAAGAACGGTATCAGGGTGAGCGTGTCGGTGGGATTGGGGAACAGGGCGAAGTCGGTGATGAACTGGTTTTCGGCAGAGATCTGAAGGTTGTATCCGGGTTTGGTCTGACCGTTGTTCATCGCGTCTTCTTTCATGCGCATGAATGTGGCATCCGGGTCGGTCTTCGACATCGAGTTGCGCTCGCCCATTTGTTCAAGCCGACTGTCATACTCATTGAGCTTGTCGCGGTGTTTCTCCAGCTCCTTTAGCTGTTTTTTCTTTTCGCGGTGCTGCTTCTTCCGCTCCCTGTCAGCGGGTTCCGGCTTTGCAGCAAGTGCGTCTTTGAGTTCACCGATAAATGTGTTAAGTGTATCGGTAGTAAACTCCACACGTTCAGCTTCCGCTGCCTTGTCCTGCGCTATGACCTCGTCAATCTGCTGGAGCAGGACACGTATTTTCTCCTGAAGCTTTGCACGGTTCTTCTCGACGGTCTTCCGCCATACAAAGGTGTACTTGTTGGCTTTGGACTCGATCTTCGTTCCATCGATATACTCCACGTCAAGCGTTATAAAGCCGCGCTCGGCCAACAGCAGCACCACTTGTGTGAAGATGTTGTTGATCTCTTTCTTTACGCGGTTGCGGAAGCGGTTGATCGTCACAAAATCAGGCCGCTCCTGCGACGCCAGCCAGATATAATGGATGTCGCGCTGCACCTGACGCTCTATCTTGCGGCACGAATATACGTTAATTCATATAGGCATAGAGGATGATCTTGAGCATCATCTTCGGGTGGTAGGGACACCTGCCGCGTTCACGGTACAGTTTTTTGAACTCCCGCAGGTCAAGACTCTCGACAACGGCATCAACAACGCGTACAGGGTCGTTTTCCGCTATATCTTCATTGGGATTCAGCAGAAAAAACAGCCTGTCGTTGTTACCGTAGGATTTTGTATGTAACTTTGTAGACATTTAATTTGGTTTATGTCACTAAGTTACAAAAACTTCCTGACATGGCAAAGCCCCGGCTTGCGAAAGTCAGGGCTTTGTTTTATGGTTTAAGGCACTTTATAAAAAGAGGCTGCGCCTATTTTGACACAGCCTCCTTGTATTTGTGAAAACAAGATTCAGTATGCTTATATTGTCATATTTAAATGACGTTAATTCCACTTATTAAGGTTATTTAGATAATATGGTTAATTTTATTATTGCAATTCGCTAAAATGATTATTTTGAGCAGCTCTATAATATATTTTGTGATAAAGAAAAGTAAAATTGAGGGCTGACTCCTATATATTGAATTGATATAAATTTTGTTAGGCTTAAAAATTTTATCAAACAGCAATAAAATAAATAAATTATCGACAATCATTAATTGAGAAATTTAACGTTGCCATAAAATGGCATCTTATCAATCGGAGCCATAATGCATTGATTCGAGAAAGATATTTCCGATATTTTCGACATAGACGCGGTTTAGGTCGAGAATGTTGTTTATTCGGCCTCCGACAATGCGGCTCATGAAGTCTTGCTCCAGCTGCATCAGTTCGCCGATATTCGATGTGAACTGGTCGTAGTGCTTAGAGTTTTGGATGAATAGATTGAATATTGCCTGTGACGGATTTTCAACCCCGCTCAAATCATTCCTCAAATCAACATCCATATCTCGCTCATTTGATTGTGATAATCCAAAATTAATTGCTAACTTTACGCATGGAACGACGTGTATCAGACAATATTGCCGTACTTCATGGTGTCGGGAGTAATCCCGCCACCACGTCGGTTTACGACATAGGCGACCGTCGCACGGAGGTCAACCACCCGGCAAGCGGCATCACGTCGTTCACCTACGACCCTCTCGGCAATGTCCTGACCAAGCAGACTGCGAACATGGCGGAGGAAGGAAAGATGATTACCTATACCTACGACTACCATCGTCTGACAGGTATCAGCTATCCGGACCACCCCGAAAACAATGTCAAGTATTACTATGGCGGCC
>CAJULW010000028.1 GCA_910587515.1 uncultured Duncaniella sp.
GGCTGCACACATTTTGAAAAATTTTTCCATCTGCACTAAATGCCTTTAGTCTTCCCAGCCCACGAAGAAGATTTTACTTGAAATACGAAAAGCGTGAGGACTGCTAACTTATTTCAAGAGATGGGCGTCTGGAAATGCCTTGAACTAAAACAAGCAACAGTCTCCCACGCCATATACATGACGCGAGAGATGTCAACTCATTCCCGTTCGTAAGTTTTCCAGACTTTATCGGTGAGAATCAGTTAAACACTTTCGTGTATTCTTTATTCCGCGATGTCTGCCATTGTTAAATGACACCGCAAAATTAGTGGTTTTTCTTTGATGCAGAACCATTCAAAACATTAATTTTCAAAACTTGCAAATATTAGCAGGTGCTCAACATACTTAAGTGAAAAATTTTTCATTTGTAATCCCGATACATCTATCTTCGAGAATACAAATAACGAAGATTATATTATTACTGGAAATTTCAAATCATTAATAGAAACTTACGGTCCAGATGAGAATGTTGTTATTCGCAAATTGGAACGTCCAATGTATGGATTCTACGGTTGTTATGCCGGATATGGTTTGACACGAATACATCTTGGAGATTTTGATGATGACATACAAGCGTGTTATCTGATAAAAATCGACTCACCGACTATTGGTTGGAATCATCATTTTCATAAAAATCAACATGATTACACATCTGCTACTATATGGATTGATGATGAACTAATTATTGAATAAAGCACCTTTAAAGGGTAATGCGTCAGAATGGTCTGATGTATGCCCAATAACAGCAGAGTTACAAAAATGTATAGCTAAGGGCGGTATTAACTTGCACAAACTTCACATCAAGTATTGGAAATAATCAATCAAGTGTAATCTGATATGTAGATGCCATAATTTTTTCGTGTGATGATGAGTTGAAGTGAAATTAGAAATGATTGTTTTTGCAAAAGTAGGAAAACGCATTCAGATCACCCTTTCGATGGTTAAATTTAGTTAATTTAACCGGTTGTTTGTGATAATAGGGCGAAATTCAGTGTGTTGCACTTCTATTCTAAAAGTTTCGGCCTACAAAATGAGCCGCACATCAAAAGTTAAACACTAAGTTTTTGATGTGCGGTATGAAATGTCAGCAGCTCTCTATCGCGGCTTTGGTCGTGTGCCTGAAACCTTGTGTCAGAAGTCTATTGTCAGGCGGACGTTGAACTGGCGGCGTGTGAGATAGTTGGGGACGGCATATTGGATGTCGTTGACGTCGGTGACCCAATAGTAGGAAGCTACGTTTGAGATGTCGAGCAGGTTGAACACATCGAATCCGAGCCAGACGCTTTTGAGGCGTCCGGCTATGCCTCCGCGGTTTTCGCCTTCTTTAAGCGGAGACAGAAGAGCGTATGAAAGGCCTGCGTCCACACGTTTGTATGGCGGCATACGGAAGTAGCCTTTGTCGCGCGAGGAACGAGGTGACGTGGATGGTAGGCCGTCCATGAATATGCCCCGGAGTGCGAATTTCAGTTTCGGGAATTTCGGAAAATAGTCAGTGAAGAATAGTCCGAGACTGTAGCGCCGGTCTGTCGGCCGCGGTACTTTGACTCCATGGATGGTTTCGCTTGTTTTCATGAGCGAAAAACTTATCCAGGAGTCGCTGCCCGGAACGAATTGTCCGAATAGTTTCATATCTATACCTGTGGCATAGCCTGAACTTTCATTCATACCCGAATATACGATTTTGAGATTGTCTATCTCGTAAGGTACAAGCTGTGATAGTGCTTTATAGTATATTTCGCCTGAGAGTTTGAATGGTCGGCCAAGTGCCCGGAAAGTGTAGTCTGTACCGGCTATAATGTGGAAGCTGCGCTGCGATTTGATGTCTTCGTTGAGTGCGATGGTCTGGTTGCCTTTGTCGTCGGCCACAGGGACGCGATATTCTTTATAGAATGGCGATTGGTAATAGAGACCGGTTGCAAAACGTATGGCCCATGACGGAGCGCGTTCTGGGATGAAGCCGATGTTGAGACGCGGACTGAGAAGCAGTTCTTTGTTGAATGACCAATAGCTCAAGCGGAGGCCTGCGTTGACTGTAAGGAATCCGGCGGATGTGTTGATTTTCCATGCGTCTTGTGCGAAAGCCGCGAATCTTGTTGAGTTTAGGTCATGGTGTGAGGCGAGGTTGTAGATCATCCGAAGTTCCGATCCGTTTGAGGGCAGTGAGAAGCCGGCTGAGTCGCGGAGTTCCCATTCGCGGCTTCGGTCCATGATTTTTTCGCCTTGCAGGCTTATTCCGTAGGTCAACGTATGGCGCGGGTTTATAGCCGTGCTCCCTTTGAGCGCGAGGGCGAGCACGGAGGCTTTGAGACGGTTGCGGGCGTGCTCGTGGTATCGTCCGACTCCGAGTTCACCTCCGACATCGGAGTTTCCTGCCTGATCAAGCCAATATTCACCCGAAATATCGTATGCCACGAGTTCGTTTGTCAGATATCCAGAGCCGAGAAGTTGCAACGCGGTCGAGCGGTTTACGCGCCAGTCAAGTGAGAGCGCACCGAAGTAGGTCTCGAAACGGTCTTTTTCATGTCCGTCGAAATAGACTGTGAATTGTTTGGCGTCGGTCGTTGTGCCGAAAGTGGTTGTCCGGTTCTGAGGCGTGAATTTGTAATGGTTAAGGGCGATGTTGCCGAGAAAGGAGACTTTAAGTTTCTGTGTGATCTGATATGAGATATTGGTCTGATAGTCAAAGAAGGATGGGTCGTATTCGCCTTTTGTGTCCATTGAACTCAGTAGCGACGAGTTGCGTTTGTAGCGAATGCCGTGAAGTTGCGAGAATTTTTTCGTGGCTTGTCCGATAGATAACGACGCTCCCATCAGGCTGGCTGAGACCGAACCTTCGAATGATTCAGGCTGGCGATATGTGATGTCGAGGACTGATGACATTTTATCACCGTATTCCGCTGGGAATCCTCCGGTCGAAAATCCGATTGATCCGACGAGATCCGGGTTTATTATGCTAAGGCCTTCCTGCTGTCCGGATGTCACAAGGAGGGGGCGGTAAACCTCAATTCCGTTTATATATACGGAGTTTTCGTCGTATGACCCACCGCGTACGGAATATTGTGACGACATTTCGTTTGACGATGTCACTCCGGCCATTGTCGTTATTAATGATTCGACGCTGCCACCGCTGACATCGGGGCTTTTTCGAAGTTCGGAGGCGTCGATAGTGCCTACGGAGCCTGTTTGTTTCTTTAGTTCGGTGACCTCGACCTGTTGCAGCATTTCGGAATTGAGTTGTAGCCGCATGTTGAGTGTTATATCGCCTTTTGCGTCTATAAGTTTCCGGTTTTCTTCACGGTAGCCTATACAGGAAAAATGGACAGTGATCGTGTCGGATGACGGACATGAGAGGCTGTAGTCTCCTTCGAGGCCGGATGTCGTGCCTATTGCCGTGCCTCCGATGCGTACGGTTGCGAATTCGACAGGCTTCCCTTCGTTGTCAGTGATTTTTCCGTGTATTTTGACTTGCCCTGACGACAATAATGGCAGGAGGAAAAGAATGAATATGATGGTTCGTAGGTTCAAGTCGGACATAGCATTATTATTGAAAGAGTCGAATCTGTTCGTCATGTATAATAACGCTGTGTCGGATAAAAAATTGTACTTTTATAGAGGGAGGAATATCAAGTCTGTCTTGTCGGAAATAAGGGATGGTACGGTCGCGGCCAGACTGTTGATCAATTCTGTGAATTGTTCCGGTCCGTTGATTGTACCAGATATTGAGAGCTCGGGTGGCAGTTGGTAGCCGGCTGGGGCTATTATGATTATACCGTTGTATGAGGTTGTTGAATGAGTCTCTGTGCTGAAATCGCTTATGATCGGGAGGCGGTTTGGATTGTCCGGTGAATATGTCAATATGACGTTGCGATATACTTCGCTGTTCATTATGACCGCATGTGTACGGATATGGCAGGTTTTTTCGCTCATTATAGGTGGCGTTATCGGGTGTGGACAATGTGTTGTCCTGATCGCGCCTTGACATTGTCGTTTCGGCCACGTGTCCTTACAAGTGATAGTGAATCGAGATATGAAACCTCGCCTTTCGTCGCCTTGTAGTGTATGGAGCCGAATAAGTTGGTGGCGGTTTTAGTTGAATCAAGCACAAGTGTCAGATGTTTGCTCCCTTCAGAACCTTGGTTGAGAGTTACATACTCGGAAGTGCCGTCGTTGTAGCTGACGACAAGCGTCATGTAGATTGGTGAATGCGGGTTGACCGGACGTGCAGAAAGTGTGTAGCGGTCTCCGCGTTCCCAATAACGATCAGATCCGAAAGTGAAACTGATAAAGTCGGATGGGTTTAGGATTGAGTTGCGTCGATAGTTTGTTCCGGGCCATATATTGACAGAGTCACCGTCGATGCTTTCGCGTATAGTCCTGTCGGTATTTTTCCCTCCGGCTTTTTCGGCTTCTGCTATACGTCCTTCAAGAATGGAAATTGTTTTGTCGTAGACTTTCATGTATTCTTGAAGGTGGTGTCCGTACCAATATAGCGACGTGTCAAGTTCGGCAACGCTCACACCGTGTCGCACACAGATCGACTGCATCAGTGTTTTCCTGGCAGAGTCGCTGCGATAGGATGAATTATTTGCTTCCACGACTGCCTCGCCGGTGTGTATGTCGGCCATGATTTTTGCCATCTTTTCTTCCGGAATCACATGGCTTGGAGTCTTCCCGCAGGAAACGAGTAGTATCAGTGTGATTATTGTTGGAAATATACTGCGCACGTTGGTGATGGATTTGTCAGCGTGGAATTTGCTTTTAGTCAAAGTTGCGTTCAGGAAGTTGCGCGAGGGCTTTTGGACTGATGATGTAGCGGTGGTAAAAAATTACGAGCGTTATAATGCCGCACGATATGGCTGCGTCGGCAAGGTTGAATATCGGTTGGAAGAATAGGAATTCCTGTCCTCCTACCCCCGGTATCCATGAAGGCCAAACAAAGCTGAATAGCGGAAAATATAGCATATCGACTACCCGGCCGAAAAATACCGGAGCATATCCGCCAGCCTCCGGGAAAAGACTCGCGATTTGTGGTGGAAACGGATTGTTGAAAATCATTCCGTAGAACACACAGTCGAAAATATTGCCTGCCGCTCCGGCTGTCACAAAGGCCAAACAGACGACATAGCCACGTGGCACAGTCTTTAATGAATGTATCTTGGCTATATACCATATAAGAAGCGCGACGGCTACTATCCTGAACAATGTCAGGGCGAGTTTGCTGCCGAACTCCATACCGAAAGCCATGCCGTTGTTTTCGATAAAATATAAGTGAAACCAGGGGAAGATCTTAAGGTCTTCCCCAAGGTAAAAGTGGGTTTTTATCCAAATCTTGAGAGCCTGATCAAGCAGAA
The DNA here is from genome assembly GCA_910587515.1 of uncultured Duncaniella sp. Classification (GTDB taxonomy): domain Bacteria; phylum Bacteroidota; class Bacteroidia; order Bacteroidales; family Muribaculaceae; genus Duncaniella. The sequence continues at coordinate 5,391 of CAJULW010000028.1, forward strand.
CTACAAGAAGTATTATCAGAGTTGCAAGTGTGGCGCGTCCGCGCATTGTCAAGTGTTGATGAAAGTTTTTATTTTTTGTTTTGCGAATTTTTAGCTTCTACGCTGCGTGTTGCGTGAGGCACTGCGCGCAGGCGTTCTTTAGGGATTAGTTCTCCGGTTTCGCAGCATACGCCATATGTTTTGTTTTCGATACGAATAAGCGCGTTCTGAAGATGTTGTATGAATTTCTTCTGACGCTGGGCGAGTTGTCCGGCTTCCTCTTTCGATAATGTGCTTGCGCCTTCTTCAAGAATCTTGAAGGTTGGTGAAGTGTCGGCTGTATCGTTGCCGTCTGTGTTGTTGATCAGGGCACGAAGTGAGTCGTATTCCTTTTGCGCCTTTTCAAGTTTATGTAATATTATATCCTTGAATTCAAGTAGTTCTTCGTCTGAATAGCGTGTCTTTTCGCTCATAAAGGTTAAGTTTTAAGGTGTTGGCTTATGAGATATAATGATTTGTAGTTTTGATTTTATTTGTCGAGTGAGATTTTTACGCGTGCGCATACGTCGTCCATCGAAAGTTCTTCTATGCCTTCTTCGTCTTGAGTAAGAGGTGCTATCTCAAGAGAGTTGGCCAGGACTTGACGGGAGATGTATTCTGCAAAATCTCGGATGGCTCCGTTGGTTTCGTCTCCGGGTGCGAAGACGAGGCGTATACGGTCTGTGATGTCATAGTTGCGAGACTTGCGTATGTTCTGTATTCGGTTGACAATGTCGCGGGCGATGCCTTCGCGCCGCAGTTCGGGTGTCACTGTGACATCAAGGGCTATGGTGAGGCTGCCTTCATTGGCCACAAGCCATCCTGGAATGTCCTCTGAGATGATTTCTACATCTGACAATGTCACTTCAACCTCTGCTCCGTCAAGTTCGAAGCTGACTTTACCTTCGTTTTCAAGTGTGGCTATCGAAGTTCCGTCAAACGCCTTTATTATTTCAGCTGCGGCTTTCATCTGTTTTCCGAATTTCGGGCCAAGCTTTTTGAAGTCAGGTTTTACGCTCTTGACGAGAATGCCTTCATCGTTGCCGACAATCTTTATCTCTTTGACATTGATCTCGCTCTTTACAAGATCCATTATCGCTTCAAGGGCGGAGCGGCGCTTGTCGTCTGCCACGGGAACCATAATCGATTGCAATGGCTGACGAACCTTTAGATTAACCTTTCGGCGGAGTGCGAGAGCCATTGACGTGATGTCCTGTGCAAGTTTCTGGCGCGCCTCGAGTTCGCTATCGATAAGAGTGGTGTCGGCTACAGGGTAGCGGTCGAGATGGACGGAGTCCGACGAGCCGGTAAGGTCACGGTAGAGGCGGTCGGCATAGAACGGAGAGAATGGAGCCATAAGCAATGCGACTGTCTTCAAACATGTATATAAGGTCTGATATGCCGCAAGTTTGTCTTCGGTCATTTCTCCTCCCCAGAAACGTTTCCGGTTGAGGCGCACGTACCAGTTTGACAGGTTGTCGCCAATGAATTCTCCTATCGCGCGGGCTGCGCGTGTCGGCTCGTAATCGTCGAGAGCTTCGCTCACTTCTTTCACGAGGGTGTTAAGAAGCGAGAGGATCCAACGGTCGATTTCGGGACGTCTGTCGACTGGCACTTGTTGTGCGTCAGGATCGAATCCATCCACGTTGGCGTAGAGCGCGAAGAAACCGTATGTATTATATAAGGTGGAAAAAAGTTTGCGCGATGTTTCAAGCACGCCTTTTTCGTCATATTTGAGATTGTCCCATGGAGATGAGTTAGAGATCATATACCAACGCACCGGATCAGCACCGTATTGGCCGATCTGTCCAAACGGATCTACCGCGTTGCCGAGTCGTTTCGACATTTTGTTGCCGTATTTGTCAAGTACAAGTCCGTTTGAAATGACAGTCTTGTAAGCGACGGAGTCAAATACCATTCCGGCAATAGCATGGAGCGTAAAGAACCATCCGCGCGTTTGGTCGACGCCTTCGGCTATGAAGTCGGCCGGATATACTTCCCGTTTGTCAAATGCTTCTTTGTTTTCGAAAGGATAATGTATCTGGGCGTAGGGCATCGAGCCTGAATCGAACCATACGTCAATGAGGTCTTTTTCACGATACATCGGTCGGCCTGTCGCTGAAACGAGTACGATATCGTCGACGTATGGGCGGTGTAGATCTATTTTTTCGTAGTTGTCCTTGTTGAAATCGCCCGGGACGAACCCTGATTTCTTATAAGGATTTTCATTCATTACACCGGCTTCGACCGCACGTTCTATTTCAGAATATAGTTGACCTACGGATGAAATACAAATTTCCTCGCTTCCGTCTTCAGTACGCCATATTGGTAGCGGTGTACCCCAATAACGGCTGCGCGAGAGGTTCCAGTCCTGAAGGTTTTCGAGCCATTTGCCGAAACGGCCGCTGCCTGTCGACGCTGGTTTCCATTTAATGCCGTCGTTGAGTTCCATAAGGCGTTCGCGAACGGCAGTCGTGCGGATGAACCATGAGTCGAGTGGATAGTAAAGCACCGGCTTGTCTGTGCGCCAGCAGTGTGGGTAGTTATGTACGTGTTTTTCGATCTTGAATACTTTGTCGGTAGCTTTCAGCTCCATACAGATCTTTACGTCGAGCGTCTCTGTTTCATCGTTGGCCTCAGGATCGTAAGCGTTTTTGACGTACTGTCCCTGCCAGGGTTTATAAGCATCGACATTGACCATTTTTTCGACGAATTTAGGGTCGAGGTCGTCGATGGTAAAGAAACGTCCGGTAAAGTCGACCATCGGTCTGATATTGCCGTCGCGGTCGATCAGGTGGAGCGGAGGTATTCCCGCCTGCTTTGACACTCGGAGGTCGTCGGCTCCGAATGTACCAGCGATATGTACGATGCCTGTACCATCTTCAGTGGTGACGTAGTCGCCAAGAATCACACGGAAAGCGCCTTCTCCGGGATTGACCCATGGAAGAAGCTGCTCATAATTGATGCCGACAAGATCCGACCCTTTGACTTGGGCTACGACTTCGTATGGAATCAGCTTGTCACCTTTATTATAGCTGTCGAGTGATAACTCACTGGCTTTGGGATTGAAAAGCGAAGCCATCAGTGCGTCAGCGGCTATGACGGTTTCTGCTTTGCCGGAGTATGGATTGTATGTACGTACGATATTATATACTATTTCCGGACCGACAGCGAGAGCTGTGTTTGAGGGGAGTGTCCACGGTGTGGTAGTCCATGCGAGAAAATAAGGGGTTCCCCACTTGAACAATATGTCGCGGTAAGGAACGAGTGCCGGACAGTTGTCGTCAATGATTCGGAACTGCGCCACGCATGTGGTGTCTTTCACGTCTCGGTAGCAGCCTGGCTGGTTCAATTCATGAGAACTCAGCCCAGTGCCTGCGGCTGGTGAATATGGTTGTATGGTGTATCCCTTATATAGATATCCTTTTTCATAGAGCTGTCCGAGAAGCCACCATACGCTTTCTATATAACGATTGTCGTATGTGATGTAAGCGTTTGGCATGTCGACCCAATAACCCATTTTTCTGGTCAGGTCTTCCCATTCGTTGGTATATTTCATCACTTCGCTGCGACATGCCGCGTTGTAGTCATCGACGGAAATTTTTTTGCCGATGTCCTCTTTGGTGATGCCAAGATTTTTTTCGACTCCAAGTTCGACGGGGAGGCCATGTGTGTCCCATCCGGCTTTACGTTTCACTTGGAATCCCTGCATGGTTTTGTAGCGGCAGAAAATATCTTTAATGGTACGCGCAAGAACATGGTGGATGCCTGGCTTTCCGTTTGCAGAGGGCGGGCCTTCAAAGAATACGAATGACGGGCAGCCTTCGCGTTCTGACATCGTGCGTGAAAAGACGTCGGCCGCGTCCCATTGAGAGAGTATTGATTCGTTGATCTCGGGTAGGTTAAGTCCGCTATATTCTTTGAATCTCTTTGACATGACGAGATGAAATTTTGTAGTGATTGTTATATAATCAATGTACGTATAGTAAAAATTTTTGCAAAAGTAGTAATTATTTCCCGAAAAACCTAATCGTTACATAAAGGCTTGTTTGCGCTCAAGCACCGGGAATCCGAAGAAGCCGTCTTTAAGTTTTATCTCAAGGGTGCTCCCGTTGCGTATACGGTCATACCGTTTTTTAGGAACAGTTATGTCTTTGATGCGTCCGTCGGAAAATTTTACACGGATCAGATATTCATAATATGGCGCACCGCGTTTATATACACGTCGGCCTACACGTTCGCTTTTGTAGTGTGTTTCGCGGTAATGGCCTTCGACTATGGCCTTCTCTATGTGTGTCGATGAATCGTCGGCAAGAAAGAAGTTGATGGCAAAAATCATAAAAATGAACATGCTGGTGGCCGCTGTCAAGTGAATTAATAGTCGCAATAGCCTATGTATGTTTGGGAGTGATCGTTCCCATTGCTTGCCGAGCGGTATCCATGTCAGCAATGAAAGAGTGAGTGCGATTGACCATGGGATTTGCCAATTGACTATAGTGTAATTGTTGATCGCTATTGCTCCCCCGTAGAGAAATATCAGAAGCATTGTCGCTATCACCCATTTTGCGATGCTTTTTGTTTCTTTCGATTTAGAACTTGACATGGCCTTATGAGATGGTTCCTGTGATTTATGGCGCAAAGTTACGTTGTTTGTCGTAGAAAAGGATACGATGTTGTTAAAATTTTGTAACTTTGCCACCGGAAAGGTAGCATCATTGTATTGATTCAAAATTTTTTTCAAGTTTACGAAAAACCTAATCACATTAATGTAATGAACAAGAATTTTCTAAAAGTGTTGGCTGTGGCACTCGGTCTTGCTGTCACAGCTCCTGCATCAGCGCAGTTCAATCTTGGTAAGGCCATAAGTGCCGGAGCCAAGGCGGCCAAGGCGGCTACGCTTACCGATGCCCAAATGGCGGCGTACGTGAAAGAGTCTGTCGATTGGATGGATGAACACAACCCTGTCACTCCTGATGATGATCCATATACTATCCGTCTTAAGAAGCTGACTGAAGGTCTTAACGACGCTGATGGTATACCCTTGAATTTTAAGGTTTATCGTGTTATAGACGTAAACGCCTTTGCATGTGCCGATGGCAGTGTACGTGTGTTCTCATCATTGATGGACATAATGAGCGATGACGAGCTTCTCGGTATCATCGGTCATGAAATAGGCCATGTCGCCAAGCATCATTCTAAAAACGCTTTCCGTACGGAGCTTCTGACCGGTGCATTGAAAGATGGTGTGGCTTCAGCCGGAGGCGCGGCGGCGGCTTTGACCGAGTCGCAGCTCGGAGTGCTCGGAGAGTCTCTTGTCAATGCGAAATATTCACAAAAGCAGGAGAACGAAGCTGATGACTATGGCTATGAATTTTTGAAATCCCACGGTAAAAATCCTTGGGGTATGGTGATGGCTTTTGAAAAATTCCTTAAAATGGAAGAAGAGGCCGGTTCCAAATCGAGCTATGTCGACAAAATGTTCTCATCACATCCTGAGACTGTCGCACGTATTGAACGGATGACTAAGCGTTGCAATAAGGACAAAATAGAACGTCCGGTAAATGAAAAATAATAAGATCGGTTGCGTCTGATTTTTATCGTAGTAATAAAATCTCATGAAAGACCCGGAGACCTCATTGTGAGGATTTCGGGCCTTTTGTCTTTTAGTATCTCCAATTTATTGAGGTGTCATAAAAGGGATGAATGAAAAAAAGAGTAATTTTGCAGATTGATAAGTAAATGATTGATTTATGAGATTTGACGAGCTTGATCTAAGCGACGATATACTTGACGCTCTCGATGCGATGCGTTTTGATGAGTGCACCCCTATTCAGGAACAGGCGATACCTGTGATACTCGAAGGACGTGACCTTATTGCTGTGGCTCAGACCGGAACGGGAAAGACCGCGGCCTATTTGCTGCCTGTAATCGACCGCCTTGCAGATATGCCGGAGGCAAAGGACTATGTAAACTGTATCGTGATGGCTCCTACGCGTGAGCTGGCGCAGCAAATCGACCGGCAGATGGAAGGATTCGCCTATTTTGTCCCGGTAAGCAGCGTGGCCATTTATGGAGGTACTGACGGGGCGACTTTCGCTCAGCAACAGCGGGGGTTGAAAATGGGTGCGGATGTGGTGATCGCCACTCCCGGACGATTGCTCGCGCATTTACAGATGGGATACGTAGACCTTTCGCGCGTATCATATTTTATTCTCGACGAGGCTGACCGTATGCTTGACATGGGATTTTACGATGACATAATGCAGATAGTAAAGCATTTGCCAAAAGAACGCCGGACTTTAATGTTTTCGGCTACCATGCCTCCGAAAATCCAACAGATGGCTAAAGCAATACTGAATGATCCGGCTGAGGTTAAGATTGCGGTATCGAAGCCGACCGAGAGGATCGATCAATCGGCTTTTGTCTGCCATGAGGCTCAGAAGCATGGTGTTTTGAAACATCTTTTCAAGACGGCACATTCTCGACGTGTGATTGTTTTCTCGTCTTCGAAACTCAAGGTAAAGGATTTGGCCAAAGAGTTGCGTCGTTCAAAGATAAAGGTTGGAGAGATGCATTCGGATCTTGGACAGTCTGAACGCGACGAGGTGATGCATGATTTTCGTGCCGGCAGGATAGATGTGCTTGTGGCCACAGATATACTTGCAAGAGGCATTGATATCGATGACATAGCAATGGTAGTTAATTATGATGTGCCTCATGAAGCCGAAGATTATGTGCACCGTATAGGCCGTACGGCAAGGGCGAATGCCGATGGTAAGGCTGTCACGCTTGTAAGCCTGCGTGACCAAGCCAAGTTCGGAGAGATAGAATCTTTTTTGGGCTATGAGGTGCGCAAAGAAGAGCTTCCTGCTTTATTGGGTGAGGCTCCGGCATACAGCCCTCAAAGACGGATGACGGATAAAAATCGCAACGGAAGCAGAACGAGAAAACCGCATGGAGATTCAGGTATGCAGACCCGGAAAGATCGTCCGTCCGTCCAAAATCGAAAAAAGGGAAACAATCTACATGGACGAAAGAAAAGAAACGGAGCCAAACCGAAAAATCCCGGATCGACAGCCCCTGAATAGTCCGGTTAACGACTTGAAGATAAATAATTATAGAAGCCGGCCGTCCATCAGTTGATGGACGACCGGTTTCTTCGATGTTATAGTTTTGTGAAAAATACGTTTTGGTTGGGCGTACACCAACGTATTAATGCTTGGCGAATTCGATTTTGCCTACAAGTTTGCGTGATGTGCCAGGGTTTTCTGTCGAACGGACCGATGGTTGGTGCATATCTGCGGGAAAATACAGAAAAAAGCGGTCCGGTGATGCGGGAGAATAGTCTATTTTTTCGTTCGTGCTGTAGTTTGTGCGGTCTTTTACGGGATCGTATTCGTTTATTGGGGTGACATTGCCGGCGAGTCCCATCAATTCGTTGCCGACGTATGTATATTGTAGGTCGATAAAATCTCGGTGGGATTCTATTTTTGTATCCTCGGCTGATTTCGGGGTGTATTCAAGTACATTGATCCAAAGGCGTCCTTCCTCAAGAACGATTTTGCCTGGTTCGAGAGTCATTGGATCGGTTTCAGCAAGAAACTTGAATAGTTTGTCCCAAAGATCCTTATTTTTGTTGTATTGAGTGGCGAATTCTATCGCGTTGATGCTTTTGTCGGCATCGACTTTCCATCCGTTGGACCAGCATCGGCTTTCCATCCAAGTTTTTGCTTCGGAGGGGGTCATGGCGTTTTCGGTTGACATGGTTTATGATATTTGGATTAATCTTTATTAATGTGCGCAAAAGTAGTCAATGACGGTGAAATAAGCAAATCTGTCGATATGTGTTTGGCTTATGTGAAAAAAACTGTAATTTTGTAGTCACAGCGAATGCAGCATATAATCTATCATTAAAATATCATGAAAATTCTTACAACAGTACTTGGTCTGTGTATGGGAGCGGTGTCGGTTTGTGCCGCTGACAAGGTGTCGTCATACAGTCATCTTTATAAAGACCTTCCGTTTGAAATGCCTTTGATCGATAAACCGGTTTTCCCGGATAACACAGTCTCTATTACCGATTTCGGAGCTGTTGCGGACGGTGAAACGCTCAATACAGAGGCATTTGCGAAAGCCATGGACGTTCTTGCCGCTAAAGGAGGAGGCACACTTAACGTGCCTTCCGGTATATGGCTAACTGGTCCGATTGTCTTTAAATCCAATATAAATCTTCATCTTGATGGCGGTGCCCTGATATTGTTTTCTCCGGACATGGATCAATATCCGGTGGTCTACACTGTCTATGAGGGCTATGAGGCTTATCGTGCGCAGTCTCCTATATGGGGCGAGAATCTTGAGAACATAGCCATAACCGGTGATGGAGTCATAGATGGAAACGGTGCGGCTTGGCGTCAGGTGAAACGCGATAAAATGACGGCTGGGCAATGGAAGCGTCTTGTCGCTTCAGGTGGAATCGTAATAAATGACAACACCTGGTATCCTTCGAAAAATTATATAGAAGGAGAGAAATTGCGTGACGGTCTAAAGAACCTTTCAAAAGAGGACGCGGAGAAAATCAAACACTTCATTCGTCCGGTAATGCTGAAGTTTGTCAAATGTAAGAATGTTTATCTTCAAGGCGTACTTTTCCAGAATTCTCCAGCGTGGAACCTTCATCCGCTCATGTGCGAGAATCTTATAGTCGACGACGTATATATCAAAAATCCGGAATATGCACAGAACGGTGATGGCCTTGATGTGGAATCATGTAAAAATGTCATAATCTATCGTTCGACTCTTGATGTCGGTGACGATGCCATTTGTCTTAAATCGGGCAAGGATGAAGATGGCCGCAGACGCGGGATTCCTACGGAGAATGTAATAGTCAAGGATTGTCGTGTGTTTCAGGGACACGGTGGTTTTGTTGTCGGAAGCGAGATGTCCGGAGGCGTCAACAATGTATCGGTTACGGATTGCCAGTTTATTGGTACTGATGTAGGCTTACGCTTCAAAAGCACGCGTGGTCGCGGAGGCGTGGTGCAGAATATCTTCATCGATAATATCAATATGCTTGATATCCGTGGCGAGGCTTTGTTGTTCGACCTTTATTATTGGGTTAAAAACGCTCCGTCCACTATCCCTCCTGTCGATGAGACCACACCTCAGTTCCGCAATATAACGATTAATGGTGTCACATCCTTTAATTCAGGCATGTCGGTGAAGTTCAATGGCCTTCCGGAAATGCCTATTGAAAATATAAAAGTCCGCAATTCTATTTTTACGGCCCGTCAGGGTGGTCTGTTGTCCGAATCGGTTGACATAGATTTCAGGAATGTAAGCATATCGGCATCTGAAGGCTCTGCAATGAAAATCAACAATTGTAAAAACGCCCTTTTCACCGACTGCAAACTCATTAGCCCTTCCTCTGAGAAGGTCGCCTATACGGGCAATAACAAAAATGTGAGAATAAAATAGAGATTTAAGAATTAAATACTTATACCGGTGTCCGATATAGATAGATGTTTTTATCGGACACCGGTTATTTATCTATGCTAATAATTAGGCCAAATATTTAGAATTACAAACAGTGATATTGTGAGAAATTCACTAAATTTGTAAATTATATTTTCTTGTTTTTTCGTGTCGGAGGAAACGTGTTTTTAGAAAAAATGACTAAAAAATATAAGGGAATTGATTTGTTCTGTGGTATCGGAGGTTTTCGTTTGGCAATGGAAGCTTCTGATGTTGATTGTGTGTTTTCTTCTGATATAGATAAATTTGCACAGGCTACGTATGAAGCTAATTTTAATGAAACGCCTGTTGGAGACATAAAAAAAGTTAAACCGGAAGATATACCAGAGTTCGATATACTTACAGCCGGATTTCCGTGTCAGCCGTTTAGCTATGCGGGAGGTAAGGAAGGTTTCAAGGACGAGACTCGTGGAACACTTTTCTTTGATATCTGTAGAATACTTGAGTATCGTAAGCCTCCAATGGTGTTTCTTGAAAATGTTAAAGGGATTGTATCGCATGACGGAGGGAACACCCTTGCCACTATAATTTCGACCCTTGAGGAGTTGGGATATTATCCGCATTGGACTGTTTTGTCATCGTTAGACTTTGGTTTACCGCAAAAGCGTGAACGGTGGTATTGTGTGGCTTTTAGGGAAAATATAATATTTGAATTTCCACAGCCATTAGGGACGCATCCAGTATTAAGGGAAATTGTGGAAATTGGGGATAATAGTCCGGAATTGGCTCTTTCGCAATTAGAACTTGAGAGGATTGATTATCATTTTGCCCATTGTCATGAATGCCAACGGGTGCGTCATGACAATTCAAAATATGCTCCGGATACTAAAAAAGGTAAATACGGTGTGTTTTCTTTTCAAAAACCAGATGGTTCTTTAAGATTTCATGTGGGAGATCGGGCTAAGACTCAAATACAGGAAGCCTTTTATGCTTGTTTGGATACATATGCACCGACTATAATAGCAAACCGTACTCCTAAACTGTGGGATTTACGTCGTCGTTTATCCGTTTTAGAATCGAAAAGGCTTCAGGGATTTCCAGATGAATTTATAATGCCTGTGTCTGATTGCCAAGCTCTTAAGCAATTGGGTAATTCTGTTAGCATACCTATCATAAAATCAATTATGCGCAAAATGATATTTGCGTATGAAAAATATGTTGTAATAAAATGAAATATTTCTCTCTTGATTCAGTCATTGCTGCATATAGTGGTAATGTGAGAAGCACTTTAAGTAAATTCTGGGGTGTGATGTCCATTCTTTATGCCATTAATAAAGAAATAAAACCCGGCGTTCCGTATGAATTCAGTAATGATAAGGCTGCTCAGTTTCTGGAGGACCTGTTCAGCCTGAAAGATAAGAAAGATTTTTCATGGAATAAACAGCGTTCATTTGTGATGTTTTCAATCGTATGGATTGAGAAACTTAAAGAACAGATGCTTATTTCGACACCTAATTTTTATGATGTTGTTACATGGTTTTTAAGGAATGAACGGTTTGCTGACGAACCATCCGATACTGATCTAATATCTTTATTTATTTCAAAGACAGGTCTTACGTTCGAGCAATTGAAAGAGATTTTTTCATTTGAACGCAAAAATCTTACTTTTGATGATAATAAATATTCGGAACAAGTTCTATTTGAGAGGCTATCTCAATTATATACAAATAATAGAGGTAGCGGAAATATTACATCGGAAGGTACTTTTATACAAGCACATCCAGGGGAGTTTTCAAGAGCTCCGTTTATACAGACTCTTTATGCCGGCCAAAAAATCCAGGAGTGTCTGGTGTTTACTAATTTTTCATTGACCGATTACTATCTGATTAGATCTGCGAAAGGTGTAGAGTCTGTAAAAGACAATTCAATCGAGAGTGAATCTTATCAAAAGATTTATTTTGGTGCTCCAGGGACGGGGAAATCGTATATGATAAACAAGATTTGTTCGAAATATGAGAATTATCGTACAACATTTCATCCAGATACGGACTATTCATCTTTTGTTGGTGCATATAAGCCTGTAACAAAGACTGTTTTGCATTACGGAACAGATGGTGAAATCCTTAAAGACAAAAATGGCATTGAAATAACGGATGATGTAATAGCATATTCTTACATTTTTCAGTCATTCCTAAAATCGTATGTGTCGGCTTGGAAAGAACAGAGAAATGAACATCCAAAGCCAGTATTTTTGGTGATAGAGGAGATAAACCGGGGGAATTGTGCTCAGATTTTTGGAGATATATTCCAGTTGCTTGACCGAAACGATTTTGGCTTTTCAAATTATCCAATAATCACTGACAATGATCTTGCAAAAGAACTTAAAATTGTCTTTAAAGATCTTCAGATGTCTAATAAAGAGGATATTAACGCTATGTATGATGGAGATAAAGATATTGTCGGATCGGTTATGGATGGATCGATTCTTCTTCTGCCGAATAATTTGTATATATGGGCGACAATGAATACTTCGGATCAATCACTGTTTCCGATTGATTCTGCTTTTAAGCGTCGTTGGGATTGGAAATATGTTAAGATAACTGATGCGAAAAAAAATTATGTTATAAAATTTTCTAATGGACATGAATATGATTGGTGGACATTTGTGGAAGCCATAAATCAGAAAATAGAAAATATTGACATTCAGCAGGAGGATAAAAAGATAGGTTATTTCTTCGTTGGAGGACATAGGATGTCGGACGGGCGTTGTCTGATTTCACCGGAAATGTTCCTGTCGAAAGTCATATATTATATGTATAATGATGTTTTTAAGGATTTTGGAGTTGATGAAGATTTTTTACGTGATGAAAATAATGAGTTTATGACATATTCGTCCTACTTTGACATAGACGGTGAAATAGACGAGTCCAGAGTCGAAAAGTTTGTAAATAATGTGATTGGATAATTTGTTCAGAAAATAATGAAGAGATAAAACGAAGCGCGAATGAAGGTGCTGATTGAAGGTTATAAGTACAGTTACGACCGTATCTGTGACTATATTTCGACCATGGATATGATTATTGATGGAGACAGTGTCATTATTAATTCTGTCGGATATTATTATAATGCTACGGTAAATGAGTGCGTATTTATACTCCCTAAGGTTATTTTAGCGGAAAATGATTTCGTATTTGGTAAATATCGGCCTGAAGAGATAGTGGATTTTGATACTATCGGAGGGATGGAGCTTAAAGAGCGACGTTTTATTTCTGAATTTTCAATATGGATATATAGGGCTATTTCTGTTTATCGTGAGAGTTGTATAATAAATAATAAATCTCATTCAGCCATTAAGGAACAGAGCGCTATACGTATAGGCAAAGGCAAGAGAAAAATTTATGGATCGTTTCTTGATATAGTACTATTATTGTTGGATTTCAACAGAACGAATTATGATTGGTTTATGACGGTTATGAAAAATAACTGTCGTGGTTATAATAAAATCAATTGGAGGCGTACTGTATTATCGTCCGAAGTCCTTATCCAGAATGCTAAGCCTGTATATGTCAATCCGGTTGTAAAAAAACGTGGTGTGGATTTTGACGAGGAATTGTTTGTTATTTTTTTCTCGATCTTAAATCATTTGAAGAATATCTATGGTATCACATTTGTACAGAACGCAAATTATAAACTGATAACAGGCAAACGTTTCGATTTATACTTATCCAATGGCATCGGCCTGCGCAGACTTCGTAAACTTAAATATAGATACTATTCCGACAAGGCATTGGCTTTGTGGAAGCTATGTTATGATTTTTTCGATCAGTCACGGCATATTAGTGTTGAATCAAGGGCCGACGAATATTTATTGGCGAAGGATTTTAATATCGTTTTTGAAGCGATGATTGATTCCTTGATAGGAGATTCCATGCTCCCGGATAGGCTGAATAAAAATCAGAACGATGGGAAAAAGGTAGATCATATATTCTTATGGAAAAATCTGGTTTCTAATTGTGCGGATAAGAATATATATTACATAGGAGATAGTAAGTATTACAAACGTAGCAACGAGATCGATTCTAAATCTATTGCGAAGCAGTATACCTATGCCAAAAATGTTATACAATGGAATCTGGATCTATTTTTCGGTGATGGATCAAACGATATATCCCGGGAAACGGATTTTTGTTTGCGTGACAGTTTGACCGAAGGTTACGATATTGTTCCTAATTTTTTTATAAGCTCGACGATTCCTGATGATCTTTCATTCGCAGACAATATAGATGTGACGCGACGTAAGGCAAAAACGTTTATATCTCGACAGTTTCAGAATAGATTATTTGATCGAGATACATTGTTGATAACCCATTATGATGTTAATTTTCTATTTATAGTATCGCTTTATACGCGATCTTTTGGCCGAAAGGATAAATGGCGGTATAAGATGCGTGATATTTTACGTGAAAATATTCTGAAAGAGCTTAACCGGAGGTATAATTTCTATATAATGAAAGCGAAACAAGGTGTAGATACCGAAGAATATATTAGTAAAAATTTTAGAAGTTTGATAGGGAAGATTATCGCTCCATACGTTGATAAAAGCATGTTGTTGCTTGCGCTTGACAATAGCAATGCTTTTGATGATGAGAATAACCGGCTTATAACTTCTATATTAGAAAGATTTTGCGTTGAAAAAATTTCGTTAGTGTAATATTGGGTGGTAGGTGTAAATTAGATTTTCTACTCGATGAGAGTTGTATATTGATATTTATCGAGCTGAACCATTACTTTGAAAAGATGTGGAACTTGATGAAATATAATGTTGGTATTTTCTAACTATATTTGATTATATTTCGTTATAGGTAGTGGATAAGGCTGCTTAAGCATAGAAAACCGCACTCCAAAAGTTTTATGTCTGACTTTTGGAGTGCGGTTTGTGTTTTTTAGGTTGTTATCGCTTGGTTTTTTTGAGCGGTTTTTTTAGCTCGGGACGATAGAGCCGTAGCACTTGGGCTGAGCGTGGTGGCAGATAAAGCCGTAGCCATTCGCGACCTGTAGGGGCGAACAGTTCGTCGTGTTGGGTGAGATGACGTACGCTTTCGTCGATATTGCCATAACCGCCAAAATTCGGATTATCGGTAGAGAGCACAACTTCATATTCTCCGGCTGGTGCGAGTATACCATAGCCGGTGAAAGATTGTGAAGGATTGAAATTATAAACGAATACGAGATCTCCGCGCATGTAGGCGAGCACTTGGTCATCGTCTTTTTCCCATAGTTTCACCACAGGTAGAGACTGGAAGTTATAAACTCCGGCCAAGAGATGAATCATCGAATTGTCAAAGTTGTTGAGTAGCTCGTATTTTAGTTCGTTACGGTCAACGAGGTTCCATTGGCGACGGGCATATTTGTAGCTCCAACCGTTGCCTTCTCGCGGGAAGTCGATCCATTCTGGATGACCGAATTCGTTGCCCATGAAATTTAGGTAGCCCCCATTGATTGTCGAAGCGGTGACGAGACGGATCATTTTGTGCAGTGCTATGCCGCGCGCTACTGTCATGTTGTCGTCGTCTTTCATCATGTGCCAGTACATCTCCTTGTCGATCAGACGGAATATCACAGTTTTATCGCCTACAAGTGCTTGATCGTGGCTTTCGACATAGGAAATTGTTTTCTCGTCGGCACGTCGGTTGGTAAGTTCCCAAAATATAGATGTTGGATGCCAGTCTTCGTCTTTCTTCTCCTTTAGGGTTTTTATCCAGTAGTCGGGTATGCCCATTGCCATACGGTAGTCAAAACCTATGCCTCCGTCTTTGACCGGAACCGCAAGTCCCGGCATGCCGCTCATTTCCTCGGCTATGGTGATGGCATGGGGATTTATTTCATGTATGAGTTTGTTCGCGAGGGTGAGGTAGGTGATGGCGTTGGTGTCCTCATATCCGTCATAATAGTCTTCATAACTACCGAAAGCTTGTCCGAGACCATGGCTGTAATAAAGCATTGAAGTGACACCGTCGAAGCGGAATCCGTCGAAGCGGAATTCTTGAAGCCAATATTTGCAGTTGGAAAGCAGGAAGTTTATGACATCGTTTTTGCCATAATCGAAACAGAGCGAATCCCATGCGGGATGCTCGCGGCGTCCGTCTCCATAGAAGTATTGGTTGTAGCTTCCGTCGAGACGTCCGAGACCTTCGACTTCGTTTTTTACCGCATGAGAATGTACGATGTCCATGATCACCGCGATGCCAAGCTCATGTGCACGGTCGATAAGGCTTTTCAGCTCTTCGGGTGTTCCGAAGCGGCTTGAAGGAGCATAGAAACTGGATACATGATAGCCGAATGAACCGTAATACGGATGTTCCTGTATCGCCATTATCTGTATGGCGTTGTATCCATCTGCTGCGATACGAGGCAGTATAAGGTCTCTGAATTCAGTGTAGCTTCCTATTCCTTCTTTTTCTTGTGCCATGCCGATATGGCATTCATATATGAGTAACGGGCGTGTGTCAGGCCTGAATCTGCGTACTTTCCATTTATATGGCTCGGGGGACCATACCTGAGCTGAAAATACGTGTGTATGTTCGTCTTGTACGACCCTGTTGGCGTATGCCGGGATACGTTCGCCTCGCCCGCCTTCCCAGCTTACCATCATTTTATACAAGTCTCCATGGTTGATGTCTCCTGCTTTCACTTTCAATTCCCATACCCCGTTGGCTTTGGGTTTAAGGGTGTATTTTTTTAGTTCTTTCCATTTTGAGAAATCCCCGATCAATGTGATGGCGGTTGCGTTTGGAGCCCATTCACGGAACACCCATCCTGAATCCGTGCGATGGAGTCCGAAATAGTTATGTGCATTGGCGAATGAGTCGAGCGTGCCGTTTGTGCCGCACAATTCTGCTTCTTTTGCAAGGGCTTCGTTATGGCGTCCGATTATAGCGTCGCTGTAAGGCTCAAGCCAAGGGTCGTTTTTAATAATGTTGAGAGTCTTCTTTTTCATTGGTCATTAGTTGATTGTGGCAAACGCCCACCACGGGGATCATACCACAAACTTACGGAAAAAAAATGAATTTCCGTAATAAAAAAAGAGAACTGTTCCTAAAAACGGACAGATTTGAGCAATATTGCTGTATTGTAGTTAATTGACTGATTCGGACTAGCCCAAGGCTGAAGAAGGATAAGAGAGCAATGCCGTTTGGGACGACATATCGCAGACAGAAGATTATTCCTTTGATTATCCAGGAGTGGCGTTTCTGTTGATTTCGATGTATTTGGATTTTATAATTTTGCGGTCAAGTGTCCGGTAGTCTGAATATTTAGCTTGGCCTCTCAGTGTGCGGTTGTTGACAGACCGCATACTGAGACTGTCATTATTCTGAAGAATGACAGTAAATGAGAAAGCTATATTATTAATGTGTTAATTTGATTTATATGGGTGTTTATTGTTCGGAAAGCAAATTTTACCCCTTAAAATTTTTTTACCAAGGGGTGTTTCCAGCGAAATATTTTACTCAAAGTTTGCTCAAGACGCTCCTGTTTAAGGGGCGTTTTTTCATTATACAATACAAAAAATCACTGAAATACAGTTTTCGCTGATTTTTCAGTGATTTATCGTGAGCGGCAAACGAGGCTCGAACTCGCGACCCTCAGCTTGGGAAGCTGATGCTCTACCAACTGAGCTACTGCCGCCTGTGTCCTCCTTTGGAATGAAGTTGGAGGTTTGTATGCTTTTTCGATTGCAAATTTAAATGTTTTTTTTGAGCCAAGGAAATTTTTTCATACATTTTGTCTGATGAACTTCATGGAAATATCTTAACTTTGTCTTGAGATTATGGACCGTAGACAGTTTTGTAAAATAGCATCGATGGCTATGGGGGCGTTGGGGGTTGCTCACCTTGACGCTTTAGGCGCAACACGAAAAGAAACGATTGCCGATCCGATTATGGGTCGGAATTGTCGTGTCACAGTTATAAGACGGGAATGTTATCACGATTTGCAGGCTTTGTTTCTTGACGATCCGGATGAGGGGCCGTGTAGGGCTTTCGCATCGGGAGATGATTTCAAGTTTGAGGTCGGGATGCGTTGTCCGGTTGGATTCTGTCCGCGGTTATGGCGTATTTTATGTGAGAGAGCTGAGGAATGCGGGTCTGTTTGCAACGACCCGTTAAAGACTGATACTTCGATTCTTTCATGTCCGGATGGCACTCGTCCGGTGATAGTGCGTATTGATTTGTCTTGATGGCCATATCTAATAATATTGATAGAGACGGATAATGAAAAAATTTCTTTCATTTGCGGTTTGGACCGCATTAACCTTGATTTTTACGGTTATGATTTCTTGTTCTGACTCCGGGTGTGTTTCTTCATCTGGCGAAGTCGCTTCGGAAGAGGCTCTTGTGAATATAATGACGCGCACAAGTGTTCGTGATTATACTGATACTCACGTGTCGTCGGCTACTCTTGACACGCTTATCAGGGCTGGCATGTCGGCTCCTACGGCAGGTAATAAACAGCCATGGAAGTTTATAGTCGTGACAGAGCGAGGTCGGCTTGATAGCCTTGCCCATGGCAATTGGCGTATGGCTGCAAAGGCTCAGGCCGCTATAGTCGTTTGCGGTGACACGACTAATGTGTTTCCTGAAGAGGGTAGGGACTATTGGGTGCAGGATTGTTCGGCAGCGACTGAAAATATTTTACTTGCGGCTCATGCTGTCGGTTTGGGGGCGGTTTGGTGTGGCTGCTATCCTATAAGTGATCGAGTGGCCATGGTCAGAGATATTTTTGATATTCCAGAAACAGTGGTTCCGATGAGCATAGTCATGCTTGGGTATCCAACATCGGAGAGCACTCCGAAAGATAAATATAAGCCTGAAAACATACATTATAATAAATGGTGAAGTCAGCGTATCGCAAAGTTAGGCGAGCCAAATACGGTATAAATTTCAAAAAAATGTATTTTTGAATTTGGAAAATAATCAAATAATGCGTACCTTTGCGGTGCTTTAGAGGTCAATTGAGGCTTTTGGGCGATAAGGATTGTCTTATGGTGTAATGGTAGCACTGCAGTTTTTGGTTCTGCCTGTCTTGGTTCGAATCCAGGTAAGACAACATAAGTCAAGGAGTTAAGCGTTAAATGCTTAACTCCTTGACTTTTCTATATGGTACATGGGTTCTATCGGGTATCGGTTGGCAATGTTATTGGTCCCGCGCATAGAGATGCCTATAAACACAAGATATATGTGATATATGCTGTCAGCAACAGTGCGGCAGACAAATGATTAAATATTTAGTACTATCTATCCCGTTTCAATAATTCGCAGTGGCTTGATTTTTTTATGGTTGACTCGGTCAAATTTGTTGGCTGTTTTTGACGCCTTACAAATTTATTGTTTCACTGTTCCCGGAATTTTCTCAGTTTTTCGTTCAGCAAGTCGCATACTTGGTTTATATGAGGAAACAGTGTTGCTATGATTCCGGTATTTTTACCGCTGCCTATCAAATAGTCGGCTCTTATTTGTTTTGCTACTATTTTGATAGTAATGAATAGTTTGACTCAATATAAGAGACAATTTCATATTTCATTCTTGCGGGTATCAGATATTCAAGTCAGTCATCATAAATGATTGCAATAGGTTCTCGCAACAATATCAACAGGAGCCAAACAAATCCGGCCAGAATGGCAAGTGAAAAAAATGTAATGCCGATGTAACACATATATCTGTCGACTTCACCGAATTTTGCTCTTGGATGGTCTGTCATAATAAAACTGATAAAGATAAATGGTGTGCAAATTAGGATAAGACCGATTACTCGCCAAATACTTGGATATATGTCAATTCTATTTTCTTTCATCAGATGCTCTGTTGTTTGATAGTTTAGAATTTATTCAGGTGCAGTGTGATAACTGTTTATATCGAAACTTCAAAATTAGTTGTTTATTGTCTATTATAAGATACAAGTGTCAATTTTCTCAGTTAAAGAATATGGTTTCCGCTAATTTATGAGAGATGAAAGTCGAATGGGACTTATTTTTGTCTCTGAAATATCAGAAGATAAATCCATATAGGTTGCAAAATTTTAGAAGGTGTCGATAAGAAGCTGTTAGGTGGGTTTGGATAACAATTATTAATCCTAAATATAATAAATATGTACTGTCGGGAGTGGCTAATTTACTAAATATACATCTTGATGACGAGGGAATATCTATATTTTTGTAGGTGAAAATATATTCGGACACAGTCCTGTAAAATAGTAATCTGAAACATGAAAAAATTTGTTTTAAGTCTTGGCGTTATCCTTTCGGTCAATGCGTGGGGAGCGCCGCTTACAATCGGCAGTCCCGACGGAAAGTTGAAAGTTATGACTGATGTGGTTTCCGGTAAGCCTGTTTATTCGGTGACTTACAATGGAAATACTATTCTTGAGAACTCTCCTTTAGGCCTAAGGACCGATATTGGGGATTTTTCGACCGGTATGTCGCTTGTCGGTTCCAAGACCGCTACGGTCCGCAAGTCGTTCGATCAGGATAAAATCAAAAAGAGTCATATCGACTATGAGGCCAATCAGCTCGTATCGACGATGAAAAACACAGGTGGTCAAGAGATTTCAGTCGAATGGCTTGTCTCGGACAATGATGTGGCTTTCCGATATCTCATCCCGCGTCAAGGTGATACAGGAGCGATGGTGGTTGAAAGCGAAGCCACGGGTTTTCGTTTCCCTCAGAATACCACGGTTTTTCTCACTTCTCAGAGTGATGCGATGATCGGATGGAAGCGCACGAAGCCGAGTTATGAAGAGTTTTATATTACGGACGCCCCCTTGGACACACCGTCGAAGTTCGGACACGGATTTACCTTCCCGGGTCTTTTCCGTATCGGTGACAAGGGTTGGGCATTGCTTACGGAGACTGGTGTCGATGGATATTACTGCGCTTCGCATCTCAGTGATAATGTCGACGGGGTATTCACGATCGCCTATCCGATGGTTGAGGAGAATAACGGAAATGGGTCTGCCTCACCGGGCATCTCATTGCCGCGTGCGACCCCGTGGCGTACGATAACTGTGGCTGACAATCTCGCTCCAATCGTAGAGACGACCATTCCCTGGAATGTGGTAGAGCCTCTTTATAAGACTGAACGTCCAGGACGTCCAGGGCGTGGCACATGGAGCTGGATAGTATGGCAGGATAACAGTATGAATATGGCCGACCAAAAGACATTCATCGATCTTGCGGCTGATATGGGTTATGAAAATATACTGATTGATGCCGGTTGGGATCAGAATATCGGTTATGACAAAATGCCGGAACTGCTTGGTTATGCGAAATCAAAAGGCATAAGGCCTATCCTTTGGTATTCGTCAAGCGGCCATTGGAACGATATCGTACAGAGCCCGATCAACAAGATGGACCGTCCTATCGTGAGAAAGAACGAAATGAAATGGCTTCGTGACAACGGTGTGGAATGTATCAAAGTCGACTTTTTCGGTGGTGACAAGCAGGAGACAATGCGTCTTTACGAGGATATACTCAGTGATGCGGCAGATCATGGTATAGACGTGATATTCCATGGATGTACGCTTCCGAGAGGATGGGAGCGCATGTATCCTAACCATGTAGGAAGCGAGGCCGTATTCGCATCGGAAAATCTTATATTCGAGCAGATATTCTGTGATATGGAGGCATTCCACGCCACACTTCATCCTTTTATCCGCAACTCTGTGGCATTGATGGAATACGGAGGCACTATCTTTAACCGTCGGATGAACCGTGATAATAACAGTGGCAACACGCGTCGCACAAGCGATGCGTTCCAGCTCGCTACTTCCATACTGTTCCAAAATCCTGTGCAGAATTTCGGACTTACCCCAAATAACCTTACGGAGACAGCGGCCGATGCGATATCGTTTATGAAAGACGTGCCTACGACATGGGACGACACTAAGCTTATAGACGGCTATCCCGGACGTTATGTCGTGCTTGCGCGTCGCCATGGCGACAAATGGTATATAGCCGGAGTCAATGCCCTTAAAGAGTCTGTCAAACTGAAACTCGATCTTTCGAATCTTGGCCTTAAATCTGATGCCGGAGTTGTCTACGCTGATGAAAAAGGGAAGGGTGTAAAAGCTAAAGATTTGAAAATTAAGAAAATGACATCGGTGCCTGTCGAGATTCTTCCTGATGGAGGTTTCGTGTTGGTTACGGAATAAAGGACAATAAATTTAAATCTGTAATTTCTAATATATACGTATTAAAATGAAGAAATATTTATCTTGTATCGCAATCTGTTCGGTGGCATTTACAGCTTCGGCTTTCGATGTCGATTTTATTGATGCGCCTGTGAATCTGAATTCAGCTACAACTATAAATATCACGAGAGAAGCTATAGCTGCATTCCCGGCCGATAAAGTATTGAAAATTGACTATACTCTAACTCCCGGTACGGATTTCCATTGTTTTAAACTTGTAACCGCCTGGGGTGGAACGCTGTTGCCTGATTTTGTGCCTACATCGGCCGGTGATGTGCTTGAAGTTACAACAGACGGGAGTTACGATTATAAACTTACCGCAGATGTGATCGAGAAATTAAAGGACCAGGCTGTACATGGCTGGGACTCGAATGTGACCATAACCGGAGACGGTCTTACAATAACAAGGGTTTACATCGGTTCGCTTGATGAGATCAATATGGATGATGGTTATGGTTATTGGCCAGGACTTGTGATTCCCGGTGCGGTGATTACCAATGCTCAGCCAGGTTGGCGTCTCGTCATGGAATATTCGATGAATGAAAATGCGCAAAATGCGGGATTCAGTATTGCGACGAATTACGGTAATACGGATCTTCCGAGTTTTAAAGGTACGACCGAAATAAATGATAAACTCAGAATGCCTGTATCAGGAGATGGTTCATATGAGCTTAAATTGACTCAAGATGACATCGACAAGATGAAAGATTCTGAATTCACCGGATGGGATGGATTACGAATTGTCGGGAGCGGCTTTACGATCAAGAAAATTTATATGGCTCGTTCTGAAAATTCAGGTATAACAGAGATAGTGACCGATAATGATAACGAGGATTACCCTGTGGTGCATTACGACCTTCAAGGCAAACGTGTCGATAATCCGACTAACGGTTTCTATATCCGCGTTAAGGGCGATAAAGTCAATAAAGTACTTATAAAATAATTGAAAATGAAAAAGCTGATACTGTCCTGTATGCTTGCCGCTGGCATGTCTTTGCAGGCGCAGGATAAAGTACAGATGCTTCTATGGGAAAAGGATGCTCCCGCTGAACCAGCATCTGTCGGTGCTATGATAGACGAGAATGATTTTACACGCAATCCCGGGATAACTGTTTATGTACCTAAGAAACCAAATGGCAAGGCGATCATAATGTGTCCGGGTGGAGGTTACGGTTGGGAGGCTACAGGTCATGAAGGCCATGGTATGGCCGAATGGTTCAACGGACAGGGAATCACATACGTGGTGCTGAAATATCGTCTTCCGCAGGGGAATCATGAGATTCCCCTGGCGGATGCCGAACAGGCTGTCCGTCTTGTGCGCAGCCATGCCAAGGATTGGGGTGTCGATCCGTCGAAGGTCGGTATTATTATGGGCGCGTCTGCCGGAGGGCATCTTGCGTCAACTCTCGCGACTCATTATTCATCGCCTGAGACACGTCCTGATTTTCAGGTACTGTTCTATCCTGTAATTACGATGGATCCGACATATACCCATGGTGGTTCCCGTGAGAATTTATTGGGTAAAAATCCGTCAAAAGAACTGGAAACCAAATATTCTAACGAGATGCATGTGACTGCCGATACGCCAAAGGCATTTATAATGCTGTCGTCTGACGATGGAGCCGTGCCGGTGGCTAACGGAGTGAACTATTATATGGCCTTACTATCCAATAATGTCCGCGCGTCTATTCATGCCTATCCCGAAGGAGGCCACGGATGGGGCTATGGCGATGGTTTCATCTATAAGCACCAGTGGAAAGAAGAACTTGAAAAATGGCTCCGTGAGGAGGTCTGAGCAGGATATTTATCTAAAACGAGAGATCGCACCATATATAAGCGCGACCTCTCGTTTTCATTTGTATTTATTTAGTTAAAGCTGTCGTTTTCAGATAGATTCGTTGTATTTCCTGCCATGCTTCGATTGATATTCGGATGGGAGTAGCCCGAATTCATTTTTGAAGTATTTGCGGAAGAGATTGAGATTGTTGAATCCGGTCTGATATGTGATCTCTGCAATGCTCAACTGGCTCTCGGCCAATAGTTGGGCGGCACGTTTGAGACGGATGATGCGGATGAATTCGATCGGTGTCTTTCCGGTTATAGATACCATTTTTTTATACAGGTGCACGCGGCTCATGCCGAGTTCGCTACTTAGTTCTTCAACGGAAAGGTCGCTTCTGCTCAGGTTATCCTCGACGTAGCGGATTGCTTTTTGCATAAGTTTTTCGTCAAGTGGAGTGACATTGATTTTGCTGGGAGATATCTCCATGGGTTGTTTGTGTTGGTCGCGCCGGTGTTGAAGCAGATTTTTTATACGGTGGGTGAGGATACTTAGGTTGAATGGTTTTGTGATATAGTCGTCCGCCCCGCTTTCAAGCCCTTTAAGTTCATGTTCCTTGGCTGCTCTCGCTGTAAGGAGTATCACGAGTATATGTGATGTCCGTATGTCGGTTTTTATCATTCGACACAGTTCATTGCCGTCCATTTCAGGCATCATTACGTCGGATACGATTATGTCTGGTTGGCATTCCGGTATCATTTCCCATGCTTTCGCTCCGTCCGGTGCTTCCAGTATTGTGTAGTCTGATTTCAGACAGTCTTTCATGAATGAGCGGAAATCATCGTTATCGTCCACGATCAGGACAGTGGGGCGTTTTGCGTTGTTGTCACATTCGGAAGTTTGTTCGACTGTGACGCATGGATGTTGATACTTCTCTTGGTGATCATCGGTCACGAGGTCTTTATCGGTTATGTTTTCGTCGCAGTGTTGTACCGGTATCTTCACAATGAAGACGGCCCCTTTACCGACATTGTCGCAGACTTCAATCGAGCCTTTGTGGAGTGTCACAAATTCTTTGACGAGGTTAAGTCCTACTCCGCTTCCGGTCGATGGTTTGCCATCTTTTCTCGGGACTTGATAAAAACGGTCGAATATGAGTTGCTTGTGTTCGTCGCTGATTCCATATCCGTTGTCTGCCACGCGTATTTCTAAAATATCCGTTCCCTCTCGAGAAGTCGACAGTTCAAGCGAAACGTCGACTCTGCCTCCTTCCGGAGTGAACTTAAATGCGTTTGACAGAAGATTCATCATGATTTTGTTGATTTTGTCTTCGTCAAACATCATACAGAGGCTTTTGGTCGAAGAGAAAAAGGTGAGATTTATGTTGCGGTGCTCCGAATACTCGATAAAGTTGTTGCAGATGGTATGTATAGTGTCTACAATATCGCCTCGTATAGAGTTCAAATTGTGACCTTTCATATCGCTTTTGCGGAAATCAAGAAGTTGATTGACCATTCCGAGCAGACGCATAGCGTTTTTTCGGGCCATTTCGAGTTTGTCTTTCAGATCCGGATTGTCGATATGATTTATTACATATTCAAGTGGTGTGAGAATCAGTGTCAGCGGGGTTCTGATATCATGACTGATGTTTGTGAAAAACCGAAGTTTCATGTCATCGATCTCATGTTTCTGTTTGGCATCTTGCTGTATCTGCATAAGTTTGTATTTCTGCTTCTCGTTATGTCGCATATATGTTTTCACAAAGAATATCGCGCATACGAAAAGAATACAGTATACGATATAGGCCGGCCATGACCGGTAGAATGGCGGGGCTATGATTATTTTAAGTTCCGCGGTTTGGTCACTTGCATAGCCGTCGATATTGACGGCTTTTATCTTTAGGGTGTATTTCCCGGGAGCGAGATTGGTATAGGTCAGTTTGTTTGAATTAGAGATTGTCCAGTCGGCATCGAACCCTTCAAGCATGTACATGTATTTCGTCTTTTCCGGCAGCACATATTTCATTGATGAGAAAGTTACCGAAAATACGTTTTGGTCATGATTTAGCTGTATCCTGTCAGCGTAGGCCGGTGATTTGTCGAGAATTCTGCAACCGTCATATACACTGTCTATTTTCACGTCACGATTGAACAGTTGTATACCTGTAAAACGTATCTGCGGGTTTGCCATATCGTATTTCAGATTTTGCGGGTCGATAAGGTTTATGCCGCTTATGTTTCCGACTACGATTGTGCCTGACGAGTGTTTCAACATGGCGCGCGGATTGAATCCGAAGTTGTCAAGCAGACATAGGTCGTTGTAGTTTTTATTTGAAAAAGTGTAATTCCGGGCATTTGGATCTCCGTTGACAACGATGTGGAAAATGCCTTTTGTTGTGGTGACCCACATGTTTTTGTCATTGTCTTCGATTATGCCGTGAATAATGGTTTGGCTAAGTTCTGTTACGGGCATTATTATTTCGTCATTGCGACGGTCGTATATGTTTAGTCCTTCTCGCGTGCAGATCCATAGAAGCCCGCGGCTGTCTTCGTATACCTGTGCGATCTGTGAGCTTGAGAAAAGCGTGCTTCTTTTGCGGTTGCCCAATAGTTTTTCGAACTTTCCGCTCATCGGGTTGAAAATTAAAAGCCCGTATGTCGTACCCATATAAATATTCTTGTCTCGGGAGATACAGATCGAGGCTATTTGGTCGTGATTGAAAAGACCTTCATTGTCACGGTAGGCTGTTGCTCGTCCTGATTCAGGATCGAATCCATAAAGGCCGGCTCCCCATGTCCCGACCCAGAGATATCCGTTTTTTTCCTGTGCGATAGACCACACGGACCGATTGGCTATGGACAGTCTGTCGTTGTTGTCCAATTGATGATGGCGGAATGTTTTGCCGTCATAGCTCATCAGTCCGTTATTGTATGTCCCCATCCATATATTCCCGTCATTGCCTGTGATCATGTTCACAACCACATTGTTGATCGAGTGATTGCTGTTTACGGGAGGTAGCTTGAGCAGTTCTCTTTTCTTTGTTTTACGGTCAACTTTTATTAAACCGTTCGGGACTCCCATCCATAGGTTTGTTTCCAAATCTTCCGTAATGGAGCCTACGTCTGGATTGAAGTTTTCGACGTTGTTGAAGGTCAGGAAGCGGTCTGTACGAAACTTGAAAAGACTCTCGTTATAATATGAGATCCCCTTTTTAAAAGTCCCCACCCATATTCCTCCTTCTGTGTCGGCATATAAACAGGTTATGCTGTTTTGGCTGAGGCTTTTTTCGTCTGCGACATTATTGCTTATATACTCTACGTTCAAACTTTTCTTGTCGATAATATTTATTCCGCCGTTATCTATTGCAATCCATATTTTTCCGTTTTTGTCAGAGATGATATCGCGGACATTGTTGCCACTTAACTTATTGGTAGGGGGGGTGGTAGCTGTCAGATCAACCCATTTGTCGTCGTGCGTGTAATATATCCATGCATTACGTGTGCTGTATATCCAATAGTCACCGTCATTATCGCAGAACACCCCGTATTTATTGTCGGCTTTGGGGGTCATAGCTTTTAGAAAACCATTGCGGGAATCGACTTTGTTATTGTTTCTGTTGACGTGGTCGAAATAGCCGTTTGAATATAATCGGACTACTCCGTTGTTGTCTTCGTCGATACATGTTAAATGGTCGGGTGTATTTTTGTCTGTGATAGTGTGCAGTTTGCGTCCGGTGGAATCATAGTGGTAGAAACCATTTTCCAATGTCTCTATCCACAGATCTTTTCGTGAGTCGATGTAGACCAATGACAGTTTGCCGTCTATTCCGTATCGGTCTGAAAGGATGGTTGAAGCATCAAAGAATATTTCTTTTCGGGGATCGTAGCAAAAATATCTTGATTCTCCGAAATTTACCCATAGAACACCGTCACCGTCCTCTTGTATGTTTTCGACTGAATAAAAGGGAAGGGATCTTGGGTCGTTGCTGTCTCTCGTGAAATTTTTGAATGTGTATCCGTCATAACGGCTGATTCCATGTGCGGTTGAAATCCAGATGAATCCTTGTGAGTCGCGGGTTATATGGTTGACCTGGCTGTCACTCAAGCCGTCTTTCATCGAGAGATGTATGAAACGGATGTTGTCAGTAGCGAAAACAGTCAATGATATAAAAAATATGAGCAAGGAAAATGTGCGCTTCATTATTATATTGGTTTATACTGACAAAAATAGGAAATATTCTTATTTATGGATGATGATAATCGCATTTTTTTTAGATTTGGTGTGTGAAAAATGTTGGGCCGTAAATTATTGATATATAGTAAGATGTTTTAAGTGTTAACAAACCTATATCTTATTTATAACATTGTTGGAGGGCTTTTTAACCAAAGTCATGTCTATGTATAATAGCTTGTTTTTAGTGCTAATTATTCATAATAGTATCTTTGCATACGACTCCATGTGTGTCGGTGATAAATCGCATGATATATGGTATGTTGACAAACGGTATACGTTTTTGACTGATAATATAGAAACCAAATAAGCAAATATAGAATATGAAAAAGAAATTAGTATCCTTGGCAACATTCGTCGCATTGGCGTTCAGTTCTGTTGCGGAGACTGAAACCTTCAGGAATCCTATATTGACGGGAATGAATCCGGATCCGAGTATTTGTAGGGTCGGTGATGATTTTTATCTTGTCACATCGACATTCGAATATTATCCCGGACTGCCGATATATCACAGTAAGGATCTGGTCAATTGGCGTATTATCGGACATGCGTTGGCTACGCCTCAAAGCAACCCTTTGAAAGGTGCTGGGACATCAGGCGGTCAGTATGCACCGACTTTACGTTATCATGACGGTATGTTTTATATAATAGGAACCAATTACGGTGGAGAGGGATCTCACGGTATTTCTATAGTGAGCGCCAAGGACCCTGCAGGACCTTGGTCGGATCCTGTATGGATGGATCAATGGTGGGTAGACCCATCAATTGATTTTTATGACGGCAAAACATACTATTTGAGTCCCGACAATGCTGGCGGATTCTTACTTGGAACTGTCGATGTCAAAACCGGCAAAGATATAGAGGCGCGCCGTAAGGTGGCATCCGGTCTTGGAGGTTCATCCCCGGAAGGTCCCCATTTTTATAAAATAGGTGATTATTACTATATAATGTCAGCGGAGGGAGGGACCGGCTATGAGCATCGAGAAGTGATTCAGCGCAGCTGGAATCCGTATGGCCCATACGAGCCGAGCCCGATAAATCCGGTGCTTTCGAATATGTCTGTTCCCGATCATCCTTTTCAGGCAATAGGCCACGCAGATCTCGTGCAGCTTCAGGATGGCAGTTGGTGGGCTGTTTGTCTGGGCATACGTCCTCAGAACGGAAAATATCAGCACATAGGTCGTGAAACGTTCCTCGCCCCTGTGACATGGACAGCTGACGGATGGCCCAAGGTTGGCAAAGACGGTGTGGTGAAAGAAGAGTATGAGCGACCGAATCTGCCATGGCATCCTTGGGCAAAAGAGCCTGCACGAGATGATTTCGATAGTTCTAAACTAAATCTTCATTTCAATTTCCTTCGCAATCCATACGATAAAGATTGGTCATTGACTGCCAATCCTGGATATCTGCGCCTCAATGGGTCAGCCCTTTCGTTCAAGCAAAATGATTCTCCTGCGTTCGTAGGTCGTCGTCAGACTGCTTTGAATGCAGAAATATCGGCAAAGATGTCGTTTGTTCCTACGGCCGAAAACGAGGAAGCCGGTCTTGTGATACGAGGTAATGATAAGAATCATTATGACTTGCTTGTGACAAAGCGCGACGGAAAGCGAGTGGCGATGATGCGTAAATATCTTGACGATAAAGAGAGGGAAGTTAAATATGTCGATGTTCCTGAAGGGGATGTAGTGTTGAATATTGTTTCAACCCCCGGAGAGTATAAATTTTATGTAAGGAATAAGGATGGGAAGTCACCTCGTCTGGTCGGTTCGGCTTCTACTCGCGATCTGTCAAACGAGGTTATCACAGGTTTTACTGGTGTGTACATAGCGATGTATGCGTCGGGTAATGGCAAAGCCAATACAAATCCGGCTGATTTTGACTGGTTTGAATTTATAGAAAAGGACAAGTGATTTTTAGACTGGAGATACCGGTGTTATGAAAAAATATCTGATAGGAGCTCTGGCTCTGACCGCTATGTCGCAGGCTGGTGCGGAATATGTGTTCGACAAGCCGTTATATGGCGCAGCGTACTACCATGAATATATGCCATATAGCCGTCTCGACAAGGATATCGCAATGATGAAGGAAGCGGGCTTGTCGGTTGTGCGTGTCGGAGAATCATCCTGGGGACTGTTCGAGCCTCGGGAAGGGGTGTTTGAATTTGAATGGATGGACACCATAGTAAATAAATTTCATGCAGCCGGTATAAAGGTCATACTTGGAACACCTACTTATTCTATACCCTCATGGCTTGCCCATAAGCATCCCGAAGTGCTCTCGGAGAAAATGAACGGTGAAAAATCATATTATGGCATACGTCAGAATATGGATTTTACAAATCCAACTTATAAGTTTTATAGCGAGCGAATTATAAGAAATATGATGGAGCGCTACGCCTCTCATCCGGCTATAATCGGCTATCAGGTCGATAACGAACTTGAAGCAAGGGGAATAAACAACCGTGATTATTTCATCGGATTTCGCAATCATGTCAAAGACAAATTCGGTGGAGACCTTAAACTCCTGACAAAAGAGTGGGGGATGAATTATTGGGGAATGAATATCAATGCATGGGAGGAATTCTATGTGCGCGACGGGGTGACGAATCCTGCATACAAAAATGAATGGGAGCGTTACAACCGCAAGCAGATAGCCGATTTTCTGAATTGGCAGTGTGATATAGTGAATGAATATAAGCGTCCAGATCAGTTCGTGACCCATTGTTTTATGCCGGCTTTCCATACTGTGGATCAAGTTGAATCGTTCCGGCAGATGGAATATCCTGCGATAAATGTATATCATGGCGTACAGGATGGGCAGGACGGACAACTCATAGCGTATGCAGGCGATTTCATGAGGAGTGTGGCTGACAATAATTATCTCATCACCGAAACAAATGCGCAAGGAACCGGCTGGGATTCAGCGGGACAGTATCCTCCATACGACAATCAACTGCGTCAGAACGTCTACTCTCACTATGCTTCCGGTGCGAATATGGTGGAGTATTGGCATTGGGCGACTCTTCACTATGGTCAGGAGACATATTGGCGCGGGGTTCTTGGTCATGACTTGGAGCCGAACAGGATTTATCGTGAATTCCAGCGTACGGCCTCGGAACTTGACAGGATAGGTAAGGATATTGTAAATTTGAAAAAAGACAATAAGGTCGCAATATTGTATAGTCACGATTCGCATCACGCTCTTGGCTTCATGCCTCATTCACATGGCGGAGGCTATCCGACAGACAGCAATTATCCTGTCCACATAGCCCATCGTGCCTTGTATTTTCAGAATATAGAGACCGATATCGTTCCGTGTGATCGTGTGTGTGATTTCAGTCGCTACTCGATGCTCGTTGTTCCTCCGCTTTATGTAGCTTCTGACAGTCTTCTTTCGGCCATAGACGGTTTCGTGAAAAATGGCGGTACGGTTGTGATGATGCATAAGAGCGCGTATTGCAACGAGCATTCGGCTGTCAGACCGGTATGTGCTCCAGGCCCATTGCGCAAGGCTTGCGGTTTCTATTATCAGGAATATTCAACCATAGGAGACATGAAGCTTAGAGACGATGCTTTTGGTCTTGGAGACAGTAAGAGCATCGGCACATGGTATGAATTCCTTATCCCTGAAACCGCTAAACCATTGGCATACGCTGATCATCCTTTTTTTGGACAATGGCCTGCGGTTACAGAAAATGAATATGGGAAAGGCAAACTTTACTATATCGGGACATATCCTTCACAGGAATTAATGAATAAGATCGTGAGGCTTGCCGCTATTGACAAAGGTTTGATTTCCGACGGTGCTTATGTGTTCCCGATAATAACGAGATCCGGTAAAAACGGACAAGGGAAAAAGATCGACTATATATTCAATTACAGTGGAGTTGCCGTAAACGTTCCGAATCGTTTTGGCGCGGTGAAAGAACTGCTTACAGGAGAGACCTTAAGTGGTGGCGACAGCATAGATCTCGCACCGTGGGGCGTAGCTATACTATGTAGAAAGTAGCATAAGAAATAAATGAACCGTATAACAGCTTTCATAATTGCCTGTCTGACGGGGATATATTCCCTGTCAGCAGGCTCTTTGCTTTTATCAGAGACATGCAGGCATTATCTTTCGGGCATTGACAAGGATAGTGACATTGAGTGGGAGTTTATGTGTAGTTCTGGCCGTAACAGCGGTAGATGGACAAAGATAAAAGTTCCCTCCTGCTGGGAGACTCAAGGTTTCGGAACATATTACTATGGTTGGGAAGAACCTCTGGGGACGGATGAAACCGGATATTACCGCCATAAGTTCATGGCCGACAAAGCATGGAAAAACGCTCAAGTCGAAATCGTATTTGAAGGAAGTATGACCGACACAGAGGTTAAATTGAACGGACGTAAGATAGGGGAGCCCCATGAGGGTGGTTTCTATCGTTTCAGTTACGATATCTCCAACCGCTTGAATTATGGGCATGAAAACACTCTTGAAGTGAAAGTAAGGAAATCTCCGGAAAATCCGTCGATATATCGTGCTGAGCGTCAGTCTGACTTTTGGTTGTTCGGAGGTATATATCGTCCGGTCTATCTTGAGATAAAGCCGTCGCGCCACATAGAGTCTATCGCCATTGATGCGCGGGCCGACGGTGGCTTGCGAGTGTATCCGTCAGTTGTTTCCATAGATAAAGGTGAGGTAAGGATCCATGTGGAAACTTTGGACGGGAAACGCGTTTCTGAAGAAATATCTGTGATGCCGGGAGATACATTGTCTACAAAAATAGACGGAATAAAACCATGGTCTCACGAGAGTCCCGCGCTTTATAGGGTTGTCGCAGAGCTATATGAAAAAGGACGTTTGTGTCATCGGATTTCTGAAAAGATCGGTTTCCGAACGGTGGAATTTCGCCCGGCCGAGGGCTTTTTTCTTAACGGCCGTCGTATAATATTCAAAGGAGTCAACCGGCATTGTTTTTGGCCGGAAAGCGGACGTACGCTGTCACACCGGATATCTCTCGACGATGCTAAGCTCATAAAAGATATGAATATGAACGCGGTGCGCATGTCGCATTATCCTCCGGACAAAGATTTTCTTGAAATCTGTGATTCGATCGGACTTCTCGTGATAGACGAGCTTTGCTGTTGGCAGAAAAAATATGATGCCTTGACAGCCCGCAGACTGGCAAAATCAATGGTGGAGCGCGACAGGAACCATCCGTCGGTGATACTGTGGGCTAATGGCAATGAGGGCGGATGGAATACGGAGGCCGATGATGACTATTGTCTGTATGATCTTCAGAAGCGCTTTGTTATACATCCATGGGAACGTTTCAGGGGGACTGACACCAAGCACTATCCCGATTATAATTATGTGGTGAACTCCTCGATCTATGACAGAGACGTGTTTTTCCCGACAGAATTCATGCATAGCATTTTCGATGGTGGAGCCGCGTCGTCTCTAAGTGATTTTTGGGATATGATGATGAAACACCGTGCTCCAGCCGGAGGATTCATCTGGGCTTTGATCGATGAGGGGCTTGTTAGGTCGGACATGAACGACAGTATAGATTGCCGGGGTGACCTTGCGCCTGACGGTATCTTAGGTCCGCACCGTGAAAAAGAGGGTAGCTTTTATGCGGTCAGAGAAATATGGTCACCCGTAAAGATCGTAGAGCGGGTGTTGCCGTCGAGAGGTGCTTTGTCTCTCGGTATTGAAAACGACTATATGTTTACCAACCTTTCTGAGTGTGGCTTTTCATACACGTTGTATGATTTGTCGCGCACGGACCATGATGGACTGGGATGTCGTGTCGCGGATAGAGGTGGTCTTGTGTCGCCTTCGGTCGCTCCCGGTGAGCGTAGGGTGGTAGATTTTAAACTTCCCGATGATTGGCGTGCCCATGATATACTTGAAATCGCAGTGACAGACCCATCCGGACGGATGGTCTATTCGTACAGCAAGCCTATCGATAACGGTGATAGGCTTAATGTCAGTCTTGTCGGTAAAAAGGACAATATATCTGTAAAAGTCCTCGAAGATTCATTGACGCTTACAGTTGTTCAAAACGATTTTCATTATGTTTTTAGCAAATCTACAGGAATGCTTGACGGGATCGACACTCCGTCTGGACATATCTCATTGCATGGAGGCCCTGCGGTGGCCACGAGTGGCAATCGGTTGAAAGAAATCGTTCACTATGCCGACGGTCCGTCATATATCGTAGAGCCGCGTTTCGATGAGAGCCAATGGATACGATGGATATTCTCACCCGATGAAGCCCCGAGGATCGACTATACGTTTTCGGTCAATGGCGAAACGGATTATATCGGTATAGGATTTTGCTATCCGGAAGAAAAAATACGTTCCATGAGGTGGATAGGAGCTGGTCCCTATCGTGTGTGGAAAAACCGTCTCGAAGGAGTCGGCTTCGGTCTTCATTCTAAAAAATATAACGATACCGCCACTGGTGAATCATGGGATTATCCTGAATTCAAGGGCTATCATTCCGATTGCAGGGCAGTGACATTGACTACGACAGAGGGTGAGTTTACATTGGTTCCTTCGCGTCCGGAATTGTTTCTCCAGATGCTAAGGACCCGAAAACCTACGTCGTCCGGCAACGAGTACACCACTCCTCCTTTCCCATCTACCGATATAGGATTCATGCATGCCATACCGGCCATAGGCACTAAATTTCAATCCCCATCTCAGCTTGGCCCATCCGGACAGAAAAACATGCAGTTGAACTATACGCCTGTGAGCGGTTCGATACATCTTATAATCTGACATCGACTTATCTCTAAACTTAACACCTTAAATTATAATGATTGAAAACAGATTGCGCAATCTAACCCTTGCCGTAACGGTGACAGTGTCTGCTTTCTCTGCTTTTGCCGGGCGGGATGATGCGGAACAAGGAAAATTCAAACCTACATGGGAATCGCTGTCTCAATACGAGACACCGGAATGGTTCCGTAATGCGAAGTTCGGAATATGGGCACATTGGGGCCCTCAATGTCAGCCAGAGTCAGGCGACTGGTATGGTCGAGGCATGTACGAGGAAGGTGGACATGCTTATAAAAAGCATATTGAACTCTACGGACATCCGTCGGAATTCGGTTTCAAGGACGTAATAAACGAATGGAAAGCTGACAAATGGGAGCCTGAAAGACTTGTAGCTCTTTACAAAAAAGTAGGTGCGCAATATTTCTTTGCGATGGGCAACCATCATGACAATATGGACCTATGGGACAGTAAATATCAGCCTTGGAATTCGGTGAACATGGGACCCAAGCGTGACATCCTTGCCGAATGGGAGAAGGCTTCCCGCAAATACGGATTGCCCTTTGGTGTAAGCATCCATTCTTCCCATGCGTGGACATGGTATGAGACCGCACAGGGAGCGGACAAGACCGGCCCTTATGCCGGTGTGTCCTACGATGCGCGGGTAGTCACGAAAGAGGACGGCAAAGGCAAGTGGTGGGAAGGTTACGACCCGCAGGAACTTTATGTGCAAAAACATTCTCTGAGTGGTCATGCCTGGAGTGTGTGGGATTGGCCGGAAGGTACTTCGAAGCCCACACAGGAGTATTACGATAATTTCTTCAACCGTACAGTCGATATGATCAACCGCTATAACCCGGATCTGATCTATTTTGACGATAGCGTGTTGCCGTTTTGGCCTATCGACAATACCGGACTCGATGTCGTCGCTCACTATTACAATCGTAATATGAGGCTTCACGGTGGCGAACTGTCAGCGGTCGTGTTTGGAAAGAAACTTCAGGACAGCCACAAGGAGGCTATCGTGTGGGATGTTGAGAAGGGTGTTCCGTCGGAAGCCCAAGCAAAACCGTGGCAGACCTGTACATGTCTCGGCAATTGGCATTACGACCGCTCATGCTATGTCGACAATTGGTATAAGTCTGCCAAGACCGTTATCCACATGCTCATAGATATAGTGAGCAAGAACGGTAATATGCTGCTTAGCGTCCCTATTAAAGGAGATGGCTCTATCGATGACAAGGAAGAAAAAATTCTTGAAGACATAGCCGCCTGGATGGATATAAATAAGGAAGGGATTTTCGATACAAGGCCATGGTCGGTCTATGGCGAGGGTCCGTCTACTGAAAACACAGTCCCGCTTGACGGTGCCGGTTTTAATGAAAGCAAAAAGGAACCGTATACTTCTGCCGATATCCGCTTCGTAGAGAAAAAAGGCGCTCTTTATGCCCATGTGTTCGAATGGCCTGCCGATGGTCGTCTGCTTATAAAAACTCTTGCCGACGGATCTTCTAAATTCAAAGGCAAGATAAAAAAAGTGGAACTGCTTGGAGCCGGAAAGGTGAAATTCAATCGTACGGCTGATGGACTTGTGGTCAATTTACCGGAAGGTAAGAAACCGAACGACATTTCGTTAGTGCTGAAAATCAAATAATAAGATATAGGAAAATTAGCGATGAAAAAAACTCTTTTATTGGCTTTGGGGTTGGCAATTGCCTCTTCTGCCAGCGCGGAGATCGAGTTGCCGGATATTTTCAGTGACAACATGGTTTTGCAGCAAAATTCTGACGCCCGTTTGTGGGGTTGGAGCAGTCCGGGAGCAAAAATCTCTGTAAAACCGAGTTGGAATGGCAAGACTTACAGTGCCAAAGCCGGTGACGACGGTCGTTGGGATTTGTCGGTCGCTACTCCCGAGGCCACTTATACACCGCAGACTATAATATTCAAAGGCGACGGTTCGGAAGTCGAACTTAAAAATATCCTTGTCGGTGAGGTGTGGTTCTGTTCCGGACAATCGAATATGGAAATGCCGTTGAAAGGTTTTTGGTGTCAGCCGGTTGAGAATGGAGGCCGAGCAATCGCTTATTCAGGCAGATATCCCGGAGTGCGTGTCGCTACAGTGACGCGCTGCGGTGACTATGAGCCTCAGTCGAAAGTCGTTGGCAAATGGCAGGAGAGCAAACCGGAGAATGCAGGTGAGTTCTCTGCGGTGGCATATTTTTTCGCGCGTTCTCTCAATGATATTCTCGGAGTGCCTGTAGGTGTTATCAACTGTTCTCTCGGTGGCAGTCAGGTTGAGGGATGGATGCCGAAATGGAAACTCGACCAATATCCCGACTGTGACGTGGCCAAAGAGAAAGCGACCGCTGACTCCGTCCTGCATCTTTGGGAGAGAATAAACGTGATGTACAATGCCATGCTTCATCCTCTTGTCGGCTATACAGTCAAAGGATTTTTATGGAATCAGGGCGAGGCGAATGTTGGCCGGCATATATCCTATCCGTCACGTCTTGCCGACATGGTTAAAATCTGGCGTGACGAATGGCGTCAGGGAGAGCTGCCATTTTATTTCGTTGAGATTCCGGCGTGGAGCTATGGTAATCCTGAAGGTTCGATAGCTGCACTGCTGCGGGAGGCACAGCACAAGGCCGCTGATATTATTCCCAATAGCGGATATGTCAGCACGACCGATTTGATTTATCCTCACGAGATCAACGATATCCATGGATCTAAAAAGGAAGAGATCGGAGAACGTCTTGCGTTTCTTG
The DNA here is from genome assembly GCA_910587515.1 of uncultured Duncaniella sp. Taxonomy (GTDB): domain Bacteria; phylum Bacteroidota; class Bacteroidia; order Bacteroidales; family Muribaculaceae; genus Duncaniella. Next base: position 42,669 of record CAJULW010000028.1, read on the forward strand.
CGGCAAACCGTACGTATTGTCTGAACGGTATCGATACGGACTATCCGGTTTACAAATCAGTTGACCTTCAAGGAAACAGGGCGATAGTGCATCTCGATAACATGGAAAACGGTCTGACTCCGAACGGAGAGCTTGACGGTTTTGAGGTTGCCGGTGATGATAGGATTTTCCATCCTGCGAAAGCCAAGGAACTATGGTATAATCGTGCTATCGAAGTTTCGTCCGACAAGGTCGATGATATAAAAGCCGTGCGCTATTGTTTCAAAAACTTTTCGATAGGCAACATTCACAATATGAAAGGTCTTCCGCTTGTGCCTTTCCGAACGGATGATTGGATTGAATAATATGTTGGATAACATATATTTCAACAAATATTCACTCGTATTAACAAATTTGCATCTATTTTAGAACAATTATTGATTGTATCTTTCTTTGCGCACTGTCATATAGTTAACAAAGATTAAATGCCATGGAGCTTATTAGCGGTAAATTTGCTGAGATTGAAAATACAAACACATAATAATTTAACCTCAAATCTTATGAGCAATGAGTAAACTGATTTTGCGAAAACATTTATCTCTTCGCCTTTGCGAGGCAGTGATGATATGTCTGTTACTGCTCCCCGCTTTCCCGCTCAATGCCGCCACGGGTCCTAAGATCAATGTCTCGGGAACTGTGACGTCTGAATCCGACAGCGAACCGCTGATCGGTGTGAGCGTTCGAATCAAAGGTACGAAAGAAGGTGTCGCCACTGATATAGATGGTCGCTACACCCTCAAGGCATCTAAAGGTGATGTTCTGATTTTTTCTTATATCGGCTACACTACAACCGAAGTAAAGGTAGACAAAAATGTCATAGATGTCGTCTTGAAGGACGACAATCTGAAACTTGACGACGTGGTTGTGGTCGGTTACGGTTCTATGAAACGTAGCGACCTCACCGGTTCAGTGGTCTCGGTGACAGCCGAGGATATGAAAAAGAGTATCAATACATCGCTCGACCAGGCTTTGCAGGGACGCGCTGCAGGTGTGAACGTCACCTCCAATACAGGTGCTCCCGGTGGCGGTATTTCTGTCAGCATCCGCGGTGTAAACTCTTTCGAAGGTAACGAGCCTCTTTATGTGGTCGACGGTATACCCATCTCCGGACAGTCCGACAAGAATGCTACGACAAGTGCGCTTTCGTCGATCAACCCCGGTGACATTATTTCGATGGAAGTCCTGAAGGACGCGTCAGCTACCGCCATCTACGGTACACGTGCGGCCAACGGTGTGATCCTTATCACCACCCGTCAGGGACAGGCCGGCAAGACAAAAATCACGTATGAAGGTTACTATGGCATTCAGGAACTTCCTGGGCAGCTCGATGTGCTCAATCTGCGGGAATATGCTGTTTATCAGAATCTTCGTGCCGAAGTCATCGGTTTTGGCGCACGCGAGGAATTCAAGGACCCGTCGCTTCTCGGCAATGGTACGAATTGGCAGAAAGAAATTTTCCGTACAGCACCGATGCACAGCCATCAGCTTAGCATCAGCGGAGGTAATGAAAAACATCAATATGCCATCATGGGTGGTTTCATCGATCAGGACGGTATCGGTATCGGCTCTAACTTCGAGCGTTACTCGCTTCGTCTCAACATTAATTCCGAACTTCGCAAGTGGCTCAAGGTAGGAGTCAACGCGTATGTCGCACGTCGCACGCAGCGCAACACTTTCGATGAAGGAAGTGTCATCGAGACTGCTGTCCGTCAGTTGCCGGAGGTTCCTGTTAGGAATGCGGATGGTTCTTGGGGCGTACAGGATGAAAACATGTATGGGACATATTTCTCCAATCCTGTAGCAGACGCTCTTTCGCGTGAAAACAGTAATAAGGGCACTGACATACAGGTGCGTGGCTTTGCCGATTTTACTATTCTCAAAGGTCTTACATTACGTGTAGAAGGTTCTACCAACATCAACTATTATAATACCTATTATTATTGTCCTGTGCTTGAACTTGGTTATTTCACCCAGTCTTCCGAATCGAGAAGATCATCAAGCAACAATATGGACAATAACCTTACCGCCTATCTGACATACGACCGTCAGTTCGGGAAGCATCATATAACGGCTATGGCCGGTCATGAAGCCCGTGAAACCGAATATGAATATCTTTATGGCAGCCGCACCGGTTACATCTTTAACAATGTTCCTGAACTTGGTGTGGGCGACGCCAAGACAGCTAAGAACAATAGCTCTTGCAGTTCGTCTGCGATCGAATCATGGTACGGACGTATCAATTATAATTTTGACAATCGCTATCTTCTTACCGCCACTGTCCGTCGTGACGGTTCCAGTTCATTCTCGGAAAACAACCGTTGGGCAACTTTCCCATCGCTTGCCCTCGCATGGCGTGTCAACCAGGAAAATTTCTTGAAGGATGTGAGCGTGATCAACAATCTCAAACTTCGTCTTGGATGGGGTATCGTCGGCAATCAGTCGGTATGGCAGCAATACGCCTATGGTATAACCATGACATCGTCAGCTACCGGTATAGGGCAAGGTTATTATCCCGGCAATTTCAGCAACCCTGATCTTAAATGGGAGAAAACGCGTTCTTACAATGCCGGTATTGACCTCGGTCTTTTTGGCAACCGTATCGAATTTATCGCTGATGTTTATAAAAAGGATATTGACAACATCCTCATGCCGGCTGCATTGCCGTCATATATAGCCGGTGTGATCCAGTCGCCATGGGTAAATGCCGGATCGATGACCAATAAGGGTATTGAATTGACTTTGAACACAGTCAACATCTCTAACCGTGATTTCCAATGGACATCCGGACTGACTTTCTCGATCAACCGTAACAAAGTGACCGATCTCTATACCAAGTCTTCCGCCCTTGTCGGTGAAATAAACCAGACCCCCTATACTTATACTCAGGTAGGTCAGCCTGTAGGCCAACTTTATGGTTATAAGGTCATAGGAATGTTTAAAGATGAGAGTGATTTCTATCAGAAAGACCGTTTTGGGAATAATATCCTTGATGAAAACGGTGAACGCATCCCTGTTGCTCTTCCCGTAGGAAAAAGCATAGGTCGTAATGAGGTTTGGGTAGGCGACTATATGTTCTATGACAAGGACGGTAATGGCGTCATTGACGAGAAGGACCGTGAATACATAGGCAATCCGGAACCCAAATTCACTTTTGGCTTCTCGAATAATTTCTATTACAAGGGATTTGATATGAATGTCTTCCTCACAGGAGTTTACGGAAACAAGATTTACAATATGCTCCGCGAGAAGTATACAAACCCCATGAGTAATTCTGGCCTTCTCAAAGAAGCCACACGTATCGCTGTGGTAGGGATGAGAGATCCGAATGGTTCGCCCGACGACATCCGCAACGCTATAATCATGAATCCGGATGCGTCCGTACAGAGAATCAATACGGCTGACGCTAACAACAACAACCGTGTCAGCAATCGTTTTGTGGAAGATGGCTCCTATTTGCGCATAAAGAACATATCTCTTGGCTATTCACTTCCCAAAAGCCTTTTGTCCAAGTGGCAGATTGAAGCATTGCGTCTGTATGTGAATATACAGAACCTGCATACGTTCACCGATTACTCCGGTTACGATCCGGAAGTGGGTTCTTACAATGTGCTTATGCGCAACATCGATAATGCGCGTTATCCGTCACAGCGTATCTACACTTTCGGTTTGAATCTTTCATTCTAATCAATCCTGAAAAATCATGAAAAAAACATTATACAGTCTACTGCTTTCAGCTTTGGCCTTGTCATCGCTGAATTCGTGCGGTGACGATTTCCTCGACAAGACCCCAAAGGATAGTTACACCGCTGATAATTTTTATAACGACCCTGCCGCGTTGAAAACTGCGACAGCGCCTCTTTATTGCCGCGCTTGGTTCGATTATAGCAACCGTACCGCTCTCGCCTTGGGTTCTTGTCGTGCCAATGACGGTTATGGACAGTGGTTTCTTCCGGAATACTCATTGTTTACTGCGACAGCTCTTCATGAAGAAGTAGCTAATGCCTGGAAAGGATGTTATTCCGTTGTTTCCATGGCGAATGAAACAATAAAAGCGATAGAAGAAAAAACGAAAGGCGTTAGCGAGGCTCAGAAAAACGCTGCGATTGCCGAATGCCGTTTGATGAGAGGTCTGGCCTATTTCTATCTTGTCAGACTATGGGGTTCAGTGATCCTTTATGAGGATAATACCGTGGTGGTAAAAAATCCAGTTCAGCCGCGCCACAAAGAAGAGGATGTGTTGAAGTTCATTATCCGAGACTTTGAATATGCCAGCAAATGGCTTCCGGAGAATGCCGAGAAGGGACGTGCCTCAAGTTGGGCGGCGAAAGGTCTGCTTGCGAAGGCTTATCTTGCACGTTCCGGTTGGAATAACGGTGGTGTCCGTGATCAGGCTGATCTTGACAAGGCTTGCGAACTTTGCGCTGATGTCTGCAACAACTGCGGGCTGAAGCTGTATGACTACGCGAATCTCTATAAATACAAACACAACAATAACGAAGAGTCCTTGTTGGCAGTCCAGGTTGTTCCCTTGGGCGAATGGGGCACTCAGAATCCTCTGCTGAGTGACCTGGCTTTCTCATCAGAAGTCGTTGGTGGTGTTGGAGCCTGGGGTTCGGCCCGTGGCACGATCGATATACTTGAGCAATATGAACCGGGCGATAAAATACGTCTGAAAGCCACGTATATGATCAATGGCGCTCATTATGATGAGTTATGTATCAAAGACGGTGGATATACATACGAGGGAGATGAGGCTCCGTTCAAAAAAGGTGTCCCTGGAGGCCCGGACGATGATAACGACGGTTACGTCGCTATGATGAACTCACCGCTCAACATCTATCTTCTGCGCCTTGCCGACGTATATCTTACATACGGTGAAGCCGCGCTCGGCAACAAAGAGTCGCTTAGCGAGGGCGAAGGTCTGGAATATTTCAACAAGGTGCGTCAACGCGCCGGTCTTCGACCCAAAAGTTCGATTTCTTTTGACGATGTGATCCGTGAACGTCGCGTTGAGTTTGCATTGGAATATTGCAACTGGTACGACATGGTGAGTTGGTATCGTTGGCAGCCGGAGAAGATGTTGGCCTATTTCAATAACCAGAAACGTGGTTGGGTAGCCAAAAAAATCAGAAGAAACGAGAACGGTATTTTCGATTTCGGACCTGAATCCGATTGGACTAAGGTTGAGCCAGCGGTGGTCATAACCCACAACAATGTCTTCCTTCCTTATCCCGAAGTGGACGTGATACAGAACCCGCTGCTCAAGGATGAACCGCAGTCTTATAACTTTAATGAAGAATAGTCATGAAAGCAATGGCAAATATAAAATTTTTCCTCTTGGCATTGGTTATCCCGGTGCTGGCGGGTTTCGTGTCATCGTGCGATAACGATGACGACGGTGCTCCGGTCATACTGCAGGTCAGGACTACAGATCCTGAAAAAGCCGACAGTACCTTCGTGCAGGGTACACCAGGTCAGATGATAGTTATCGAAGGTCGTAACCTCGGTAGTGTTAAGGACATATATATCAATGACCAGAAAATATCGTTCAACCACAATTATGTGACTTCGACAAGCATTATAGTCGTTATTCCGGCCAATCTTGAACTTTCGGCCTACGATCCCTCCCTTCCTAAGGAGATCAAGGTTGTGACTTCCGGTGGCATAGCTACATACGCGTTTCATGTGCTTGCAGCCGCCCCGTCGGTTATCCGTACACAGATGTCATTCCCGGTGATGCCAGGTGATCCAATCACGATTTTCGGCACAAACTTCTATGAATTAGAGAAAATTGTCATGGTCGGAAAGAACGGCTCGGAAATTGAGATCACTGACTATACTTGGATTGACACTCCGACTGCCGAGGATGAGACCTCGACCATCAGATTCAACCTTCCCGCAGGAGCCGAGGATATGGGTGAGATCGTGATTACCTGTGCGGCTGCCGAAATCTCGGTTCCGTATGCTCTTACAGTTCAGCCTCCGGTCATCAAGAGTTTCAGCAGTGATATGCCTGTAGTCGGTAGCGAATTCTTCATCACCGGTGAAAACTTCCTGAGTGTGAAGAGTGTCAGGATCTGCAATGAGATAGAAATTTCTGAAGATGATTTCCGCGTATCCGCGACCAACGACACCATTTATATGAAACTTCCATCCGCTCCTTCGGCTGTAGGTTCTATTTCTGTGTCGGCTGCAGGTGGTGTAGGACAAAGCGATCCTACTTTCTATCCTCTCGGTAATGTTATTCTTGACTTTGACAATGTCGGAGGCTTTAGTTGGGGTGCTGATGCCGCCATGTATGAAGGTGACGGAGCCAATCCTCCTTTCATAACCACAGGCAAGGCATGCGGTGTCGTCAAGAGCAATGTAGGACAAAACTGGTGGTTCGGTGCGATATATGCTAATGCGGTATATACTAATAGCATACCTGATTCGACGCCTACATCCGAGATACTTGTCCGTTATGAGATCTATATGACCTATCCGTTCGGCACTATCACACACAGTATTCAGATCGGTGGCGACAATTCAATGACAAGTGGCATTGTGCCAGTGTCAGCTATTACAGGCGAGCCGGAATACGGTAAATGGATTCCTGTCGAAATGACTCTTTCGGACGTCTGCACACAGGCAACCTACGGAGAACTTAAGGCTAATAATACTTTCTATATAGTATCAGTCAACCCGCAGACAGAAGTCGTACCGAATTATGAATTCTACATTGACAATATCCGTCTGATTAAGAAAAAATGATAATTGATTTGCGATAGGCGTATCCTCGCTTTTGTCTGAGGACTGGAAATTCCTTTCGGGGGAAAGCGGGGATGCGTTTATAACACAACCATAATCAAATATGAATAAGAATAAGATTTCAATAATGCTCATCTGCCTGCTCTCGCTTATCATGGGAGCTTGTAAGGATGACAAGAACGTGTTTGTCGAAGTGCCTTCTGAATTTCTCAATCTCGACTTCGACGCCCGTCAGGATCGTAGGACAATAAAGATCGACAGTGACGGTGAATGGCGCTTGATCTCGTCGGATCCCTCATGGTGTACAACCTCGCATGAGATCGGTGAGAACGAGCAGTATGTCAACGTATATGTGACACGCAATTTTGGTTCGGAAGACCGTACTGCGACTCTTACCTTGACTGCAAGCGGAAGTGAGAAAGTCGTTATAAACGTAAAACAAAAAATGATTCCGTTGGCAGATGAGTCAGGTTGGGAGTCAGCTTTTGTCGCAAGCCGAAATATGAAAGTGGGTTGCAACCTCTACAATACCCTCGACGCGGCAGGTACTTGGTTTGATCCGGATGATATCGTTACGTGTGAGACTTGCTGGGGACAGCCGCTCGCCGATCAGGAGTGGTTCGATGCCCTTTACCGTAATGGATTCAGGTGCGTGCGTGTTCCTGTCACCTGGTGGTTGCATATGGACGAGAATTGGAATGTCAAAGAACCGTGGATGGCACGTGTGGAAGAAGTAGTCAACTACGCTCTCAACGCTGGTCTCTACTGCATACTCAATGTCCATCATGACACCGGTGCTAATGACGGATCTGATCCTAAAAACCAAGGTGGATGGCTGAGTGCCGATCTCGACAATATGGACGATATATCAGCTAAATTCGAGTCTCTGTGGACACAGATTGCCAACCGTTTCAACAAGTATGGAGAAAAATTGCTTTTCGAGGGCTACAATGAGATGCTTGACGCAAAGGACTCATGGGTTGAGCCGATTGCCGGTGGCTACGAGGGTATAAATATTCTCGCCCAAAAGTTCGTTGACACCGTGCGTTCGACCGGTGGCAACAATGCACACCGCAACCTTATAGTCAACACCTACGGAGCCGGTGGTAGCAAGACCCGTCTTGACAATTTTGAGATTCCAGTGGATAATGTGGGCGGACATCTACTATTGGAAGTCCACAACTATACACCGGCTGTATTTTCAAATCTTGAAGACAAGACTCCCGAAGAGTTTGTTGAGGAATTCGGTGAATTACCAAAGTGGACTCCGGAATATGAAGCGGTGTTGGGTGGAGAACTTGACCTCCTTATTGATTATTCCAATAAAAATAACATTCCTATCATCATCGGAGAGTGCGGTGCGCACGAAAGTATCGCTGACGAGGAGAAAGCCAAATATGGTAAGTTCATAACTTCATATCCTAAAGGCAAGGCTGACATAATAGCTGTCTATTGGGCCGGTGGTCAAATGATTGATCGCGTGACCAAAGAGAAAAACTCGCCTCTGTTTGTCGATGCCTTTATTGAAGGTGCACAGTAAATATAATATACACGTAGCATCTTTTGATTTAGGACTTTAGTTTTTCAGGTATATATATTTATTATGACTGTTTTTAAACCTTTATCTTTTTCTTGATTTCTTCTTTATCGAATTAAGATTGTTTTAGTTTTTTTGATTAATAAACCTTTGATCAAATCTTGTGCCCTGTCGCTCCGATATATAGGAACGACAGGGCATTTTATATATTAAATCAGAGCTTTTGTATGCAGATAATTCGGCAGGGTGGACATTTGGGATGATAAACCCCTTGCAATGAATTGTTTTTCATATCTTTGTGATATGGTTAAAAAGGGTCTCCGAAAGTTGTCAGGAGTGGCCTGAGAGGCCGCGCACAACGATATAAATGCAAGGTCGCTGGCCGCGTTTTGACGGAGGTATCCGTCGTGACAAATCCAGGGGCATTACAACTATGTGGAAGGCAAATAGAGGTTGGAAGAACTTACAATCAAGTATGGTGTCAACGGGAGGACCATTCACCGGGATCTCTAAGACATGCGTTATGTTCGCAAGATCGAAATAATATAATGATGTAGTCAACGAGAGAGTGCGTGATAACAGAATGACTCGCAAGACGCCCATGTATGAGACCGAAGTTTCGCAGCGCATACTTAAGCCTTAAATGCAACCTGCCGTTATTGTGGACTTTCTACGATTATCCTGAAACCTGTCTTCCAAATACCAACAACGCTCTTGAGCGATTATTTGCCGACCTCAAGGCAAGGGTCGGGGTATAACACTGAGGAATCAGCAGTGGGCACATAGAAAGAAACTGTTGGATGAATATATTAAAAGGAATTATTGATTTACGCCATTCATCACCATAAATGTCTACATGGAACTTTTTTATGATAAATTATCACTCCAAATGTCCTCCCCGCTGATAATTTCGAATTACCGGAGGCTTTCATAATCAAGTAAAGACTTCCGGTGAATATATGTATTATTATAACAGGCCTCTGTTAAATGGAAAGAGTCCGGTACAATATCGGACTCTTTCCAAAATCGGATAGTGTTTAAGCAGTCCGACTTTTTTTGTGTACTTCAATTCTGATGCAGCTCGTGTTCGAATGGCATCCAATTAAAAATTTTACATGTGGATTTTGTGGCTTTGGCCGTTGTATTCAATTGTTTTTGTCCTGATGTTTTTTCCGTCGGTAAGGATGATGTTGAATTTTCTGTTTTTGAGCATACCTGGATATGAGCCGTTTCGTTTGCCTATCGTAAGCGTATTCGATTTGTCATCCCAATGGAAATTGATGGTTGAATATTCTCCCTTTTCATAGTTGTAGTTGTCGAATTCATCCTCGTAGAGTATGAATTCTCCGTTGTCACCGGCATAGACGCGCACGTCGAGATTGTCCCACGGTTTTTCGGTGGCATACTGTACATCGGGTCCGATCGGAAGTATGGAGCCGGCTTTTACGTATAGAGGTATGGTTTTGATGTCGGTCGCACGGACAATTGTTTTGCCACCGGAAAATTTCTCACCGGTGAAGAAGTCATACCAGTCCGCGCCTTTCGGGAAGAAGACCTCTGCCTGACGTGGCGACATGAAGTCGACAATGCTTGTCGCTGCTGACGGGTCGGCTGTTTCCTTTCGGTCCCAACCGGAGTTCTCGTCGATATCGGAGACATGTTCCGGAGTGTATTGAGCTTCAAGGACAGGTGCGGCCATGAGAGCTTGGCCAAGCATGAACTGGTCGCCTCGGTTCCATGTCGCTTTGTCGGATGCAAAGTCAGCGACGAGAGGACGGATAATTGACTCGCGTCGTGATGTCACTCCCCACGATGTTGAATATAGGTAGGGTAGGAGTGTGTAGCGCAGTCTGATGGATTCTTCGATGGCATCGTAGACGGGCTCTCCTTTTTTGCCGAACTCATAGATTTCGCGACGTACGTCGGCTCCGTGCGAGCGCATCATAGGCAGGAATGTGCCCATCTGAAGCCAACGCACATACAACTCTTTGAACTGAGGGTTTTTCGCTGCACCGTTTTCCACCCCGGGCATGTTGTAGGCACTACAGAAAAAGCCTCCGAGGTCGGAATTGACGTTAGGGTTGCCTGTCATAGAGAAATTCAGCATCGCGGGTATCTGGTTTCGGAGCATTTCCCAGGTCGAGGCGACATCACCGGTCCATACGTTGCATCCGTAACGTTGTTGCCCAGTCCATCCGGAACGTGTGAGGATAAACACTCGCATACTATCGGAAACAGCCCGTTGATGGTCGTAGACACCGCCCACGGTCATGAGCGGATAGGCGCCACGCACACGTCTGAAAGAGCCGAGTGTGGTTTTTCGTGTCATGTCCTCTTCTTTTATACAGTAATGGTCAGGTTCGGTCGAGTCCATCCACCAACCGTCCATACCTACATCGTAAAGCCGACGAAGGTGTTTCCAATATATGTCGCGTGCCATCGGACTGTAAGCGTCGTAGACTTTTACTCCCGACGGATAGTCGGTTCGTGCAGGCCAAATATCCGCTATGCCAGACATCGGCCATGTCGTAATGTCGAAAAGCAGGCCTTTTTCTCCGAGTTCTTGAAACTGTTTGGTCTGTGGACCAAACGATGACCAGATGGATATTATCGCGTGGGCGTTGGCAGCGTGTATGCTGTCCATCATGCCTTTCGGATCTTTGAAATCGGGAGTGAGAAACTCCATGGCGTTCCAAAGATAGTTGCTTCCCCAGTATTGCCAGTCCTGTATGACACCGTCGAGCGGCACTCCGAGTTCACGGTGACGCTTCACCACGTCGGTGATCTCCTTTTGTGATTTATAGCGCTCGCGGCTTTGCCAGAATCCGTAGGTTAGCGGGAACATGGGGACGTCGCCTGTAAGTGCGCGAATCTGCCGGATGCTTCCGTCTATAGTTCCATTGTCATATATAAAGTAGTAGTCGACACAGTCACCCACTTCTGATTCGAATGAGGCTTCGACGGAGCTGTCGCTGAAAAATGTCGGGGAGTAATTATCCCAGATTATACCATAACCTTTTACAGATTGGATTACCGGTATTCCGTCTTCTATATTGCCCGGAATCAGGTTGTGGCTTACACCGCGTTGCGAGAGCGTGCCTTTTTCGAGATTGCCAAGCCCGTAGATCGCTTCGTCCTTATCGAGTCCGAATGTCTGTTTAATCCGGTAGGACGCTGTGCCGGCATCGTCAAAGGGTGTGAATATAGCGGGTGTGTTTTCTTTAATCAGTGTTTTGTTTTTATTGTCTCTGAACGCGACAGTTCCGGATTTAAGATCGATCGAAGCGGTTATATCGTTGCTTTTGACTTCGATTTGTGCGTCTTTTCGTCGTGTGTCGAGTTTGGTTTGTTGCGGTGAGGCTATGACTGACAGGCTTGTTTTTTCGAAGTTGTTTCCGACAGGCGATTTGATCACTCTGACCGCTCCCGGATTGTAGAACTGTAGTTCGATCACAGTGCGGTCTACGGTAGCCTTCACTCCGGTTGGCGTTTGCTCGAATGTCTGCGCGTTGAGCGTAAAGACGGCTGACAGAAGAATTGATGGTATGATACGCATGGGTTAGACTGTGTTGTAAGGCGTTGAATGGTGTTAAATAGATTGTTCGTGTTTTTGAAACCGTTGGTTTCCCATAACTAAAACTTGTGATCGTAAAGTTAGAAAAACCGTTTTTCCCCTATGTGTAAACAATGATAAGCAAAGACACCAACAATGTTATCAGGCCCGGTAGAAATGAAAACCCGGTACGATAGATGTCGCACCGGGTTGATGGTCAGAAGTCCGCGTCAATGCAGACTTGAAATGGTCTTATATCCTACCGTATTATCGTTGGATATATTTTTTCCCGTTTTTGATCACGATTCCTTTGTAGGTTTCGTCGACCTGGATGCCCATAAGGTTATAAACAGGAGCGTCATCATCGTCGTTATTGTCAATTATGACATCCTCGATTCCGCTGAAGTCGGGACCGAAGTCACCGTTGGCGTCGGAAATGCGGAAGGCGTTGAGGCTTACGGCTCCTGAGATCGAAGTCGGAACGATCTTAACGAAACGAGACTCGGGGTTGAGTTCGATTTCACCGTGGAATGGAAGGTCGTTTTGAGTGAACACGCGGATGGTGCGCCAAGTGGGATCGATATCGGCGTTGCGTGTCTCCTGGATTTTGAGGCGTACGGTAGTGCCTTCTTCCGCGGTTATGCCAAGGTAGATTTTCTTGGCGGCATCGTTAAAATAGGCCATCACTTTGTCGCTTTTAGAGGCTGAACGGAAGGTCACATGGTCAGCAGCGATTTCGCCTCCATTGTCGCCTCCGCCCACCTGACACCAGTGGGGATAGTCGCTTTGTGCGGTTTGCACGAGAGAACCTACGGTTTCGTATGGGGCTGTTTCGTTGAAGGGAGCGAAGTTGACAGGGAGAGTCTTGATCGCCTTGCCCCAGTGTGTCTCACCTTCGGCTTTGGTACGGGGGAAGTCTCCGGTGTTGATCTTGATTTCACCGATAAACGACTTGTCTCCGGCAATGTTGGTCAGGTCTCCGTTGACGAATTTAACGCTGTATTCAGAGTTTGCGTCGAGTGCGTCGTAGGCGATGTTGAGTTTGTTGCCTGACGCGCTGACAGAGATGTTTTCGAATTGATGAACACCTGAAATAGTAGCAGTGCCATTGTATTTCACTTCCTGGTTGAAAGAAAGCGAGAGAGAACCATCGGTATAATTTACGTTGTTGACGAGAGAACCGGCGGTCATTTCAAGAGGCTCTGATCCGTCGGGAGCGATGTAGCGTTCGATCATAATGTCGTTGACATTGATCTTTTTGCCGTTTGATTCGAGACGGAACTGAACTTCGCCCGCGTTGGTGTAGGTGAAGGTTTTCTTGAAGACTCTTTTGCGTCCTTCGATCACTACATCCTGTACGGATTCGTCACCGCCTGCGATGGTGTATAGTTTTACGGTCTGCTGTGAAGTACCGGGGTTGCCGATGTAGTAAGTGATGACACAGGGACCCTGGACAGCGGGAGTGGTTACATATTCGCTACCGTTGATAAACTGGATTGCGTTAGTCGTGGCACCCTCGTCGTCAGCCGATGCGGGGCCGTAGTCTTTGGTTCCGTCTGCAGAGTAGCATCCGGGCATGTGTACTATGCGGCTTGCGGTTGCTCCTACACCGATGACCATGCCGTTGAATGTTTTAGAGCCGTTTGTCGATCCTTTCTTAAAGATTTCTGTATTAGATATTGCAGAACCATAGGCAGCCGCATATTCTTCGGGAGTGGTAGTGAAGTCTGTGTAGAACAGAACGCCTCCGGATGTAGACGAGAAATTCCATACGGTTCCGGTCGTAGTACCGATAGAGTTTGTGGCATCGATACGCCAATAGTATGTTTTGCCGGCTTCGAGGTCATTGCATTGCCATTCTTTCTTGGTCAGACCTTCGGCTTTTTTTTCGAGTGCGTCGGCCGATGTTCCGAGATAGATAGCATAGGTGACATCTCCTCCGTAGGCTTTGATGTCGTCAACCCATGTGAATGTAATGCCGTTGGCTATGCCTTCTTTGGCTCCGATGGCCGGGAATGGATCGGTAGAGGGCGCGGGTGCGGAAGGATCACCGTTGGTTTCGGTCTCTACTACGTCAGAGTAGTCGGAGACAAGACCCTTGCCGTCGGTTGAGCGAAGTTTTATATAATATTTAGTTTTTTGTGACAGGCCGGTCACTTCTGTAGATGTTGTTCCGGCAGCTACGGTTTTTGCCTCGGTGAATGTGTTGCCGTCGGTCGAAACTTCGATCACGAAACCGTGTTCGGTGTTTTTGTTGACATCCCATGTGATTGTCACGCTTTCTTTCTGAGTGTCGGTGACAGCAAGCTTGATGGGCTTTTTGATGTAGGGATACGCCTCGGTGATAGAGTTGGCGTATACCTCGATCCATGCGTAGCCGGTGGCCGGGTCGATAGCTGCTGCGTCCGACGGATCGTTGGGATTGAGACCGTTTGCTGTCTCCCATGCGTCGGGTATACCGTCGTTGTCGGAGTCAAGCGGTTTCACTCCACCGGAGAGAACGCCAGTGCCGCGATGAGGCAGTTGGGTTTCGCTGGAAATACCGTTTTTTGTTCCGTTTGCGCCATATGAAGCGAGTTCGTCAATTAAATACTGATCCACTTCGTCACGGGCGGGTAGGGTAGGCCCGACATTTTCAATGATCCATGCGTATGCCTCTTCGGCAGACATCATGTTTTGTATCGGAGTCAGATGCTGTACTTTTACTTGTTCGTTGGCCGCTATTTTATCTGCGTTGGCCGTATTGAATTCATCGATAACAGCGTTTACATCGTCTATGCTCCCAAGATATATGCTCTGTGAGCCGTCACTCTGAGTGCCGAGCATTTCTTCTGTTGTAAGCAGACGTCCGTTGAGGACACCGTCTTTATTATCGTCGAAATAATTGCCAGCACCGTAAAAGCGGAATCCTTGTTTGCCACGGGAGAATGGTTTGGTCGCACCGTTCCATGGACCACGCATGAAATAGTTGTTCTGTATGTCGGCCCAAGAGTCTCCTTCGGAGTCACTCATGATGTAGGCTCCACCGTCGCCCCAGTTGTAGACAACGTTGTTGACAAATTGGTTGAGACCTTTTACTTTAGGATTACGGGTTTTGTTTTCGATATAGAGGTTGCGATAAAGGGTCACGCCTCCATCGGTCTGAATAAGTCCTCCGCAGGAATGTGACTGGAGTCCCTGACCTATGATTGAATTCTGGATAGTGACATTGACAGGTCCTGTTCCTTTGCTGTTGGATGATATAGAGAAGTTTTCGTCACGTCCCCAAAGCACTGAAAGGTGGTCGAAAATCATGTCGTGGCCTTCAGCGACACCGGCCGCGTCTTTACCAGAGTCGCCATTGACGCCCATTCGGAATCTGATATAGCGTACGATGGTGTTGTTGGAGTTGGAGAAAGATACGCGGTTGCCGTAAACCTGGATTCCTTCACCGGGAGCCGTCTGACCAAGCACTGTGATATTGCCTTTGAAAATAAGGGTGGATTTCAGATTGATCACACCTGAAACGTCGAATATGACTATTCGGTTAGGCTGGCTGACTGCGTCTCTCAGTGATCCTGGGCCTGCATCGTTAAGGTTTGTCACATGGTAGATCTGTCCACCGCGTCCGCCTGTTGTGAAACGTCCGAAACCTTCAGCTCCTGGGAAAGCGAGAAGCTGGTCGGCCGCCGATGCCCCAAGACTCATCGCGAGCAGCGAGCAGGTGACGCTTAGCTTTTTGAATAAATTCATGATAAATTTAAGTAAGGTGATTTTGAAGATTGTATTTTGACACAAACAGACATAAGGAACAAGAGTTGACATAAGGTGATTTCAGACAGATTGTTTGCTGAAATAAAACCTCTGCGCTTGCTCTTGTTCCTTATGTCTGTTTATATCTATATGTCTATAGATCCGGAATTATTTCTGGATGTATTTTTTGCCGTTCTTGATGACGATGCCTTTGTAGTTTTCGTCAACCTGAATGCCCATAAGGTTGTAGGCTGGAGCGTTTTCGTCTTCTGCGGGATTGACAACTATATCCTCAATGCCTGATTGAGGTCCGTTTTCCATAACCACGTGGTAGAGACCGAGTTCGCTGCCACCGCAACCAATACGGAAGGCAACATTGCCATTAAGATTTGCGGGAAGGGCAACTTCGTGTTTGTAGAAACGTTTTGCTACAGCATCAGCGATGCCTTGTACAGGAATGGTTTCGCCTACAACACCGTCAACTACAGGGGTGACTTCTGCATAAAGGCCTTTGTCGATATATTTTCCACCTGCATGGCCGATCCAGATTGTAAGTTTTGTAGGATTGCTGATAGCGGGGAACTGTACATATGTGCCTACACGGCTTCCGGTGTTTGCGTTGCGGTTGAATGCGATTGCATTGCGGCTCGCAACCCAGTCTGCTTCAGATGCAGCTCCGTAGTTAACGTCGGGAGCCCATGAATCCTGGCCCCAACCTTTCATTAGAAGAGTACGCGATGGACCTGCACCTTCCTGATTCCAGCAAATGAAAGGGTGGCTCATGTCGATAGGAGTAAAATCGTTACCATTAATTGATAGGTTACCTTCAAGAGTATATGTCTGTCCGTCAACGAGGTCGATAGCGAGGTTTTTGGCAGCGTGCCATGTACCGCTTTCATCTTTGGTATTGAAACTTGTGCCGTCAGTATTTACAGCTTTACCTGTTTTGTCGATAAAATCGTAGTTTCCACCGAAACCAAGACCTTCAAGTCCGGTAGCTTCGTCAACGATTGTGCCAGCTTCAGCGAAGATAGCTTTGCAATAGAGAGGAGTGTTGTTGAAGTCGTAGGTATAGACTTCTGCATTTGCTCCGAATGCTGCTACGAGAGCAGCAGAGAGGATAAATGATTTTTTCATTGTGTAGAAATGTTTAATAATGTATAAATTTAATTGGTGAATAGTGCCAATGTTTGTTTTGTCAAAAAAAGGGGACGGAGACTGTATCCATTTCAGGCGGATCTCGAAATCTCCGTCCCTGTTCTTTAAGTCTGATTCAATCAATAGTGCTTGAACCTACCTATTTTATTTGTATGCAGGATGCTGCGTAAGATTGGGGTTGTCGACAAGCGGGTGGCCTGCGCTTTTGTTGGCGAATGGGCAGATCTCGGTTTTGTTTTTTTCGAAACCGTAATATACTCCTGTCGGGCCAGCCACCCAGTCGGGATAAGTGCCATTGTTTTCTGCGCTACCAGTAGGTTTGGTATATACAGAACCACCTATGTTCAAGGCTGTGATAGCAGCGGGTGAGTAACCTGCGCAACGACGGGAGTTCTTGTTGTAAGTGCTGGTCCATGCCTGGAACATATTGACTGTGTACCATACGTCGTCGTCAGCAGGGGTGATGCCGTGGGCAGCAAGGACTTCTTTGATGGCCGCGTTGTGTTTGTTGCGGTTTGCGGCTGTATTGGCATTTTTAATTGCTGTCAGTTTGGAGACTTCGTCCGGATCGGTAATTTCGATAAAGGGCACTGTCAGGAATTTTTCTCCATATGTGCAAGAGGACATTTCGAGTTTTACAAGACGGATCTGGGGAACGTTGGCATATTTGCCTGTACGATCGGACAGATCTTTCATATCCTGTTGAGCCTGACGGATTTCTTTATCTATAAGATTCATACGGATAAGGTCGCCCCGGACGAGAAGTTCATCTCCGAGTTCCCATTTGCGTTCCTGCATGATGGTTTCCAAAAATTCATCTTTGTTGGCAGCGGCTATCGGCATGGATCCGATGCCAGCGCGGTCGCGAACCTGCTGAAGCGCAGCTTTGGCTGCGTCATTGGGGCCGTGGAGGAAGTTTTGGGTCTCGGCATACATTAATAGTACGTCGGCATAGCGGAGAAGAGGTACGTCCACATTTCTGTCGGCAGCTGCGTATGGTGCCTGACACCACTGTATACGGTATTTACCGGGCATGACGCTTGAGAATGTGGTGGCGCAGTTAGTTCCGTCAAAATTTGTAGCGTCTTTCAGGAACGTGATAGAATAGTTTGCACACACGACATCACGACGATTGTCGGCTGCGTCAAATGACAGATAGTAAGTCGGAAGTTTAACTTGAAGGGTTTTGCGAGTTCCGAAGGTTCCGCCCATGCAACCCGGCTGGCCGTTGTAGATGCCGAAGTCAGAGTTGGTGGATTTACCAAGACATGCGATCTGCCACATCATTTCCTGAGAGCTTACACCGAAGTTTCGTTGGCAATAGTTGTAGAACAGAGTCTGGTATGGACTCATTCCGTCTTTGCCCTGTGTGATAAGGCTATTTTCATTTTGTGTGAAAATATCGCTGAGGGCAGCGTCGGCTATAGTGTAAAGTTCGCGTACTCGGGCTTCATCGGGACGACGGTCGAAATGCAATGAAGATGCGTCGTTGGTTTCGAGATTCCAGCGGAGTGAGTAGCCACCGGCATAAAGACAGATACGTGCAAGGATGCCTTTGGCTGCCTGACGGGTCAGACGTTCGGGTGCTGATCCGTAATTTGATTCAGAGAACCAAGGCAGGTCATCGACACAGGCCTGCATCTCTCCTATGACGCGGTCGTAGATGGCATCGCGATCGGAACGTTTGGGATACCATGATTCGTCCTGCTGGTCGCTGATCGGTGAGAACGCTGCGGGAACGTCACCATAGAAACGAATTAATTCGTTATATGCAAAGGCACGGATGAAAGTGACTTCTGCTATCAGTGCTTTCAATTTTGGAGTTTCCGGCAGTTTGACAAGACGTTCGAGTGCCACGTTGCAAGATTCGATGGTCTTGTATGACTGGCTGTAGACTGTGGTAGCCGTTGCGGGCAAAATCACGTCATACGCGAAATTAGCAGACCGCGGACGGCCGCCTACGAGGTCTTCCTCGCAGCTTACTGTCACGCCCGGATCGATAAAGGGCCGCCAAAGTTCCGAAAAGACAAGTGCGCGGTAGCAGCCTTTCACGAAAAGTTCTGCTTTGTCTTCGCTAGAGAATACGAAGTCCAGGTCGTCGGCTGTATATGATGGTTTTTCGAGAGTGTCCTCACATGACGTGAGTATCGGTGAGGCTCCAAGGAGCACCGCCGCGGTGAGGACGCTGAATATATTTTTCTTGTTCATATTGAATTCTTGATATCAGAGATTTAGGTTAGAACGAGAGGTTGAGACCAACGACATAGCTGCGTGACAATGGATATGTCGACGAGTCATAACCTGGGGTACAGATGATGTTGTCGTTCTTGGCTGACGCGTCGGGGTCATAGCCGGAGTATCCTGTTATGGTGCAGAGGTTGTTGGCGGTGAAATAGAGGCGGAGGTTGCTTACATGGACTTTTTTCATCCATTTCGCAGGGAATGTGTAACCGAGTGTCACTTGGGCGAGGCGCAGATAAGAGCCGTCTTCAACAAAGTACGATGAAGGATATGTGATTGTGTTGACGTTGCTTGTCGACAAAGCCCAGGTGCGTCCGTTTTCATTGGGATTGAGTTCTTTAAGTCGAGCTACGTCTTTTGTTTCGCGTCCGGTTGCCGGGTCGATCAGGCGATAGTAGTTGTAGCCGAATTCGGTGGGGACGTTCTCAAATGGAGCGTATGGACTCATAGCGTGTTTTGTGGCGTTGTATATATCGTTGCCGAGATTGAACTTCATAAACACGTTTAGGTCAATGCCCTTATATGTGAATGTGTTGCTGAAACCACCGATCATGTCGGGCGTACCGTTACCGATTTTCACGAGTTTTCTGGTGAACTGCTTGCTCCCGTCTTCGTTCTCGGTATCGGCGGCGAATTTGATGTCACCTGGTTTTGGCGTACCTGTGGATGGAAGGACCACACCGTCTTTCAAGGCTCCGTATGTTCCGTCAGGATTGATCTCGAAGTCGTCGGTAGTATAGATTCCTTCATATTTGTAGCCATACATGTCACCGAGGCTTTCTCCTACAGTGGCATAGTAGGTCACTGTTCCCGAACGGTTTCCACCGGCTCCGAAAGTCTTGTGATCTTCACCGCTTTCAAGCGAGATCACTTTTGATTTGTTGAGCGAGATGTTGAGTGAAGATGTCCATTGGAAATCGCGTGTAGCGATGTTGACAGTGTTAAGTTGGAATTCCCATCCGCGGTTGCGCATCTTGCCGACGTTCTGATATTGTTTGCTATAGCCTGTAGATGTGGGGATCACACAGTTCATAAGCATGTCGGAGATTTGGTTGTTATACCATTCGACAGTCAGGTTGACACGGTTGTTGAACATACCGAGGTCAAGACCGATGTTTGTCGCGTGGAGAGTCTCCCATTTGAGTTTTTTGTTGCCAAGAGTCGATCCTACCACGTATGCCGGAGAGTTTTCGTCGTTATCCATCGGATAGGTGGTCATTGACGCGTTGGTGACGTAGAGGTTCGAGCCGATGCCGTTGTTACCTGTTACACCGTAGCCCACACGGAATTTAAGGTTGTTGAACCAGTTGTTGATTCCGCTTTCCTGCCAGAATTTTTCCTGAGATACGCGCCATGCAGCCGATGCAGAAGGGAAGTAGCCCCATTTGTTGCCTTTGGCGAATTTAGAGCTACCGTCGGCACGCATTGTCGCAGTGAGGAGATAGCGGTTGTCGTAGCCATAGTTCACACGGCCGAAAAATGAGAGCATGTTGCTTTCAGAATAACCGGACCCCTTTTCGTATACTTCGACATTGGAGATGTCGTTGAGACCGTGGTTAGGGTAGGGGAACTTGCGCATTTTCATGTTGTTTTTGTCGCTCTTGGAGAAAGAGTATTCCTGACCGACCATCACTGTAAGATCATGCTTTTCTGCGAAAGTGCGCACATAGTTGAGTGTGTTGGAGATATGCCATCCGGATCCGTTGGAGTTGCTGATAGATCCCTGCATACCTGTGTTTACGGGGTCAGAGAGATAGCCGGTAGAACGTTCGTCTGCGAAACTTGTGCTTTTACCCCATGATGTGGTGTAGTTGCCCTGAGTGCGCCATGAGAAATTCTTGAGGAAATCAATGGTGATGCCTCCGTTGACTTCGAAACGTTTGCTGTGGCTTGAAGATGTAGCGGCAAGATTCTGAACAAGAGGGTTGTTAAGGTTGTAGTTGCTATCAAGTTTTTTGAACTGGATCGATGTTTCTGAATTCATCAATTCATCCTGTGTGAAAAGCGTACCACCGTTGATTGGCTGGAGCAGCACATAGTCCATGTGACCGTAGTTTCCACCACCGTGTGTAAGATTGTCGTAGAAGAAAGTATTGAAATCTACTTTTACGCCTTTCCAAAGCTCAGCGTTGATTTTCGCGCGGATAGAGTTGCGGCGATAGTCGTGATTGGCGAGAAGACCGTCCTGGTCGACATGGTTGTATGACAGAAGAACGCGGGTCTTTTCGGTTCCGGTCGAGATGGACACATTGTGGTTTTGTGTAGTCGCGTGGCCACCGAAGGCTTCGTCCTGCCAATCAACTGAATAGGGATTGGCATCCCTGCCGTAGCGGTTGTTGATACGGTCGAAAACACCGGTGTAGAAATCGGGCATGTCGACACCGTAGGCATCGTCGTAACCGGTAGACCAAGTTGTGGTTTTGCCCTGAAGTTCAGCAAGCTCATACTGATATCCGACATAGTCTGCTACGTTTCTCATCATAGAGAGTTTCTTAGAGAGTTTGTCGAAGGATACATAGCCGTTATAATCTACTTTGGTTTTTCCGGCAGCGGCCGATTTGGTGGTTATAACGATGATACCGTTGGAGCCGCGCGCACCGTAGATAGCTGTAGACGAAGCGTCTTTCAGCACGTCGATGGTCTCTATGTCGTTGATGTCGATGTTGGAGAGCGCGTCGCTCATGGCGAATCCGTCAACGATATAAAGGGGCTTGGTGTCCTGTGTAAGAGACGCACCGCCACGGACTGTGATGTTCATGGAAGCACCGGGAGCACCGTTCTGTGACACGATGTTGACACCCGCGGCTTTACCTTGGAGCGCAGCTGCGGCCGATGTAACCGGAACCTTGGCGAGTTCAGAGCCGGAAACCGAGCTGACCGCACCGGTAAGGTCTTTTTTCTTGATAGTGCCGTAACCGATTGCGACAACTTCATCAAGTACGGTTGAATTGGTGGAGAGTGTTATTTCAAGTTTGGTCTGTCCGTTGACAGGGACTTCCTTGGAGTCATAGCCAATGTAGGATACGACAAGTACGGCATTGGACGGTACTGAAATTTTGAATGCACCGTCAAGGTCGGTGGCTACACCGTTGTTTGTGCCTTTCTGCATGACTGTTGCGCCAAGCAGAGGTTCGCCCGTGTCATCGAACACTGTTCCACTGACGGAAATGTTCTGGGCGTAGACTGAAAGTGAGAATGCCACGGTCAACAAAAAGGCCAACCAGCAGCGGGGGTTCTTACCAAAATTCATACACGCATGGTTTAGATTTGCAATTATGATATTTATTTTAAGTTAAAAATCGGATAAAATATAGCCTTAGAGGTATTTGAGACATGGTTGTTCCGGTTTGTGCTCACGCTAAAACCGCAATTTCGGACAAATTTACGTAGAAAAATTACCCCCCCCCAAATATTTAACCTTAGTTAAATATATTTATGTTAATTGGCAAATGGTAATTAAAAAATGTTTACAAAAAGGCCTCGTTTTATTAGGTATGGATTATATTTAGGTGTAAAATATTTTAATTTGCAGAAGTGTGTCACAACAATTGGTAAGGGTGAAGCGTTGTTTGATTATCTCACATTAATTACCACCTATATTATTTATGAGCGATATATTCGTTATCCTTCTTCTCATTCTGCTTAACGGTGTATTTTCAATGTCTGAAGTCGCGCTTATTTCCGCGCGTAGATCGAGACTCGACGCGGAGGCTCGACGCGGGAGCCGTGCGGCACGAGCCGCAGTGGAGCTTGCCGATGATCCGGACCGTTTTCTTTCAACAGTGCAGATCGGCATAACTTTGATCGGTATTCTTACCGGTCTTTTCTCGGGTGCTGCTTTGTCGGTGGCTCTTGGTGATATGCTCACCGAACTCGGATTGCCCGGGCATACGGCTCTTGTTGTAGCAAAGACTGCGATAGTGATCATTGTTACATACCTGTCGATCGTGGTGGGCGAGCTTGTCCCGAAGCGTCTCGGGCTTAACGCTGCCGATACTGTGGCTAAACTTGTCGCGAGGCCTATGAGGCTGTTGTCGATGGTCGCGATGCCTGCGGTATGGCTGTTGTCCAGGTCTACAAATATATTGGTGAAACTTCTCGGGTTGCGTGGCGATTCAAACAAGGTAACCGAGGAGGAAATAAAGTCATTGATACGCGAGGGTACTGACGCGGGAGAGGTGCAAATGGTTGAGCAGGGTATCATGGAGAGAGCGTTGGTCATGGGCGACGAACGTGTATCGACGATAATGACGGCCAAGCCGGATCTCGTAACGATGGACCTTTCCATGACCTCGGTGGAGGTACGCGAGGTGATATCCGAGAGTTTGCATGATTCATATCCGGTTTATGACGGTGATCGCGAGGAGGCTGTCGGTGTCGTTTCGCTTAAGGATCTTATCTTGTCTGTAGACCGTCCGGATTTCAGCATTGCGGATGTGATGCAGCCTGGAGTGTTTTTCCCGGAGAGTATGCGTGTCTATGATGCTCTCGAAGTGTTGCGTGGTAAAGGCGTGCATTGTGCCCTTGTATGCGATGAATACGGAAGTCTTCAGGGAGTGGTCACGCTTTGCGATGTGCTTGAGGGGCTTATCGGCTCTATAAGCGTGCCGACAGAGGAGCCGTATATAGTAGAGCGTGCCGACGTTTGCAGCTGGCTCATTGATGGCCAGTGTCCCGTCTATGATTTTCTTGCCTATTTCGATAGCGGGGACAGCTATGCACCGTCGACCTATACCACTGTTGCCGGACTCGTCCTTGAACTATTGAAGCATATTCCTTCATCAGGAGAATGTGCTGACTGGAACGGCTTCCGCTTTGAGGTCGTAGACATGGACGGTGCGCGCATCGATAAACTGCTTGTCACCCGAATGCAGTCGGAAGAGGAGGATTGATCTTGCATTAAGTTATTAATGTGGCTTTTCCGTAATCCGATGTTTGTTCCGCTGCAAGTTGGGATGCGTTCTCGTCGGTGGCGTAGTTTGTCTTTGCCTTTTTGCTGATGATCTGTCGATAAAGGTTTTCAAGACACTCTGTATGGTTTTTAGATTTTATGTCGCATTCCCATACGCGGATCACACGCCATCCGAGTAGGCGGAGATCGACGTTGACGCGATAGTCGCGGGCGATGTTCAGGTTGATTTTATGACGCCAGAAGTCTGTGTTGGTTTTCGGGAGACGATATGACCTGCATCCTTCGTGGCCGTGCCAGAAACAGCCATCTACGAATATAACGGTGCGGTATTTAGGTAATACGATGTCGGGACATCCGGGGAGCCTGCGGTTATTGATCCGATAGCGCAGTCCTTTTGCGAACAAGAATTTCCTTACCTTTATTTCCGGTTTCGTGTTCTTGCCCTTTACGGCCGCCATGCAACGGCTGCGCTGTTCAGGTGTCATCGTGTCGGTCATATATGATTTTCAACGGGGACAATGGTTTGATTGTTGTGTTTTCCTATATTTGTCTAACATAATTGGTTTCGCCTTCGCGAATCGGATTAAGTCTGACTGTCGCCATTATGTCTCGACGGATATTATAGGCATAATTGATTGCGCCCGATATGCTCTCGCTCGGCAATGATCTAATAAAATTGTCGTTGCATTTGATTTTTCCATATATTTGCAAATGATTTATAGCTTAAGATTGTAAATATGGAAAAAACTGTGATCGAAACTGATAGGCTGATATTGCGTCGTTGGGAGGATAGTGATGCGGAAGCGTTGTTCAGATATGCCAAGGACCCATTGGTAGGCCCTGTGGCCGGGTGGCCTCCGCATAGGTCGGTGGATGATAGCCTTGAGATAATACGTACGGTTTTTTCCGCACCGGAGACATACGCGGTCGTGCTTAAATCCACGGGAGAACCTGTCGGCAGTTGCGGCATAATGTCTTTTCAGTCTGTTCATTCGGCAGCGATGCTCGAGGACGAAGCCGAAATCGGCTATTGGATAGGTGTGCCGTATTGGGGAAATGGATATATACCGGAGGCGGTCAACGCTCTTGTCGACCGGTGTTTCAGATGTCTCGGGAAGTCGACTGTCTGGATAGGTCACTATGACGGCAACGCTCAGTCAAGGGCGGTTGCTATAAAATGCGGTTTTGCATATAACCATTCCGAATATGACAAGTTGTCGCCACTCGGAGATGTGCGTACCGAGCATTTCTTGAAACTTAGGTCGGAAGATTACTTCAGCCGTTCTTTTGAATGATGACTGATGTCGCGATGCCGTGAGTCTTTTAACGTCTATTCATTTATGATTGAATCACTGAAAAACTTTTGATTTTCAGAGTATCCAACGTGGAGATTTTCTTGTTGAAAAGTTTTCGGAAAGAGGTTTTGCAAAAGGCGATTGAAAACTGCGGGCTTCTTCCGGGCACTGTTTGACACATGCGCAGCATTTGATGCAGCGTGTCGGATCGGTAGACAAATCTTCTCTGATCGCTTCTGTCGGACAAAGTTCGATACATTGTCCGCAGTCTGAGCACTTACATTGATCTAAGTTTGGTATATACGTTTTGGGTGATGTTGACTGCTCGGCCTGATAATTTTTTACAAATGCGATGAAGTTTTTCAAAGAGTTTTCAGGTGAGGGTTCATCTTTCAGGCTTGCCGCATCGACTGTCGTGAAATCACGGTTAACAATTTTTTCTTTGACCAAACGACCGAATTCCGTCGCGTCGACAAGGTCTTTGTCATCGGGACGACCAGATGCGATCGGAGTGTCAGGGTTGCTATAGGAATGTTCGCAGACGAAGGCCGCTGCAGCGATGGTATTGAATCCGCGTTCACTGACGAACCTATCCAGATCGATAAGGGCGTTTTCAAAAGCGCGGTTTCCATATACGACCACTATCACTGCTGGCTGATTGTTTTTGCCACGGATTTTGTCAAGACGTTCCGCTGCTATCTTTGGGATATGTCCGCCATATACAGGAATCACAAAAACCACCGGAATTTCTTCAGTCAGTTCCATGAAATCATCCGTAATGTATTTGTGGTTTACACTGATATTGAACAATTCGTCATTATCATTGCCATTCATTCCTGATTGAATGGCTTTTGCGATCTTTTCTCCACCTCTTGTCGGTGAGAAATATATAATTGCAGATTTCATGGCTTTCCAAGTAATAAAATTTAAGAGTGTGTTAAATTTCAACACACTCTTAGAGTACCTCGGAGGGGAATCGAACCCCTATCTGAAAATTAGGAAACTTCCATCCTAAACTTGTGTATCAACCAGATACGAGGTAAATTCTAATTTTTGTAGAATTATTGTAGAACAATTGCAC
>CAJULW010000029.1 GCA_910587515.1 uncultured Duncaniella sp.
GTATATGGCGTGGGAGACTGTTGCTTGTTTTAGTTCAAGGCATTTCCAGACGCCCATCGGTTGAAATAAGTTAACAGTCCTCGCGCTTTTCGTATTTCAGGTAACGTCTTCTTTGAGGGCTGGGAAGGCTAAAACATTTAATGCTAATGGAAAAATTTCTCAAAATGCGTACCATTGTTTTTAGCTGTAATGTGTGTCGGCTTCACTTCCTGTAGTGATGACAACGATGAACCCGGAGGAGGGAACACTCCAGGAGTAGTGAATCCTTCAAACGTCTTTATCAATGAAATACCTAAATCAGTTGCCGGCACGACAATCAACCGTAATTCAGAGGGGCTCGTTACCGAAATGAGAACCGACAATGGGAAAACAGTCACCTTTGAATACGGAAGTGCCGTAACAAGAGCGAACAATGATGATTGTGTTATAATGACCATTAAGGATTCTGAAGGTGATTTGGACTTTAATGAGATGTCATTTAGATTCAAAATCAATAAGATGGGTTTTGTGTCAGAATGGTATAACAAAGAAAATGAACGCTGCGGAAAGTTTGGCTATAATGATGGCGAACAACTCAACAAACTTATCTTCATTTCAGATGAAGGCGGCAATATTGAGCTTAACATGATATACAAGGACGGGAATCTTGTTAAGACAGTATCCAATAACAACGGTGAGATATGGAACCAGTTTACATTTTATGGCTCAACACCCAACAAAGGATGCGTGATGATATTTAATGGCCGCACGTTTGGAATTGAATGTGATGATTATAGCGAAACAGCTGATTTTGGCGGTTACTCAGGTGTAATGACATATCTTTACTATGCCGGACTTTTGGGCAAACCGACCAAGAATCTTCCCACTGCATACCGCGAGTATGACAGTCCAAGTCAAGACAATAATATGGGGAACCGTTATGAGTATCAGTG
This sequence comes from uncultured Duncaniella sp., assembly GCA_910587515.1. GTDB lineage: Bacteria > Bacteroidota > Bacteroidia > Bacteroidales > Muribaculaceae > Duncaniella. The sequence continues at coordinate 933 of CAJULW010000029.1, forward strand.
GGAGTTCGATGCCAACGGCTATCCTACAAAATTCGTAGATGAATATGCCGAGAAAGATGTCATAAACTTTACCTGGTAAACTTTACCTGTAAATTGTAGGACTCCGTTCATTCTGCAAAATGAACGGAGTTTTTTATAGGATATTAGGTATGTCGTCTTATAATTTTGTAAAGAGGTGGCTTAGTACATATCTCATAACAAAACAGATTGAATATTATGGGCAACGGGTTTTAAATCAAAATATACAGGCACTGAAATAGATAATATTTTGGATAATGCTTTAAACGGGGAACATTAGACATATCAGAATATTTTGAAATATTAATGAATGATTTAGATGAAACAAATTTTAATGTTGTTCAATACTTTGACAATTTAGAAAATTCTCTATTAATTGAATTACCTGAAAAAACAATTGAAATCAAACCAACAATACTTATTGCTAATGATATGTGGTGGCAAATTTAGTACATCGGCAATAAAATGGAGTGAAGCCGGTGATGGTAATGATTCAATTTTTATGGTTAACTTTAAGTTTTTTCATCCATTTGGTGTTTCTGTATCGATTGCGTTATTGAAACTGCTTGATGAATCTGAGTATAGGTATATTAAGACATTTGAAGAACTAAGATATTTTTAAGTCAGTGTAATCTGATATATAGATGCCAAAACTTTTACAACAATGTACCCCTGCTACAACAGTCTGTGGCAGGGGTAAATATTTCTATTAGGACATTGATTGCAAACCAACTCTTTTATTTTCTAAATTCACGATCAGACGTTTTTAACAAAAAACGATTGACCTTTTGTAATAACCGAAAAAATCACTACCTTTGCACCCGTCTAAACAACCAATCACTAATAATTCAACAAATGAATCATTACGAAACCGTTTTCATTTTAACTCCCGTTTTGTCTGACCAGCAGATGAAGGAAGCGGTAGAAAAATTTGAGAAGGTGCTCACCGACAATGGAGCATCTATCGTAAACGAAGAGATTTGGGGTCTCCGCAAGCTCGCTTACCCCATCCAGAAAAAATCCACCGGCTTCTACTCACTCGTGGAGTTCGATGGCGATCCTACAATCGTCAAGAAAATCGAGACTGCATTCCGTCGCGACGAGCGTGTGCTCCGTTTCCTTGTATTCCGTCTCGACAAGTATGCAGCTGAATACGCTGAAAAGCGTCGCAGCAACCGCGCAAAAGTATCAACCACAGTCACTGAAGAAGCAAAGGAGAACTAAATCATGGCACAAGCATCTGAAATCCGCTACCTCACTCCCCTGTCGGTAGACGTTAAAAAGAAAAAATACTGCCGTTTCAAAAGAAGCGGTATCAAATACATCGATTACAAGGATCCCGAATTCCTCAAGAAATTCTTGAACGAACAGGGCAAAATCCTTCCCCGTCGCATCACCGGAACTTCGCTCAAGTTCCAGCGTCGCGTGGCTCAGGCCGTGAAACGTGCCCGCCACCTCGCTCTTCTCCCCTACGTTACCGACTTGATGAAATAACTTTAAAAGCTATCCGCAATTATGAAGATCATTCTAAAAGAAGACATCGCCAACCTTGGCTACAAAGACGATGTAGTCGAAGTCAAGAACGGATATGGCCGCAACTACCTTATCCCTACCGGCAAAGCAGTGATTGCCAATGAATCAGCTCTTAAAGTCCTTGCCGAAAACCAGCGTCAGCGCGCCCACAAGCTCGCTCGTATCAAAGCTGAAGCAGAAGCTACAGCAGCCGCTCTCAAAGATCTAAAACTCACAATCGGAGCAAAGACTTCTTCAACCGGCACAATATTCGGTTCTGTCAACGCTATCCAGATTGCAGAAGCTCTCGAGAAACTCGGCCACAACATCGACCGCAAGATCATCTCGATCGAACCTGTCAAGGAAGTCGGCAACTACACCGCCACTATCAAACTTCACCGCGAAGTTGCTGTGGAAGTTCCTTTCGAAGTTGTTTCGGAATAAAAATCCATCCATTTCTAAAGATAATTCAGGCGACCCATCTATAAGTAGGGTCGCCTGAACTTTTTTTGAAACGCAACACTATTTGGTGTTAACATATCTGACATACCCACTCCCGAAATATACCGACTTGCCAATCAAAATAGCTAAACAGAATTTAACAATAGCACCTAAAATTCCGATTCATCGGGGAAAGCCCTCTATCTGTAGAAAACGGCCTGCAGGCAATTAAACTTTTAAGTAATTTTACCGTCAGAAATGGAGTAATAAGTTTAAATCAAAAACCTCACTCAACTATTCAAGACCATCCTAAAAATGACACGTTTCATTAACAAAGCCATTTTTCTAACAGTTTTACTAATGAGCCTATGCTCATATCTTCACGCAGCCAATATCACTGGTATCGTCAAGGATATGGATACCAAAGAGCCGCTCATGGAAGCTACCGTAAAACTCATTATGGCCAAAGACAGCACCTTCGTAAGCGGTGTCGCCACAGACATTGACGGGAAATTCACATTGTCCGGAGTAAAAGCCGGAAAATACATCCTGTCCATCGACTATATCGGTTACACCGATTATGAAAAAGACATTACCGTCGGCAATTCAAACCTTCGCCTCGGTGCGATATTCCTGAAAGAATCATCCCATCTGCTCGGAGAAGTAAGCGTAATAGCGACCAAGACACCGATAAAAGTAATGGAAGACACCGTCGAATATAACGCTGACTCCTATCATACACAGCCTAATGCCGTTGTTGAAGATCTATTGAAACGTCTCCCAGGTGTCGAGGTCGATACAGACGGCAAAATCACAGCCAACGGCAAATCAATTTCAAAAATCCTTATAGACGGAAAAGAATTTTTCAGTGACGACCCGCAGGTCGCGTCCAAGAATCTTCCCGCCAATATGGTTGACAAACTCCAGGTTGTCGACCGCAAAAGCGACATGGCGCGTCTTACCGGAGTCGACGACGGAGAGGACGAAACTGTAATCAATCTCACTTTCAAAAGAGGAATGAACCAGGGATGGTTCGGAACAGCCGAAGGTGGATATGGCACCGACGACCGATACTTAGGCACATTCAACGTCAACCGCTTTTGGAACGGAAACCAAATAACCCTTCTAGGAAATTTCAACAATACAAACCAGATAGGATTTACCGACAGCAACGGAGACCGATTCCGCCGTTTCGGAGGCAACAACGGCATCACATCATCGCGTGCACTCGGACTCAACTTCAATGTCGGAAAAGAAGAAATCATACGTGTCGGAGGCGACATCATGTGGAGCAACACAGACGCCAACTCAACAACACGTCAGGATCGCCAATATCTTTTTGCAGACCATTCCACCTTCTCCAAAATAAACAAGGCCACACGCGACCGAGGCAATAACTTTCGAGGAGATTTCCGTGTGCTTTGGAAACCGGACTCGTTCAATACCCTCGAATTCCGACCAAACTTCTCATTCAACTTCAACAAGTCAACCGACCGCGAACTGAACTCATATTTCAATTCGGACATGGACAAAGTCAGTGACAACACGACTTCGTCAAACAGCAACGGTGACTCATACGAAGTAGGCGGACGACTCATATATTCCCACCAATTTAAAAAACACCGGGGCCGCTCATTCTCATTGTCCGGCCAATATAAATTCTCAAACGTGATCGAGAAAGAAACATCCACTTCCGATTTCGTCCGTTATATCATGGAAGAAGATCCCGACAACACGGAAGACACATCCGAACTCCTCAACCGATACACCGACAACCACACATGGAGCAACCAAGTGATGGGACAATTCACTTGGACCGAACCTCTCGGTGACGCGGCCAACGGCAACTTCCTCACATTCAGCTATCGCATGAACTATCGATGGAACAACGCTGACAAACTTGTTTACAACATTATTCCAAATCCGGACATCCAAAATACGGAAGAGTACGGATACGACCAAATACCACCAATTGAAGAAGAACCCATAGATTCGCTCTCCAACCGTTACCGCAACAACTATTTCAACCAAAACATACGCCTCGGCTACCGTAAAACCACAGCCAAAACACGTTTTGAAGTAGGAATAGCTCTTGTACCGCAGATGTCCAAATCAATCTACCTCGACAACGCAGACAAAAACATCAGCAGATGGGTTTGGAACTACTCCCCTTTCCTGCGCTACAGGTATAAATTCAGCAAACGACGCTCACTTCAGATCAACTACCGCGGACAGTCATCCCAACCCTCCATGCGCCAATTGCAACCGGTGCTTGACGCTTCAGACCCGATGAACGAGGTACAAGGTAATCCCAATCTCGACCCGTCGTTCAACCACAACATCAACGTGCGTTTCCAGGACTTCAATATGGACAGCCAACAATCAATAATGCTTATGGCTGACGTTCAGATGACACAGAATGCCATTATCTCGAAAACAAAATTTTATGACGATGGCAAACGGCTCACCGAATACCTCAACGTCAACGGTGTATGGAACGGACGCTTAATGAATATGTTCTCGATGCCGTTGCGCAACAAAAAATGGTCCGTATCAAACCATGCGTTCGTAAACGTACAGCGCAATGTAGGTTTCAACACAATAAGCAAAGAAGAAGCCGTACGCAACACATCGCTCGCGATACGTTTCAACGAAAGTCCCGGCATAACTTTCCGCCCCGACAACTTCGAGCTTGAACTGCGACCGCGCTACACATTACAGACAACCCACAACAGCGTACAGGCCGCAAACAACCAAACAATCCACACCTATGGTGGACGATTTGACGGAACCTACTATACTCCATGGGGACTTACCATACAGACCGACGTCAACTACTCAGCGACATCGGGATACTCCTCCGGCTACGACACCCGGACATGGATGTGGAACGCCTCCATATCACAACAATTCCTGCGCAGCAAGGCGCTGACCCTCGCTGTCAAAGTCTATGACCTCCTTAACCAACGCAACAACAACATCCGCCGCAACGTAACCGCCAACTACATTGACGACATCGAATACAATTCGCTTTCCCGCTACTTCATGGTTACGCTCAGCTATCGCTTCAACTCATTCGGCAAAGGCAACGAACCGACCGGAGCCGGCGACTTCATGCGTCGCGGTTCCGGCGGACATCCCGGAGGCCGCCCACCGAGATAACCTAAACAGGATCAAATAACGCATCCCACTAATCATAACAATCGCGCCAAACTGCCTTAAACCAAGGCTTTGGCGCGATTTTACTATTAAATTGAATCTTTTTTACCAATCAATTATCATGTCTTGACATAAATTTGTGAAATCATAAACCAATGATTTTTAATCAGACATCATTCATGATAACACAACCATGAAAAAAATCCAATTATTTATCGCCATCGTGACGCTAATCCTTTGCAGCGTACCGACCGAAGCGGCAAAAAAGGTTCATACCATTGGCGACAGTACTATGGCAAACTACGACGAATCGGCCACGGCGACACGCGGTTGGTGTCAGTATCTCCAACAGTTTCTCACGGGAATCGAAGTCAATAACCGAGGTAAAGCCGGAGCTTCAAGCAAGAGTTTCTATCGGGAAACAGCGTTCTGGACTTCGGTTAAAAAGCAGATGTCACCCGGTGACTACGTCATCATTCAATTTTCACACAACGACGAAAAAAACTCCGGCATGGACGGCGACGAACTGAAGGCCTATTATAACTCCATCGGTGACGCAGCCTCCGCATCGGCCATAGACTATCGCGGGACGAACCCTTCGACCACTTATAAAGAATACCTACGCAAATACGTCTCAGAAACACGCGAAGCAGGATGTATACCCATACTTGTCGCTCCCGTCTGCCGTATGTATTTTTCAGGCAATGCCATCCGTCGCAACGGCCGGCACGATCTTGGCGACAATTTCTCGCGGCTGACCGATACCAGCATCCTCACCGGGCAAAAAGTAAATGAATCGGATCACTCTATGGATTACACATATCAAATGAATGAAGTAGCAAAAGAAATGAATGTTCCATTCATCGACCTAACCACATCCACTGCAAACCTATATTTAAGCTACGGAGACACGGACTGCCATAAAATTCTAAGTGACGGAGACGGTTCAACCCATCTGAATGCTACAGGAGCGGCTCTGATCGCCCGTCAATTTGTTCAGATCTGCCGCGAAGCAGGCATCTTTACGGAATACGCCAATCTCACTTCCGACCTTAATGTCTCTCCTGCGACAGCCGACCTCGGTGAAGGCTACAAAGGGCAAAATCTTTCCAAGGAATTTATTGTCACCGGTTTCGATCTGACTCCGTCAGAAGGCATATTAACGATCACTACCGATGGAAAATCAAAGGTGTCCATCGATCTTCAAAACTGGGGAGACCAAGCTTCGATCAAGTATAACGGCGGGACAATAATCGGTCGCTTCACAATCAGCCTCCAGCTTGAAGACATAGGCCTTAACAGCAGCGTTATCACCATTAAGACCGGTGACAAGGAAAAGAACATTTCCTTATCGGCCACAGCTATAGAACTCGGTGATGGCACAGAAGTCTCAGCCTATTGGCGATTGGAAAATGACGACAAGTGCGTGACTTCCGGTCCTGTTTCTGCGATTCCGGAATCATGGCATAGTATGATACTGCAACGATATGCCAACCCGAACGCCAATACCATTTGGCCGGACGAAACCGGATTTGAAGCGACACGCAAAACACAACGCAACTTGATCGAAGGAGAAGTTTGGCCGGAAGGAGAAATCGACGAGGTCTCGACCCGTTATATCGAATTCGGAATAAAAGCCATGCCTGAAACCACCCTGAAGATCGACGAGATCAGCTACTACATGTGCGGTTGCGGAGGCAACGGTATGTGCGTACACGTATATTATTCCACCGAGGATGACTTCTCCAATCCGACTCTCATCTACTCAAAAGAGAAAATGCCGGCCAACAATATGCTTGACGGCAAAATAACACCTGTAATAACACTCGAAGGAGGGAAATCACTCCGCCTACGCTTCTATCCATGGTACAACACATCGGCTACCGGCAAAACTATCTGCCTGTCCGACATCAAATTTCACGGATGGGCCGTCACAAACACAGACTCATCATCTCTTGGCAAGATCGACACAGATATCACCACATCCGAGACCGCTTACTATTCTCTCCAGGGATTTAAAGTCAATAATCCGGATTCGGGACTCTACATCGTAAAAAAGATCTACTCCGATGGCAGCGTAAATATCTTTAAGATGGTTTTCTGATAATTTTCAAACAATACCTTAATATAATACCCCTTAAATTATGTCATTGAAACTGATCAATGTTTTTGCATGTATGGCAGTCGCCTATACAGGAGCAATCAATGCCAAGACTACACTTGCGTCCTGGACATTCGAAAGCGGCTATGAAAGTTCCAATGGAGACGGACTTCACAAAATCTATACGCCAAATGATAGCGAATGGACCAAAATCGGTGCTACATGGTTCAAAGACGTTATCCCCGTGATCCTACCCGACGAATGCACCGGTGAAAAAGCAGACTATTCTCTAAGCGCGTTCAGCGAAAACCGTTACTGGGAAATAACCTCCGGCTACAACACAAATGTTTTTCGTATCGAAAATACAGGTGCAGAAAATAATTGCACCGACTATACCAACCCGACACAGCACAAGGCTTATTACGAAATCTCATTCCCGACAAAAGGTTATAAAGGCATCAGCATAGATTATGCAATAGCTCCCGGAAACAATAGCGTTACACCTATTCGACTTGTCCTCTCCACCGACGGTGGCCTTACCTGGACAGATGCTGGGAGCAACGATACTGGAAACGAATGGTGGCTTTATACAAACACAAACGTAAACGTTTCCGCTGGCAATAAAGACAATGTGATCGCACGTCTGATACCGTCCGTCGGAACGACCAACTGGAATCTTGATTACCTCAAGATAAGCGCAGACGAAAAAATTGAAAGCGATATTCCCATCAATGTTTCAGGAGCATCGATCAAATGGCCGTTTGACAAGGGCGCAGACAATGAAACTGCTGCCAACCTTTCAACACCAGAGGCTTTTTCTGTTGCCGACTATGCCTTAGGTTCAAATCTATATATTACAGGCGTCCGCTCGGACAATGGTCTCTGTGCGACACTTATCAGCCCTACTGATGGCGGCAATATGGAAGACAACGACAAAAACGCACTCATATTTCAACTCAAACCCAAAAAAGGACTGACATTCAAGCCGAAAAAACTTTCTTTCCAAGCTAGCAAGGTTGGCACAAACGGAGGAAAATTAGATGTCGGGATCACCATCGGTGACAAAGAAATATTCGTAGTGAAAGATTTCAACCCGCAACTCGCAAAAGAGCCTCCTTATTATTCACTTTGCGAATATGATCTGACAGAACTTGGTGATGCCACAGATATAATGTCGGTTAAAATCTACATTAAAGAACTTGCCAATAAAAAAGAATACGCCTTCCAGAATATCGAGATCACAGGCGACATCAGCGGCACCATCGAAGATGTCCCGTCCTATACCTTCCAGCTAAACACAGCCGTCGACGACGCGGGCAATCTCAGTTGCTCGCCCGCAGGCAATGAGTTTGACGAAGGAACCATGCTCACTATTTCGGCCTCCGAGAATTTCGGCTATCATTTTACCTCATGGACCGACGCTACAGGCAATATTGTCTCTACAGACAATCCTTATACATTCGAAATAAATGAAAATACCGCCCTGACCGCAAACTTTGACAAAAAGAACGTCTATGCGCTCAATCTCGCAATCAACAGAGGAGCAAACGTAAATCAGGTACTCTATACACCCGAAGGGCATGTTGTTGACGGAGTCCATTACTATGAAGAAGATACCGACGTTATACTTACAACCGTCAACAACCGTGTCATCGCTTTCACAAATTGGGAAGACAACTCGACATCGCCTGTACGTGAAATAAAAATGGATGGCGAAAAAAATCTCACAGCGACATTCTCAGCTGATGACTACATTGTCGGATGGGACTTCTACTTCGATCAGCCAAGCAGCGAACGTGCGGCCGACTATAAATCCGAATCGGACAATGCCGGGCTCCTCAGCCTTCGCAATCAGGATGGTGTCACAACTTCATGGCTAACACGTGGTGTGTCAAACGGGGCTGAAAACGGGAAATGGGGAGCACGTATCTGGAAAAACCTTACCGCTAAAAATTATTTCGAACTGTCATTTTCCTCCACAGGCTATAAAAACATTAAACTTTCCGCTTCTCTCGGAGCAAGCTACAATACATATTCGGTCATCAATACCGAATACAGCACCGACGGTAAAAATTTCACGAAATTCGGGACTTATAAACTACAAAAAGGATGGGTTTCACAAGAGATCGCTCTTCCCTCGGAAGCCTCTGATCAGAAGCGCATATGGATACGCTTCATGCCCGACTACACTTCTCCGCTCATAGGCAACACAAGCGACTATGACGGACTATGCATCTCAGACCTGTATATCATTGCTGACGTACAAAGTTCCGTCGATCTTGTGGCTCCACAACTTGTACACAGCATTCCCGCTGATAAATCAGATGGAGCTTCGGCTTCCGGATCGATAATACTGACTTTCGACGAGAAAGTCAAAGTCGGTACTGGAGAAGCGACTCTCAACGGCAAGACACTCACACCCACAGCAAGTGGCAAAAACATCATCTATACCTACAAAGGGCTCGCATACAACACCCTCTATACCTTTACAGTTCCGGAAGGAGCCATCACCGACCGTTCAGGCAACAAATTTGCAGGCACAACGATATCATTTTCGACTATGGAACGCCTCCAGCCCGAATCACGCCTTTTTGACGCAATCGTTGCCAAAGACGGAACAGGAGACTATTCGAGCGTCCAAAGCGCGATCGATGCCGCTCCGGCCAACCGCGTGAAACCCTGGCTAATCTTCGTCAAAAACGGTGACTACAAAGAGCATGTCGACATACCTGCCGACAAACCGATGATCCATCTTATCGGACAAGACAGAGACAAAGCCATAATCCTTGACGATAAGCTCTGTGGTGGAGACAACGCCCTCCATGTAAGCGTAGGTGCAACTGTAGTGGTAAATTCCAACGACTGTCTATTTGAAAACATAACCCTCGAAAATTCCTATGGCCATAAAACTCAATCCGGTCCGCAAGCACTTGCTCTCAACACTATAGGCGACCGTACGGTGTTTAACAACGTGGCCATGCTATCCTATCAGGACACATGGATAACCCCGTCAACCTCCAACTATCGTGCCTACGTGCGCAATTCGCTCATCGAAGGAGCCGTCGATTTCATTTACAATAGCGGCAATATTTTCATTGATAAAACTACCCTTTACATCAACCGTAAGAGCGGTGGCTACATCGTTGCACCTTCTCACACATCCGACGTCGAATGGGGATACGTGTTCAACAACTGCACCATCACTGCTCCGGGCGTCCCTTCTGAAACGAGCGTATGGCTCGGGCGTCCATGGCACAACTCACCTAAAACCGTATTTCTCAATACCCGGGCAGAGGTAACGATACCCGCAACCGGATGGTATGAAACAATGGGGGGACTTCCATCTATCTGGGCAGACTGGAACACTGTCGACGGAAACGGCAACCCTGTCGATCTCTCCCAACGCCGTGACACCTATTACCGTATCGAAAATAATGAAAAGATATACGGAAAAGCAAAGAATTTCCTTACTGACGAAGAAGCCGCACAGTACACAGTAGACAATGTTCTTTCCGGCAATGACAACTGGCAACCTGTCATCAAAACAGAACCATGCGCCACTCCGGTAGCCACAATCAAAGACGGAGCCATTACATGGGAAGCTGTACCGTATGCGATATGCTACCTCGTTACCTCCGGAGACAAAGTAATCGGTTTTACAACTGACACCTCAATGACAATTGATACAGACCTTTCACCAACAGCAAGCTATAGCGTGCAAGCTGTCAACGAGTTCGGAGGACTTAGCGAAAAGGCCTTTGCAAATGACTCAAGTTCGATCAACGATATTGACATGGACACAACCGAAGGTACGATTATCGGCATCTATGATATTTATGGACACAGACTCCGAGAATATGCAAAAGGTCTCAATATCGTCCACCGCTGTTTTCCCGACGGAAAAGTAAAAATTGAAAAAATCATCTTCTAACCAATCAGCAAAACAGTTTCATTTTAAAATTAAATATCCAGATATTTTTATTGATTAATACAATCCAGGGATATACCGCATACCCCATTGCGGTATATCCCTATTTGCATATCACCCTGAAGATACTTATATTTGCATAACCACAGATCGGAATTATGAAATTACGTTTAGCGTGCATATTGATATGTCTGTTTGCCTACGGTGTCGGGAACACCGCTCCATTTTGCCAGGTCAGACACTATGACGAATATGACGGGCTTTCCGAACGTCGTGTCAAACAGATCGTACAGGACAAAGACGGATTGCTTTGGTTCGCTACATGGAACGGCCTTAACCGTTTCGACGGATATAAATTCGAACGTATACGTCCGCGCATCGATGACGAGGCACGCGCTTTTTCCGATCGTTTCGGAGATCTCAAACCCACCTCCGATGGAAATTTATGGTGCAGGGTCGACGAGAAGTTGCTCTTGTTCGACGTGAAAGACCACAGATTCCATGACATTAACTCAAAGCTCGAGCGAAAATTCGGCAAAAGAATCGAAATAAAGCAATTGTTGATTTCTGCTGACGGGCATACCGTGATAAAATGTGCCGACAAATGCTACATAACAATGATCGATACCATCCCTGTGGAATCGGCACAAATGTCGCAGACAAAACCAAAATTCAAATACATATCGCCTGGCAACCGCAAACTTGGAGACATAGGCCGATATCGCCACGATGATTTGATATATTCACGGAGAGACTCAACCGGTGCTGTATGGATAATCACACTCGATGGAGAAGTTTTGTACGCTCCCTCACGCGAAAGTGAACTACTAAAAATCGCGACAATAGATCCGCATGGAGCCCCTTTTTCTTATGCCACTACCGACTCTCGAAATAATATCTGGCTTAGGAGCGGACACGGAGCATACTGTCTGACCATAGGACATCGTCCCTATTCTATAATACCTCAGGCACGGCCTTCGATAGTACGAGCCTTTTTCCACGACGCTGCAGGAAATATATGGATCTCCAACAGCGACACAAATTCTGTAGCTTGCTATTCCGACCCATATCAATCGCCCCGATATCTTGACCGCCAAGGCCGACTGCACGATGAATATGTTTCTTTCGGGTCTAAGATATACTGCATCTCAGGTTCACATGATGGCACATTATGGTTAGGGAGCAAACCAGACGGACTGTTCCGCCTGACCCCTAAAGGTTCAACAGGATTCAACGTTGAAAACTTCACACACGGCCATCTATCACCGATAGACACTCCTGCCGACAACGATATCTATGACATCGCGTTTGATTCACAAGGACGGATGTGGATCGCCACAATGCATGGAGGGATAGATTACATTCCAAACCCTAACGCACCTATAATAAAATTCACTCATCTCGCTGACCACTCCGACTATCCTTCCGGGGCAAGACGTGTGCGTCGATTGACGATAGTAGGCGACAGCATAATGCTTGCGGCAACGACAGGCGGGCTACTCGTGTTTCGCCTGCCAGCAAAAAACGATTTCGACAATTTATCGTTCAAACTTCATGTTAGCGAACCGGGACGAGAGTCCTCTCTTGGCAATATCGCTGTAATGCAAGCATTGGCTGATGCGCAAGGACGGATTTTCGTCGCCACCGAAAGTGACGGTGTCAACATGCTCCGACCGGATACATCTCCTATGGATGACAATGCGGAGTTCCGGCATTTCAACACACGTGCCGGCATTCCCAACGACGTTGCCTACGCACTCGCAACAGACGAAAAAAGCGCGAATATATGGGTGGTCAGCAGCAACATGCTATACAGCCTAAACCCCGACACAAACGAATCGGCATCGTATTCGGCCTCTTACTGGGACAACGACATGCATTTCAGCGACGCCAAACCTCTCAACATCGGAGGCAACCGATTGTTAATCGGACTTGAGAACGGTGCTATCGCTATCAATTTAGACAAACTTAGTATTAATAAAAAACAGCCTGCCCCAATAGCATTCACATCCGTTTCGCTCCAGAACAGGCCGGACAGCCTCATATCAATACATACAGATAAACTTACACTTCTACCACATGAACGCAACATTACGGTCAGATTCGCGTCGCTCGACTATGGACAAGTAGAGAGCATCCGCTACAGCTTCAGTCTCGACAACGACAACGGATGGACCGATCTCGGCCTAACACGCTCAGTCACTTTTCTCGATCTTTCACCGGGTGAACACATGCTCCGCGTCCGCTCTTCCGATAGTTCCGGCAACTGGCTCGACAATGAACGAACCCTGACAATAACCGTCACCCCGACTTTTTGGGAAACACCCCTCGCCTATATAATATACGCGATACTCTGTCTTTCCATAATCACAGCCATAACATGGACTGTGGTCTACATTCGTCGCATCAAGAGTAAACAGAATGAACTACTTGATGCCTATCTCAAATTAGTCAACAAAGACACACCCGGCACTCGATTTGAGACTACTGACGCTAAAGGAAACAAATCGGCTCGGCTGAACGAGGCCGATGAGACATTTATGCAACGAGTACTTGACTTTGTCAATCTCAATATAAGCAATCCGGATGTAAGTATCGATGATATGGCTTCCGCGACAGCCACAAGTCGAAGCAGCCTAAACCGAAAAATGAAATCGCTTCTCGGAGTAACCCCGGCCGACTTCCTTAAAGAGAGCCGCATAAACCGAGCTGCGACTCTTCTCTCCGAAACGGATCTCCCGATAAAAGACATTGCACTCGAATGCGGATTCTCGGATATCAATTATTTCAGTAAATGTTTCAAAGCTGCCAGAAAGACTACACCGACCACCTTTCGAAAAGATGCTAAAGGTGACAATTCAGCAATCATGCGATAGTGTCAAATATGCTTTTTGCATAAAAGATTTTCGTACGTAGAAACTACCGAATGATACCCATATATAAAGCTCGGACTATCATGGCAATGATAAGTTATCGTCCAGTAAGGATCGCTTTAATATCATTGAGTTTGTTGAGAGCGGCCATAGGAGTAAGATTGTCGATATCGATATCGAGAATTTCGTCACGCAACTGCGCAAGCACAGGATCGTCAAGCTGAAAAAACGAAAGCTGCATCCCCTCTGTGTTATCACCGACCGAAGAGAGTTTTTTAGTGACACGCTCGTCACTATCACGGTTAGCCTTCTCAAGATGCAACAACACTTCGTCTGCGCGCTTTACTATCGACTGCGGCATCCCCGCAAGTTTCGCAACATGGATACCAAAACTATGCTCGCTTCCTCCACGCGCAAGTTTACGAAGAAACACGACTTTTCCGTCTATTTCACGGACAGATACATTATAATTTACCACGCGTCCGAAACTTTTTTCCATTTCGTTCAATTCATGGTAATGAGTGGCAAAAAGCGTCTTGGGATGAATACCGCCATATTCATGTATATGTTCCACTATCGCCCACGCAATGGATATGCCGTCGTAAGTCGATGTGCCACGGCCAAGTTCGTCAAACAGAATGAGCGAACGTTCGCTCATATTATTCAGAATCGATGCAGCCTCATTCATCTCGACCATAAACGTAGACTCACCGAGCGATATATTGTCGCTCGCGCCCACACGCGTGAAAATTTTGTCGACTATGCCTATATGCGCACTGTCGGCCGCAACGAAACAACCGATCTGGGCAAGAAGCACGTTGAGAGCTGTTTGACGCAGCAAGGCTGACTTACCAGACATGTTGGGTCCGGTGATCATCATCACCTGAGTCCCGTGGTTCGACAGACTGACGCTATTGCTGACATAAGGCTCACCGGGCGGAAGCTCTTTCTCTATGACCGGATGCCGACCCTCGACTATCGATATCTCAAGCGAATCATCGACAACAGGACGATTATAACGGTTCTCAATAGCCACACGGGTAAATGAACTGAAAACATCGAGTTGAGCTATCATCTGTGCGTCAAGCAATATCGCAGGGATATATTCACAAAGATCCTGCACCAGACAGGAATATATACGCTGCTCTATCACCGCTATTTTATCTTGCGCACCGAGTATTTTTTCCTCGTATTCTTTAAGCTCCTGGGTTATATATCGTTCGGCATTGACAAGGGTCTGCTTTCTTATCCAATCCTGCGGAACCTTGTCGCGATGCGTGTTCGTCACCTCTATATAGTAACCGAACACATTGTTATATGCCACTTTAAGAGACGGTATACCCGTCAATACACTTTCTCGCTGCTGAAGTTTAAGCAGATAATCCTTACCCTTATAAGCGATCTCACGCAATTGGTCAAGTTCTTCGTCAACACCCTCACGGATGACAGGCCCACGGTTTATTGCCGTAGGAGGATCTGAAGAAATCTCCCGCTCGATACGCTCTGCGATTCCCTTGCACGGATTGAGCCGCTCAGCGATGCCCTGAAGAGCGGCTTGCTCCGATGCGACACATATATCTTTTATCGGCTCTATCATCGACAGCGCGTGGTGGAGCTGCACCAGTTCACGCGGATTGACGCGACCGGCCGATACTTTAGCGATCAAACGTTCAAGGTCACCGATCTGCCCCAAAGCGTTTCTCAAAGCCTCACGACCGTCCGGCTCTCGGAAAAAATATTCTACAATGTCGAGACGACGGTTGATTTCCCTTGGATCTTTCAATGGAAACAAGACCCACCGCCTTAACAAACGAGCCCCCATAGGGCTGACAGTGCGGTCTATAACATCAAGCAGGCTTTTTCCGTCATCACCCATGGAGTGGACAAGTTCGAGATTACGTATCGTAAACCTGTCAAGACGAACGGATTTCTCCTCTTCCACACGCGAAATCGACGTGATATGCGATATCTGTGTATGCTGGGTGATGTCAAGATAATGAAGTATAGCCCCGGCTGCGACAACAGCCGATGCCATAGCATGAATGCCGAAACCTTTAAGCGAATTTGTCTCGAACTGTTTCAGCAGCCTATCCATGGCGGCATCCTCTGTAAAAATCCAATCGTCGAGTTCGAACGCGAGATAATGTTCCTGGAACGATTCCTCAAGAAGCTTTTTCCTCCCGCGCTCCACAAGAACCTCTTTGGGCGCGAAATTGACAAGCAGTTTCTCTATATAATCCACCGACCCTTCGGCTGCGAGAAATTCACCTGTAGAAATATCGAGAAACGCGACCCCTACATTTTGTTTACCGAAACACAAAGCCGCAAGGAAATTGTTTTCACGATTATTCAGAAGCGTATCGTTTATCGACACTCCCGGTGTGACAAGTTCGGTAATGCCACGTTTGACGAGCTTCTTCGTTGATTTAGGATCTTCAAGTTGCTCGCATATCGCGACTCTCTTTCCCGCTCTAACAAGTTTCGGAAGATATGTGTCAAGCGCGTGATGCGGAAATCCAGCCAGTTCGACAAACTGAGCGGAACCGTTGGCTCGACGCGTAAGAGTTATGCCGAGTATCTCTGACGCGGCAAGCGCGTCATCTGAAAAAGTCTCATAGAAATCACCGACACGGAAAAGCAATATGGCGTCCGGATGCTTCTGCTTCATAGCCATATACTGTTTCATCAGTGGGGTCTCAACTATTTTTTTTGCCATTAGTATAGCTCTGGAATGTTCTATTTTGAGACAAAATTACGATTTTCCATGCATTATTTTTCCATTCGTCATTAATAAATCTCCATTTAAGGCATACGTATCGAACAAATAATATTAATTTTGCTTTTGAAGCATAAAAGGCTTGGAGCACGTTGAACGGTTACAAATTTCCACCTATCGTATTCTTCCAGCAAGCATAAGTCAAACTAAAACATACTCTACTCCAATGAAAAAATCTTCGTCAGTAATCGCAGCGGCCATAGTTGCCGTCAGTATTGTAATTCTTGGTTTCTGTCTGAAAACAGGAATCGACAACATCGCTTTCCGCGACCGTGAAGTGACAGTGCGCGGTCTCGCTGAGCGCGAAGTTCCGGCCGATCTTGTCACATGGCCTATCACCTACTCGCTCGCAGGCAACAACCTTCAGACAATCTACGATCAGGTGAGTGAAAACAACAGCAAAATCGTCAAATTCCTGACATCGAACGGCATCAATGCAAATGAAATCTCAGTAAACCCACCCGATACTTACGACGCGACTTCAAATCGCTACCGCTCCGATTCTTTCAACTATAATTATTCTATAAACTGTACGGTGACAGTGACAACCAAAAAAGTACAGAAAGTACGCGAACTTCTCAACCGTCAATCAGAACTGCTCAAAGAAGGCATCGCGTTCTCCAATTCCTATATCAACTATCAATTCACCGGTCTGAACTCTATAAAACCTGAGATGATAGCCGAAGCGACAAAAAACGCACGTGCGGCAGCCGACCAATTCGCCGCTGACAGCGAAAGCAGTGTAGGCAAGATCAAAACCGCGTCACAAGGACAATTCTCAATTGATGACAGCGATTCCTCCACCCCGTTCATCAAGAAAGTACGTGTGGTTTCGACCATAGTCTACTACCTCGAGGACTGAACAATCTAATTCAACGAAAGCATCATAATTTCTTTGACCGACACCAAACAACGAATAGAGATATCCAAAATGATATCTCTATTCGTTGTTTTAAGCCTCTTTACTGATTGTCCCGATCGTAATGTGGCATTTCCGGCTGAACAACCATTGAAATTTCCACCAATCCGGCTATCTTTCCGTCCACACGCCATGGTGTCTGATAGATCATCTTTTTCTGCCCGTTTTTAGTAATCGTATAGGCATTGGACTCTCCGGTCGCAAGCATCTGACGGATTTTTTTAACTGACTCGTCGCCATGACATGGCAAAAGATTACGTCCGCGCATATCACCATGGCTGGCAAAAGTCGCGAGAGCCTTATCATTCATATACACCACCATGCCTTCTGCGTCACAAACGGTCACAGCACAATTCATTTCTTTTGCCCAATCCGGCACTAAGTTCACAGGACTATCCATTGTTATAATTTAATAATCAGAGATACACAAATTTTGTATTCCGCAAATTTGACAAAAAATCGCTATCTTTGCAAATTATTTTACCGACCCAACAGTCAATAACAGAATAAACCTCATACACTATGCTTACAGCAAAGGAAATACGTGAATCTTTTAAAGAGTTTTTCCGTTCAAAGGGGCATCATATCGTCCCCTCTGCTCCGATGGTCATCAAGGACGACCCGACACTTATGTTCACCAATGCGGGGATGAACCAGTTCAAGGACATAATTCTCGGAAACAAAGCCGCGAAATACCAACGCGTAGCCGACTCACAGAAATGTCTGCGAGTCTCAGGAAAGCACAACGACCTTGAAGAAGTGGGCATGGACACCTACCACCATACAATGTTCGAAATGCTCGGAAACTGGTCGTTCGGTGACTATTTCAAGAAAGAAGCCATCGACTGGGCATGGGAATATCTCGTAGACGTTCTTAAACTGAATCCCGAACGCCTTTATGCGACGGTTTTCGAAGGCGCGCCCGACGAAGGACTCACCCGTGACGACGAAGCTGCGTCTTATTGGGAAAAACACCTTCCGGTTTCGCATATAATCAACGGAAACAAGCATGACAATTTCTGGGAAATGGGCGATACAGGCCCTTGTGGCCCATGCTCGGAAATCCACATAGACCTCCGCAGCGACGAGGAACGCTCCAAAACCGACGGTGCAAATCTTGTCAACAAAGACAACCCTCTCGTAATCGAGATCTGGAATCTCGTGTTCATGCAATTTAACCGTAAGGCAGATAGTTCGCTTGAACCACTTCCAGCCAAAGTGATCGACACCGGTATGGGGTTTGAACGCCTATGCATGGCTCTCCAAGGGAAAAAATCCAATTATGACACCGACGTTTTCACCCCACTCATCAATCGCATCTCACAGCTGTCAGGCAAAGAATATGGCCAGGATACAAAAATCGATGTCGCAATGCGTGTGATCGCAGACCACGTACGCACCATAGCTTTCTCTATCGCTGACAGCCAACTACCCGGCAATGCCAAAGCCGGCTATGTGATCCGCCGCATACTTCGCCGAGCCGTCCGCTATGCCTATACTTTCCTCGACCAGAAACAGGCATTCATGTACAAGCTAGTCAACACGCTCATCGACTCAATGGGCGAGGCTTATCCCGAGATCACGGCTCAACGCGAACTGATTATGAAAGTAATCAAGGAAGAAGAAGACTCTTTCCTCCGTACACTCGACAAAGGTATAGCCATCCTTGACGAAGCCATCCGCAACGCACGCAAACAAGGGAAAGACGAGATCTCCGGCAAAGAGGCTTTCGTGCTTTACGACACATACGGCTTCCCACTCGACCTCACAGAACTCATTCTGAAAGAAAACGGAATGACTCTCGACAAAAAAGGATTCGATACAGAAATGGAAGCCCAAAAGACACGCGCACGCAACGCTGCCGCTGTCGAGGCTACCGACTGGGTGATCGTAAATGAAGGAGAAACCGAATTTGTCGGCTACGACCAATGTTCGGCTTCTACAAGAATCATACGTTACCGCAAAGTAACACAGAAAAATAAAGAGTTTTATCAGATCGTACTGTCGACAACTCCTTTTTATGCCGAGATGGGTGGTCAGGTCGGTGACAGCGGATGGCTGATTGACGGAGACGAAAAAATCGAGATATACGACACCAAACGTGAAAACGGCCAGGCTGTGCATCTCAGTAAAAAACTACCGTCAAATCCTTGCGCTGAATTTACAGCCGTAATAAACGAAAACAACCGTCGTGCCACGGAATGCAACCATACAGCAACACACCTGCTTCATGCAGCACTCCGCGAAGTGCTTGGTTCGCACGTAGAGCAGAAAGGCTCGTATGTTTCACCACAGATGCTCCGTTTCGACTTCTCTCATTTCCAAAAAGTTACCCCGGAGGAACTACGCAAGGCTGAACGTATAGCCAATGCAAATGTCCGCAAAGCGATCGCACTCGACGAACGTCGTCATACCCCCATCACCGAGGCTCTTGAAATGGGCGCCATGGCTCTTTTCGGTGAAAAATACGGAGAGGAAGTGCGTGTTGTAAAATATGGTGATTCCATAGAACTCTGCGGTGGCACTCACGTGCCAAATACCGGAAATATCGGTATGATCCGTATTATATCCGAGTCAAGCATCGCAGCCGGCATACGTCGTATAGAAGCGGTCACAGCCGAAACCGCAGAAAACCTGATAAACCAAGTTGCAGATGATATGCGCGAAATAGCAGAACTCTTGCATAATGCAAGCGACGTCCGTCAGGCACTGCGCAAATCCATTGAAGAAAACACCGAACTACGCAAACAAGCCGAAGAGTTTTTCCAGGAACGCATACGCAATATGACACGCGAACTTCTTGAAAAAGCAGAAACGACAAATGGCATAAAAATAGTCAAACTTATGGGCGTGCGTATGCCGGATGTAGTAAAAGGCATCGCGTTCGGTGTACGCCAACAGTCACCGGAAAAAACAGCGTTTATCGCTGCAACTATCGATATGGGAGGAAAGCCACTACTCACAGCGGCTTTCACCGATGACCTTGTGAAAGAAGGCATGAACGCGTCTGCCATGGTGCGCGAAGCCGCAAAAGCGATCAAAGGCGGTGGCGGTGGTCAACCAGGATTCGCACAAGCCGGAGGCAAAGATAAAGAAGGTATTTCACAGGCGTTCCAAATCTTAAGCGACTCAATCAAAAAATAAGGAAAATACGAAACAATTTGCTCTGTCGGGCTTAATAAGCCCCAAATAACCACATATCGGAGTTTCAAATTAAAACAAAGCGTAACGAACCGACCAAAACAGCGTTCGTTACGCTTCCGTTTTCTATTGGACTAAGCCAACGTGAGGCAATTTTCATTCAACATACTATTTGGTAATTTGCTCAACGGACTTTATCCTGATACATCTTTCGGATTTCGCCACCTCACCCCACTAACAAGCCCACTGCGGATTCAATGACACAAACTTTGATTGCCTCCATGTATCATTCTATTCAATGGTCACAGAGCAAATGACCTTTTGACATTTTGTGCATTTATTCCCCACTTTCTCCGGGCAAAATCACGGCTGATGTACATCTCGATACCCGACCACAATAATGCAAACAAATATCAAGTACTTATGCTTATTAAAAGCCCAGGCTCTCATATAGCTATAATAAATTCATGATGAATCAATAGTTTGACAAACAACAACTGCGACTACAAATATTCCAAATGCTTTATTCATAAGTCATATCGGCCGCCCCTTAATACAATGCCGATTTACCATCTGAAAAAATATCAATAACATTATGACTGGCTAAATTAATCGATGCCACATTCTCGGTAAATATTAGCGACCTCGCTTAATCTAATCGAAAACACAACGATATTAAAGACGCGATATATCTACATGACAGTTGAAATTTTAGCTTAGGATTTAATAGACTATACATAATAAGAAGCATATCGCGGATCCAAAAACAGAACTGCAAACAATATAAAGTCACTGTAAAATCTTTACAAACATCTATAGCTTTTGTATTTCACCATTAGACTTTACAGCTTGACCGTAGACTGCGTGAAAAAATGAATTTTCTCAACTGGCTGTTGAATTCTTCAGGCATTTTCGTTAATATCGCATTTGATAGAAAACCCTATAGATCCAGCTTTGACAGAAAAAATTTGGCAAAACATAAAAATATCTCTCAAAAAATTTGCATGAATAAAAAAAAACGCCTACCTTTGCATCGCTTTTAAGGAAAAACGCTAACCAACAAATCCTTTAAAGTTGAAGATTCGCTAGCTCAGCTGGTAGAGCACAACACTTTTAATGTTGGGGTCCTGGGTTCGAGCCCCAGGCGGATCACCAGTAAAACACTGAGAATCAAGCAGTTATCAAATTTCGATAGCTGCTTTTTTCTTTTATTTAGCTGTTATTGCGCTCACAGAGTTAAACCGAGAGTTAAACCGAAAACCAACATGAGCGAAACAGTTAATGTGGTATGCTACAAATCAAAAACTCTCAAAGACGGCTCGCACCCTCTAATGGTGAGAGTATGTAAAGACGGTAAAAAGAAATATCAGAGTATAGGCATTTCGATTCTGCCCTCTCATTGGGATTTCAAACGAAACGAGCCGAATGACCGTTGCCCCAACAGTGATGAGATTAAACTCTTAATTCAGCAACGCCTGTATGAGATTCAGAAAAATATTCTTTCTAACAGAATTGACGGTAAGGACTACACAGCCACCACTATCATAAAGAGTGTAACAGAGCAACCCAAGTCTGCCAAATCAGTGGGAGAATATTATCTGACGTATATAGATAATCTCAAAAAAGAGAACCGTATCAGATATGCGGGTATGTATGAGGTATCTTACAACTCCTTTATAAAATTTGCCAAGCATCTTGACATACCGTTTTCAGATATAGATGTAACATGGCTAAAGCGATATGAAGCATGGAGTAAGGAGCAGAACTTATCAGTTAGCACAATCAGCACACGCCTTAGACACTTACGCGCTGTTTTTAATCTCGCAATAATGGAGCAAGCGATTAAGAGCGAATGTTATCCATTTCATGCTTACAAAGTTTCCAAACTAAGCAAGGAAACAGCCAAACGTGCGCTGACAAAAGATGATGTACACAGAATCATGGAATATGAGGGTAAATCTTTAATGGAATGTCTTGCAATCGACATATTCACATTCTCCTATTTATGCGCAGGAATCAATTTTATAGATATGGCAAAACTGAGATATTCTAACATAAAAGAGAATCAGTTGATATATAATAGAGAGAAAACTAAGAAACTTATAATTGTTCCATTGCAATCAAAAGCAATCAAACTGATAGAGAAATATCGTAATGACAAATCTCCGTTCATCTTTCCAATACTATCACCATTCCATAAAACAGAGATTCAGATAGCCAACAGATTGCATAAGGTACTTGCAAAAATTAACAAGTATCTTAAAGAAATTGGAGCGAAACTAAATTTACCTCTACCACTTACTACCTATGTTGCGCGCCATTCTTTTGCGACCGTCCTTAAAAGAGCTGGTGTTTCGACCTCAATAATCAGTGAATCCTTAGGACATAGTTCAGAGAAAATCACGCAAGTTTATTTGGATAGCTTCGATAATGAGCAGATAAATGAAGCAATGAAGAATCTACTATAATAATCCTATTGGCAATCGAACAATTGGGATTGTTTATTAACTGATGTTAACAGTTAGGACGTAGTTCGGACGAATTCACTGTTCCACAGCTAAATAAGCATCAAGGTACTTGCAAAGAATAAAATCTTGTCTTAACTTTGCATTGCAAACTCAAAAGCGCATTAGTAAGCAAGAGAACATTGACATGATGCACACTCAATTTCATGCAAGAATACAGATAGATTTAAATGTTTTCTAAGTGGTGTTTAAGCTCAGTACTGAAGTGTGGTAAGGAGCTGCGAATAATAAAAAAATAAATCATAAAACATGAACACCATTTTTTTAGGAGACGACGCTTCTCCTATTCGTTTGACCACCATTGACATAAAGCTCAACGGTGAAAAACAAACTATCGTGCCGGTTAGGACAAAGTTTTCTTTGACACCGACGTCCTCAACAATCAAAGGTATAGCGATAGCTATTAAAGATGAGGACATCCTCCCCTCTACAATCTGTTTCGCAAAGCCCGATATATTTATTGAAGAGGGCATAGAGCTATTCCAACTTGACGGACACACTCTACCGTCAGAGATGCCAAGTGATGCACCCCAAGTGCTTGTTTACTTAGATAAGGCCGACAATGTACAGCTTCTTGGCACGCGAGATTTAACGGCCCATACAGCCGTGATAGTTGATTGCACAAGTGTTGCGGATGCGTATGAAAAGGTTGCCAGAACAGCATACCTGTCACAAGTCCCAACAAAAAACGAATGGCTTGGACTGGCCGCAACTAAAGACGATGCCTTAAAAATCATATTTGATTTTGCAAACGAACATGGTATGGCGGGAACTGCTACACAAGGCTATTTTGGGCTTGACATGAAAATTTCACTTTTGCAAAGTCAAGCCATAGTTAAGGAAAAATCCATAGTGCTAAACCGCACCAAAGAACAAGCCACAAGACTACTTGATGCAGTAGTAACAGCTTTTGGTGCACGCAATGCTCGACAAACACGTTACATTAAAGCTATTAATTGGTGCATCAACGAATATGGCTTTGATTTAACAATATCGGCATTACAAAATGTAAGCCTTACCGAGAAACTTAATATTGACAGTATTGGCTGTGACAAAAAAATTCAGTGCTTGCAAGGATTGATGATTGAGCATATTGCTCAGTTAAAAATGAAGCAAGCATCCACCAACTAAATCCAAGAGTGTGCATCAGAGAGAATATAAGAAAGAGTGCCGGAACATCCGACACTCTTTCTGCTTTTTAATCAAACCTAACAATCCACCCATTTACTCTCCGGCCAGTGGTATCATTAATTTTTTGCCCACTTTTAGAGTTTGGAAAATAGTCTATAATATCAGTTGCTTTTGCCGTCCTTTTTATCCCCAGTTTGTCATAAACATATTGTATAGTCTATTTAAGCATCGTATTTGAGATTCTTTCTTCATTCTTTAATAGTAGGCGTAATTCGTATGGCACTTTATTGATGGTGCGCAGATTCTGTAACTCAACTTTAATTTTACTTTCCTTGTAGCCTAACGCCCTTATTCGCTCTCCCCCTAACTGCTCATAATAATATTTTATTTCAGGATGCTTCTTGGCAATATCATCGGTTATATAGTCCAACCTTAACGTATTTGTTGACTTAGATTCAATATAAGATTTCATTATATCCTCAAATTTATTTCGTTGAATAAGGTGCTTTAACTACTGAGTGTAACTATTGTAATATTCTTCATTGCCTAAAAATTCAAATCTACCTGTATCTTCAATTCGGGTCTATATAGTTATACCATTTCTGTAATTTAATTGTTGTACGTCATAACAATATTGCTCATTGATATATGCAATCTGATTAATGGTAAAACATTGGTTAACATCGCTCCACATAGCGTATGATTCACCATATTTTTCAATTGCCTGTATCTTCTTAATATTGCTAATTTCTCTTTCTTTTATGCGGCCTGTGGCATTATTTTTATAATGAACTTCTTCAATAGAGGATTCATATTTGGCTGTAATAGCAGCTCTAAAATCATCTTCTGGAATTTCAGTGAGATTGGTCTTATATATGAATGTGATTATTTTTCTGAAAGGATTAATCTCTAACCTTTGTCTGCCTGCAATCTGAATGAGTTCCGTTGAAATATCAACGGCCATATTTTTACGATTGCCGTCACTTATCACAAATGTTGTCGCATTGGTTGAATAAAAGTCACAGCCGGCATAGGCTGTAGATGTACAAAATGTGATTAATTTATGCGGCTATCCTTTTAGCGGAATATTACCTCGCATAAAGCCCTCTCCCAATTTGGAGATTAGCTTATCGTTCTCATTAGAATTACCAACTATGATATTCACCTATTCGGGTAATAATTCTGCGTCCTTGATAATATTTACAATTGACTGAACGCTATTTAGAAAAATAACACACTCCTTAGAATATATTCTGTCTCCTGTGTCATTATCTATATATGGATAATTGCTATTCTTGAACGAATTAACAATTTCAAGAGCTGCATTAATCGGATTAGAGTGCCTTTGCCGTTGGATATATACCTTATCTACATTCTGCCATTCTATTTCGTAATAGTCTAAGGAACTAAACTCTGGAATCTACGCTAAATATTTGTCAATAATAGGAGTGGCAGATAAATATGTTACATAAGGACATTGTGATAAAGTTTGTATCAGATTTAATTCCACTTCTGACTTAAATGCACTATCAGATAGTATGCACTAAAATTCATCAACAACTATTCTCCATTCTTCCAAATCTGAAATCATTTTCAGCAGCTTATTTATAGAATCGTATGTTATTAGGATTTTAGGCAAAGGATGAGAGAATAGATATTGCCCTATTTCATTGATGGAAACGCCACCGATTACCAATAGTGTATTGGGATATTGTGCGTGTTTATTTTTCAAGAGTTCAATACGTGGACTGCAAATAATGGTTTTATGATTATCTTCTAATGCTAATGTCGTACCGCCACAATTCGGTATAATCTTGTTTAATATTCCATTTGGTAGCTCAAATGGAGCAATCCCATCCCAATTCTTTATCTAACTTAAATAACGTGCGTTTGCCGGAGCTTTAATGATAGTTTTCTTCATGGCCGTATTGTCTAAATTTTTAACGATTAATGTAATAGTATTTAATAAGGTGTCGGTCAAAAAACAGGACACGGTTAATTGTCCTAATTATTTAACATTACAAAGATAATAAACTTCTGTGGGGATAAAAAATAGACACTCCACACATTATTAATACACCCTATAATCTTAAATCGAATCATATTATGCAATCCTAATTTATACCCCCAATCCATAGGCAAAGGAAAATACAGATATATGATAATTATTTTATAGTGGCGAATTAACAACATGTAAAATTGGGAATTAGTGTATACTCCGGCTCGTCTGTTCTGTAACCCCTAAAGCCCCTCACCAATCTTTGAGAAAAATAGAGCGTTTAAGCGTCTTTCGCTGTCAAAGACTAAAGCGTATCATTTATTACAACTTGCCGATTTCCCAATAATGGAGCCAAAGGCATTTTATAATGTATGACACGCTTTTACCAATTGATTGTCAATTGATAATTGAACGTTCTATTTTGTCTTAAATTCACTGAATATTAACCACTAATTTAGATTCTTATGGATAGAGTGATATTAGGGGTGGTGAGTGTATTGGCATTAGGTTTGCTATTTTATATATCGCCTGTTGTCGGTGGCTTCACTATCCTAATCATACTTTCAAGAATGGCGTCTGAACTAAAAAAGATGAATGAGCGAAGATGAGTGAAAATTTAGCAATTATCAAAAGCCCTGCCATATCTTTGCAAATGCAGGACGTGGCAGAAACAGTCGAGTTTGAGGAAATGAAAAACGAAAGCCCTTTGTTTATTGAAGCCAACACACAGGCTATAGCTCTGCATGAATTTAAAAGCGAGTGCATTGTTCCTGTGTTTTCAAAAGACAATGAGCTGACAATTTCACACCCTAATTTCATTGAAACAGTGTGTGATGCTGTCAAGACTTTCTACAATGGAGAAATTATTGATGAGCCACAAATCCGTGTCAGTCATGTTGTGAAAGGGAGAATCCCCGAAGCAATCCATAAGCCTGCGAATCAGCTTTTGGAAAGTGATAAGACAATCTACTATGAGCGTTGTGCTTTTGTCATTCAGATTCCCTCTATATGGGAGATTGTGAACGGTCAGAAACTAACGTTAACAGTTGGTGGGGTCAGAGCCTATAATCATACAAATCTGTATGCAAGGAAAGGTGCTGAACGCTTCAAAATCTTTGTCGGCTTTACCTGCAAAGTCTGCACTAATCTATGTGTTTCAACTGACGGTTATATAAACTGTTTGGAAGTTACCGATACAGCGGATTTATATAAATCCACGTTGGAACTTCTTAATCAGTATAACCCTGCCAAGCACATTCACTTGATGCAGACTTTAGGCGAAAGCTACCTAACTGAACATCAGTTCTGCCAAATCTTAGGGAAAATGCGTCTATATCAAGCATTATCCCAAACAAAACAGAGAGCATTACCTAAAATGTTGCTGACAGACACACAGATTAACAGTGTGGCTAAAGCATATATCAGTGATGAAAACTTTGGTGGAACTGAGGGATTATCAATGTGGAATTTTTACAATCTCCTTACAGGTGCAAATAAGAGCAGTTATATAGATTCATTCTTAGACCGTTCTTATAATGCTACTGAAATTGCAGTTGGAATTAATTCCGCATTACACGGTGACGAACGTTACAGTTGGTTTATAAACTGACTCTAACAGGAAATAGAGGCTATGGGAATATCTGAAAAAAACAGGTGTTCCCATTG
Organism: uncultured Duncaniella sp.; assembly: GCA_910587515.1. GTDB lineage: Bacteria > Bacteroidota > Bacteroidia > Bacteroidales > Muribaculaceae > Duncaniella. The sequence goes on from CAJULW010000029.1 coordinate 29,121, forward strand.
CTTTTATTGGTTCAACTTACACAAACTAAACGGACATTTAACATCTGTAAGTATGGTAAACAAAAGCTATGTGGCATATCTCAGACAGTCCACAATGAAGCAACAACAATCGGGATTAGGCATTGAAGCACAAAGAGAGATAATCCACAATTTTATAAAGGACAAAACTCTTATTGCTGAATATGTAGAAACAGAGAGTGGAAAGAAATCAGACAGACCGCAATTAATGGAAGCATTGGCTCTGTGCCGTAAAACAAACTCTATTCTTATTGTGGCTAAACTTGACAGACTTTCAAGGAATGTGGCTTTTACAAGTCGTTTACTTGAAAGTGATGTCGAGATAGTTTTCTGCGACTTTCCACAAGCTAACCGATTAATTCTGCATATCATCAGTAGTATTGCTGAATATGAAGCCAACTTAATCAGTCAGCGCACACGCCAATCATTACAGGCAAAGAAAAACAGAGGGATTAAACTCGGCATGGCTTCTAACCTTATGAGCAAACACAGCCAAGCGATAGAAAACAGTCGCAGGACCAATAAGGCTAAAGCAGAAAAGAATCCCAACAACCGCAGGGCAATAGCGTTACTTCGCACCTTGCTCCCTCAGAATCTTTCATTAACTGAAATGACAGCCTTACTAAATGAGCAGTGTTTTGTCGCCCCTAATGGTGGAAAGTTCCAAATAACGCAAGTGAAACGGCTGATAGACCGAATAAAACAATAGACAATAGCTTGTTATCTCAAATGTTTTTACTAATTTTGCATTACGTTCAAGAGTGGACGTACATAATTAGAATGAGCATTTGAAAATTATCCCTGTTATGGAATCTGGACAATTCTACAACGACACAAGGATAATAGCAAGTTGCTCATGCTTTTGTAGTGTATATGTACTAACTATATACATTATCGAAGCATGGGCTATTGTCTATTATTTGTGTCAAGCAGTCCAGAGCTTCATAACGGTAATAGTCAATAGCTTCATGCTTTTTCTTTTTGTGTTAGGTAAAACACCAACTTAATATGCTTTATTGAAGCTATGAAGCACAATTTAATCAATGAAAAATATCAGATTAATGTTAGCTCTATTGCTGACAGTCGGTTTTTGTGGTCTATCTTCTTGCTCAAAAGAAGATAATATTGAGCCTGTTATTTTGGATAATGATTATTTGGAATTTGAAGCCCAAGGTGGTACACAATCAATCACATTCACAGTGAATGGTGGAGATTGGAGTGCATGGGTAAAACCAAGTGAAAAAGGCGATTGGTATTCCTACACTCCAACAAATGGGTCGGCAGGAAAATATACCCTATCAGTTACAGTTGAACCGAATATAGGGGATAGTCGTTTTGTTACGATTGAAATTAATAGCAATGGTAACTATAAAGAACTGTATGTAGTTCAACAAGCTGCCTATTAATTAGCTCTACCATGAATATTATCCGAAACATATTCGTATTCATATCCTTTGCGATAATCTCTTTGGGAAGTCTTATGCTCATCATTTGGGCGGAAATGAGCTTAATACTTCCTAAATTAAATGACGCTCTAACAGATTATGGAGTATGGTTAATCATTGGAACAATTGTAATTTGGATATGGAAAGTATTACCTTTTTTGGGGGATATTTTTGCGCCCTTGTACACTTTAAAAAAGTATCATATTGACTCTGATACAAAAGTTGTTAAGAATCTAAAAACGAGGTCAACCGTAAAAAACTCTAATAATCCGCCAACAATTATACCCAAACCCATTGGAGGTTATAATCGTGAGCAACTGAATGATATATATTTGATTGGCATACTAATTCATCAGATATACTATTATAATGTAGGGACTAATCTATCCGAAGTACAACAAAGAAAAGCATTAAGTATTCAAATGAGATTCTTTGTTACGGTTTTCCCACAACGTAATGTTGGAGATTATTTTGATTTCACTGAAGATTTTATGAATAGATACGAGTCTCTAAGTAATTATTCTGTAGATGATTATATTGAACAAAATATACAAAAGTTGTCCTCATGTAATAATAAGCAAATTAAGAAATTACAGAATCTATTTAGTGTTTTAGCGAATATGTATTTAGAGATTGGCGGAGGTAATAAAACAACTCTCACGACTTTTATTAATTTGCTTGATTCAGAATTGTCAAGTCTAATCGTAGAAGATGATTGGAGAAGTCACTATGCTCAAAAGAAAAATCATTAATATAATAATAGGTTTGCTGATATGTATTTGTGGCGGTTTGTGCCTTATCTCTAAAATCAAGTTTAATAAGGACAGAGATAGAAATATTATTAATTGCACTATTACCTCTGACCTTAAAAGTCAAGTTGCACAGATAAGTAATAATTCCGATACACCACAAGACATAATCAAAAAGTGTTCAAACGTCGCCTGTGAGACCCTATCATTTACTGCAAAAAATGATATTCAGAATGGTAAAGCAAATTGTGTCGGCTATGCACAGCTAACCTCAACTTTAATCAATCATGCTTTCCAAATAAAGAATTTGTCCTACCATGCAAAGCCTGTTGTAGGTAAAGTGTATTTATTTGGAATTGACTTAAATAATATCTCTCAAAAGATTCTACCGCCAAAGCATAGACCATTTTTCAAAGACCATGATTTTGTAGAAATAGACTTAGGCAATAAAACGGTATATATTGATAGTTCCTTACAAGACCTTACAGGCTTTTCATATATTCAAGTACAAAATAAGTAACAGGGATGATAAGATTAGCTCATCATTTACATATCGGTGATACTATGGCGAATGTAATACTTTGAAAATAAAGTGTTATCTTTGCAAAAAGATTATGTAATGAAAGCTACTGATAAAAAACTATGGTTTCCTCTTGCAGTAGGAGCGTTAATCATATTAGGCTCATTTTGGTTAGTTTTTAAAGACCAAGACATATCCGACAATATTTCGGATTGGTCATATTTTGGTGCGTATGTTGGCGGTTGTTTCGGCATTGTTTCAGTCATACTTATGTATCTAACTTTTCGGGAACAGTCCAAAATGGCTTATCAAACAAGGTTTGAATCGGTCTTTTTTGATATGCTACACACATTAAGAGACCTTAAAACCAAAGAGATTTCAGAAGCCTTTTCAGAGTTACAAGGAAAAATCATACTTCACTTTAATTCTCCGTTCACAACAGAGGATATAAATCTAACAGAAGCAAAAGAAACCCTTGCATATTACTTTCAATTACACAATGAACATGATGAAATCCATCATTACTTTCGCTTTTTATACCATGTAATAATGTATGTCTGCAATGATAAGGTGTTAGATACCAAAGAAAAGGAAAGGTATATTGCATTAATTCAAGCGCAGATGAGTAATGAAGAACTCTTAATTGTTCTATTTAATGTAGTTAATTATGGAAATTCTAAATATTTAGATACACTTGATACTTACCATTTCTTTGAGAATATTCGCAGTGTAAACGAGTTGTTAGACTATATAATAATCTTGCTTTTCACAAAAACAACATTTAAGCATCTTAGAAATCCAAATATAGATAGAGACATTATATATGACTTTGAAATTGATGGTTTACTACACAATGATGAGTTATATTTTGACACGATAGAACGTCTAAAAAAAGAACGGGAAAACAGACATTAAGCAACGCTCAGTATTGTTTTTACGCTCGAAAAATTGTAACTTTGTAGTATATAGAGAACATAAAATTGATTACCAACCAATCTCGGAATGACTGATTGAGTTAAACCGACAGTTAAACCAAAGATTTCAGCAGGTAATTTATCGAAAATATTAAGATAACTGTAAGATTCGCTATCTCAGCTGGTTGCCTTTTAAAGCAGAGCGTCAGCGAGGCTTTGAAAGGTCTTGAGAGTTACAACACTTTTAATGTTGGGGTCCTGGGTTCGAGCCCCAGGCGGATCACCAAAGAAGGTCTTCAGCAATGAAGACCTTTTCTTTTCAAAAATATTCACCGCCTCTGATGCTCAGTCAGTTATCCATTCTTTTGAGGCAGTATATAAGGTGGTAACACCATCAAAAAAAAACGAGAAAAAGCGACACACTTGGACGTAAAAAGCCCCCTCGGGACGGTTTTTGTGTTACCGTAGCTGTGTTACCAATCTCACAAATGTGTTACCATTATGAGTAAGTACGTCAGATTATTCTTCAACCGGAAGAAGAAAGCCACAACAACAGTGGCAGGAGCCATTGAAATCGTAGTTTGCCTACAAAGGGAACGCTGTTATTTTCATTCAGGACATAACGTTACCCTCGACCAATGGGAGAATGGAATGGTGGTTAATCATCCGCGTGCCGTTGTTATCAATGAGGAAATCCAAAAGAAAGTGACAGAGTTTGAGCATATTCTTATAGCCATGCAGGTGAATAAGGATGATATGACCATTGCCCAATTCAAAACATACCTAAGTGCAGACGGTGGCAATCGCCGTAATTTTATGGCATGGCTCAGGGAACGTATCAATAATCGTCCGCTTCGCGAAGGTACTCGAAAAGGGCATTTAACCACATACAAAGCACTTGAACGATTCGACAAGTTCAAAACCTTTGATGATGTAACCTTGCAACATATCTATCAGTTCGATCTTTTCATAAGGGAGGAGCAAACCTGTACGATGAAAGGGAAGCCAATCATAAGAAGCCAGGCTGCCATCCACAACTATCACAAACGGTTTAAGTCGTATGTAGCTGAAGCTTTCCGTCTCGGACTTATCAAGGAAAATCCATACGAGCGTTTTCAAGATAAACGTGGGGAGAAAAGCGACCGTCCTCACCTCACCGAAGCACAAGTGAAAAAGCTAATCCGGATGCGGGAAGAAAGCACGGATGCCGTAATGAACAGGTATCTTGACTTCTTTCTCTTCCAGACTTTTACAGGCATGGCATATAGCGATGCCAAATCATTCGATTATGAACAGCACGTTGTCACCATTGATGGCAAAGATTACATTGACGGACATCGTATAAAGACAGGAAATGAGTTTGTAACCCCCATTCTACCAATTACACAGAAAATCTTGGAACGTAACAATTACAAGATGGAAATAACCTCCAATCAGAAATACAACCAATTCCTTAAAGGTATAGGCTTGGCTCTCAATTGTTCTTTCCCATTAACCACACATATTGCCCGCCATACATTCGCCTGTACGGTGGCTCTCGGACAGGGTATATCCAAAGAGGTATTACAATTTATGATGGGGCATACCTCAATAAAGACAACTGAAATTTATGCAAAGTTGCCAATGCAATATGTGTCGCAGAATATTGGGGATAAGATGTTCAGAGCGTGGAAGTAAAAATTCAAAAGGGAGATGATGAAAAACATCTCCTTTTTGTTTGCTATTTATGCAGATGGCAAATTAACGATAATCAATTGTCAAGGAATTTCTTACTACTGCTGAAAATCAATATTATATACAGTCCAAGAAACAAGCCGGGTACATTAACTCCCGGAAAACAACTTAAAGATGGTGACAAGGGTTCGATTATTTCAATTTCCTGACTATCTCCCTACATCCTTTCTCGATGGTATTGAAGCATGTGTAATATACCTGTGCTGACTGATAGTGAGGATCCGGGAGGTCTGAAGATTCTCCGAAACAGATGTCGTTAAATAATGCGATACAATTCCAATGTGATGGATCCAATAACCGTATCACTTCGGTCTTATGTTGCCTTGTCATAACAATGATTCGGTCTGCTGCATTAACCAATTCCGCAGTTATCATCACAGCCTTACCACCCATCGAATATCCATGCTCCGCCGCTATTTGACACATGATTCCTTCACGTTCTTGTCCGTATGGAACATCTGTTCCACATGACGACACCTCAATGTCCTCAAGATTCTTTTCTTGAATCATTTTTCTCAAAATGACCTCGGCAACTGCCGAGCGGCTTGCATTACCGGTACACACAAATACGATTTTCATTGGAGCGAATTTATTTATAAAATGAATATGTTACATTCCAGCCGGATCAACTTTTTGTTTTGAGCAATTGACAAGGAGAGAAGCCACTATGAAAAATATTCCCGTGCATACTACACCTGTCCACCCATAATGCTGCCAAGACAGACCGGAAACGAATGTACCGGCAGAACCACCCAAAAAGTAAATGGTCATATAAACGGTATTGATACGATTGATGGCAGATGCGTCAAGGGCGACTACGCTGGTTTGATTCGACAAATGGATGCATTGCATACCAGCATCAATCAGCAAGATAGCAATTATTATCCACAAATAGCTGTCATTCCCCCAAAATGCCAGTATCCATGCAGCCAACACTACACATCCTCCGGCAATAGAGAAGAACCTCGCACCATACTTTTGGACGTAGCCGCTGATGAAAACCACCGCGGATGCACCTGCCAGTCCACACAAACCGAGTGCTCCGATAATGTCGTCGCTAGCAAAAAAAGGTTCCTGTTTCATCCGAAAAGCAAGGCAACTCCACAAAGCGAAGAACGAGCCATATGCCAATGCCGCCCTCAGCGATGCTATACGCAAGTACGGGTATTGGGAGAGCAGGCGCAACAAAGATTTCATCAACCTTGCATAACTTTCTTGAGAACTGGCAGACAGCATGGGTAGCATCCTGTGAATCATCAGGAAGCATCCGAGCATAAACAAGCAAGCCACAAAATAGACGGAACGCCATCCACATACGTCAGCCAGAAAGCCACTGAATACCCGTGAACCAAGAATGCCTATGAGCAGGCAAGATTGTATAATCCCTACGTTACGCACCTTGTGCGCAGGGGGTGAATAGTAAGATACTAACGGAATGAAAAATTGCGGCATAACCGAAGATGCGCCGGCAAGCAATGATGCGCCCCACACCCAATAGATGTTCGGGGCAAGGGCTATGGCAAGCAAGGCGCACGAAGATATGATATAATTGGTCAATATCAGCTTCTTTCGTGAGACCAAATCACCAAGCGGGATGACAAACACAAGTCCGGTCACATAGCCTATCTGTGTCAGTGTCGCTACCATGCTAGCAGAAAAGTCGTTTACCGTGAAATCTTTTGCCATGCTACCCAACAAAGGTTGGTTGTAGTAGCAGTTGGCAACGGAAAGTCCAGTAGCAACTGCCATCAGAGCCAGCAGAGGTACCGGAATGCCTTGGTTTTCCCTTAATTCATACTTCATTTGTCACTTCCTTTCAGTATGACACGACTTTCAATCCTATCAAGGATGCAATGAGCGTGAAGAGGAAGAAAAGCCGTATGGGAGTGGCAGGTTCCTTGAAAACGAATATCCCAATCAAAACCGTACCAACCGCTCCGATTCCCGTCCAAATGGCGTACGCAGTTCCCAAAGGCAAAGTCTGTACTGCTTTGGCAAGCAAAGCCATGCTCAGTACGGTAGAGGCAAGGAAACCGCTTCCCCACAAATAAAATTCAACTCCTGATGCCGCTCTCGTTTTCCCTAAACAGAATGTGAGGCTCACCTCAAACAATCCTGCCAATAATAAGATTATCCAATTCATACCTATGATTTATTAAATTCGGGCGCAAAAATAAATAAGCAATCCCTAATAGCTTTTTGCATTTGGCAAAAACAGACTTTTCATTTGACAAAAAACATCTGTTTATTCTCGTTTCCGTATGCTATTTTATAATTTTGCACACTAACAACAGCAATGAACTATGGATATAAAGGAAATCATCAACCAAAGATATGCCATGCCGGACGCATCTTTGGACAGGTTGCGACAATGCCTGACGGAAGTCTCATATCCCAAAGGATTCCGAGTATTGGAATGCGGCAAGGTAGAGAAAGACATCTTTTTCATTAAACAAGGCATTGTCCGTGCCTATACTTCGGTGGATGGAAAAGAAATTACTTTTTGGGTCGGCAAAGAGGGAGCGACCCTTGTTTCTATGAAAGGCTATGTAAATGACGAGCCGGGATATGAAACAATGGAATTGATGGAAGATTCCGTCTTATATGTATTGAAAAGGAAAAAACTGAAAGAGTTGTTTTCGGAAGACTTGCACATCGCCAATTGGGGACGGCGTTATGCGGAGATGGAGCTGCTTGCCACTGAGGAACGGCTGATTTCTATGTTGTCCGCTATCGCTTCGGAACGGTATAAGGAGCTATTGGAGAAAGAACCAGATTTATTACAGCGATTGCCGTTGGGAAGTATCGCCACCTATTTAGGCGTAACGCAGGCAAGTCTGAGCCGGATTAGGGCAAAAGTAAGATAACTTCGAGCAAACAGTCAAAGCATAAATATCAAAAGTGCTACAAAGAAGCCAAAATATATGCTTCCCAAGCACTATTTTGAAAAGAGGATTGTGAAAAAAGGATTACAGGCTGACTCCTCCTCGTCCTCTATCAATCCTCCAATCATACCGACCTTCCGCGACATCGCCAACCTCGTTGAGTGTATGGCGATGTTTTATTTCATCAAAGGGCTGTCGGTGTTCCGCATAGTCACAGAGCCATGCGCCGACCGCTTTCTGCTGCTCCGTGGTCTCTCCGTAGCTCTGCATCACGCTCTTGATGTCGGCGGCTTCAGAGGGAGAGAAGATAGACTTGTACCGCTCCGTGGCGAAATGGATAATCGCTTCAACGGCTCGCCTGAACACCTCGCTTGCCTTGTAGAGAATATCTGCGATGATATTCAGAATATCCCGGCTCGATTTCAGTTCACCCTGCAACCGCTCTATGGTCTTGTCCTTCTCCGCCGTTGCCCGGCTCACCGCCATGCTGATGCGGCGCTGCTCCCCGGTCTTCTGCTCCTGAAGCTGTCGCAGAGCCGTGTCCCTCTCGGATTCATAAGTGTCAGCGATTGCCATGGCACTGTCACGCTCCAGTTCGACCGCACGCTTCGCCTCGGTCAGTGCCTTCGTCCGTTTCGCCACCTCTTTCCTGACGGCATCGGGGAAAGATTCTTTGATATGCTCATTCTCGGCTTTCAGTCTCTCGTTCTCCTGCTCGATGGCTGCGTACTTGCCTTTGCCGAAAAGGTTGGCGATGCCGGACTTTATGCTGTCCGTGTTCTCCCGGTCAACCTCTCTCGCGCGTTCCTCCTTTTCGGCGATTTCGCTGTCAAGTTCCGCGCTGCGACGCTGCTTCTCCTCGTTCCCGATCTGGAGTTTTTCATGTTCGGATTTGGCATTGTCCGTTTCACGGATCGCGGCATCCCTGTCGGCTTCGGCTGCTTCCTTTTCCGCCTTTACCTGTTCGGCTTCCTGCTTCTGCTTGGCAAGAATGAAATCAGCGCGTTCAAGATGCTCCTTTCCCGTCTGCTCCTTTGAGCTGCCCCTTTCCATGTCAAGAGACTCAGCCAAGAGCGTCTGCA
>CAJULW010000030.1 GCA_910587515.1 uncultured Duncaniella sp.
GCATCGACTTTTTGTTTGACGAGTGCTGCCTCAACGAGCTTTTTCACTGACTCGTTGGTGGCGATGCTTGCAGGTAGCTCGACCTGAATTTTCTGCGGCTCGGAAGTCGCAGGAGTTGTTGTTTGCTCCGGGGCTGATACCAGTCTGGTGTCAATATCCGTGAGCAAATCATTGTTTTTCTGAGCGATTTTGAGAAGGTCGTCAATCTTCTCATCCTGTTTCTTGACGATGGAATACATATCAGCCATATTTCAAAGTTTGGGTCCTTGTCTTTTGCGTGGTTTTCTTTTCATCCTGCGAATGAAGGCTTCTTCATCCGGGTCATAGCCGGGCCCGACCTGGAACAGTCCGCCCACTGCCTGACATCCGGTTTCGACTATGTTCTCCACGACATTAGCCACAGGAGCCTCCTTGACCTTTGCTGTCACTGAAACAGGCTGCTGTCGCTGTGGCTGAACCTCTCTTATTCCTGCGTTCTTGGCAAAAAATTTGTCAAGACGCCTGTAGGAAAACGCACGGTCAATCTTCGAACCGTTGAAGGTAAATTCGCCGTCGGAGAAGCGTATGCCTTGCGGTTTGCCAGTGTCGCGGTCGTTATAAAATTCGACTGTTATCCCTGCCGGAGTGAGGCGACGGCGGAACTCATCCCACGATTTGCAGCGGTACATCGCCGCCTGAATCTTGGACTTCATTTCGGCAATCGCGTCCTCATACAGTTTCTTTTTCGGCGAAAAAGTCAGTCCGTATTTCAGCTTGATAGCCTTAGTCACCTTATGGCTTTTGTCGAAATTATTGCTCTCGTCGATGTCTTTGCCGTGGAGATTCACGCGGTTATAGACGATATGGAAATGCGGCGAGGAGGTTTCGAGGTGGCGCACTATTATATATTGCGTGTCCCTGATGCCCATGCGCTCCATGTATTCTTTAGCCAGTTGCACCATGAAATCATCTGTAAGACGGGGCAAATCCGCCTTGTCGAAACTCACGGATATATGTCCGATGGGCTTGCTGATTCTCTTGTTGAGGCTCGCCCCGATGTCGAAACTGTCCACAATTCTGCGGTAGTCGTTGCCGAAAACGCTGTCGGAATCTATCAGCCTCCATGTGTCAGCGGTGTATTTTTCCTTGTCGTGGAACTCACGCATAACATATCCCACGATGTCGGATGCGGCTCCCTTTGCGAGTATTTTAGCTATCATAATAATGAGGAATTTGAGGTTTTCAACTTACAAAGAGTGGCTAAAATTCCGTCGAGACAAGCCTCTGCTTTACGCTTTGTCGAGGGCCATGAGTTAGCCTGACAAGCCTTGACCTGAGCGTTGAGATTCTTGCCTTGATACATCAGTTCGCGTATTGCCTCACGTTCAAAATCGGTGAGACGACCGACAATCGAGAGCCGGAATGCCGAGATTCTAAGCAGTTCGGCGATGCTAACACCGGCGGCTGCGGCCTTGGCTTTCACCTCGCGCTCTTCGGCATCGGTAAAATTCACAGAGACTTTGCGGTCTCTTTTATCACTGGATTCTTTCTTCGGTCGCCCGCGGAGTTTTACACCGGGAGCGTCCTGATTGAACTTTCTCATTTGTTGAGTTGGGGATGGTGACCGCAGGGAACAGAGAGCGTCCTTCGGGATGCGAGGGGTTTCGGGTGGGAATTTTTTACCTCCCGAAACATACCCTTGCATCCCCAACTAATCCACTATCGTTTCTTAGTTGTGCGCTGACGATAACCGCTCCCTGCGGTCGGGTTAAACATTAGAGCTTGCGCCAGATTTCGGTGTCGTCGGCATACATTATAAGATGCTCGACAAGGATGGCGTTGATGTAGCTGCCGACAGTCGTGTCGCGGTCGCCGAGGATACGGGCGATGCGTTCGAGCTTCGCCCATACGCTGTCCTCGATGTTTACCGGATGACGCTTCACCAGCTTTGACGGTGTAAGGAATGTGGCCTTGAAATCGGCATAATCCGATTTGCGCTGTTGCTTGCCGATGCGCTGTTGTTTCGGCGGCTCGGTTGTGGCGGTCACAGATGTTGCCTCGGTTGCTGTCTGCTCATTGTCAAACAGATTGTCGGCGTTGACAGGAGTAGTGTTGTTAACAGCGTTATCACTGTTAACTGTGGAAGTGGAGTTGATAGAGTTATCTGATTTCATAATACAATCGGGATTAAGAGTTGATACTTTGGATTTGGTTGCATCGGTCAACTCGGTTGACTTGGATGCATGTGTTGACGGAGATTTCTTCGCAGTCATTGTTTTTCTGTTTTTGAGAGTTTGTGAATAGCATCAGTATCCGGGTTATACCGTTCAACAGATACGAGAGTGAGTTGCAGGTCATCAATGAGTTTCTGTAATATCGGATTACGGCGTATCATAGCTTGCAGCACAGCTTGGTCAGGCTCGATTTGCAGGAGATAGTCTGCTATGTCAAGTCCTGCTGTGCGCTCCTTATCAGTGGCAACTTCTTCAAGGTAGTTGAAGATACTTGTCTCGATACCGAGATTGCGGAGCTGTGTCAGTTTTTGCCGCCACTGGTTGGTTGCGCCTATATCGGGATACAGTATAACCTGATGACCTTTGAGAACACGGAGTGCATCACAGTTGAAGCATCCGTTTTTCCCGCCGGAAGCGAGCCACACATATTCGGGCAGATAGTACGCTGCCACTATTGCTGTTTTCTCGCTCTCGACAATGGCGACAGGCTTGCCTCTGTTCATCTGCAGGAGGTGTTCACCGAAAAAGCACTGACGCAGATTGAAGTCGGGCAGTCGGAGCAACGAGTGAACCCATGTAACATGGTTGAATGGTTCCTTCACGCGCTTACCTGTCTCGGCGTCGTAGAGCATCACCTTTCCGGTGCGGACCCCGCCGTTGATGTCGGTTTGCCAGAACACACATGACCCCGGCCAGTGCTTTGATGTGCCGACGCGGTAATCCTTCATCAACCGGAAAGCATCCTCGGCTCCGAACTTGGAGCGGAGGAACAGATAGAGATTGTTTTTCTCATAGCCGTGCAGAGTCTGTGAAACAGTCTCTGCGCTGATTA
>CAJULW010000031.1 GCA_910587515.1 uncultured Duncaniella sp.
AGAGTCTTGTTCATAAGTTGAGGGTTGTGAGTTTTTATAGACAAATCCAAATTGTATGAATTCGTCTGAAGCCTGATTTTTTCGTTCAGACTTCAGACGGTTATTTGTTTAATGACGTCCGCGTCCTCCACCTGTTGAGCGACCGCCTCCGCTGCCGCGGCTTCCGCCACCGAAACCTCCGGTCCCGTAATTATAGCGGCCGCCTCCGCTTGTGCCGGACGGACGGTTATAACTGTTGTTTGAAGGTCGGTTGTAGCTGTTGTTGTTTTGGTTTGTTGAAGGACGTGTGTTTACACCGCTATTGCCAGGTCGACGATTGGTGGTTCCGGTCGATCCAGGTCTGGAGATGGCGTCAGGACGTAGCCCTACGCTCGGTCTTCGGTTGTTGTATGAAGGTCTATTATTGTTGTACGACGGACGGTTTGATCCATAGTCAGGCCTTCTATTGCCAGACGGGCGATAGTTTCCGGAGTTGGAAGGATGCCGACCTGCCAATAGGTTTGGCGCCCGTTTAGGTCCGGAATTCCAGATGCCCCATGAAGGTCCCCAGCCCCAGCCCGGTCCCCATACGGGCCCCCATGACCATGACGGCCCCCATGCGGGTCCCCAGTTCCAAGCCCAGTAAGGATCATACCACGATCCCCAATACCATCCTGAATTCCATCTCCAATAGTTGTTATACCAGTATGGGGAAGTCCAAGCGGTGTATGGATAGAAATAGTCATATCCCCAATAGCCGGATGGTGTATTCACATAAATATTTACCTGATCCGGTTCCATATAATATATATTGGCGAGTTCCTGATCTCCAGATCCGCTTACGATTTCAGGATTATAGAACTGTTCGATCCGTCGTGTATATGCGAAATCCGTGGCTGTTGTGTCGGACGTAAGGGAGTCTGTCGCGAAAATGCCTCGACGGTTGTAGTCGTCGACGCTTATTTTTCGTGTGCCGTTGACCGTAAAATTGTCTGCAGACGGATAGTCGTAGACAATCACGGTGTTCTGTTTATTTGCATTGTTGTTTACAGATTTCTTAGCAGGTTTTGTCGCTTTTGATGCGTCATAGTAAATGTCATCGTCAAAGTAGGACTGTGCCGATAGCATAGCGGTGGTTGCGAAAACACCTGCAATGAATGTTGTTAATCGCTTGATGTTCATTGTGTGGTATATAATGAGAAGTGAGAGTTCATTTTCTTATAAATCCTTTTAGTTTAGACAAGTGACGAGGCTAAAAGTTTAATCGATGGTCATTATTTGTAGCGTATCCAACGGACAATCTCTTTTATTGACGGCTTCTTGCCGTACATAAAAATCCCGACGCGGTATATTTTTCCGGCAAACCACACCATCGATACGAACCCGGCTACAAGGATGAGCAGTGAAAGGCCTATTTCCCAGGCTGGTATTCCGAATGGTATGCGTGCCACCATTACCATTGGAGATGTAAGCGGGAACATAGACATCCAAAAGGCTATATCGCCCATTGGGTTGGTCGCTGCCACCATAGCGAAAATCAAACCGAAGATTATAGGGAAAACCGCAAAAGATGTGAGTTGACTCGCATCCTGGATATTGTCAACAGATGAGCCTACAGCGGCGAATATTGATGAGTAGAGGAGGAAACCGAAAACGAGAAATACAGTCATGAGGGTAACAAGAGTTATGATATGGCCTACGTTTCCGAGCATTCCGACAGCCTGTATCATCCCGATTGATGATGGATCGCTGATCTGGTCGAAGTTGCCGCTTTGTACCGCAGCGACATCGGCCATTGCTTCAGCCGGTACGAGAGCAGGCAAAAGATAGGCTGACATTAGAGCCAACAGGACTCCCCAAATCACCATTTGTGTAACGGCCACAAGGGCTACGCCTACGATTTTGCCCATCATGAGTTGTGCCGGTTTGACCGAGGAGACAACCACTTCGAGCACACGGTTACCTTTTTCTTCGATGATCGAAGTCATTACCATCTGTCCGTATATCAACAGGAACATGTAGAGAACAAAAGTCATTCCGATTCCGACGGCATAGCTGAACATCGATGAGTTGCTTTCCTCACTGTCTTTGTCTGTTCGTACGGTAGTCAGGCTGATATCGCTCTTCACGTTATCAAGAATGGTGTTTAAATTCTCGATATCGTATGCTTTCAGCCGTTGTGTCTCTATTATGGTGTTTATCAAGTCGGTGATACCGCTTTCAGTCCCGACGGATGAAGGTCCGTTACTGTAATATTTAAGGGCTGCGTTTGGATTTTCAATTATATTTGCCGGAATAACGAGCACAGCGTCTATACCGTCGCGGGTTATGGCGGAATCGACTGTTGCGTCGCTCGCCGGACGGAAAGTCAGGTCATTGGAATTTTTTAGGTTCGGAAGGATTATCCCGCTGTTGTCTATCACCGCTACCGTTGTTGCGGATGAGTCTACATAACTCATTATTATAGCCGGTAGAGCCATGAGCAACAACATTAGTAAGGGCATGAGCAGCGTTGTGACTACGAAACTTTTTTTCTTGACGCGCTCCATGTATTCGCGCTCTATTATGATTCCTATTTTTGACATTGTTGAAATAATAACGGTAAAATTTAAGATTGTGGCAGCGATGGATTTAGTATGATATCCGTCTTTCATCGGATTGTACCGCCCGAATGAAAATATCGTTCATCGAAGCGATGCTTTCGTTTATTCCGGCTATCATTACAGAGTCATTGGCTATGCTTATAGCTTCGCGAAGCGAGACTCCTTTGTTGAGATGGAAATTGAGGCGTGTCCGCCCTTGTGCATCCTGTTCGAGAATCTCGAACTCTCCGGCTATGTTTCGCATATTATCCATCAATATGCCGGTGTCACCGGTAAAAGTCAGGTCGTATCTGTCGGAAAAATAGCGTCGGCGTATATCGTCTACATTTCCGCTGAGAATGTTGCGGCTTTTGTTTATAAGTGTTATGTTGTCGCATATTTCTTCTACGGATGCCATGTTGTGGGTGGAGAATATGACCGTGGCGCCCTCATTCTTGAGTTTTAAAATTTCGTCTTTAAGCAAAGTCGCGTTGATCGGGTCGAATCCGGAAAACGGTTCGTCGAATATCAGCAGTTTGGGACGATGGAGGACAGTGATAATGAATTGCACTTTCTGTGCCATCCCTTTTGACAGTTCCTCTACTTTTTTGTCCCACCAGTTTTGTATGTCGAAACGATCGAACCATTTGCGCAGTTCGGCTGTTGCGTCGTGTCTTGAAAGTCCTTTTAGGCGAGCGAAAAATACGGCCTGTTCTCCGACTTTCATTTTTTTGTATAGGCCGCGTTCCTCCGGAAGATAGCCGATATGTGCGACATCGTTCTGTGTGAGTGGTCGTCCTTCGAATAATACGTGCCCGCTGTCTGGAGCGGTTATATGGTTGATTATGCGGATCAGTGTTGTTTTACCGGCTCCGTTTGGCCCGAGGAGACCGTATACAAGGCTTTCCGGAACGTTGAGCGACACGTTGTCAAGAGCAAGATGGGAGGAATATGCCTTGCTGACGTTTTCTACTTGCAGTATATCCATTGAAAATTTGTGATGATGCTGGGTTTAGAGATTCCTCTGTACTACCCCAGTACTTTAGATGTTTACGAAAGATAAGACGCAAATTTATCGAAAAAGTTTCACATCAGTGTAATTTTTTATGTGAAAACGCGTCTAACCAAAAAGGAAATCATGTCTGACTAAATCAAAAAATTATAAATCTGTTCATAAATAGATGGCATTACCGGATAAGGAAGCGCGTTTCATGGCGATTGTCAATGACAACCGGAGCCTTTTGTATAAGGTGTGCCACATGTATGCTTCAGACAAGGAGCATTTTCGTGATTTATATCAGGAGGTGCTTGCCAATATATGGGAAGGGATCGGTGGTTTTAGGGGAGAAGCTGCGGTTTCGACGTGGATATACAGGATAGCGATAAACACATGCGTCACATTTTTCCGACATCATAACCGACATGACTCTTCGAAAACGTATCTTGATATGGCTTATGATATTGAAGATGACAATGGAGAGCGAAATGAACGGTTGCGCGAGATGTATAGGCTGATATCGCGACTCGACAAGATTGACAAGGCTATAATATTGATGTGGCTCGACGAACGCAGCTACGATGAGATCGCGGAGGTGACTGGGTTTACCCGTAACAATGTCGCGACACGGTTGCATCGTATCAAGCAGCGCCTGGCGGAAAATAGTTCACGTAACGAATGACGGTTGCATGATGTAATTATAGATAATGATCGTATTGAAATAATGCTATGAATATAGATGACCTGAAGAGTAGATGGAACTCAATGGAGTTGCCTCCTGAGTATAGTGGAGACGAGTTGAGTGATATTGTTTCGCGTATAGGTGCGGGACGTGTGTCCTCTTTGCGCGACCGCCTCGGTTCGATAAGCAGGAATCTTGCTTTGGTCTGTGTGTGCGGGGGGGTAATAATGATCCCATATCTTGCCTATACTCCTGTTCTCGGTGTTGTCGCCATCGTTTTTTTCGTATTTATGGGGCTGATGCATTTCCGCAATTATCGTAGAGTGATTCGTATCGACTTTTCGGTCATGACTGTTCGTGAAGCTCTCGCCGCGGTATATATTTTTGAGCGTAACCGCACGCGTTTACGTGTGATCGGTATGTCTCTCGGATTGCCGATGGCTCTTTGGATGTGTTTTTCATTTACTTCTGTCTACGGCCCTTATACGCTTTACGCTTGTCTGGCTGGCGCTGCCATCGGGGTGATTATAGCTGTTTTAGTCAACCGTAGGGCAGTGTGTATACTCCGTGAGATGCGTGGGCAGCTCAATAGCGGAGTATAGAGTTTTGTAATGAAAATCGTATTGTGAGGCTTTATTATTTTGAAATAGTGTGGCTGAAAATTCCCGAAAAGTATTTAAATTTGCGGTGAACTCACAAGTATTTCAACATTTCACTGCAATGAATACCAAAAGTCTTGTATCAATCAGCGATATAGGTCGCGACGAGATATTACGTCTCCTTGATATAGCGGGACGTTTTGAGGAAAATCCCAACCGTCGTCTGCTTGAGGGGAAAGTGGTGGCCACCTTGTTTTTCGAGCCGTCGACACGTACGCGTCTCAGTTTTGAAACCGCTGTAAATCGACTTGGAGGTCGTGTCATAGGTTTCTCCGATGCCAATACGACAAGTTCGTCAAAAGGCGAGACTTTGAAAGATACCATAAAGATGGTCAGCAATTATGTGGATCTGATAGTCATGCGCCATTATCTTGAAGGCGCGGCGCGCTATGCTTCTGAAGTGACGGATGTCCCGATTATAAATGCCGGTGACGGTGCCAATCAACATCCGTCTCAAACAATGCTTGATCTTTATTCGATATACAAGACGCAGGGAACTCTTGAAAATCTTACTATAACACTTGTTGGAGATTTGAAATACGGACGTACGGTTCATTCGTTGATAATGGCTATGCGATATTTCAATCCAACTTTCCGGTTTGTTGCCTGCGAGGAACTCGGAATGCCCAAGGAATATAAAATATTTTGTGACGAAAACGGTATCCGTTATTCCGAGCATCGTGATTTTTCATCTGAGGTGATCGACAGCAGTGATATTATATATATGACTCGTGTTCAGCGTGAACGTTTTGCCGACATAATGGAATATGAACGTGTCAAAGATCTTTACAATCTTAACAACTCCATGCTGACTGGTGCGCGTGACAATATGCGCATACTTCATCCGCTGCCTCGAGTCAACGAGATCGCTCAAGATGTCGATGACAATCCCCATGCCTATTACTTTGAGCAGGCCCGCAACGGCCTTTATGCCCGTCAGGCTATAATCTGTCGCGCTCTTGGGATAGACGCTTGATTTTTACTAAATCGGGTGGATTCATAACCGGAATACCGGTATGATCTTTATATTTCAAATTAATACTTTACCATAAAGGAAGAAATGACTGTCTCAAAACAAGAACTTGCGGTGGCCGCTCTCCGTAACGGCACCGTTATCGATCATATTCCTTCAGCGTCGCTTTTTAAGACCGTAAAGATTCTCGGTATTGAAAATCTGGGTGGAGCAGTGACTATTGGCAATAATCTTGATAGCAAGAAACTGGGAAAGAAGGGCATAATAAAGGTTGCGGATGTGTTTTTCCCAGAGTCGACTCTC
This sequence comes from uncultured Duncaniella sp., assembly GCA_910587515.1. Taxonomy (GTDB): domain Bacteria; phylum Bacteroidota; class Bacteroidia; order Bacteroidales; family Muribaculaceae; genus Duncaniella. Next base: position 6,176 of record CAJULW010000031.1, read on the forward strand.
AACAGGATTGCGTTGATCGCTCCTACCGCGGTTGTCAATATCATACGCGACTATGAGGTTGTCGAGAAATTTCCGGTATCGTTGCCTGACACGATAGTCGGAATCGTGAAATGCGGCAATCCGAAATGTATTACCAATAATGAACCAATGCGTACACGTTTCCATGTTGTGGATCGCGGTGACGTGACGATCAGTTGTCATTATTGCTCACAGGTGGTAAGAAGTATTGACGCCAAGATAATCTGATTTAGCCAGTCATGAAGATATCTTGGAAACCCGGAACTATGATATATCCTCTTCCCGCTGTGCTTGTTAGCTGTGGGACAAAGGAACATAGCAATATTTTTACCGTTGCATGGGTAGGGACTGTATGTACCAACCCGCCTATGTGCTATATTTCAGTTCGTCCCGAACGTTTTTCCTATCCGCTGATCAAGGAGAAAATGGAGTTTACGATAAATCTTACGACCGCCCAAATGGCCCGTGCTGTCGACTGGGCCGGTGTGCGTTCGGGAAAAGATTATGATAAGTGGCGCGAAACAGGACTTACTCCCGAAAATGGGGTCAAGGTCGGATGCCCTTATATAGCTGAGTCGCCTCTATGCCTTGAATGCAGGGTAAAAGAGATCGTGAAGCTTGGCAGTCATGACATGTTTTTGGCTGATGTTGTCAACGTTTTGGCTGAAGAATCTTTGATAGATACGGAGACCGGTTCATTTGATCTTGGAGCTGCCGGGCTTATAAACTATTCTCATGGCCACTATTTCGAACAGGGTTCGGAAATAGGTCATTTCGGTTGGAGCGTGAAGAAAAAATGATGACATACTATATAAATATTATACCCTAAATACCTAATACCAAAAAATACATCAATACTTATTTTTGATATGAAAGAGGATAAAGTAATCTTTGACATCATCGAGCGTGAGCATTTGCGCCAAAAGAAGGGGATCGAGCTCATCGCTTCCGAGAATTTCGTCAGTGAACAAGTGATGCGTGCCATGGGCTCGTGTCTTACCAACAAGTATGCCGAGGGTTATCCCGGTCACCGCTACTACGGTGGATGCGAAGTTGTCGACGAAGCTGAAACCATAGCTATCGAACGTCTGAAGCAGCTCTTTGGAGCGGAATGGGCGAATGTGCAGCCACACTCAGGCGCACAGGCCAATATGGCTGTGTTCATGGCATGTCTGAATCCAGGCGACAAGTTCCTTGGCCTCAATCTTTCGCATGGTGGACACCTTTCGCATGGCAGTCCTGTAAACTTTTCCGGTCTTGTGTTCCATGCTCTTGAATACAATGTCGATAAAGAGACGGGAAGAGTCGATTACGAACAGATGGAAGAGGTTGCGCGTCGTGAACGTCCACGTCTGATAATCGGTGGTGCAAGTGCTTATAGCCGTGAATGGGATTATGCGCGTATGCGTCGTCTCGCAGATGAGATAGGTGCGATATTTTTGGTCGATATGGCTCATCCCGCAGGTCTCATCGCCGCAGGCATTCTTGATAATCCGGTAAAATATGCACATATAGTTACGACCACTACTCATAAGACACTTCGTGGGCCTCGTGGAGGTGTAATCATGATGGGCAAAGATTTTGATAATCCTTGGGGAAAGACCACACCTAAGGGCGTGGTAAAGAAAATGTCGCAGCTCCTTGATTCGGCTGTGTTCCCCGGAGTGCAGGTCCGCTTGAGCATGTCATAGCCGCCAAGGCCGTGGCGTTCGGTGAGGCTCTTCAGCCCGAGTTCCGTGAATATCAGCTACAAGTTCAGAAGAATGCGTCTGCTCTTGCGTCTGCTCTTGTCGACATGGGCTACAATATAGTGTCTGGTGGCACCGATAACCATTGCATTCTGGTTGATCTCCGCACCAAATTCCCCGATCTTACAGGCAAGGTGGCTGAAAAAGCTCTTGTCGAGGCTGACATCACGGCTAATAAGAATATGGTTCCTTTCGATTCACGCAGTCCGTTCCAGACTTCCGGCATCCGTCTCGGGACTCCGGCCATCACTACCCGTGGAGCTAAAGAACCACTTATGGTTGAAATAGCAGAGATGATCGATACCGTGTTGCGTAATCCTGAAAGCGCTGAAAACATTGCTGCTGTACGAGCGAAAGTCAATGCGACTATGCAGCCCTATCCGATGTTCGCTTATTGAACGAATGGATAAAGCGTCATAATAAAGAACGACACCGATTGTTTTCAGTCGGTGTCGTTTTATTATACCTGTCGTTACAGAGGTTGTTCGGTCTGCAATGACGCTGTGTTTATGGATAGATTCTGACAAGTGAGGTTCTATAGTTTTTAAGCGCGGTTTTGAGCTCGCTTATGACGCTATAGTCTGTGTCTGCGTCCGGATAGTTCATGTCCCAGGTGAAATCTCCTTTGTTCAGGCGTCCGGCTCCATAGTAGCCGGTTACTAATGTGGGGACTTCGGTGGCTTCCACTGCCGTATATTCATACATCAGTGTCGGATCGGTGTCAAAGTTGTTATAGGTTGTGCCGCCCGACTTTGTCACAAAACTTTCAGGAACCCTTTCGTTACTGCTTGAAGCCTCGTAACAGTCAAAATCGTTGGCGCTTACCTTATGTGTGATCGGGGTGTAATTGCTGTTAGATCCTTTTTCGGCATATACGTTTCCGTAGCTCTTGATCATGCCGCCCGCTTCTCCGGAGAATGTTCCGGCTCCTTTGCCATCTGTCCCTTGGAGGGAAATCAGCATTGTATTTTTGGTGTGACGGAAGAAATTCCCTTCGACAAACACGCTTGACCCCATGGTTGCGCCTGCTCCGTATTTGGCCACACCGTCATAGTAGTTGTTCCATACGTGTACTGTCATGGTGCGCACGCGTGGATGGCGCGAATCGCTGTGGTCGAACCAATTGTGGTGGTAGTCTACATAGTCGTCGTTTGATTCCGATTTCATGCCGCATAGAGAGGTCTTTCCGTTGTCCCAAAAATGGTTATATGCGATTGTCATGTATCTGCTATGGCCTTTCATGTCAACGGTGCCGTCACCTTTAGCTTGGTCACTGTCTCCTCCGGTGTTGCCATAGAAGAAATCAAGATGGTGAACCCAACAGTGAGAATTGGCGGTATCGAAAGAAAGAGCGTCGTCCATGCAAAGCATGTTTGCAAAATTGCGGAATTCTACCGACGAGCAGTTGCGGACAAGAAATCCGAATCCCCATGTCGCAGCGTCGTCACCGATGCCTTCGATTGTTATGTTCATTGGTGAATAATTTCCCTTTCCTTTTATTTGGATGCCTTCAGCGGAAGATAGGAATGAATCCATATCGGTGTCTTTTATACATCCGACTATACGTACGGCCAATGGTCTTGTCTCTGTCCCTTTCTGAAATGCTCCTAATATGGCTTGTAGACCAGTGAATGGTGTCCCGTCACCATCATTGGCACTTTGTCTGACATTGCATGTCACTGTTTTCGCTGTCTCGGCTGTTACATAAATGACGCGTGCGTCGTCTTTCAGTTCTCCGTTGTCTTTATAAGCACCCACACCGCTGAAGTTGTGAAAAGCGAAACCACTGCGGTCGTGAGGTTTGACTGTCATCCCTATAGCTTCACTTGCGCGTGATTCATCTTCCGTATTGTTGATTATAGGAACAACTTTCATGGCATAGACTCCGGCAGGGAGTCCAACCATGTCGGCTCGTCCGTAAGTGCCATAGTCACGTACGAGTTCACGGTCGATTATGGTGTAATCCGTATATTTCCCACCTTTTATATATACACGATAACTTGTCGCATCTGACAGCGGTTCCCATTTCAGATATGCCGATTCGAGCCATCCTTTTGCTTCGGTTATATTCACGCCACGGTTATTGATTTCCGCGTCGTCTCCGTTTTCAGGTGCTTTTGCAAAAGATATAGCGGTGATATTTTGCTTGAACTCGTCTGTCCAATCGTTTGTCTTTGGGTTTACGGTTACTGAGCCTGAGTTTTTGTCGATGCTTACTTCTGCAAGGTCTTTTGTGTTGTAATATTTGAGTTCGCCTGTGGTCGTTCGTAAAAGCATTTGGTTGTTTGTTGCATCTATTTTTACTGAATGATCAGTTGATGGAGTGGGGGATGGGATGTCGCCATCATTGTCATCTGTGACAGAAATAGAGTATACATACATGCCGCCTGTCGAGTGAAACGTCACGTCACCGTCGTTAGTTACGGTGGCGACATGTTGCGTCTTCTCCGCTGTCGGGGCGAATCCGCTTACGATAGTCAGATTGGTTCCCTCGAATCCGCGAGCCACTCCTGATTTGGATGTCATTGCCTGGATTGATACGGTTTCTCCGGCTTTAAGGTCAGGTATGATGACTGTTGCGACTGATTTGTTCAAAGCCATGCGCTTGCCTTTGGAGTCAACACGCAATGCGTCATTGCCGGATATTGTAAAGCGGAGTCCCTGGGTAAATTCAAGTTCTGTTCCGTTGGCTGTTAAGGGGGAGTTTTCTATAAATGAATTATTCAGCCATCGGTTATTTGTCGTTTCATATTGCCAGTTTGCGGGATCTGCATTAAGATTGTTCTGATCTGTGGCGGTGACGGAACTGAAATCCCATGTTCGGGCATTGACATTCGGTGATATCGCAGAGATTGCTAAAATTATTAGAATGTGTGTGAATGTATAAAGACTCTTCATCTTACATATATTTTTTGACTGTTGACGATATATATACCTTGTTTAAGCCCTTGAGGTGTCTCTCCAAGATATTGTCCTTTGAGATTGTATACGCCATTGGCTTTTTTAGGATCGGTTATAATTTGGTCTATGGAGGATTGAGCGTGGTCAATAGATATTGAAACCATGTTCATCGGGGCGGTCTCGGTTGTGTTGTCGCTGAACGTGAGGATGACATTTCCATCGTCGAATGAAAGTTTTGTCAGCTCTTTGTTTACTTCTTGTCCGTCAATAGTGGTTGTGATCTTTGAATCGGCTATTGAGGTAAATGTCATAGCTCCAAAAATCATAACTATGACCGGTTTTAATAATTTCATGGTTTATAACTGTGTTGGTATGAATAAAATAGCGAATTGTTGTGATCAATCGTAGGTTTGCTGAACGCGTAATGTAACAAAGATACGGAATTACTTATCCATCATTGATAATGGATGTCTTAAAATACGTTAATAGCTGTCGTGGCTGAAATTTATGGTAAATTGACTTACGAGAGCGGTTGTTGGTTATAATATTGTTTTTTATCCGAATGATGGTCTTAAAAAAGATGGAGCCTTGATGTTTTATTGTCAAGGCTCCGGAGTCTGTTTATTATTTGTCTTTTTTCAGGATATCACGGATTTCCGTAAGCAATATTTCTTCTTTTGTCGGGACCGGTTCTGCTGGTTTAGGAGTTGGTTCAGCTTCCTTGCGCTTTAGTTGGTTTATGGCTTTAATGGCGACAAATATGCAGAAAGCCACAATGATGAAATCGACTACGGTCTGTATCCAGTTTCCCCAATTGAGAGTGACCTCCGGTTTTAATACTTGTTGTGTGGTGCTGTCCACTGCGGCTTGTTGTATCACCCATTTATAGTCAGTAAAATTGATGCCTCCGGTGACGACTCCTACAAGAGGCATGATTATGTCATCGACAAGCGATGAAATGATTTTGCCGAAAGCGGCTCCGATTACGACACCGACAGCCATGTCGATGACGTTGCCTCGCATTGCAAATTCTTTGAATTCCTTGATAAATGACATATTTTGATGTGATTATTCGGTTTGGAATGTGAAAATATCTTGTTTACCGCAAAAGTAAAGAAAAATTATCTTATTTCCACGGAACAGTCTATATATTTAGCTTTTTTATATGAATTCGCGTAAAAATTACCAATATTATTTAGATACAACCTGACGATAATTCAAAAAATAGTACTAACTTTGTGGCGTTTTTCTGGCCGATGGTATTGGTGACAACGCTGACCATCTGTAAAGTAAGACTGTGTTTTTACAATTCTAATTTTTTTCAATAGGATAAAAAACAATAACCCAATTTATAAGAACTATGACAAAAATAGGTATTAATGGTTTTGGCCGTATCGGTCGGTTCGTGTTCCGTGCATCGACTAAGCGCGATGACATTGAAGTTGTTGCTATCAACGACCTTCTTCCCGTTGACTACATGGCTTACATGCTTAAGTATGATACCATGCACGGCAAGTTTGACGGCACCGTTGATTTTGATCTTGAGAAGAGCCTCCTTATCGTGAATGGCAAAGCTATTCGCGTTACCGCTTGCAAGAATCCCGCTGAAATCGGTTGGGGTGCTGTAGGCGCTGAATATGTTGTTGAGTCTACAGGCCTTTTCCTTACAAAAGAGAAAGCTCAGGCTCACCTTGACGCTGGTGCTAAATATGTGGTTATGTCAGCTCCTTCAAAGGACGATACTCCAATGTTTGTATGCGGTGTTAACCACGAAAGCTATGTTAAGGGTACACAGTTCGTATCTAACGCATCTTGCACCACAAACTGTCTCGCTCCTATCACCAAGGTGCTCAACGACAAGTTCGGTGTGCTTGAAGGCCTCATGACAACTGTTCACTCTACAACCGCTACACAGAAGACAGTTGACGGTCCCTCAATGAAGGATTGGCGTGGTGGCCGTGCAGCTGCCGGCAACATCATCCCTTCTTCGACAGGTGCTGCCAAGGCTGTAGGCAAAGTGATTCCCGAACTCAATGGCAAACTTACCGGTATGTCAATGCGTGTCCCCACTCTTGACGTGTCTGTTGTCGACCTTACCGTAAATCTTGCAAAACCCGCTACTTACGATGAGATTTGCGCAGCAATGAAGGAAGCTTCTGAAGGTGAACTGAAAGGAATCCTCGGATATACTGAAGACGCAGTCGTTTCAAGCGACTTCCTCGGTGATCCACGCACTTCAATCTTCGACAAGAATGCAGGTATCATGTTGTCTCCGACTTTCGTTAAGGTTGTGAGCTGGTATGACAATGAAATCGGTTACTCAAACAAAGTACTCGATCTTATCGCACACATGAAGAAAGTAAACGGTTAATATTTCCCCGGTTACTGAATTCATAATAAATATAGATCGTCTTTTCGGGATATTATCTGGAAAGACGATTTTTTATATATTTTTTTTGGTGAAAGTAATATTGTTGAGATTAAATTTATACCGCTTCTTTATAGGTAGGTTTGATAAAAACAGGTGAAAAATTGTTGAAATATTAAAAAATATCGTATCTTTGCCTGTGACTTGCGTCAGGGTCAACAAAGTCAATTAGATTTTATAGACACACCAATCGTTTAGCCCCAATAAATATATTATAATATTCGAGATTATATTATAAATTTTATATCTAAAAATCAATCATTTATGAAAAAAATCTTTACTCTTTTCGCATCGTTGGCTGTTGTGTTTTCGGCTGCGGCTGACGTTGTGGTTCTTTGCAATCCCGGTAAACTTAAAGCGAATCCATTGTCAGGTACGGAGCTCGGTGCTACTGATGGTTGGTCGATGAAATGCCTGAATGAAACTAAAAATCTTGAATCAGGAGATGTATTTAATGTCGATGGTACGGATTACCGTTCGCTTAAACTCTCAAATGGTGCGGAAAATGTGATTACTCTTCCTGAAGGATTAGTGGCAACCAAGGTTACAATATATGCTACAATCAACAAGGATATGGAAGCTCGTCCGTGCTATTGGGCTAAAGTTGGAAATGAAACTTATACTCTTGAGAATAACAAGGGTTTGATACAGTCATACAAAGACTATGCCAATCCTGTTATACAGACTTTTGATCTGCCTGACTTGAATTCTTTCAGTGTACAGAATACAGGTGAGCAACCTTTCGCTGTTTTTGTAGTTGAATACAAGGAAGCCGGTGATGAGCCTCAGCCTTCAGGCAATGAGGTCGAATTCAGCCTTGAGGATTATTCAAAATATGGCCAGGAAGGTTCTGTGACGACAATGAAGGGCACATATACATACGATGAAAGCTCCGATGTGTATACATTCTCGAAATTCCTTGGTGGTTCAGATGACTTCTCTTTCCGTATTGTTGAGCAATTCGCTGAAGGCTCGACAACGCCTAATGAAACTTGCAAAATCGAACCGGTCGCAGGCGTGAATGTTACACAGCAGGATGTTTATGGTTCTAAGATGGATATCCTTAACTTTACAGGTCTAAAGGATGCTAATACCTCTTGGTTTACATACAAGGGAGCTGACAACATCCGTCTTTATGATCCGTCTGCCTATGGTTATCATTATTCATACGCAACAAAAGAATCTGTAAATACGACTCCTGATGTTACAAATCCGAATGATGCTGTGTTTGTTGACTATTGGAAGCTTTCATTCACTATTTTCTCTAAATACAGCACTCCTGCCGCTCCTGAGACATCCTTTGAGCCGGGTAACTACAATCTGACTGTTATGATTCCCTATACAGATCCAGCATCGTCGGGAATACAGGATATCGTTGTTGATTCAGTTGAGGAAAACGCTCCTGTCGAGTATTACAATCTTCAGGGTGTACGAATCAGCGAACCTGCTGCCGGTCAGATCGTGATTCGTCGTCAAGGTTCAACTGTTTCGAAAGTTCTTGTTCGCTAATCAAGATTCGGACTGAACTTAGAAAGATATATATCAAATAAGCCGATGTCATTGCGACATCGGCTTGTTGTATTTTTAGAGTTGTTGAAATCCAAATACACTCTTATAGGATACTATTGTAAGATCTTATATCTGCGGAGACTTATTTACTTACGGTCGCCCCGGACTCGCTGCTTGCGCGCATTTTGTTTTCGCCTGCCCTCGGAATGCTTTGATTTCCTCTGTGACCCGGTGGCGGAGCAAGACCAGCGTCAGCATTGTCGGGAAAGCCATGAGGGCATAGAACAGATCGCAAAATCCGATAGCGATACCAAGTGGCATGACCGCAAAAATAACAAGTGTCGCTATGAAGAACCATGTGTACCAACGGGCTTTGCTTTCTCCAAACAGATAGGCTGCACAGCGGTTTCCATAAAAACTATAGCTGAACATCGACGAGAGCGAGAAGCATAGGACTATAACCATAAGCATGTATTCGCCTGCCGGAATCGCGTTGCCGAATGCTTTCATCGCGACGTCGAGCCCTTTGACACCGTCGACTGATTGGAGATCACCACACAGTAGTATGGCGATGGCGGTCATGGTGCACACGAGTCCAGAATCGATGCTTGGGCCGAGCATGGCTACGAGTCCCTCTCGGACTGGCGACGGGTTGGCGGAAGCTCCGTGCATGATAGTGGCGGTTCCTACGCCTGCGTCATTGACAAGTGCTGCCCGCCTCGCACCGATGATGGCTATTCCCGCCAATGCGCCCCAACCGGCTCTCAGGTTGAATGCATTGGTGAATATGCTTTTAAATACGGATGGTACATCCGAAAGATGTGTAATAATGACGTAGAATACCAGTATAAAATATAGTCCTACCATGAAAGGTACAAGCCATTGAGCCACTTTGGCGATGCGTTTGATCCCTCCGATGACGACTGTCGTCACGACTATGGCTATTCCTATACCGGTCAGCAGTCGGAAAGCCGATTCTTCGCTCCATCCCAAGTACGAGGCCATTCCTGATATTACAGGTGCTTTTTCCAACCATTCGGGGGTGGTAAATGTGCTGACTATGGCTTCAGTCAGTTGATTGGCGTTCATGATGCAGAGAGTGCCAAGCATTCCGGCAAAGGCGAATGTCAGAGCCATCCAATGCCATTTGGCTCCGAGTCCCTTGTCAATGATAAACATTGTGCCTCCATGGCTGCGACCATTGTGGTCTGTATGTTTGTGTATCGTGGTCAATATTCCTTCATGAAACTTTGTCGACATGCCGACGAGTGCGCTCACCCACATCCAGAATATAGCTCCCGGTCCACCCATGACAAGTGCTATCGCCACCCCTGCGATATTGCCCATTCCGACAGTGGCCGCCACTACCGATGCCAGGGCTTGTACGGAAGAGATCTGGCTGCCTGATTCACGGGATTGCTTGCCACGTAGCTCGCGAAGGGCATCCGGAAGCATACGTAGCGACGCCATTCCGGAATTGAAGAAAAGGAAAAAGCCCCCTCCGATCAGAAGGATGAAAAGAGGATAACCGCAGACAAAGTCGGCAAGCTCTGTGATAAATACTGTCACCATCTGCCTCCCGCGCCTCCACCGCCAGTCATGCCTCCACCGAAAGATCCTCCACCGAAACCACCGCCTGATGAACCTCCACGCCCCATCATGCTACCAAGGATGGCTCCTGCCGCTACAGCGGCTGTAGGATCCGGTTTTTTAGCGATACGGAAACGTCGGTGGTTCTGATTGCCGCAATTTTTACAGATATAGATGTCGACTCCTTCGCCCTCGGTGTTTACTGTTGGTTGTCGCAATGTGCGTCGGTCGACAAGAGACATGGCTCTCGCTCCGCATCGGTCGCAGACGGAATAGTCGGATTCGCGGTTTATATATGGCAGGACTTCGGTCTGATGGCATTTAGGGCAGTGCCATACGTCGTAGTCGATAGAGTTGATCCGCTCTTCTGTATCTTGGGCCGGAGTGAGGTAGTCGTTGTCGTGCTCTTCGTCGATAAGTTGCATACGTGTTCCGCAATGTGGACAGTCGCGCTTGTGTCGGCGCACTTTTTTCATTTTTACAACAAGGGTTAGAAAGGCTGGCAAGGCCATCCCCAATGTAAGAAAAGATGCGAAAAGTGTGAGTGTGCGGTATTGATCGAGACTGCGGTAGCGTTGCACGTCATTAAGTTTTTTAGTTGAAACGATAGCATATAGCACCAAGAGCAGTAACCCGGCCGCGACAGTGGCGGAGAAGCCGAGATATATGTTGAAAAGCTCGCCTCCTGAAAGCTCGTCGTTTTTATTGGGACGGGAATCGTTGGCGTAACGGGATTTGAGTTCGTCGGCCAGTTTCGGATCTCTAAGAATTTTGGAGATGCTTGCAATGCCGGCCAAAGTCCCTTCGTCGAAACGTCCATTTCGATAGTGTGGGAACATTTCGTTTCGGATGATGCGTCCGGCTGTTATGTCAGGCAACGCTCCTTCCACACCATAGCCTGTCCGAATTATCGCAGCGTTGTCGTCACGCGAGAGCAGGAGCAGCACACCGTTGTCTTTGTCTTTTTTTCCGATACCCCATTTTTCGAAAAGCCGTGTAGCGAATTCCTCGGGAGTCATGGAGCTGTCTACTTTATCGACGGCCACGACAACGAGTTCGACGGACGTGTCGGCCCATAATGACGCAATATCGTTGTTCATATTTCGGACCGCTTCGGCTGATAGGACTCCGGATGGATTGGACACATATTGAGTTCGGTCTGAGACATGTACGTTGGGCACTTGGTCTATCGTTATTGCGTTTATTGGCGTGCAGATATAGACGATAGTGATAATTAAAATGCTTATTTTTATAAAGATATTTTTATACATGTCGGTTTAATTGTTTATTTTAAGGCTCATGCCTTTTAATTTTCGGTATAGGTCGAGTGCGTATATATCTGTCATTCCGGAAATGTGATCAAGCACGGCTTGTAATTTTCCGTAGAGTCCGGGTGCGTTTGTTTCATATTGTTGCGGGACTTTTGCCAATAGCAGACGTGAATAGTTGAGTTCGGGGTTGCGTACGGCTTTGACAAGTTCGTTTATAAGAAACGAGATTATCCTCGTTCCGGCAAGTTCGATGTCCACTACGTCTCCCGCGCAATAAATTTTTTTCCAAGACAGGGCTTCGCAGTCGCGATATCCTTTGCGTTCGAGTGGAGAGATATGATCAAGCAGGGAGCCTTTGAATTGGCCTTTCATTATCTCATCCTCATGTTCAACAAATGTTTGGGCGCAACGGTTGACAAGGACTCCGATTATACATGAGCGCAGATAGGCCATCTTTTCATTGGGGTCTTCGACTCCTTCCATGATACGTTCTATATGAGAGCGTCTTGCTTCATCAAAAAATCCAAGGAAAAGCGGAAGTACTTCTTCGGTGGAAAGGATCTTGAGTTTATGGGCGTCTTCAATGTCCATGACTTCATAGCAGATGTCGTCTGCGGCTTCAACAATGTAGACCAATGGGTGGCGAGCATATCTTATATGGGCGTCGTCATTGCTGATGCGTATCATGCCGAGTTCTTCAGCCACTTTTATAAAATCGTCTTGCTCGGATGTAAAGAAGCCGAATTTTCCGTGGCTACCTGCTGATGATGAGTCGAAAGGATATTTTACGATTGACGCAAGTGTCGAATATGTCATTGCAAAGCCTCCGGGGCGACGACCGTTGAAACGATGGGTCAACAGTCGGAATGCATTGGCATTGCCTTCGAAGTGTGTAAGGTCGGCCCATTGTCGTTCGTTTAGCTCTTTTTGCAGTGGACGTCCGGCTCCTTCACTGAAATAAGTGGAAATTGCTTTTTCTCCGGAATGACCGAAAGGCGGATTGCCAAGGTCGTGGGCAAGACATGCCGCCGCTACGATTTCACCGATTGAGTCAAGTTTTTCTACCCAATGTTCTGAGGCATGACGGTGACGTAGTGCAGATGCAATCTCACCGGCCATAGAACGTCCGACACATGCAACTTCCATGCTGTGTGTCAGTCTATTGTGTACGAATATGCTTCCGGGGAGCGGAAATACCTGCGTTTTGTTTTGGAGCCGTCGGAAAGGAGAGGAGAACACGAGGCGGTCGAAATCGCGCTGAAAATCGCTCCTGGATCCTTTTTTCGGGTCATGTATGTGTTCGAGACCGAAGCGTTTGTCATTTATGAGACAGTCCCACGTCATTCTTTCCATAAATTGTTTGATGAGTTAATGAAGGGATATACTTGATTCTTAACGCGAAGTTAACAAAAGTCATTGGAAATATGAGTGGTTCGGTTTTATAAAAATTCAAAAACACTATATAAAATGAGTCTGAATAAAAAAGGAGAATGCCCGATATGATGGGCATTCTCCATATAATTTAGAGTAGGGTAGTAACGTTTATTCGGCTTTGCCGTTTGAACCGAGAACAGCTTCGATTTTGTGTTTATATAGTTTCTCCATTTCCTCACGAGCCGGACCGAGATATTTGCGCGGGTCAAATTCAGCTGGTTTTTCAGCAAGAACTTTACGTACGGCAGCTGTCATCGCGAGACGGCTGTCGGAGTCGATGTTGATTTTGCAAACCGCGCTTTTTGCAGCTTTGCGGAGTTCTTCTTCGGGAATACCGATGGCGTCGGGAAGTTTTCCTCCATATTCGTTGATTTCATCAACATATTCCTGTGGAACAGAACTTGAGCCGTGGAGTACGATGGGGAATCCGGGTAGTTTTTCCATGACTGCATCGAGGACGTTGAAAGCCAATGGAGGAGGAACAAGGCGTCCGTTTGCGTCGCGTGTGCATTGTTCGGGTTTGAATTTGTAGGCCCCGTGTGATGTCCCGATTGAAATTGCGAGGGAATCACATCCGGTACGGGTAGCGAAATCGATCACTTCCTCCGGGTCGGTATATGTGTGGTGGTCAGATGAAACTTCGTCTTCTACACCTGCGAGCACTCCGAGTTCGCCTTCGACTGTCACGTCATACTGATGTGCGTAGTCACAGACTTTTTTCGTGAGGGCTACGTTTTCTTCGTATGGTAGATGTGAACCGTCAATCATTACGGACGAAAATCCGTGTTCGATGCAATCTTTGCAGAGTTCGAAGCTGTCGCCATGGTCGAGGTGAAGCACGATCTGAGGATGCTCCCAACCGAGACTCTTTGCATACTCGACAGCTCCTTGAGCCATATAACGGAGTAGGATGGGGTTGGCGTAGTTGCGTGCGCCTTTAGAAACCTGTAGGATAACAGGAGACTTGTCTTCTGCTGCGGCTTTGATGATAGCCTGAAGCTGCTCCATGTTATTGAAATTGAACGCTGGAATCGCATAACCACCTTTGATGGCCTTGGCAAACATCTCTTTGGTGTTCACAAGACCTAATTCCTTATAGCTTGTCATTTTGGGTTAAGAGGTTATTTTGGTTAATAAAAAATAATTGAAATTGTATTGGCTACAAAGATAACAAAAAAATCCCGGTAATGCTCATGTCTCATCGATGAAAAAGGTATGATTTAACGGAAAATAAGTATGAATTTAGATCTGTATGTGAGCAATAATGTATTTAGATGTGTTATACGTTACACGACCGTATTATTTAATAAATTTGTAATGTATGCGATTTGCGGATGATTTAATTAAGTGATACTTTTGTGCCTAATTATAATGATATAACTCACGTTGCATTTAATGAAAGCTAATACACCAAATCTACGTGGACTTACGGAACAGGAAGTTGTTGAAAGCCGTAATATCCACGGTGAAAATGTGCTTACTCCTCCTGCCCAGGATTCTCTGTGGCATCTGTTTATGGAAAAGTTCAAGGATCCGTTGATCATAGTCTTGCTTATCGCGGGGGTACTTTCGATTGCGATATCCGTATATGAATATATGGGATTGGGACATGCCGCGACGGTTTTTTTTGAGCCTGCCGGCATTTTCATGGCTATTTTCCTTGCGACAGGTCTGTCGTTTTATTTTGAAAAAAAAGCCGAAGACGAGTTTAAAATTCTTAATCAGGTAAACGATGATGAGTCTGTGCAGGTTATACGCGACGGAAACCCGACACAGGTTCCAAAGAGGGATGTTGTTGTCGGGGATATTCTGATATTGAATACTGGAGAGGAGATTCCGGCTGACGCGCGATTGCTGGAGGCGACATCTTTGAATGTAGATGAATCGACTTTGACAGGAGAGCCGATGGCTTCGAAGACGACGGATCCGGAACATTTTGATGCGGAAGCTACATTCCCGTCTGATCATGTGATGAGAGGAACACGTGTGATGGAAGGGCATGGTATAGCGGAAGTCTATGCAGTCGGTGACGCCACTGAAAACGGTAAAGTGTATGAGGCCGCTCATATAGACGATGGGACAAAGACCCCGCTGACCGAGCAGCTTGAACGTCTCGGAGCTATGGTCACACGCGGAAGCTATATGGTCGGAACTGCTGTCATTGTCGGAAGGGTGGTTATGTACCTTCTTTCCAACGCCCAGTTCGATTGGCTTCCTTTTTTGGCTTATTTCCTGCAGACTGTGATGATAGCTGTGACTCTTGTGGTTGTGTCTGTGCCGGAAGGGCTTCCTATGGCTGTCACTTTAAGTCTTGCTTACAGTATGCGCAGGATGTTGAGAACTAACAATCTTGTGCGTAAGATGCATGCATGTGAAACAATGGGTGCCACAACTGTTATATGCACGGATAAGACAGGGACATTGACGCAAAATCAAATGCGTGTCGCTGAAGCTGATTTCTATGTTCTCGGCAGCGACGGACTTGGCCGTGATGGGATTTCCGGTGAGATCGAAACCGCAATCGCGGTCAATTCTACCGCTGAACTTGATTTGTCGGATCCACAGCGTCCGCAAGTTTTAGGAAATCCAACCGAAGGTGCGTTGCTGTTATGGTTGAGGGACAATAATATTGATTACAAGGATATCCGTCGTGGTGCCAAGGTGGTCAGTGAGGTTCCATTTACAACTGAACGAAAGTATATGGCTACGGTTGTAGCTGATTCGGACGGGTCGAAACGATTGTTCGTCAAAGGTGCGCCTGAAATAGTGTTGTCCATGTGTTCGTCTGTTTCCGGAAACAAGAGCCGTACAGAAATAAACGAACGTCTCCTTTCATATCAGGAGAAAGCTATGCGAACTCTCGGGTTTGCTATGTGTAAACTTGCGGATGGGGCGTCCGGTGTGGATGAAAACGGGGTTTCAGCCGATAACCTTGAATTTATCGGTATAGTCGCAATTGCAGATCCCGTGAGAGGTGATGTCCCGGAGGCTATACGGGAATGTATAGATGCCGGTATCGGTATAAAGATCGTTACTGGCGATACTCCTGCGACAGCTCGTGAGATCGGCCGCCAGGTGGGTCTATGGAATGATGGAGATGCGGAGGATGCTATTATAACAGGGCCTGATTTCGGTGCCTTGAATGACAATGAATTGGCCGAAAGAGTCGGGAGGCTTAAAATTATAGCGCGTGCACGTCCGATGGATAAGAAGCGGCTTGTCGAAACTCTTCAGAAGCAAGGACAGGTTGTTGCTGTGACCGGTGACGGCACAAATGACGCTCCGGCGTTAAAGAGCGCGAACGTCGGACTGTCGATGGGCGACGGGACTTCCGTGGCTAAAGAGGCGAGTGACATAACTATTATTGACAATTCTTTCGCTTCGATAGGAAGGGCTGTGATGTGGGGCCGTTCGTTGTATCAAAATTTGCAACGTTTTATCTTGTTTCAATTGACAGTTAATGTCGTGGCCTGTATCGTGGTGCTGGTTGGAGCGTTTATGGGTACGGAATCTCCGTTGACAGTGACTCAGATGTTATGGGTTAATCTGATTATGGATACTTTTGCGTCCATGGCTCTCGCCTCATTGCCCCCGTCGCGTTCTGTTATGGACAGCAAGCCTCGTGACCGTAGGAATTTTATTATATCAGGAGCGATGTGGCGTTTTATACTTGGAACAGGATTGATATTTTCTGTCATAGTACTCGGCATGGTATATGTATTTGAACATGCTGATGTCTCAAGTCTTGCAGATATTTTATATGTACGTTTCAGCGATTCCGGTGAACTCTCTCCATACGAGTTGTCATTGATTTTCACGACATTTGTTATGTTGCAATTCTGGAATCTGTTCAATGCCCGTGCTTACGCTACCTATCGCAGTGCGTTCAACCTTTATAAATGTGGAGAATTCCTTTCGATTGCAGCTATTATATTTTTGGGGCAGATTTTTATTGTTACAGTCGGAGGCGGATTTTTTAATGTGGTCCCATTGAAAATTGAAGATTGGGTGATCATAGTCTTGGGCACATCGCTCGTGCTTTGGATCGGAGAAGCTCTACGTGCATTTGGACGGCTTGGCAAATAGACGATAATCAAGTATTATAATGGTTGTCCGGGCATGGATTTAAAACTCGATCCATGCCCGGACAACCGTTATGATCATTTAATGATATTCCTTTTGTATCTTAATCTGGAGATTTTAACAAGACCGATCTAAGATCGGAACGGGAGATCACCCTTATTTCGTTTGGTGAGTAATCAATGATTCCGCGTTCTTTCATGTCGTCAAGAGTGTTTATGAATGAAGATCTTTGAACTCCGAACAATGAGTAGAGGTCTCGTTGACGGCAGGCAAGTACAATATCTTTTGCGTCTCGTTGTGTCAATGCTATTATCCAGAAAGCTATGCGTTCTTCAAGCGAGCCTGTTGTTAAAGCCAACACTCCGTCGATAGCTTTTTGCGCGTTTGTCGAAATATAATTGAGATAATTGAACAGGCATATTTCATCGGAACGGACAATTGAGATAAAGTCATTTTTTTCGATCTGCATGATTGAAACAGTGTCTATGGCTTTTACAGATGCCGGAAAAAGGGTGTTGCGTCCGAAAAGGAAATCAGGTGAGATGACTGATGGCGCTTCAAGTGTTTGGTGTATGATGAACCGATCGGAGCGGTTCTTTATTGATAATCTGACATTGCCTCCAATGACGAACATCAAGTGCGTGCATGGCGTACCGGCGGATACTATCTTTTCACCGGGAAGATATTTGAAAAATGCCAGTCTCGTATTTCCTACAATCTCAGAGATACGGTTGTAGCTGACTCCGTTGAACAGAGGGAGTCCCATAAGGTTTTCATACATACTATTAGTTGCCATAGCTCATTCGAAGTTGTTAATATCAGGGAGTGGTTTTGTTCGTTTCTCATTGGTATTAACGTAATTTGAGAGATTTTAGTTTTTTCTTTTACAATTCTCTGTTTGGTAAGCTGTCATGATTGTAGATATGATATATCAATGCGATCTTTTTGCTTTGATATAAAGTTGAATGGAGTTTATTGTATTCTGCCATGCTATATATGCGGCTGGCGCAATGGATGTGATTGGCTGTAAATAGGTAATAGACATCCATATAGCTAACACTGTGTTTTTTTGTCCGAGCCCTTGAGCACCAGCAATCTTGTCTCCGCAATAGTTTCCGAGTTTACGTCCGATATAGAATTGTCCGCAACAGATTATACCTGAAAGGATTGCAAGCACTGTCATTTCTGGAATTGCTTGTGAAGGTTCGTCCATTATAAAACTGACAGCTCTTCCGACGACGATAAACAGGGATATAGCCCAGATATAAAATGATATAGATTGTTTTTGGGAGATGGCTTTATGTATTCGTGGTGCAAATTTAAGCATGCTCAGGGCGAGGACAAGTGGCAGAAGCAGCAATGGTATCATCTTTAATGATATTGTGGAAAATGTATCAAAAAATGATATATCGCGGTCCGGGCTCATAAAAGTGAATATTACTGGTGAAAGTATGGCTACAGAGATGTTTGAAATGATAGAAAAAGTGGCAAGACGTGGCACGTTTCCTCCAAGCATTCCGGTTATGACGGGAGCTGCGGTCGCGGTTGGACAGAAGATACATATAAATGCTCCTTGTGCGATATCATTGCTGAAAGTAATTAGTATGGAATATACGGTTAATGCGCCTATTATTTGTACTGAAAGTAATAACCATGAAAATCGCGTCGCTTTGAACTCTTTAGGGGTGACTTTGCAGAATGTGATCAATAGCATTGCAAAAATCAGGTATGGGGCTAAAAATTCCACATGCTTCATGAAATCATGAAACATTATTCCAGTCGCCATTGCGGCTGGAAGAAGCCATGGTTTGAGGCGTTGACGCATCAGTGAGAGTTTCATGGAGCAAAATTAGTAAAAATTCTAAGGTTAATTTAAAATATTTGAGGCGTTGAATATGTAATTGCGTTTACATCGCTTATGCTTTACAGAGAAATTTGTAAGTTTGTGATGGAATTGATTAACTTAGATATGACAATCTACTATAATGGCTGATAATTATCTTGAGAAACGAATGGAGGAGTACCGAGCCGGCCGACTTGCAAACAAATCGAAAGTGGTTGTTAAGAGTGTGGCCAAGGGGCGTCCGGGTGATGTTGTTGTGAATTTTCCATCGTTGCGCGTACTTTTATTAGGAGGTCCGGTTGGTCTGATATCAAGAATCAGCGGTATGTTTCGTATGGCTGGCAGTAAGGTCGCTTTTTGTCATGGAGACAGGAAAAAGTGCACGCCTGTCGCCCAGGCAAACGGAAGTCGTTATTATCCATACGATATGGCCGATTTTTCAAAAGTGGATCTAATTATAGATGATTTGTCGGACAGATGGAATGGTTTTGATGTCGTTATAGATTTGCGTGATGTAGTGGATGATGTCAAGAATGAATATGTCGATCCATTGAGTATGCTTTTAGTGTTGCATTCTCATCCGATGTTTGGTTTTGTCGCTCATACAGATATGGATTTATGATCGCCATAGAGTTTGTATAAGAATGCTGGTGTGTAAATTGTGATATGACTTACATGCGTGTATAAATTTTTTAGTTAACTTTGCATCCTCTGCGGTTTTGACTATGCCGCAAGATATTTCATTCATTAATTTTACAAGATCTATTATATCATGGCATTGCAATGCGGTATAGTCGGCCTTCCCAATGTCGGGAAGTCGACATTGTTTAATTGTTTGTCGAACGCGAAAGCTCAGTCGGCTAATTTCCCTTTTTGTACGATAGAGCCTAATGTTGGTGTGATAACGGTGCCTGATAGCCGTCTTAACAAATTGGTCGAGATGTGTTCACCGCGCAGTGTCGTGCCAGCGACGGTTGAGATTGTTGATATAGCCGGGCTTGTCCAGGGCGCAAGTAAAGGAGAGGGGCTCGGCAATAAATTTCTTGCCAATATACGGGAAACGGATGCTATTTTACATGTATTGCGGTGTTTCGATGATGAAAATGTGACACATGTGCATAATACCGTAGACCCTGTACGCGACAAAGAAATCATAGACTATGAACTTCAGTTAAAAGATCTTGAGACAGTCGAGAGCCGTATCGCTAAAACTCAGAAGCAGGCTCAGACTGGAGGTGACAAGGTTGCAAAGATGCAATATGAAGTGCTTAAAAAATATCAGGAAGCTCTTTTACAGGGGAAGCCTGCGCGTACTGTGTCGCTTGAGACAGTAGATGAACAGAAGTTTGGCAGGGAGCTGTTTTTGTTGACGAGCAAGCCTGTGATGTATGTTTGTAATGTGGACGATTCGTCAGCTGTCAATGGCAATAAATATGTGGAGGCTGTTAGAGAAGCGATAAAAGATGAGAATTCTCAACTTCTGATTGTGGCGGCTCAGACTGAAAGCGAGATTGCTGAACTTGATACTTTTGAGGAGCGACAGGAGTTTCTTGCTGAAATAGGCCTTGAGGAATCTGGTGTAGCCCGATTGATACGAGCTGCTTATTCTCTTCTTAACCTTCAGACATTCTTTACTGCCGGATCTGATGAGGTGCGGGCCTGGACTTTCATGCGTGGAAGTAAGGCTCCTCAGTGTGCCGGGGTAATTCATACCGATTTTGAAAAGGGATTTATTCGTGCTGAGGTTATAAAATATGATGATTATGTAGCCCTCGGTAGTGAGAGTGCGGTTAGGGAAGCAGGTAAGATGGCCATTGAAGGTAAAAATTATGTTGCTCAGGATGGAGATATAATGCATTTCCTGTTTAATGTGTGAAAAAATGTTCTGTTTGATATAGTATATTTATTCGGAACTATAAATATTATAGAGTCGTTCAGACTGACGACCGTTTATATTAATAAGAGATTTGCGTATTTTCGTGAGTCTCTTTTATTTTTCCAAATAAAATATTCTTGGATATTGGTTATGTTTTGTATGAGATAGCTTAATATATTTACTTAAACAATACATAGATTGGTTTGTTTTTGCTGGATTTGTTGATTAATACCTTTGTATATAGGTGTTTAGCACGTTGGGTATATGTTGTGACTCATATTGGCTTGTTGTGCGTCTCTGTTAAAATCTGTTAAATTATTACTAAAAATTTGGATTGTAATGTAGGAGTTTATACCTTTGCACTCGCTTTTGAGAAGCGACGCTCCCAGCGGGGAAGCGGA
>CAJULW010000032.1 GCA_910587515.1 uncultured Duncaniella sp.
ATGCACACGTAGACTGCCCGGGACACGCTGACTACGTTAAGAACATGGTTACCGGTGCTGCCCAGATGGACGGTGCGATCATCGTGGTTGCTGCAACCGACGGTCCTATGCCCCAGACTCGCGAGCATATCCTTCTCGCTCGTCAGGTGAACGTGCCCCGTCTTGTTGTTTTCCTGAATAAATGTGATATGGTTGACGACGAAGAAATGTTCGACCTTGTTGAGATGGAAATGCGTGACCTTCTTTCGACTTACGAATATGATGGCGACGAAACTCCTATTATCCGTGGTTCCGCTCTTGGCGCTCTTAATGGCGAGCCCCAGTGGGAAGAGAAGGTTATGGAGCTTATGGCTGCTGTTGACAATTGGATTCCGCTGCCTCCCCGTGACATCGACAAACCATTCCTTATGCCTGTTGAGGACGTGTTCTCAATCACCGGTCGTGGTACAGTTGCTACCGGTCGTATCGAGACTGGTATCGTAAAGGTTGGCGACGAAGTTCAGATCATGGGTCTTGGCGCAGATATGAAATCAGTTGTGACTGGTGTCGAAATGTTCCGCAAGCTTCTTGATCAGGGCGAGGCTGGTGACAACGTAGGTCTTCTTCTCCGTGGTATCGACAAGAAAGATATCAAGCGTGGTATGGTTATCTGCCATCCGGGCGTAGTGAAACCTCACAGCAAATTCAAAGCTTCTGTCTATATCCTCAAAAAAGAAGAAGGTGGTCGTCACACTCCGTTCCACAACCACTATCGTCCCCAGTTCTATATCCGTACGCTTGACGTAACAGGTGAGATTACTCTTCCTGAAGGTGTTGAAATGGTAATGCCTGGTGACCACGTTGAGATCAATGTAGAACTTATCAACCCGGTTGCTTGCGATGCAGGTCTTCGTTTCGCTATCCGTGAGGGCGGCCGCACAGTAGGTTCTGGTCAGATTACCGAAATTCTCGAGTAATACCTTTTGAAATCATTTGGTCTGCATGTCGCAGGCTTATGAATAAATCCTAAACCGGCTCTTGATTCATGAGGGTCAATATTCCGAATGTATCGGAGCCGGTTTCTTTTCCTACGGGACTAGCTCAGTTGGTAGAGCACCGGTCTCCAAAACCGGGTGTCGGGAGTTCGAGCCTCTCGTCCCGTGCCATAAAACACGACAAATGAGTAAACTTAAACTACTTACGGATATAGAGGAGTCTTATACCGAACTTCGATATAAGACTTCTTGGCCTACAAGGGGCCAGCTGATCAAAAGCGCGGTTATCGTGCTGATTGCTTCCATCATTATAGCAGCGATAGTTTTCGCGATGGATCAGGTGGTCAATACCATTATGCACTTCATTTACAGCCTCGGTCAGTAATCTATTAACGGAAGAAAGTCAATGGCGGAAGAATTGAAAAAAGCCTGGTATGTGCTACGTGCCATTTCAGGTAAGGAAGCTAAGGTCAAAGAGATTTTGGATGGAGCCATCCGTAACACCGGCCTCGGCAATTATGTCTTTCAAGTCTTGATTCCTACCGAAAAGGTTATGTCGGTTCGCAATGGCAAGAAGGTGGTAAAGGAGAAAAACCTTTATTCCGGCTATGTCTTTGTTGAATGCATCCTTACTGGTGAGGTTCTGTATGAGCTCCGTAACACTACCAATGTGATTGATTTCCTTCGTGGACGTGGCAAGAACGCTGCCCCTGAAGCTCTTCGCGAAAGCGAAGTGCTGAGAATGATGGGGACGGCCGATGAAATGATTGACACGACTGACGATGGGAACGATTATATGGTTGGAGAGACGGTTAAAGTGACTTTCGGTCCTTTTAGCGGTTTCTCCGGAACCATTGAGGAAGTTAATCGTGAGAAGAAGAAGCTGAAGGTAATGGTCAAGATCTTCGGGCGTAAAACCCCGCTTGAGCTTGAAAATTCGCAGGTAGAGCGTGAATAATAATCGCGCGGTGTCTTGTCTCTGACTCGATACCACGGGAGACGCCACGGAGCCTTAACCTTTCATCTTGCCTCTACCTCTTGGTTACGAAAGCGGTCAGGGGGGATTTTTATGGCGACAGGACAGATGGTGTCGTTTTAACCGAATCATTAATAAAAATTTAGATTTATCATGGCTAAAGAAATTGCTGGACAGATCAAATTGCAAATCAAGGGCGGGGCTGCTAATCCTTCGCCTCCTGTTGGTCCTGCTCTCGGTTCGAAGGGCATCAACATTATGGAGTTTTGCAAGCAATTCAATGCCCGCACTCAGGACAAGGCCGGTAAGGTTCTTCCGGTTGTCATCACTTACTACACAGACAAGAGCTTCGACTTCGTAGTCAAAACCCCTCCCGTGGCTATTCAGCTTCTCGAGGCAACCAAGCTCAAAAGCGGTTCGGCTCAGCCTAACCGTAAGAAAGTGGCAGAAGTGACCTGGGATCAGGTTAAAGCTATTGCTGAGGACAAAATGCCCGATTTGAACTGTTTCACCGTAGCATCGGCAATGCGTATGGTTGCCGGTACAGCCAGAAGCATGGGTATCACAGTTAAAGGAACATTCCCCGAAAACATCTAAAAACTTCAATTGAAATGAGTAAACTGACGAAAAATCAAAAGATTGCCCAGGAGAAAGTTGAAGCCGGGAAGATGTACACTCTTGCTGAAGCTGTCAATTTGGTTAAGGAGATAACCTTCACTAAGTTTGATGCTTCGCTTGACGTGGATGTTCGCCTTGGCGTTGATCCCCGTAAGGCTAACCAGATGGTGCGTGGCGT
Organism: uncultured Duncaniella sp.; assembly: GCA_910587515.1. Lineage (GTDB taxonomy): Bacteria > Bacteroidota > Bacteroidia > Bacteroidales > Muribaculaceae > Duncaniella. The sequence goes on from CAJULW010000032.1 coordinate 2,747, forward strand.
TGTTACGCTCCCCCACGGAACAGGCAAGCAGGTGCGAGTGCTCGTGCTTTGCAACGCTGACGCTGAAGCCGCTGCCAAAGCTGCCGGTGCTGACTATGTCGGACTGGACGAATATATCGAAAAAATCAAAGGCGGATGGACTGACATTGATGTCATCATCACACAACCTGCAATTATGGGTAAGATCGGAGCCCTCGGCCGTGTACTCGGTCCCCGTGGTCTTATGCCTAACCCAAAGAGCGGAACTGTGACCAACGATGTCGCTAAGGCTGTAGAGGAAGTGAAGAAGGGTAAAATCGACTTCAAAGTTGACAAGAACGGTATCGTTCACTCATCGGTAGGTAAGGTCTCTTTCGAACCTTCGAATGCCGCTGACAATATTCGTGAATTTGTCAATACCCTCATCAAACTTAAGCCTGCCGCAGCAAAGGGTACTTATATCAAGAGCATTTATCTTTCGAGCACAATGAGTCCGGGTATCAAGATTGACCCTAAGTCAATCGATGAATAACTTCTAAAGCTGACTGTACAAAATGAAAAAGGAAGATAAAATTATTGCTATTGAGAACATAGCTAAGACTCTTCAGGAGTATAGCTGCTTCTATCTTACTGAAACCGCTGGCCTCGATGCCGAAAAGACCACTGCACTCCGTCGTGCATGCAATAAGGCTGACGTGAAACTTATGGTCGTGAAGAATACTCTTCTTCACAAGGCACTCGAGTCTTTGGAAGGTGACTATTCCGAACTTTACGGAGCGCTTCACGGCTCTACTTCCCTTATGCTTTCAAACGTGGGCAATGCTCCCGCGAAATTGATAAAGGATATCCGTAAAGCCGATAAGGATGCTACTCTTCCCCGTCTCAAGGCTGCTTATGTTGAAGAGACTATCTACATGGGTGAAGATCAGCTCGACGCTCTCGTGGCTATCAAGAGCAAGAACGAACTTATCGCAGATGTTGTCGCTCTTCTCCAGTCTCCCGCCAAGAACGTTATCTCCGCACTTTCGTCTGGAGGCAACAAACTTCATGGCATTCTCGAGACTCTCTCAAAGAAAGAAGCGTAAGCCACTATCATTGTATTCTTGCCTCTTTCCTCAAAAAATCCCAATTTTTCAATATTAAAACAACAATAAAACTATAAAAATCATGGCAGATCTTAATGCTTTTGCAGAACAACTTGTTAACCTCACCGTTAAGGAAGTAAACGAACTTGCTCAGATCCTCAAAGAAACTTACGGTATCGAACCCGCTGCTGCCGCTGTTGCAGTTGCCGCTGGTCCTGCTGCCGCTGGTGCTGCTGAAGAAGAAAAATCTTCTTTCGATGTAGTTCTCAAGTCAGCTGGTGCTTCTAAGCTTGCTGTTGTGAAACTCGTTAAGGAACTTACCGGCCTTGGTCTCAAGGAAGCTAAGGAAATGGTTGACGGTGCTCCCAGCGTTGTTAAAGAAGGTATGGCTAAGGCTGATGCCGAAGGTCTCAAGAAACAGCTCGAAGAAGCCGGAGCTGAGGTTGAGCTCAAATAAGCATTCCCTGCTTTTAAGCTATAATGGGTTAAGATTCTCCCCCTTGGGAGTTTCTTAACCTATTTGCGTTAAGATAGGCGGATTAATATAAAAAATCATAAATATTTATATTTAAAAATAAAAAATAAATGCCTCTATGAGCTGAAATCCATTGATATTCATGTCATTTTGGTTTATTCTGATGCCTTGTTGCTGGAATTCCCATAATTTTGAGGTTAAATAAGGTTAATTCGTCTATATTTACACTACCTATACATATACTCCCGAGTTTCTTTTTAATGTTTAATCTACATTAGATGTCAGATATCACTTTAGCAAAACCCCGCGTAAATTTCGCGTCGGTTAAAAATCCTCTCCCATACCCCGACTTCCTTGAGGTACAGCTGAAGTCCTTCCAAGACTTCCTACAGCTTGACACGCCTCCGGAAAAAAGAAAAAACGAGGGGCTCTTCAAAGTGTTTGCGGAAAATTTCCCTATTGCGGACACACGCAACAACTTTGTTCTTGAGTTCCTTGACTATTACATTGATCCTCCCCGCTACACGATTGACGAGTGTCTCGAACGCGGTCTGACCTACAGTGTGCCTCTCAAGGCCAAACTGAAGCTTTATTGCACCGACCCCGATCACGAGGATTTTGCCACTGTGATTCAGGATGTATATCTCGGCCCTATTCCTTATATGACTGACAAAGGTACTTTTGTCATCAATGGAGCCGAGCGTGTTGTCGTGTCGCAGCTTCACCGTTCACCTGGTGTTTTCTTCGGACAGAGCACCCATGCAAACGGAACAAAACTTTATAGTGCCCGTATCATTCCTTTCCGAGGCAGTTGGATTGAGTTTGCTACCGACATCAATAATGTGATGTATGCCTACATTGACCGAAAGAAGAAACTTCCGGTGACCACTCTTCTTCGCGCAATCGGTCTGGAGAGCGATAAGGACATTATCGAGATTTTCGGTCTTGCCGAGGAAATAAAGGTCAACAAGACTAATCTTAAGAAAGCTGTCGGCCGTAAGCTCGCAGCCCGTGTCCTGAAGACATGGGTCGAGGATTTTGTCGATGAAGATACCGGTGAGGTTGTATCTATAGAGCGTAATGATGTCATCCTCGACCGTGAGACTGTGCTTGAGGAAGACAACATCCAGGAAATCCTTGATTCAGGCGTACAGACAATTCTCCTTCACAAAGAGGACGCAAACACATCCGACTATTCAATCATATTCAATACCCTCCAGAAGGATACATCCAACTCTGAAAAGGAGGCTATCCAATATATCTACAGACAGTTGCGCAATGCCGAGCCACCGGACGACGCCAGTGCGCGAGAAGTCATCACTAACCTTTTCTTCTCTGAAAAGCGTTACGACCTTGGTGAAGTGGGCCGCTACCGTATCAACAAGAAACTTGGTCTGACGACTTCGATGGATGTAAAAGTGCTCACTAAAGAGGACATTATAGCTATCATAAAATATCTTATCGAGTTGATCAACTCGAAAACCGATGTCGACGATATCGACCACTTGAGCAACCGTCGTGTGCGTACTGTTGGCGAGCAACTTTACAACCAGTTCAACGTAGGTCTTGCGCGTATGTCGCGTACGATACGCGAACGTATGAACGTACGCGACAACGAAGTGTTCACACCGATCGATCTTATAAATGCCAAGACGATCTCAAGCGTGATAAACACATTCTTTGGCACTAACGCTCTGTCGCAGTTTATGGATCAGACCAATCCTTTGGCCGAGATCACCCACAAGCGTCGTATGTCGGCTCTCGGTCCTGGTGGTCTTTCGCGTGAGCGTGCCGGCTTCGAGGTGCGTGACGTTCACTATACTCATTACGGTCGTCTCTGTCCTATCGAAACTCCTGAAGGCCCGAACATCGGTCTGATCTCTTCACTTTGTGTTTATGCGAAAATCAATGATCTCGGTTTCATTGAGACACCATACCGCGATGTCAAAAACGGGGTTGTAAACCTCAAAAATGACGAGGTGGTATACCTTACGGCTGAAATCGAGGAAGGAAAAATCATCGCCCAGGGCAATGCTCCCGTCAAGGACGACGGAGAGTTTATCAACGACCGCGTAAAAGCGCGTCTTGATGCCGACTTCCCTATAGTGGCTCCCGACCAGGTTGAGCTTATGGACGTTTCTCCGACCCAGATCGCATCAATAGCAGCTTCGCTTATCCCGTTCCTCGAACATGACGACGCGAACCGCGCGCTTATGGGATCTAACATGATGCGTCAGGCAGTACCCCTCCTACGCAGCGAATCTCCGATCGTAGGTACAGGCATTGAAGGCCAGCTCATACGCGATAGCCGTACACAGATCATGGCAGAGCGCGAAGGCACGATCGAATTTGTCGACGCAAACGTTATCCGCATACGTTACGACCGTACAGAAGACGAAGAATTCGTTTCATTTGAAGACAGCGTCAAGGAATATCATCTGCCCAAGTTCCGTAAAACCAACCAGAGCACGACAATCGACCTTCGTCCAATCTGCAGCAAGGGACAGCGCGTGAAACGAGGCGACATCCTTACAGAGGGCTATTCTACGGAAAAAGGCGAGCTCGCTCTCGGGCGCAACCTGAAAGTAGCTTTCATGCCTTGGAAGGGATATAACTATGAGGACGCCATTGTTCTCAATGAACGCGTCGTGCGTGAAGACATCCTCACTTCAGTGCATGTCGATGAATACACTCTCGAAGTGCGCGAAACCAAACGTGGTATGGAGGAACTTACTTCCGATATACCCAACGTTTCTGAAGACGCAACAAAAGATCTTGACGAACGCGGTATAATCCGTGTCGGTGCGCACATCGTCCCGGGTGATATAATGATCGGTAAGATCACACCTAAGGGCGAAAGCGATCCTACACCTGAAGAAAAACTTCTTCGCGCTATCTTCGGAGACAAGGCCGGTGATGTCAAGGATGCATCTCTCAAAGCCTCCCCATCTCTTAAGGGAGTCGTGATCGGTACACATCTCTTCCAGAAAGCGGAAAAGAAAAAGACCAAGAAAAGCGCGAGCGCGGTGCTCCCGAAACTTGACGAAGAATACGAAGAACGTCTCAATTCTCTGAAAGATCTTCTTGTGGAGAAACTGATGGCCCTCACAAACGGTAAGACCTCTCAAGGTGTCAAAGATTTCCTCGGGACGGACATTATTCCAAAGGGTGCGAAATTCTCTGCCGGAACTCTGCGTGAGATCGACTATGATACGGTCAACCTCTCGAAATGGACGGCCGACGCCCATAAGAACGACATGATCCGTGCGACAATCGTGAACTATCTGCGTAAATCAAAAGAGGTTGACGCTGAGCTTCGCCGCAAGAAATTCGATATTTCCATTGGTGACGAACTGCCCTCAGGCATTATGAAACTCGCCAAGGTCTATATCGCAAAGAAACGTAAGATCAGTGTCGGTGACAAAATGGCCGGACGTCACGGCAACAAGGGTATTGTATCTCGCATCGTGCGTCAGGAAGACATGCCATTCCTTGCCGACGGAACTCCGGTGGATATCGTCCTGAATCCCCTTGGTGTGCCTTCGCGTATGAACCTCGGACAGATCTTCGAGACCGTTCTCGGATGGGCTGGCCGCGAGCTTGGCGAAAAATTCGCCACTCCGATCTTTGATGGTGCCACACTTGAGGATCTGAACGAATGGACCGACAAAGCTGGAATCCCACGTTATGGTAAGACATACCTTTATGACGGAGGCACAGGCGAACGTTTCGACCAGCCTGCCACGGTTGGTGTGATCTACATGCTTAAGCTTGGCCACATGGTCGAAGACAAGATGCACGCACGTTCGATCGGTCCGTATTCACTCATAACTCAGCAGCCTCTCGGTGGTAAAGCGCAGTTCGGTGGTCAGCGATTCGGAGAGATGGAAGTCTGGGCACTCGAAGCTTTCGGTGCTGCACACATCCTTCAGGAGATCATCACTGTTAAATCTGACGATGTCACCGGTCGCAGCAAAACCTATGAGGCTATTGTCAAGGGTGAGGCCATGCCTCCGGCGGGTATACCCGAATCGCTCAACGTGCTTCTCCACGAACTTCGTGGTCTTGGCTTGAGCATCAACCTTGAGCAATAATATACGCCTCCCGGCATAAATTTTATAACATCGCATTGAATAATCTAAAATATGGCTTTTAGAAAAGACAATAAACAAAAAACCGCTTTCACGAAAATTGCCATCGGGCTTGCTTCGCCCGAGGAAATTCTCGAGAAATCAAGCGGGGAGGTGTTAAAGCCCGAAACTATAAACTACCGCACCTACAAGCCTGAGCGCGACGGACTTTTCTGTGAGCGCATCTTCGGTCCGGTAAAAGACTTTGAATGTCATTGCGGAAAATACAAGCGTATTCGCTACAAAGGCATTGTCTGCGACCGTTGCGGTGTGGAGGTTACGGAAAAGAAAGTGCGTCGCGAACGCATGGGCCACATAAAACTTGTGGTTCCCGTAGCTCACATCTGGTATTTCCGTTCTCTACCAAACAAGATTGGATATCTGCTCGGGCTTCCATCTAAAAAACTCGACGCAGTCATATATTATGAACGCTACGTTGTCATAAATCCTGGAGTCGCGGCCGAAGGTGAGAAACCGGTACAGCGTCTCGATCTCCTAACCGAGGAAGAATACTTCGATATAGTAGATCGTCTGCCTCGTGAAAACCAGTTCCTTGACGACAGCGATCCCAATAAGTTCATCGCAAAGATGGGTGCGGAGGCTGTTTACGACTTGTTGAAAGACATCAACCTTGATGACCTTTCGTACGCGCTTCGTGATCAGGCTAACGCAGAAGGTTCGCAGCAGCGCAAGACCGAGGCTCTCAAACGTCTTCAGGTTGTGGAATCATTCCGTGCGTCACGCGAACGCAATCGTCCCGAATGGATGATACTTCAGGCTGTTCCCGTGATCCCGCCTGAACTCCGTCCTCTCGTGCCGCTTGATGGTGGACGTTTTGCCACCTCCGACCTCAACGATCTCTATCGTCGTGTCATAATCCGCAACAACCGTCTGAAACGACTGATAGAGATCAAAGCTCCCGACGTGATTCTCCGCAACGAGAAACGTATGCTTCAGGAAGCTGTCGATTCATTGCTCGACAACTCGCGCAAATCTTCAGCCGTAAAGACAGAGGCAAACCGACCCTTGAAATCCCTTTCTGACTCTCTTAAAGGAAAACAGGGCCGCTTCCGTCAGAACCTTCTCGGTAAGCGTGTCGACTACTCCGCGCGTTCGGTAATCGTCGTAGGCCCGGAATTGAAGATGCACGAGTGCGGTATTCCTAAAGACATGGCCGCTGAGCTTTACAAACCGTTCGTGATACGCAAACTCATCGAACGTGGTATCGTCAAGACCGTAAAATCCGCTAAGAAAATAGTCGATCGCAAAGAACCGGTAGTCTGGGATATCCTTGAATACGTAATGAAAGGCCATCCCGTGCTTCTTAACCGTGCTCCGACTCTTCACCGTCTCGGCATCCAGGCTTTCCAGCCAAAGATGATAGAAGGAAAGGCAATCCAGCTCCATCCGCTCGCATGTACGGCATTCAACGCTGACTTCGACGGTGACCAGATGGCAGTCCATCTTCCACTTGGCAACGAGGCTGTCCTTGAAGCGCAGCTTCTCATGCTCGGTTCGCACAACATTCTCAACCCTGCCAATGGTGCGCCTATCACGGTTCCCTCACAGGACATGGTGCTTGGACTTTATTATATCACCAAACTCCGCAAGGGTGATAAGGGAGAAGGCCTGAAATTCTATGGCCCGGAGGAAGCCGAAATCGCCTATAACGAAGGTCGCGTGACACTTCATGCGCCAGTCTCGATCGTTGTTGACGATATTGACGAATTCGGCAACCCTTGCAAGCGTCTTGTCGAGAACACCTCGGTTGGACGAGTGTTGGTAAACCAATATGTACCAAAGGAAATAGGCTACGTAAATGAAATCCTTTCCAAGAAATCATTGCGTACCATCATCTCGCGCGTAATAAAATATTGTGGTATCCCGCGCTCTGCGCAATTTCTTGACGACATCAAGAACCTTGGATATTATATGGCCTTCAAAGGCGGACTGTCATTCAATCTCGGTGACGTGCTTATCCCCGCTGAGAAAGAACAATACGTCAAGGAAGGCTACGAGCAGGTACAGGAAGTCCTTAACAACTATTCGATGGGCTTCATAACCAACAATGAACGTTACAATCAGATCATCGACATTTGGACACACGTCAACTCTCGTCTTGCCGATACTCTGATGAAACAGATCTCGACAGACAAACAGGGCTTCAATCCTGTCTACATGATGCTTGACTCGGGAGCCCGTGGTTCGAAAGACCAGATCCGTCAGCTCTCAGGTATGCGTGGTCTTATGGCCAAGCCTCAAAAGAGCGGTGCGGAAGGCGGTCAGATCATCGAGAACCCGATTCTTGCGAACTTCAAGGAAGGTCTGTCGGTGCTCGAATACTTCATCTCTACCCACGGTGCGCGTAAAGGTCTTGCCGACACCGCGCTAAAGACCGCTGACGCTGGTTATCTTACCCGTCGTCTCGTGGACGTGGCCCACGATGTGATCATCAATGAAGAAGATTGCGGAACACTACGTGGCCTCGTATGCACCGAGATTAAAAACAATGACGAAGTAGTCGCCTCGCTTGGCGAACGCATTCTTGGCCGTGTATCGGTTCATGATATTATTGATCCGACCAACGGTGAACTGATCGTTGCTGCCGGTGAAGAGATAACAGACCTTGCCGCTGACCGTATCAACGCCTCTCCGATCGAGTCTGTCGAAATCCGCTCGGTACTCACTTGTGAGTCAAAGAAAGGTGTATGCGCAAAATGCTACGGCCGAAATCTTGCCACACACCGCATGGTGCAGATGGGCGAAGCTGTCGGTGTGATAGCCGCACAGTCTATCGGTGAGCCTGGTACACAGCTTACACTCCGTACTTTCCACGTCGGTGGTGTCGCTTCGAACATCGCAGCTGTCAACTCGCTCACTTCTCGTTACGACGGTATCCTCGAGATAGACGAACTCCGTACTGTTACGACCGACGAACTTGATGCCAACGGTCATAACGTGGAAGTGGTCATCGGACGTCTCGCTGAAATGCGTATCGTCGACCCGACAACCAAGATGATGCTTACCAATGCCAATATCCCTTACGGTGCGAAACTCTTCTTTGACAATGGCGCATCGGTTAAGAAAGGCGATGTGATCTGCGAATGGGACCCGTTCAACGCAGTCATCGTCAGTGAAGTCGGTGGTAAGGTTCAGTATGTCAACCTCCAGGAAAACATCACCTATCGTGTCGATTCGGACGAACAGACCGGTCTTCGTGAAAAGATTGTCATCGAATCCAAAGAACGTGGAAAAGTTCCCGAAGCCAATATCGTTGATGCCAACGGCCAGATACTTAAGACCTATGCTCTTCCTGTAGGCGCACACCTCATGGTTGATGATGGAGCCGATGTAAAGGCTGGTGAAATATTCGTGAAGATTCCGCGTGCCACCGGATCCGCCGGTGACATTACCGGTGGTCTACCACGTGTCACAGAGTTGTTCGAGGCGCGTAACCCGTCTAACCCGGCCATAGTTTCAGAAATCGACGGAGAGGTCAAGTTCGGCAAGGTTAAGCGCGGCAATCGAGAGATCTCGGTGACATCCAAATTGGGTGAGACCAAGAAATATCTCGTACCTCTGTCCAAGCAGATACTCGTTCAGGAAAACGACTACGTACGTGCCGGAACCCCTCTTTCCGACGGTGCTACTACACCGGCTGACATCCTCAACATCATGGGGCCGACTGCCGTTCAGGAATACATCGTCAATGAAGTTCAGGACGTATACCGTATGCAGGGTGTTAAGATCAATGATAAACACTTCGAGGTTATCGTCCGCCAGATGATGCGTAAGGTCAACATCCTTGATCCGGGTGACACAGGATTCCTTGAACAGCAGATTGTCGACAAACGCGATTTCATGGAAGAGAACGACCGTATTTGGGGCAAGAAAGTTGTCACCGATGCGGGCGACAGCGAAAACGTCAAGCCAGGCCAGATCATCACTGCCCGTAAGCTCCGTGACGAAAACTCCTCCCTCAAACGTCGTGACCTCCGTCCTATTGTTGTGCGTGACGCTCAGCCTGCGACATCCGAACAGATACTTCAGGGTATCACGCGTGCGGCCCTACAGACATCATCGTTCATGTCGGCTGCATCGTTCCAGGAAACCACTAAGGTACTCAACGAAGCTGCTATCAACGGCAAGGTCGACTATCTTCAGGGCATGAAGGAAAACGTGATATGCGGTCACCTGATACCTGCCGGAACAGGTCTTCGCTCCTACGAACGCATTGTCGTAGGAGGGAAAGACGATATTGAAGACGCCTTTGAGATGCCTGTGGCGTCTCGTCACGAGGCTTCCGAAATTATCGAGACAGCACAGGCCGAACTCTGATAATTGATATTTCCGATCTATAAAGTCCCGTCCGGGAGGTGCATACAGTACCCCGGACGGGACTTGTTTTTTTATTGTATATTTCGCTGTTTCGCTGTTTTTGGCTAATTTTGCACTGTTATGTTGCTTTCATTTGCTATACCGGCTCATGCACCGCTGATAACCTCGCCAGTTACGATATTCCTAACCGTGATGGCGATAATACTTTTTACACCATTGGTGTTGAGTCGGCTTAGGATTCCACAGGTCATAGGCCTTATTGTGGCCGGAGTCGTGGCAGGACCCTACGGACTCAATCTGCTTGCCCGCGATATGAGTTTCGAGGTTTTCGGTCAGGTGGGCATCCTTTATCTGATGTTTCTTGCAGGCATAGAGATAGACATGTATCATTTGCGTAAAAACTTGCGCAAAGGTCTTGCGTTTGGTATCTTTACCTTCTTTATTCCTCTAATACTAGGAGCCGTTACGGCAATGCTCGCGCTAAGAATGCAGATGCTTGAGGCTACACTTCTCGCCTCGATGTTCGCGGCCCATACGCTTATAGCCTATCCGATCGTAACGCGTTTCGGTGTTACCAAATCTCCGGCCGTTATAATAGCTATCGCAGGAACGATTGTTACCGTGCTCGGCTCGCTGATAGTTCTTGCCGGAGTGCTTGGTGTCTATCGCGATGGATCGGTAGGCTCGCTTTTGCCGATACTATTCTACCTGACACTCTATTGCCTTGGCCTGACATATATTTATCCGAGAGTCACACGCTATTTTTTCAAACGTTACAGCGATGGCATAAGCCAGTTCATCTATGTCATGGTGACAGTGTTCGGTGCAGCCGCTCTTGCCTCTTTCATTGGAATCGAAGGGGTGTTCGGAGCATTCTTTGCCGGACTTGTCCTAAACCGTTTTATACCTGCGCGTTCAACTCTTATGGGACGTCTTGAGTTTGTCGGTAACGCCCTCTTCATCCCATACTTTCTCATTGGAGTCGGAATGCTCATCGACCTTCATGTCGTAATGGACGGGTGGGGGACACTCTACACCGCTGCTGTTATGAGTGCCGTGGCTATGAGTGCTAAATGGATCGCGGCCTTCGTGACGCAAAAAGTCTACAATCTGACACCTGTGGACCGTTCTATCATGTATCAACTCTCAAACGCGCATACGGCTGTGGCGCTTGCGGTGGTTATGATAGGCTATGAAATGCATCTTTTCGATGAGGACATACTCAATGGGACAATAGTGATGATACTGGTTACATGCACTGTGTCATCGTTTGGTACGGAGCGGGCGGCATCACGCTTGAAAGTGCAGTTGTTGGAACAGGCGGAGGAGGAAGGTAGCAAGGACGACTCGACAACTCATCCGCGTACCCTTGTGGCGATTTCCAATCCGCTGACCGCCCCCGGCATAGTCGATCTCGCGCTTTCTATGCGTTTCCCGGATACATCTGTCCCTGGCGATTTCTATGCTTTGCATGTCCGTAACGACAATTCCGCCTCGTCAAAATCAATAGGGCGTAACTCTCTCGATATAGCTGAACGCGCAGCCGCGGCTGTCGAGACTCAACTCACGACAATTGAACGGTTCGACCTTAACTTTATCACCGGAGTCCTCAATACTATGGAGGAACGCGATGTTACCGAACTGATAATCGGCCTGCACCGTCGTACGATGATCATAGACTCTTTTCTTGGAGAGAAAGTCGAGCAGCTGTTGAAATCCACCAATCGCATGGTGGTCATGTCACGTTGTTTCATACCGCTCAACACCGTTACGCGCATTCTTGTCTACGTGCCTAAAAAAGCGCAGTTCGAGACCGGTTTCCGTCGGTGGGTTCAGGCAGTTGGCAATCTTGCCCGCCAGGTCGGATGTCGCATAGAATTTTGGTGTGATGAAATCACGCAACCGCTTATCCGCACAGTGGTGAGACAATCCGGGCTTGGCATACGTATGTCTTTCGTAACTATTAACGATTACGATGATTTCGTAGTGAAATCAGCAGATGTCAAGGACGACGATCTGCTTGTGATCGTTAGTGCGCGTCGCTCATCGGTGTCATTTGACGGAGATATGGATGCCGTGCCCGAATTCCTCCAGAAATACTTTGCCAACAACAACCTCATAGTTCTTTATCCGGGACAGTTCGGGACAGAGCCTCCTATGACTATGGCCGAGACAATGGCGACGGATATAGTCTCATCGCCTAATCCCTTGTTCCTGTATGTGATGAATCAATGGCGTCGTATGCGTAAAGTTCTCCATCGCAAATGATGGAATCAGAGATCTGTTTTTGAAACGTTTGGCCGGAAATCACAATGACATACCGAAGTGAAAACCGCGAGATCTTGTGTCATGACGTTCAAAACATATAAAGAGTTCGGTGCAATACCGAACTCTTTTCATTAACGGATGATGTTTGATCCGTCCAACTTTTAGGGGCTACCTCAATATTTAAATATATGTGGCAAATGTCGTTAATTAAACATGAAGGTTTGTTCCCGCTATTGTTGATGTCTTGTCAGTCTTGCTTTGTGTAAAGATATGAGTTATAACGTTCCGGTGAATTGATTATATCCACCGCGGTGGAAAAGATCGGATCGAATGGTGCGACGATGCGTGAATACGTTGACTGCTCGTAGATATCACGACCTATAAGCCCCTTCAGTATCGCGCTCAGGATAGGTTCTGAGCGACGGAATTCTTCTTCCTTGTATGTGACCTTGTCTTCCGTCCCTCGGTCTATCAGGCCTTGCATGATTTCTGGGCTGATTTTGAATTTCTCTATGAAAACTTCTTCCGTCGGATATTGTCTTTTTATTTCATCACGATGGGCGTCGACATAATTGACACAGAAATTATTGATAGACCCTTTTGCGATTATATCCCGGTAATACGGTGAGAACATAGTCGTATCTATCGCGACGAACCTGTCGGGCATTATGCCCCCTCCTCCATACACGGGTCTGTTCAGTTTCTTGGTGTAATATTTTAGCGAGTCAGCGAAATGATGTATGCTGTCAGCGTTTGTCAACTCGCCCGAATTGAAGCGGTTGAGCATGTCGAGCTGATAGCTTTCGTCATCACCGTCGGCATAGGGCTTTTGTATGCAGCGTCCTGATGGGGTGTGGTATCGCGACACGGTCAGACGCATCATTGAGCCGTCAGGGAACGGGAATGGCCGTTGCACTAGGCCCTTGCCGAATGTGCGGCGGCCGACAATGACACCGCGGTCATTATCTTGGATCGCTCCCGATAGAATTTCGCTTGCCGATGCCGAATATTGATTGACCATCACTACGACGCGCCCTTCAAGGAAAGAGCCGTTTTTCTGTGTGATATATTCCGATACCCCGTTTTTGGGGGATTCCGTGTAGACGACCATATCACCTTTACGCAGGAAAATATCGGATATATCTGTCGCCGGACGCATATAGCCTCCTCCGTTATCCGTGAGGTCAAGGATCAAATGGCGCATTCCTTTTTTGCGTAGTGTGGTCATCGCGTCCTTGAACTCATCGGCAGTGGCTTCCGCGAAACGGCTGATATTGATATATCCGACGGAATCGTTGATCATATAGCTCGTCTCGACACTGAAAATAGGAATGTTGTCACGTTCCACTCTGAATTCAAGCGGTTGCTGACTGCCTTTTCGGACAACTTGCAGTGCTGCGATGCTTCCTTTGGGACCGCGGAGCACTTTCATGATGGCGTTGTTTTTCATTTTGACTCCGGAGATAACCGTGTCGTTGCAAGCGACGATACGGTCGCCTGGCACTATTCCTGCGCGTTCACACGGCCCTCCGGCCACCGACTCGATGACATAAAGGGTGTCGTTTATCATTTGGAATCGTATACCTATTCCGGAAAAATTACCGTCAAGCGGTTCGGTAAGCTCGCGTGTTTCCTCCGGCGAGGAGTATGTGGAGTGTGGGTCAAGTGTCTTGAGCATCGCCACGATCGCTTCGGTCACGACCTTGGCGGTGTCTATTTCATCTACATAATATGATTCGATAATCCTCTCCGCGTAATTGAGTTTTCTGTCCGGAGTGAAATGTATTTGGCTCATACCCGTCAGGCTTAAGGCTGTGAGGGCTATGGCGGTAAGTATTTTTTTCATTTCTGGCTTGATGATATAAATTGTTGAGACATCCTTATCCGTCAGATGTATTGCTTCGGAAGAAAGTCCGAAGTGTCATATCCGAAATTATCGAGTTCGCGTACGACCGATGAGGATATGGCCGAATATTCAGGCAAAGTAAACAATAAAATGGTTTCGATTCCGGATATCTTGCGGTTTATGTCCGCGAGATTACGCTCATATTCGAAATCCATGGTCGAACGTACTCCGCGGAGCATCCATTTTGCTTCTTCAATACGACAGGCATCCACGGTCAGACCGTCGTATGAGGTCACCTTTATCTTAGGGTCGTTCCCGTACAATCTTTTGATTGAGGCTACGCGTTCATCAACTGATGTGGCCGATCCTTTGCCTGAATTTTTTCCTACAGCTATAACCACTCGGTCAAACAAAGGGAGTATGCGGTCTACCAGTGATTGGTGGCCTACAGTGAATGGATCGAAAGAACCGGGGAATAAGATTGTATTCATTGACTTGTGGGAAAGTGAGGGTGTTGATAATAATGAGAATATACCCGTCAGATGATTTGAGAGTCATCTTCTACAACAAGATTCTCGATTATGAAGTTCTGTCGTTCCATCGTGTTCTTTCCCATGTAAAACTCCAACAGCTCACCAACAGCGTCCTCCTTACGGAGAGTCACGCGGTCAAGACGCATATCCGGACCGATGAACCCACGGAATTCCTCGGGAGATATCTCTCCGAGTCCTTTGAATCGTGTTATCTCGGCATTGTCTCCGAGTTTGGCTATTGCCTCGACGCGTTCCTCGTCGGTATAACAATAATATGTGTCGTCCGACGGTGCGGCAGAGTTGCGCGCTCCGCGTTTGGTCGTTTTATGGTTGCGTACACGGAAAAGCGGGGTCTGGAGCACATAAAGATGTCCTTTTTTTATCATGTCGGGGAAGAATTGCAGGAAGAAAGTCAGGAGCAACAGACGTATGTGCATCCCGTCGACATCAGCGTCGGTCGCAATTATCACCTTGTTGTAGCGTAGCCCGTCTATGCCTTCTTCGATATTGAGTGCAGCCTGCAACAGATTGAATTCGTCGTTCTCATAGAGTATCTTGGCCGGTACACCGTATGAATTTTTCGGCTTTCCGCGCAGAGAGAACACAGCCTGGGTCTCTACGTTGCGTATTTTTGTGATCGAGCCGGCTGCCGAATCGCCCTCGGTGATGAATATCGACGATGCGAGTTTCTTTTCTTCGTCACCGCGGTTGTCGTTCAGATGCACGCGACAGTCAAGCAACTTTTTGTTGTGGAGATTGGCTTTTTTCTGCTTTTCGCGGGCCAGTTTGGTTATGCCGGCCATAGCCTTGCGGTCGCGTTCGCTCTCTTGAACCTTTTTCAGTATTATATCCGCTATGTCAGTGTTGCGGTGCAGATAGTTGTCAAGTTCCGTTTTTATGAAATCGCCCACGAACTTGGCGACTGTCGGCCCTTCGGGACCCATGTCGCGGCTTCCGAGTTTTGTTTTGGTCTGGGACTCGAACACCGGTTCCTCGACTTTGATCGATACGGCCGCGATCATTCCGTTACGGATATCGGAATAGTCAAAATCGCGTTTAAAATATTCTTTCATCGTTCTCGATACAGCCTCCTTGAACGCGGTGAGATGTGTGCCGCCTTGGGTCGTATGTTGTCCGTTTACGAAAGAATAATATTCCTCTCCGCGCTGGTTGGCATGGGTGATGGCTATCTCGATATCGTCTCCTTTCAGGTGGATGGGGGCGTAGAGCGGATCGCTTGTCATCGCGTCGCGCAGCAGATCGAGCAGACCGTTGCGCGAGATGTAGCGTTTGCCGTTGAATATGATGGCCAATCCTGTGTTCAGGAAGGTATAGTTCTTTACGAGAGGGACAATGAAATCGTCGCTGTAACGGTAGTCACGGAAAATGCTGTTGTCGGGCGTGAAGCAGACGAGAGTGCCGTTGGGCTGGTCGGTCGCTTCGATGTCGCTTTCTTCGACAATGTCACCGCAACGATACAGCACGCTTTTCATCTGTCCGTCGCGTACGCTACAGATGAAAAATTCGGTCGAAAGGGCATTAACCGCCTTAATGCCGACACCGTTAAGGCCGACAGACTTTTTGAAGGCCTTAGAATCGTATTTTCCTCCGGTGTTCATCCGGGAGGATGCGTCTACTAGTTTGCCCAGCGGTATGCCTCGCCCATAGTCGCGCACGGATACCCTGCCTTCGGCTACGTCTACCTCTATCTGACGACCGAAGCCCATCATGTATTCGTCGATGGCGTTGTCAAGCACTTCCTTGATAAGCACATAGATGCCATCATCATAGTTCGAGCCGTCACCGAGCTTGCCGATATACATGCCAGGACGTCTGCGTATGTGCTCTTTCCAATCGAGGGTCTTGATGTCGTCCTCGCTATATTCAACCACCGGTGTGTCTGCCCCGGCCTCAAGTCCGTCGGAAATTATTTCCTCGTTTTCCGTCATTATTATAGCGTGTGTATGTTGTTGTTAAATACCTCTTAGGGTTGTGATATGATGCAAATTTACAAAAAAAATACTATAAATTAGCCATTGTCTGATTATTCGGGATTCTTTCAATTGTGACCAGGGGGCGGGACTTATTTCTGATACGCTCTATCCGTAATTTAGTTAAATAATATTAAGCCAGAGGGGGATGAGTGGTCTTAACGTATTTTGTAATTTTGCGATGAATATTGATTATCCCACCATTTTTCCTTACCGGTGTGTGTTCCGGCAACGGGGTGAGACGGATGTCATGTATGCGTGAAAGGGAGAGACCGCTTTGAATGTGGTCGTCTATGTGATAATGAGATTATAACCTGATTGACAGCGCGTGTATGTCCGCAACGGGCCAGCTATGCATATATTTTATCCCTTTGGATAATCTGTAATCTGACAATAGGGCTTAAATACAATCACCGGTTCGGGAATGTATCGCATTCCCGAACCGGTATAATTTTTTTAATCTGAAATTTATATTTAGCTGAGACTCAGCGTTTTGGGGGATTATAAACTTCTGTAGGCTTTGAATGTATATGTTTTTCCTGCTTCTGTCGGAATGTCATAGAGAATGGTAGCGGGGAGATTGAGTGCGGGTATTTTGTCCGCATCTTTTATGACGGGAGCCGGAATGCTGTAGACGCTGTTGAAGGGATTGGTGTTGTCTCCTTTGGCCGTTGTCAGCGCGGGTGTTCCGTCGACGGCTTTAAGTGGGCTTGCGGTGCGCAGACGGAGATTGCCTCCAAGGGTCGATCTGATCGATACAGATTCGATATGGCCATCGCGCCATTTCATATCGGTGATCTCGAATCCGCCTCGGGCACGCAGTCCTGTTACATTGCCTGCCGGCCATGCCGACGGGAGAGCGGGGAGCAGGTGTATGGCTCCATCGTGGCTTTGCATGAGCATTTCGGCTATGCCTGCGGTGCAGCCGAAGTTACCGTCGATCTGGAACGGTGGGTGCGCGTCAAACATGTTGGCGTATGTCCCGCCGTCCTGGTCTTTGATGGTTACATTCGGATCTTTGAGTTTAAGCTGGTTGCGGATGAGAGTGAATGCGTGATCTCCGTCGAGCAGACGCGCCCAAAGGCAGACCTTCCATCCCATGGACCATCCGCGGCTGGCGTCACCGCGTCCGACAAGCGATTTTTTTGCCGCCTGAAACAGTTGCGGGTTGGTGTAGGGCGAGATCTGATTGCCTGGATAAAGGCCCCAGAGATGGGAGACGTGGCGATGGCTGCTGCGTTCCTTGTCCCAGTCTTCGAGCCACTCCTGAAGCTGTCCGTATTGTCCTATGTGCATGGGCGGAAGTTCGCTTTTGAGTTTTTTGAGATCCGCTGCAAACTCTTTGTCGACTCCGAGAGCATCGGCTGCAAGTATGGTGTTGTTGAGCAGGTCGTAGACCATTTGGTTGTCCATCGTGACTCCGCTGAACACTGCGAGGCTTTTTTTGCGTCCGTCCGAGCCGATGTATGAGCCGAGTCCGGGATGGTTTTCAGGTGAATTTGATGGGGATACGACTTTATAACCGGTTTTGGGATCGGTTGTGAGGAAATCCTGATAAAATTCGCACGCGCTTTTAAGGATAGGATAGACTTCCGCGAGATATTTTTTGTCTCCGGAATAGAGGTAGTGTTCCCACAGATGAGATGCGAACCAAGCGTTGCATGTCGGCCATACGCTGCAAGAGGCGTTGTCGACAGCGCCTGTCGATCGCCACAGGTCGGTGTTATGGTGGAGAGTCCAGCCGCGACAGTCATACATTTTCGATGCCGATTCCCGTCCTGTCACGCTGACGTCTTTCACGAGTTGCAGGAAGGGGTCGTGACATTCGCTCAGGTTGGTCACCTCTGCCGGCCAATAGTTCATCTCGACGTTTATATTGGTGGTGTATTTGCTGTCCCAGGCGGGATACTGTCCCGCGTCGGGGTTCCAGATGCCCTGAAGGTTGGCCGGCTGAGTGCCGGGTTGCGAGGAGCATATAAGCAAATAGCGTCCGAACTGGAAATACATTGCAGCGAGAGCTGGGTCGTCGGATGTCGAGAACTCGGCTATGCGGGTGTCGGTAGGTTTGACCTCTTGTTGAGGGTTGTTGCCGAGGTACAGGCTGACGCGGTCGAATTGCTTGGAGTAGAGCGACGAGTGGTCTGCCTTAGCCCGGTCGTAGTCTTTGTTGAATTTTTCGAGGTACGCGAAAGCTTTACGGTCGCTGTCACCGGAGATGTCGCGGTAGTTTTCAAAATTGGTGGCCGATGATATGAGTATGATCGCGCTGTCGGCTTTCTTGACGCTTAACGATGCGTTTTTCCTGTCTGCCGATTGCTTTCCTCCGTCAGCGATTATCTTGATGTAGGTTGTAGCGTGGAGTTTGTTAGGTATGTTTTCTTCTTCGGGGCGACCGGGGTATGACTGTACTCGCAGCATATCGTTTCTACCTTCGACAAGCTCGGAGCTGGCTAAGATACGATTTTTTTTCAGTGGCCCGATGAAAGAGGCCGTGAAGTCGATTTTGCCCGGTTTGTCGGCTGACAACTTTATTATGATAAGATTGTCGGTGAGCGATGTGAAGACTTCGCGTGTATAGTCGACACCGCCTGCGTTGTAGCGGATTTTGGCCACAGCGGAACTAAGATCGAGCTGCCGGCTATAGGCTTTGGAATTTGTGTGGAGGGAGGGGAAGTCGAGCAAGAGATTGCCGACCGATTCGTAGACCATGCCGTGAGCTGTTATATCGCGGTCTGCTGTGATGTTGGCCATGGCGAGTTTCTGCGCCTCCTCATATTGTCCAGCATTGATGCAGTCGCGGATTTTTTGAAGGTTGGCTTTGGCGTTCGGGTTGTAGTTGTTGTAGGGGCTTCCTGACCAGAAGCTGTCTTCGTTGATCTGGATGGTGTCGCGTGTAAGCCCTCCGTAGACCATGGCTCCGAGCCGTCCGTTGCCGAGCGGCAGGGCTTCGACCCAATAGTCGGCCGGTCTGTCGTATGTCAATGTGAGTTCGTTACTTGTGTTTTTTGCGCCTAAATTGGCTATAGAAGATAAAATAAATAATAGTGACAGGAATAGCCTATTCATGGTAAATAAATTGGTAGATAAATAATTTTGTAGATCGGGTGAATCGTTTAATTATGACTGCTTTTAGAGTATGTTTGGATTTAACAGGTTATATTAATCGAGTGAAATAGAATTTTTATATCCTATATCAAACACGCTCTTGGATATGGCTGTTAAAAAGGCATTTACAATAAATTAAAAAACGCCTTTGACCAACAAAGATACATAAATATAAATTATTTTTCAAATTGCTTGCATATTCGAAAAAGATAGTTTACTTTTGTGGTGTACTATTGCACTAATACACTGTTCGAATTGTGTTTGCTAAGGATCAAAATCGTAATCATTATGCTTAGAATTGACAACCTGACTTTCGCTTACCAACGAAAGGGGCGTCCCGTTCTTGACGGGTTTTCACTTGACATCGGAGCCGGTGGAGTCTACGGTTTGCTTGGCCGTAACGGAGCCGGAAAATCGACTCTGCTCTATTTGATTTCAGGTGTGTTGACACCGAGTAGCGGCAAGGTGATGTATCGTGGCGTGGATACGCGTCTGCGTCTTCCCGAAACCCTGTCGGATATATTTATCGTCCCTGAGGAATTCACCCTTCCCCGCATTCCATTGCGTGACTATGTAAAGGCTAACGCTCCTTTTTATCCTCGTTTCTCGGATGATGATATGCGTCGTCACCTCGAGATATTCGACATGGATCCCGATCTCAATCTCGGAGCTTTGTCCATGGGGCAGAAAAAGAAGGCCTTCATGAGTTTCGCGCTTGCGTGCAACACATCGTTGATGCTGATGGACGAGCCGACAAACGGTCTTGACATACCCGGTAAAAGTGCGTTCCGACGATTCATCGCTCAAAATATGACTGACGAGCGTACCATAATTATCTCTACACATCAGGTCCGCGACATAGACCGGCTGCTCGACCATGTCGTGATAATGGACGAGTCGAGTGTCGTGCTGAGCAGGCGTATTGACGAGATAACGTTGCGTCTATGCTTTGAGCTCACTGATTCACGCGGGCTTATTGATCAAGCACTTTACGCCCAACCGTCGGTTGGAGGTATGTCAGTCGTTCTTCCGAATACAGACGGACGCGAGACGGAACTGAACCTTGAGACTCTTTTCGAACTCTCTTTGTCTAAGCCGTCGTTAGTTAAAGAAATGTTTAATCCGGATAATTCAGATAGTCATGACAGGCAGTGATGTTTTCAGTACAACCCGTTTTGGGTTATTGATAAAAAAAGAAATACGTGAAGGCTGGCGCAGTTGGCTTGTGTCGCTCGGGGCTTTGTTGGGTCTGATGGATCTTTTGTCGATATTGTGTGCCAACAATTGTTATTATGAAGGGATATCTGCGAACTATTATAGTTACGAAAGTGCCCGTTATGAATTGCTGTTTTTTGCCATGATTCTTTTTATTGGTGGTGCGTTTGTCGCTTCCGGGGCGTTCAAGACTATGGCTACGCCACCATCGGCTTTATCGGTTCTGATGCTTCCAGCGTCGCAATTGGAAAAGTTCCTGTTACGATGGGTGGTTACCGTGCCGGTATTTTTTATAGCGACGTGTATTTTCGCTGTCATGGCTGATTTGGTGCGTGTGGGATATGCGCATATGCAGTTCGGTATGGGTTTACGTTGTGTTCCATGGTTTGATCTGCTTCTTCATCCTGAAAACCATGATTATGCTGAAGGTTTCGTGCGTCATTTGCTGTTGCTCTATTTCTGTGTACAGTCATTTTTCTTCCTTGGATCTGTTTTTTGGGTTAAACGGGCTATGGTTAAGACTTTTGTCTCGTTGGGTCTGATAGCATGGGCATATTTTCTGGTAGGAACATGGATGTTTTCGGCTTTTCAACCAGAGGGGTCCTATTATAACGGATTCAGTTGGATTAACGAAGATACTGCACCGGTGCTTTTTGATGCTTTCTCTGTAGCAGTGGCATTATTCAACTATGCGTTGGCGTATGCACGATTCAAAGAGTCTGAATTAATAAACCGGTGGTAGTCATGGTCGCATTCAAAGAAAACAACAAGGCGATATATCTTCAGATCGCGGATAAAATATGCGATGATATTCTGGCGGGAGTTTTTACTCCCGGAGCCAGGATACCTTCGGTCAGGGATTATGCAGCTTCGCTCGAGGTCAACGCGAATACCGTCATGAGAAGCTACGAATATCTTGAGCGTCTGGGGATAGTTTTCAACCGGAGGGGGATAGGCTTTTTTGTAGCCGACAGCGCATTCGAGACGGTAGTAGGTATAAGGCGCGAGACGTTTATAAACGGTGAACTTCAGTCTGTGTTCCGTCAACTGATGCTGATGGGGATTCCTTCGGAAGAACTGAAAAATATGTATAATAAATATTTAAACGATGTTGTAAAATGAAACGGACCACATATATAGTAATAGGAGAGGTCGTGGCCGGTTTGTTGGCTGTGATTGTTGTAAGCGCGGTCTTTATCGGTTCTTTTAAGCGGTATGACAAAAATGATGCCGTCATAGATGGGCAAGCTGTGAGGATAGGTCTGTCTCGGTTCGCTTGCATGAATGTCCGTGAAGTATCTACCTCATATAGATATTCATTATCCAATCTTTCGGGTATCGCGATCGAAGAACGGGAGGATTGCGAGACGCCTTATTTGGTCACGGTGTCTGATCTGCAAAATTTTCTTGACTTGACGATTGACAATGATACCTTGAGTTTAGGTGTCAGATTGGATTCATATTGTGACTCGGTGGCTCCCGGTGCGCCTTTTGTCGAAATTCAGTCTGCGTATACATGGCCGGTAAGGGTGATAGTGCCTCCGGGAAGTCTGCGCGAAGTGAGAAGCAATTGGAATTCGGTGTTGATCAGTGGCTTTAAATCCAAGTCTTTAAGGGCTAAGATATTTCATCGGCTGGATCTTAAATCGTGTAGTATAGATTCGCTCATGTGCGATGGAGGGATAAGCACGCTTGCGTTGGACGATAGTGAGGTTGAGAATGTGGAGTTTCTGGCGGACAGCCATTGCCACAGCATAAATTGTTGTGACGGCAGCGGGACGATAGGGCGTTTGGATGTGTTTGGAGGCAAGGATAACGGGTATGTTGACCTTACACGCGCCAATATCAGGAATGTCTATTATAATCCTGTCGATTCCGGAATTGAGACCAATATAAAGTTGAACAGTCCAGTCGAGATAAGCCGGTTTGTGAAAAAATAAATAGATCCGTAACACAAATATGGTGGACATTGAATTAAAATGTCCACCATATTTGTGTTATTGTGTGTTTAAGTTATTTTGTGTCAGATGATGGATTCACTGCTTCCCATATATATAGTCGGTCCGAAGGCCGTATCTTGCGTGGGACTTTGAATGAGAAGCTGTCTCCCTTTTTGACCAATGGCACGGGGTCGTATTCGAGACGGAGTTCGTCGACAGTCATGATGATGGCTCCGGTGTCGGTTCCGGTAATGATCACCTCGTCACCGGGGCGCAGTTCGCCGGCTTCCATAATGAATTCTCCGACTCCGAGTTTCGGGAAGTATCGAACGCCTTTAGCGATATAACGTTTGACACGTGTGGCCGAGGAGCCATATTTGGCTGACCATTCACCGAGACGCTGTCCGAGATAATAACCGTTCCAAAAGCCGCGATTGAATATTTTCGAGAGTTGGTCGTCCCAACGAGCTATATTGTCGTCGGTGAATTGACCGTTGCAGATGGCTTCGATAGCTTCGGAATAGGCTTTGACCGCGATATTGACATATTCCGGGCCGCGGGCGCGTCCTTCGATCTTGAATACACTTACGCCCGCATCGATCATCTTGTTGAGGAAATGAATCGTTTTGAGGTCTTTGGGCGACATGATGTATTTGTTTTCGATGTCGAGTTGGTCACCTGTCTCACGGTCAGTCACGGTGTAGCCGCGTCGGCATATTTGTGTGCAGGCTCCGCGGTTGGCACTCGAATTCATTTCGTGGAGACTGAGGTAGCATTTTCCGGATACTGCCATGCATAAAGCTCCGTGACAGAACATCTCGATTCTTATTTTCTCACCTTTAGGCCCCCGTATGTTTTCGCGGTCGATCGCATCGGAAATTGCTTTAACTTGATCGAGATTGAGTTCGCGGGCAAGCACCATGACGTCTGCGAATTGTGAAAAAAAGCGTACGGCCTCGATATTGGTGATGTTAAGTTGGGTCGAAATGTGGACTTCGACACCGATGCTACGTGCGTAGGTGATAGCCGCTATATCGCTCGCTATGATGGCGGAGATCCCGTTGTCGCGTACGGCATCTATGACAGAGCGCATTTTTTCAAGCTCGTTGTCATAGATTATGGTGTTGACTGTCAGGTAGGTTTTGACTCCGGCCTCGTCGCATATAGAGGCGATTTTACGCAGATCGTCAAGAGTGAAGTTCACTGACGAGCGAGAACGCATGTTAAGGCCTTCTACTCCGAAGTATATAGCGTCAGCTCCGGCTTCGATGGCAGCGTGGAGCGATTCGTAGCTCCCTACAGGAGCCATTATTTCAAAATTATTTCTGTTCAACTCTTTGGTATGTTTTGAGTTTGTTACGTTGGGGGTTATCCGTATGCAGGCGCACGGTTAGCTCCAATCATAATTTATTTTCAGATAGTGCGTCCGGGATAGGCTTTAAGGGCTGCCGCGAGGACTTTCATGGCTTTGGCCAGTTCGCTTTTTTCAAGGACGTAGGCCATGCGTACTTCATCGGTGCCCATACCCGGTGTGGTATAAAAGCCTGAGGCGGGAGCCATGAATATGGTCTCTCCGTCAAGATCGAAGTCGCGGAGACACCATTGGCAGAATTTGTCGGCATCATCGACCGGAAGTTTTACGACGGTATAGAAGGCTCCCATAGGTATAGGTGTGTAGCATCCCGGTATTTTATTAAGTTCGTCGATGAGGAATTTACGACGTTCGACGTATTCGTTGTATGTGGCCAGCATATAGTCCGGAGAGGTGTCGATGGATGCTTCCGCCACTATCTGTCCGAGCAGGGGCGGGCTTAGGCGTGCCTGGCAGAACTTCATGACATTTGTCTTGAGCTGAGGGTGTTTGGTGATGAGGGCGCCTACGCGTATGCCGCATTCGTTGTAACGTTTCGAAACGGAGTCGACAAGTACCACCTGCTCTTCTATGCCAGGCAAGTGGAAAGCGGAGATGTAGGGGGCGCCTGTGTAGCAGAATTCGCGATATACTTCATCCGAAAAAAGGAAAAGATCGTATTTTTTGACCAGATCGCGTATCTGGAGCATCTCTTTCATTGTATAGAGATAGCCGGTAGGGTTGTTTGGGTTGCAGATCAATATGCCTTTGGTCCGTGGCGTGATCAATTTCTCGAATTCTTCTATAGGAGGGAGGGCGAAGCCTTGGTCTATGCTTGATGGCACAGTGACGATTTTGGCTCCGGCAGAGATGGCGAAAGCCATGTAGTTGGCATAGGCGGGTTCGGGTACGATGATCTCGTCGCCCGGGTCGAGGCAGGCCATGAAAGCGAAAAGTACGGCTTCGGATCCTCCGGTGGTTACAATGATGTCGTCTACTTCTACTTCGATGTTGAAACGGTGGTAATACTCTTTCAGTTTTTCGCGCAGTGACGGCAATCCGGCCGAGGGGCTGTATTCAAGCACCGTTCGGTTTATATGTTTCAATGCCTCAAGCCCTTCGGGAGGTGTCGGGACGTCGGGCTGCCCGATGTTGAGATGATAGACTTTCACACCTCTGGCCTTGGCTTCATTTGCGAGAGGCGCAAGACGCCGGATCGGGGAGGCGGGCATGAGTGTGCCGCGTTCGGATACTTGTGGCATATATCTGAGACGTTAAAGGTTTTCGTTGATGTGGATGAAAATTTCTTTATCGACGGGAGTCAGTTCGACATGACGACGCGCCATCATGCGAGAGGCTGTGTCAAAGAAACGATCCATTATCACAGGTTTCATCCCGAGTGTAGAGCCTTCGGTGAACGACGGGATGAATGTGCGAGGGAAGCCTGAGCCGTAGAAATTTACCCCTACCCCTACGATCGTCGCGGTATTGAACATGGTGTTTATCCCGGCTTTGGAATGATCGGCCATTATCAGGCCGCAGAATTGGAGGTCGGTTTTTACAAACCTGTTTTGCGCCATGCTCCATATTTTTACGGGAGCGTATGTGTTTTTGAGGTTGGAGGCTGTGCATCCCGCTCCGAGGTTGCACCATTCGCCTATCACCGCATTTCCGAGGAATCCGTCGTGGGCTTTGTTTGAATAGCCTGTCATGACGACGTTGTTGAGTTCCCCTCCTACCTTGCAATATGGGCCGAGAGTAGTCGCTCCATATATTTTCCCTCCCATGTTGACCACAGCGTGTTCGCATAGGGCGATCGGTCCTCGGAGGCATGCCCCTTCCATGATTTCGGCATCACGTCCAACATATACAGGGCCTTTTGTCACGTTGATTATAGCCCCTTCGATTGTCGCTCCTTTTTCAATAAAGAGTTGTGAAGGATCACCGATGAGACGGCATGTGTTGCTCAACGGTTCTGACTGATGTCCCTCAGTCAAGAGCGCAAAATCACGACGTATGGCCTCGTCGTTGGTCATGAATATGTCCCAAACATGTCTGAGCATAAAGGGTGTGCCTTTGTAGGCGATGCTTTTGGATGGAGCCCCGTTGCCTCGTCGTGCTATGATCTCTCCTTCAAAAGTCAGTGCTTCGGACATTTCGAGGTCGAGAATTGCTTTGACAAGCATGCTGTCTGGGTGGAGATTGCCTGCGATAAAAAGGTTGTCCCCGTCAGGTGCTTCTGTCATAGAATATTTCAATGACAGATAGTCCTGTGTGCTGTATGAATAGTGACCGGGTATGGCTTGCCGCCATTTTTCGGCCATAGTGGTTATGCCGTGACGCAACATTGCTACCGGACGGGTCAGCGAGAGCGGCAGCAAATTGGCTCTTGCCTCTGTAGGATCGAAAAGTATGATGTTTCTCATTATTTTTGCATTATTTTACTGCAAAAATAATGAGAATTAATGAGAAAACGGCATAAATATCTCTATAAACAGACGGAAAGCGAGATACACTTTGTGGAGGAATATTTAAGATGATGGTTCGGATTGACGAAGTGTATCGTGCTTAGTTGAAAGAGTTAAAATATATTAACCGAAGTGTGATTTTTTTTACTGTGTTGAAATCTTTGTAACTTTGCAGTGAAAAGAAAAGCACCATATTTGTTGCAATCCTTGGGCTGATAAAAATTTTACGCATTAACTATAGACTAAGGAAAAAGGGCAACACGGCAAGCTCTACGTCGAGATGACGTTGTCGTTGGCCGGTCGATGGTGTAGTGTAAGTATGATATAATCTCTACATTATTGACGGGGTTGGTTTTTACCTTCCCGACAACAATGACGCCTTTTGGCTTTAGTCCTGTTGCTCCTTGTTTGAAAGGGGCAGCGGACGATTTTTTTATATGGATATCAGAATGCCATTTTTAGAGATTTCTTAAATGTGATGTCAGCGGATTTTTATAATAAATACGGATGTTTTTAAATATTGTGTCGTAATGCAATATAGGGTCTCGCGGACGCGTTCTATAAAAGATGATGTGGAGAGGCAGAATCTCTGAGCCAAGTGCGTGTAAGCGTGCTGTTTTGATTGTGGTCGTGGCCCTTGTCGCGGCCTTGACTTCTTGCTCGACAAAGAAAAACACAGCGGCCACCCGCAATTATCAGGCTTTTATCACCCGTTATAATGTATATTTCAACGGAGACGAGCATTATAAGGAAACTCTTAAGGAAATGGAACGGGCTTACGAGGATGACTATTCGGCCCGCTTGTTCATGCATCCGGTCGAGGCGTATGCTAACCCCAAAGCTCCGCAACCGTCGGGTTCATTTACACGTTCTATTGAAAAGGCGCAGAAAGCCATACAGCTTCACAGCATAAAGAAACGCCCCAAGCGCAAGCCGGGTCATGCAAACGATCCGGTATATAAAAAATGGCTTAAGAGAGAGGAATATAATCCTTTTCTGCATAACGCGTGGTTGCTGATGGGGCGAAGCCAATATTTTAACGGAGACTTTCTCGGTGCGGCATCGACGTTCTATTATGTGTCGAAACATTTCGGATGGCTCCCGGCCACAGTGACGGAGGCTAAGATATGGCAAGCCAGGAGCTATTGTGCCCTTGACTGGCTTTTTGAGGCGGAAACCATACTTGTAAGGGTCAAGCAAGATGAACTTACGACCAAAAGACTGAAGGAACTGTACTATTTTACGTACGCAGGTTTCTATATCCGTTCGAATGACAATAAAAAGGCTATCCCGATGCTCCGAGAGGCTTTGAAATATGCCAAAGGAGCGCAGAAGACACGATTGAGTTTTCTGCTCGGGCAGCTCTATAGCGCAGAGGGGGAGAGGGAGGCTGCATACGAAGCTTATAAGAAAGCTGGAAAATCGTCTGGAAGTTCTTATAGAACCAAGTTCAACGCACGGATAAAGCAGAGCGAAGTGTTTCAGGGAGCGGATATAAGCTCCGAGGTCAAAGCTCTTAAAAGAATGACACGTTATGACAGGAATAAAGAATATCTTGACCAGATTTATTATGCAATAGGCAATTTATATTTGTCGCGTCGCGATACGGCCAACGCTATAGCCAATTATGTGCTTGCGGCTGAGAAGTCTACACGCGGAGGTATCGACAAGGCTATTTCACAGATAACTCTCGGTGGTCTTTATTTCGAGCGCCACCGCTATGATCTTGCACAGCCATGTTATGCCGAGGCAGTCCCGCTTTTGCCGGACAACTATCCTGATATTGAGTTGTTGAAACGACGGTCGGATGTCCTTGACGAACTGGCGGTTTATTCACAGAATGTCACCCTCAACGATTCGTTGTTGAGATTGTCGTCCATGTCCGAGGAGCAGAGATTCGCTGTGATAGACAAAATTATAGCAGATCTCAAAAAGAAGGAGAAAGAGGAGGCTGATGAGGCCCGTCGGGAGGAATATCTTGCACAACAGGAAGCAAGCGGATCGAATTTGAAAACCGAAGGGACCTCCGCTCCGACCACGTTTACGCTCAATACGGATAAATCATGGTATTTTTATAACACGGCGACACGCAATGCCGGTCGTACGGATTTCCAAAAACGTTGGGGTTCCCGTAAACTTGAAAATGACTGGCGTAGACGGAACAAGGCTTCGTTCAGTCTTGATGATATGGGGGACGATGATAACGATAATGCGGAAGAAGACAGCATGACTGACGATGCGGAGCGAGAAGACGATGATGTGTCGGTCGATCTTGCGGCAAAGGCGAACGACCCGCATTTCCGGGAATATTACATAAAGCAGATCCCCGTTACGGATGCGGAGAAGACTAACGCTTTGGATGTGATTCGTGAGGGAATGTATAATTCTGGACTTGTATTGAAAGATAAGCTGGAGGATTTCGATGCCGCGCACGAAGAGTGGGAGCGGTTGATGTCACGTTATCCGGAAAACGTCTACAGACTTGATATCTACTATAACGAGTATCTGATGAACGTGCGTCGCGACCGGCTGTCGGATGCGGAGAGTTACCGTCAGATGATACTGAAGGAGTTTCCGGAGTCAGGTTATGCCAAGGCTATGGCGGATCCACGTTACATAGAGAACCTGCGCGCTATGTTTGACCGCCAGGAAAAACTTTATGCCGAGGCTTACGCGGACTATCTTGCCGACCGTAATCCTCAGGTGCATGATGCATACAGGAAAATGGCGGAGGAATATCCCTTGTCTCCGTTGATGCCTAAATTTATGTTTCTTCACGCGCTCGCTTTCGTTACGGAAAACCGACCTGACGATTTCAGCGCGACGCTTAAAGAGCTGCTTGAGCGTTATCCGGAAACGGATATGACATCAATGGCTTCGTCATATCTTAAGGGCCTCTCCCAAGGTCGTAAGATCAATAGCGGAGGCTCAAACACACGTGGTATGCTTTGGGATATACGTTTGAGTAACGATTCGACAGCGCTGTCAGGAGAAGGGACTGACATAGAGTTTTTATTGGAGCCGGAGGAGCCTCATTATCTCGTCCTGTTGTTTTCTACGGAACAAATATCACCCAATCAATTGCTGTTTGATGTGGCCCGTCATAATTTCACTACATATATGGTGCGTGATTTCGATCTTGAGGTCATGAATTTCGGACAACTCGGGCTTCTGCTCGTCAAGGGATTTCAAAACGAGGGCGAATTGAAACATTATCGTTCACTTTTGTCGCAGGATGGAGGAGTCAAGATTCCTGCCGGAGTGCGCCCCGTACAGATAAGCAAGAGTAATTTTGAGAAACTTTTGCAGGGAGCGGGATCATTTGACGATTATTTCCGTTTTATAGGAGAGGAGACCGTGCGTGAGACACACGAGTCGGTTCTGCCTCCGGAAGAATATCCTCCGGCAGAGGAAATGTATGTCGGGATGGGACAAGAGGAAGACACAGTGTCGTCTGAATCGCTTCCTTCAGTCCAATCTGACAAGAAAGAGCCGTTTGAAAAACCGTTGGAACCGAAACAAGAACCAAAACAGAAAGCGAAAACTGAACCGAAACAAGATCCGAAGAGGGTGAGCAAACCTCAGAACAAGGAGCCGGAGGTGCCGAAGATGCAACAGCCCAAGCCCCAGACTCCGAAATTGCCTGACTATCCAGTCGGCAGCGAAGGTGATGAGGAATAAGACTTCGGTGGAAAATCAGATAAGTAAAAAAACAAATATACCTCGTGAAATTGACTTCGACTATACTTTGGGCCGACGATGAGATCGACCTGCTTAAACCCCACATACTGTTTCTGAAAGGGAAGGGATATGACGTGGTGACCGCGTGCAGTGGAGCTGACGCGCTTGCTTTGGTTGAAGACCGTAATTTCGACCTCATAATTCTGGATGAGAATATGCCTGGACTGACCGGTTTGGAAACACTTCAGCGTATAAAACTTGTAGCTCCGCATATCCCGGTGATAATGATCACCAAGAGTGAGGAGGAAAATATAATGGACCAGGCGGTAGGCAATAAAATTGCTGACTATCTTATAAAGCCCGTCAATCCGAACCAGATATTACTTTCGATAAAAAAGAATCTTCATTCCGACCGTCTTGTGTCGTCTCAGACGGGCAATGACTACAGGCAAGAGTTCTCGCGCATATCATCATTGATAGGTTCGGCCTCATCGATTAATGATTGGATGGAACTTTACCGTTTGTTGGTGCATTGGGATATACAGTTGTCTGCGACGGACACGCGTATGGATGAGCTTCTCGAAATGCAGCGTAAGGAGGCGGGGACGGCTTTTGCGAAGTTTGTAAAGAACAATTATGCCTCATGGATCGCGGATCAGAAAACGACCGGCCGGCCTATGATGTCGCCCGATATATTTAAAGCGAAGGTGTTCCCTATGCTTGACGCTGGAGAAAAAGTCTTTTTTATCATCATCGATAACTTCCGTCTTGACCAATGGGCCGCTGTCAAGCCGCTGCTTGCAGACACATTCAATTTTAAAGAGGAATTGTATTGTTCCATACTTCCTACGGCTACCCAGTATGCCCGCAATGCGATCTTCTCCGGGCTGATGCCTAAGGATATTGCAAAGATGTTTCCTTCATTGTGGGTTGACGAGGATTCTCCAGAAGGGAAGAACCTTAATGAATCGCCCATGATCGCCACTCAGTTCGAGCGTTTCAGACGGCAATGCCGCTTTTCATATCATAAGATAAATGACTCGGTGGCTGGCGACAAACTGTTGAAGGATTTTTCAAACCTGCTTGACAATGATCTGAATGTCATAGTGTTCAATTTTATAGACATGTTGTCTCATGCGCGTACGGAGTCACGTATGATAAGGGAGCTTGCGTCGTCGAACGCTGCGTATCGTTCGCTGTCCGAGTCTTGGTTCCGCCATTCGTCAGCAATGGAGATATTCCGTCGTATTGCGGAAAAGGGATACAAGATTATACTTACAACGGATCATGGGACCGTGCGTGTCGACAATCCGGTAAAGATTGTCGGAGACAAGAACACCAACACCAATCTTAGATACAAGATAGGGAAAAATTTGGCTTATAATCAGAAACAGGTCTATGAGGTCAAGCAGCCTGAAAGGCTCGGGTTGCCGTCGCCAAACGTTTCGTCGGCATACGTTTTTGCTACAGGGCACGATTTTTTCGCGTATCCCAATAATTATAATTACTATGTACAGTATTATGACGAGACTTTCCAACATGGCGGCATCTCTCTTGAAGAGATGCTCGTCCCGATCATAACTCTTTCAGCGAAATAGAAAAAGGACAAATAATAAATAAAAAACATACTTATATGAGACAGATAACAGTGCCGAATCTTGAGTCGCTTACGCAGGCGGCCCATGAGTTTCTCGGTATGATGGATGATGCTACGGTCTATGCTTTCGAAGGGGAAATGGGAGCCGGCAAAACCACCTTTATCAACGCTCTATGTCGGGAACTCGGTGTTGAGGAGGACCCTACAGGCTCACCGACATTTTCTATCGTCAACGAGTATCGTTCCGATACCACGGCTGAATTGATCTATCATTTCGACCTTTATAGAATCGAGTCGCTTGAACAGGCGTTTGATATAGGTGTGGAGGATTATCTTGACTCCGGTGCATTGTGTTTGATCGAATGGCCCGACCGTATTGACGATATTCTTCCTGATGACACCGTACGTGTCAAGATCGATGTGCTTCCTGACGGTTCCCGACGGTTGACATTGAACTCAGCAGCGTGGAAAGATCAGAAATGAAGATAATAGAACTTGATCAGACGGAATCAACAAACAGTTACCTGGCCTCCGTTGCACGAGAGTCACCCCATGGATTGGTAGTGACGGCCAGAAATCAGACATCGGGACGCGGACAGCGTGGCAACAGTTGGGAGTCTGTTCCGGGTGAAAATGTCACGATGTCGATGTTGCTTCGTCCCCGAGGCTTGCATCCTTCTTGCCAGTTTCTCATATCGCAGGCTGTCTCGCTTGCGATTGTCGCGGTGTTGAAAAAATATCTTCCTGGTAATGATGTCTCGGTCAAATGGCCTAATGATATTTATGTCGGTGACAGTAAAATCTGTGGGATACTGATTGAAAATTCAATTACAGTGTCGAGTATATTGCATTCGGTTGTTGGGATTGGGCTTAATGTAAATCAGGATCGCTTTGTTTCGTCAGCTCCGAATCCGGTGTCGATGTATATGTTGACTGGGAAAAAATATCGGTTAAGAGATATTGTGACGGAGATTACTGAGGAAATCATGAGAGAGACTGCATTTCTTGTGACAGAGTCGGTCGTAGAAGCCGAGTTGATAGATAACTTATGTGAACGCTATTTCAGAAGTCTTTGGCGCAGAGAGGGATATTGGCCTTATATGGATAATATAAATAAAGAGCGTATCATGGCAAGGATAGCCTCGGTTGATGCGGACGGTACTCTTTCGCTCGCGCTTCAATCTCCGTCGCAGGATGTGGCGGAGGAGATACGCAGTTTCGCTTTTAAAGAGATTGCGGCTGTGTTATAAACATTTTGGCGGATAGAGGTGTTATAATGTCACTTGAAAACTCTAAAATACGGAAATCATGGATAATTTTAATGAGATAATCAATAGTGACAAGCCAACGTTAGTCGATTTTTTCGCTACTTGGTGTGGCCCGTGCAAAATGCAGGGACCTATACTTGACGAGGTGAAAAATAAAGTCGGTGACGCTGCCAATATAATAAAGATTGATGTGGACCGCAACTCGGATCTTTCGGCTAAGTATCAGATACGCAGCGTTCCTACTCTTATAATTTTTAAAAACGGAGAGCCGCAATGGCGAGCTTCGGGCCTGCAACAGCTTGAGGTGCTGATAGAGAAGCTTGGCTTTCAGGAATAGATTGTGAATTAGTCTGTTCAGGCCTAAAACAGTTTTAAGCATTCAAACAAATAATATCCTTCTGCTGTTGGACCGGTGGAAGGATTTTTATTTTGGTAGATAGGATGGGATTATTTAATTTTGCCGTTGATAGAAAAACATTTCATAGAGCCTAATCTGATTATCATGGCAGACACATTGGAAATATCCGAAATCTATCGCGCTGCACAGGTGTTGCGCGATGTAGCCCGTCACCCACGTCTTATAGGAGTGCCTAAAATCAATCCTGAGTCGGAAGTTTATCTTAAACCCGAAAACCTTCAGCACACAGGGGCTTTCAAACTTAGGGGAGCTTACTATAAGATATCTCAGCTTACCGACGAGGAAAAGTCACATGGAGTCATCGCTTGTTCAGCCGGAAATCATGCACAGGGAGTTGCTCTCGCTGCGACACGCAACGGAATAAAATCACTCATCTGCCTTCCTGCCGGGGCTCCTATCTCTAAAATTGAGGCGACAAAGCGTCTCGGTGCTGAAGTGTGTCTTGTGCCTGGGGTGTACGATGACGCTTATCAGAAAGCGATCGAACTGCAGAAAGAACACAATTATACTTTCATTCATCCTTTCGATGACTTGAAGGTTATCGCTGGACAGGGGACAATCGCACTTGAGATTCTTGAGGAGATGCCTGATGTAGAGGCCGTTATTGTTCCTATAGGTGGAGGTGGTCTTATAGCCGGCATGGCGTTCGCGCTCAAGCAGCTCAAGCCTGATGTCAAAGTCTACGGAGTGCAGGCCGAGGGTGCGCCATCAATGTTCAAATCCCTGTGTGAAGGAGAGAGGATTCATCTTGACAAGGTCTCGACTATCGCTGACGGAATAGCTGTAAAAGAGCCAGGGATGAATACTTTTGAGTTCTGCCGTAAATACGTCGACGAGATCGTGACTGTCAGCGAAGACGAGATTGCCGCTGCTATACTGGCTCTTATCGAGCAGCAGAAACTTGTGTCAGAAGGCGCCGGGGCAGTGTCGGTCGCTGCCGCGATGTTTGACAAAGTGCCTATCAAGGGAAAGAAAACGGTGTGTGTCGTTTCAGGAGGCAATATTGATGTTACTATTCTTAATCGTGTGATAACCAGAGGTCTCGTCAAGAGTGGACGCAACTGTACTTTGATCCTTGACCTAACCGACCAGCCAGGACAGTTGTCCGGTGTTTGCCGGGTGCTTGGTGAGAACGGGGCCAATATAATATCTGTCGCACATGAACGCAATTCGCATATCACTTCGATTAACGGTTGCATCATAAGGGTTGAAGTAGAGACAAGAAACAACGAGCATATCGATATTCTTCGCAAGGCTCTTTCCGACGAAGGCTATCATGTCAAGTAGTAGTACCGAACAATAGAAAATCATAATGTTAAAAGACAGAAGCTTCATGTGTATGCTTCCGGTTGCTGTGGCGCTGATGGCGTTATTGGCGGTAGGGTGTAAGACAACCGAGGCAAACTATAAGCAGGCGTATCAGACCGCGGTGGCGAAAAATCGAGAGTCTTCTGGTGTTGACTCTACGATCTATGCCCGCATACGAAATAGCGCCCAGACGGCTGATCTTATAGCCGGGACCGATACAATGCCTATGCGGACAGAGTTTATTGGCTATACGGAAGACGGGGGAGCTTCACGTGATATGTTGAAACGATATAACGTTGTGGTGGGACAGTTCAAGCAGGTATTCAACGCTCGTCAGATGCGTGCCCGTCTGCAAGCCGGTGGCTATGACAGCTCGTTTATTATACATACCCGCGAGCCTCTTTACTACGTATGTACTGCCACATTCGAGACCCCGGTAGAGGCGGCTTCGGAGTTTAAACGAGTTAAATCTGACAGATCTATGGTGCTTAAGTCTCCGCTCCCGTTTATTTTGCGTCCGGCTCATCTTGCAAGATGACAGACCGGAGCATTGGGACTGCGACCGCTCTTTTTGCATAAGCGGATTTATATAGGAAACGACTCTCCCCGGAAAGGTTTTGCCATTTCCGGGGAGAGTCGTTTCATTATTGAGATATATTAGGTATGGTTACTTCTGATCGTTTTTACATCGAGAAATAGTGGTCGAGAACGTCACGGGCAGCGGTGAAAGACGATTGGCGATTGTTTAGCACGCGGATTTCCTTTTCCTCAAGCATCCGTTTGATATCCGGATTGTGATAGAAGTGCGCCCGTAGCTGTTCGTCGATGGTTTCGTACATCCAGTAACGGGCCTGTTCGCTACGTTTGCGTTCGAAATAGCCGTTTGCATCGACAAACGCGAAATACCGGTCGATCATATCCCATACTTCTGCGATGCCGAGTTCAAAATAGCCTGAGTAGGTCAAGACTTCCGGAGACCATCCCGATTCTGTCGGAGGAAACAAATGGAGCGCACTGCGAAACTGAGCCTGGGCTAGCTTGGCGCGCTGTATGTTGTCTCCATCTGCCTTGTTGATGACTATGCCGTCAGCCATCTCCATGATGCCGCGTTTGATTCCCTGCAACTCGTCGCCTGTGCCCGCAAGCTGTATCAGAAGAAAATAGTCGACCATCGAGTGTACTGCGGTTTCGCTTTGGCCGACACCTACTGTCTCTACAAATATGTTGTCAAATCCGGCGGCTTCGCATAGAACAATTGTTTCGCGGGTTTTTCGGGCTACACCTCCGAGCGATCCGGCTGAAGGGCTGGGGCGTATAAAAGCATCGGGGTGTATCGCGAGTTTTTCCATGCGTGTCTTGTCACCGAGTATGCTGCCTTTGGTGCGTTCGCTTGAGGGGTCGATAGCAAGCACGGCCAATTTGCCTCCGCGTTTGAGCACATGTAGAC
Organism: uncultured Duncaniella sp.; assembly: GCA_910587515.1. Taxonomy (GTDB): domain Bacteria; phylum Bacteroidota; class Bacteroidia; order Bacteroidales; family Muribaculaceae; genus Duncaniella. The sequence goes on from CAJULW010000032.1 coordinate 39,190, forward strand.
CGAACACATCAATAGATGTGCTTTTGCCTGCACCCGGAACACCGGTTATGCCTATACGTCTTGATTTTCCGGAATGTGGCAGACACTTTTCAATTACTTCCTGAGCTACGGTCTGATGCTCGGGCGAGAGGCTTTCAACAAGGGTTACAGCGCGTGCAAGCGTAGTGATGTCACCTTTCAGTATTCCTTCGACGAGGTCTCCGGCGGAAAGCTGCGGTTTGCGTTTTCTGCGCTGTAAATATGGGTTAACCACCGGGGGCTGGTTGACGCCTTTATTGACTGTAAGTCCCCCGAAGCGGTCGTCGTTTTCGATATGTTCCATGGCTATTGTGTTGTTCTAAAGTCTGATAAGGTAGAGCGTTAATACATATTTATTTGACCTCGGCCACTACCCGTACCATTGTCGAAGGGTGATCCGGGTCGTTCGCTATTATATTTATACGGGCGTTTAACAACTCAGTGTCACCGATAAGCGACGGGTCGACCGAAACTTCTACTTTCGCGCTTTTGCCAGCTTTGATCTTGGTGTCTTTTAGCTTTACGTCAACGGCTTTTTCCGGGCAATGTATGCGACGTATTATTAATGGGCTTTTCCCCTTGTTGCTTATGGTAAAACTTTGGCGGACTGTATTATCCGTCCGGCTGATACGACGCAGATCAAGAGCTGTCACATCGGTGTCGATTATCGGTGCGTTTTCCCTGTCTTTTGTCGACAGTTTAGAGAAATCTTCGCTTACGATAGCCACAGTCTCGACTTTAACGCTTTTGTCCGAGTCTATTGCTGGAGATACAGTCATTGAGTCTGTCACAATACCCCAATCCTTGATTTTATTGCCGTGAATTATGGTTGAGATCACAAATCGGTCGCCAGGAGGGACTTCTGCGGGCTGCATGATTACATTTATGTATGGAGGTTTGTTTTTTACGACAGGTCTCAGCGTATCTGACGAAGCGTTGTAACCTTCGAGATATTGTCCTCCGGTATGGTCGCGGTATATTTTTCCGTATGTAATTATTGTCGAACGCAGTTTCATCGGCCCTACTGATACCGGAAACCGGGATTTCAAGGTGTTGGATGAGCCTATGACGGTTCCTTGTATCGAAAGAGATGATCTGAGCGGTTCGGAGTCGAGGTCAACGTTGACATATTTTATGAATCGCCCTGGCCGGCCGCTTGGGTCGAAGCCTACACGTATAATGGCCGTGTCACCGGGGGCGATCGGTTCGCGTGAAAATTCCGGTCTTGTGCATCCGCAATTGGCACGGGCGTTTACGATTGCTATCGGTTCGTTTCCAGCGTTGACAAGGCGGAAATTGCAATATACGGTACCGAGGTTTTCATCAAAAGCACCGAAATCATGCTTTTGTTCGAGCCAGATGCCTTGTCCGGCGGCCGCTATGGATGTAAGTACAAGCAATATGCCTGCGGATATTGTTTTTAGCGACATGTCGAGATTTTTATGGGATTATCACTCCGCTGAAAGTCAAGTTCATGCGCGACTTGGCAGCGTTGGTTTTGACCTTGACGGTACGATTGAACTCTCCTGATCTACCGCGAGGTTGGAACTTGATTTTGATTTCGCCTTTCTTGCCTGGCGCTATGGGTTGTTTCGGATAAGAAGGTTTTGTGCATCCGCAACCTCCGTTGCTGACGTTTACTATTGTCAGGGGTGCTGAGCCGGTGTTGATAAATTCGTATACGGCTGTCACTGCGCCTCCGTCGGCTTTTATAGTCCCGAAATCATGTGTTGTGCCCTTGAATGATATTTCGGCTTTGTCTTTAGCTATGCCGGTGGCGATGCCCGCTATAGCCACTATTATAAGTAATAATATCTTTTTCATTGTTGACTAAAATAAAATTTATTGTAAAGGCGTAGACATGCAAAATTAAGTAAAATTGGTGAGAAAGAGTTTCAATGCAAACATTTTCTGTTTAATTAACGTTAAAAGCTCAGCGGGAGTTCATGAGCCGTCATCCGTGTGTCGGAAGTCTCCTTCATTCGATTATTGTTAATTCAACTGTAATTCATAGCTTATGAGACGTAAAAGGATACTACCGTTTGTCATCGGACTTATTGTGGTGTTTGGCTGTTCGGTCATGCTCCCGGGCTGCGGGACGATACGGTCACATTGGGGAGTGGAACATGAATATGATTTTGACGGTGATTATCATCACCGTTATCATAAAAAACATAAGAAGCACAAGAAGGATAAGAAACACAAGAAACATAAAGGTTACCACTGTCACGATATGGGACTTTCCTTTGGCGGATTGGAGATGTATGGATGCGAATCTACAATAAGCGCTGGCTATTGATATCTGCCATAAAAATTCACCCCCGTGAGGCTTTAAGTGCTTCACGGGGGTGATGCTATAAATTATAGTTTCCTTAATGGGGACACGTGGATCAATTTTTGTTTTCCATTGTCGCTGCGTCTATGCCTGCTATGGCTATCAGATTTAGTATGTCGCGAACTTCTGCGTCGACATTGATAAAGTGGATCGGTTTCTTCAATCCCATCTGTATCGGCCCTATCGATTCGCCTACACCCATTTCCAACATTATGCGGTAAGCCGAATTGGCTGCGCTTAGATTCGGGAACACCAGAGTGTTGACCTCCTTGCCGTAAAGGCGGGTAAAAGGATATACTTTGTCACGTACGTTTTTGTTGAGGGCGTAATTGATCTGCATTTCTCCATCGATCACCATGTCGGGATACTCTTTGTGTATGCGGTCGATTACGTTGTGGACGGTAGAAGGTTCGTTGTCCTTGTTGGAGCCGAAGTTCGAATACGACACGAGAGCCATGACCGGATCATGGGCGAAGAACTTCACGGCATCGTTGGCAAGGCGCGTGATGTCAAGCAACGTTTCCTCGTCGGCCGTGCAATTTATCATTGTATCGGCAAGGAAGTAGGTGCCCTTGGTAGTTTCCATGACATGCATGGCCGCGAAATGCTTGAAGCCGTCACGGAGACCGATCACCTCGCGTGCGATATCTCCTGTGGGATTGTTGGCGGCGCGAGTGCCGGCAATGAAAGCGTCAGCGTCGCCTGTCTCCACCATCATCATGCCGAAATAATTGCGGTCGAACATCTTGTCGAGGGCGCTTTCGAAGTTTTCTCCCTGACGTTGGCGCTTCATGGTGAGCAGAGTCGCATAACGTTCGCGTCTCGGAGCTTCGCGATCGTGGCGCAGGTTGACTATTTCGATTCCTTCGATATTCAAGCCGAGACGTTGGGCGCGTTTCTCAATCATTTCCTCGTTGCCAAGAAGAATAGGGACGCACAGTCCATCGTTTGCCGCTATCGCGGCTGCGCGTAACATATTGTCTGTGTTTGCTTCTCCGAACACTACACGTTTAGGATTGGTGCGGGCGGCTTCGTTGAGGCGACGGGTGAACTTACGGTCGTTTCCTTTGAGGCGACGGAGTTTTTCGTCGTATTCGTCCCAGTCGCAGATAGGCCGACGGGCCACACCGCTGTCCATAGCGCCCTTTGCGACCGCGGGCGACACGGATGTCAGCAAACGCGGATCAAACGGGGTAGGTATGATGTATTCCGGCCCGAATTTGATATCCGAGCGGTTGTATGCCGCGCTTACCACGGGTGGTACCGGCTTTTTTGCGAGTTCCGCGATTGCACGGACCGCATATATTTTCATTGTCTCGTTGATTTCGGATGCCCCGCAGTCAAGTGCTCCACGGAAGATATAGGGGAAGCCGAGCACATTGTTGATCTGATTGGGGTAATCAGAGCGTCCGGTGCCCATTATGATATCTGGTCGTGCGGCTATCGCGGTTTCATAGGCGATTTCTGGATCGGGATTTGCGAGGGCGAAAACAATCGGACGCGGAGCCATGGATTTGACCATGTCCGTAGTGACCACATCTTTGACTGAAAGGCCGAGGAACACATCGGCGTCTTTCATCGCCTCGGCAAGAGTAGAGATCGGTCTGCTGGTGGCGAATTGCGCTTTTTGTGGATTGAGGTCGGTGCGCTTGTCGCTGATGACACCTTTGCTGTCACACATCACGACGTTCTCTATCCTTACACCGAGAGCGCAATATAGTTTTGTACATGATACAGCGGCCGCGCCTGCTCCGTTGACGACGAGTTTCACATCCTCTATTTTTTTCCCTTGGATTTCTATTGCGTTGAGCAGCGCTGCGGCTGATATTATGGCTGTCCCGTGCTGGTCGTCGTGCATGACGGGGATGTCCATTTCGGCTTTAAGCCTTTCTTCTATTTTGAAGCATTCGGGAGCCTTGATATCTTCGAGATTTATGCCTCCGAACGTCGGGCCTAAAGCTTTGACGATCTGGATGAATTTTTCGGGGTCAGCCTCATCGACTTCAATGTCAAAACAATCGAGACCTGCGAATATTTTGAAAAGCAGTCCTTTGCCTTCCATTACCGGTTTTCCGGCGAGTGCTCCGATATTGCCGAGGCCGAGAACCGCTGTCCCGTTGGAGATTACGGCTACGAGATTGCCTTTGTCGGTATATTTATAAACATCCTGCGGATTGTCTTTGATTTCAAGACAGGGATAGGCTACTCCGGGAGAATAGGCAAGGGCGAGGTCTGCCTGGGTAGCGTATGGTTTGGTGGGGATGACTTCTATTTTTCCGGGGCGTGGATAGCGATGGTAATCCAACGCCATTTCTTTGGTTACTTTTGCCATAATTCGGTTACGGTTTCTTTTATATTCTGCGTTTGAAATTTTTTCTATTGTACTATATTGGGGTTTCTTGTCGCTGTTGTGACATATCTTCGCAAAACCGTCTGCAAAGATAACAAAAATCCATCAAAAAGACCTTTGAACTGACATTATTTTAGAAAATGGTGTATTCCATCTTTGTCACAGCCACTGAATCGAAACACGCTTCCGGACAACATTTTCGGTACATGAAAAGTTCAGTGAAAGGTATAATTTTTTTTATTTGTGATTTTGATATCAAAATTTGGGAAGAAAATAAAATTTTCACTATTTTTACACCCCTAAAGTCATTATGAAATATAAATCCGCGTAACTGGAAGACGTCTTTTCAATGCTCAAGAAAGTGATTTTTGTCTCCAGACCTAAATGTAAAATTTACTACTAAAAACTTCTCGTAAAAACAAATCAAATTCCGTCCCATGAAGAGAATTTTAATTTTTCCGCTATTAGCTTTGCTTATGGCGTTGAGCGTGTCGGCTCAGAACGATCCGAAGCAGCCACTTGTCTACGGGGTTGCTTTTTATAATCTTGAAAATCTTTTCGACACGATAAACAACAATGGCTCATACGACCTTGAGTTTTCTCCGCAGGGAGCGCGGCAGTGGAATGGGGAGAAATATTGGAGCAAGATAAATAATCTGGCCTATTGTATTTCTCGTATGGTCACCAAAAACACTCCTATGGGGCCGGCGATAATAGGCGTTTCGGAGATTGAAAACAAAAGTTGCCTTGACGACCTTGTGAGAGCCAAAGATATACGTCAGTGGCGTTTGCAAGTGGTGCACCACGATTCGCCCGACCGTCGTGGTGTAGATGTCGGACTTTTGTACAATCCGCGTCTATTCAAAGTGCTTGACGTAACCAACCACACTCTTGTGATACCGGGATATGAAAGTTTCCGCACCCGCGACCAGATGTGTGTCACCGGAATTCTCGGAGGAGACACCGTGAGTGTTATCGTCAACCATTGGCCTTCGCGTCTTGGCGGGCAAGAGCGTTCGAGCTATCTGCGTGAAGCCGCAGCCGACCTTTCCAAACACATCGCAGATTCTCTGTGGGCGATTCGTCCGAATCAGGGTGTGATAGTTATGGGAGACTTGAATGACGATCCGCAGGATAAGTCATGTGCCGTGAATCTCGGAGCCAAACGCGACCAAGACAAAGTTGGGTCTCATGGATTTTTCAATCCGTGGTGGAGACTTCTCGACAAAGGCATCGGTACGCTTGCATATAAGGGACAATGGAACCTTTTCGACCAGATCATAGTATCCGGAACCTTGCTCAAACACAACCATGCATCCCTCCAGTACAGCTCATGCAAAGTAAATAATTTTGATTTTCTGTTTGACACAGAAGGTCAGCGTCAGGGATATCCGAAGCGTACATACGCTTCAGGTTCATGGCTCAACGGATATTCCGACCACTTTCCTACGATCATATTCCTGCATAAGGTCAGAAATTAAGTTCGCGTTATTAAAAAGCTAAAGCATGAACGGTAAAAATGCTAATATATCGGTGGGAACTGCCCGCGAACCTTTTGTCATCACTGTCGGCCGTCAGTTCGGCAGTGGCGGGCGCGAGTTGGGAAAAGCCATTGCGGAAGCACTTGGCATAGCTTACTATGACAAGGAATTGCTTGTCGAATCTGCCAAGCTCGCAGGGGTAAATCCTGAGTTTTTCAAGAAAAAGGATGAGCGATTTCCTACTTTCCTGCAAGGACTGTTCAGTTTTTCCATGGGTGTGACCCCGATGTGCTACTATACAGGATCATCTTCTATTTCCGATGACGGACTTTACAAAAGTATCAGTGACTTTCTTCTTGCTACGGCAAGGGAAAAGTCGTTCGTTGTCGTCGGTCGTAGTTCTGACTATATACTCAGGGAGCATCCAAGATGTATCAATATTTTTGTCCATGCCCCGATGGAGGAGTGTGTAAAGCGCATAATGGGTCGTAATGATGCCATTGATCCGGAGAAAGCTGTGTCAATGGCTAAAAAAACCAATAAATGGCGTGCCGATTATTATAATTTTTTCACGGACAAAATTTGGGGCGATGCCAAAAGTTATGATCTGACCATTGATTCTTCGATTCTTTCGATGGAGGATAACGTGAATCTTATAAAATCATATCTCCGACTTCGAGGCTTTATTGATTGATAGTTATTTGGATCGTTGACAGTAGCCGGATCTTGCATTGTATTTATGTTCCGGCTGGTTCTTATGCGCTCAATCAACCGGTGGTTTCCAATCAAATCAAACTATATAATTTAATTTATGAGATTAAAACTGTTTCTGTTACTGCTTCTGACGGTGGTTTTTCCGTCATTGGCTCAGACGACCGGTGTTTCCGGTACAGTGGTCGACTCCAACACGGGCGCGCCCGTCTCCGGAGCTACCGTTATGCTCGACAATCAGGGGCTGTATGCCACCACCGATCCGTCGGGCGATTTTCGCATCTCCAATGCAAAGGCCGGTGACGACCTTCTTGTCATTGTGGCTTACGGCTATCAGGATGTCAACATGAATGTAATGATCGCCAATGGTGTCATTGACAATCTCGGTGTGATCAAAATGCTTGACACAGACCTCAACAATGTATTCTACGAGGAGCAGAACGATATGCTTTTCGATCAGAATCTCCTTGATGACGAGGAAGGCAGCGCGCAGTCTATAGCCGCACTTACGGGTGCGAGCGACGATGTCTACTACAACGCGGCCAACTATGATTTCCAGCCCATGCGTTTTCGTATCCGTGGTTATGATTCGAAGTATACCGAGACATACGTCAACGGTATCAGCTTCAACGATCTTGCCCGTGGCCGTTTCAATTATTCGACCTTGGGAGGCATGAGCCGTGCTTTCCGTGACAAGACAACTTCACTCGGGCTCGGGGCGGCGGCTTTCGGCTTCGGTAATATCGGTGGCGCGACAGATATAAACACCCGCGCTTCGCATTATGCTCCCGGCTTTAACGGCTCAGTGGCTTTCACCAATTCCAACTATATGCTACGCGCTATGGCCATGTATTCGACCGGTCTCAATAAAAACGGTTGGGCTTTCACGGTTTCGGCTATCGGACGCTATGCCAAGGAAGGTGTGATCGATGGCACTTTCTACAACTCTTTCGGTCTGTTTGCCTCGCTCGAGAAGGTGTTCAACCCTCAGCACTCTCTGAACCTTACCGTTTGGGGTGCACCGACGCAACGCGCCACCAATTCAGCGACATATCTTGAAGCCTACGATCTCACGGGCGATAATCTTTACAATCCCAACTGGGGATGGCAGGACGGCAAGAAGCGTTCTTCAAAAATAGTGGAGACATTCGACCCGACAGCCGTGCTTAACTGGCTTTGGAAACCTAAAAACGGAACCACTCTCAACACAGGAGCGGCTTTCCGTTCGGTCAATTATTCGACTTCGGCTCTCAATTGGTATAACGCAGCCGACCCGCGTCCCGACTATTACCGTTATCTGCCTTCATATTTTGCTGACAATCAAGAGGCCTTCGATCTCTATACCGATCTGTGGCGCCACGACGACAGTTTCCGTCAGATCAACTGGGATCAGCTTTATCAGTCCAACTATCTTAACAAGCTTTATGGCCGTGGCGGAAACCCCGCTAACCATTCTTCGAGTTATATCCTTGAAAACCGTCACAGCAATCAGATCAACTTCATGTTGAACTCTGTGCTCAACCATCGTATCAACGACAATATGACCCTTCAGGCAGGTGTAAGTTTCAATTACACCCGCGCGCATTATTACAAGACTATTCGCGATCTGCTTGGAGGCGAATACTGGCTTGATGTCGATCAGTTCAGCGAACGTGACTTCCCCGGTGATCCGTCTATGATGCAGAACGATCTCCGCAACCCCAACCGTCTTGTCGGCAAGGACGATACTTTCGGTTATGATTACTATATCAACGCCCTCCATGGCAACGCTTGGATACAGAACGTCATTACACTTCCGCAGTGGGATATAAACTACGGTCTAAAAGTTGGTTATACACAGTTCTTCCGCGACGGTAAGATGCAGAACGGCCGTGCGCCCGAAAATTCATACGGAAAGGGTGTGACACACCGTTTCGACACAGGCGCGCTTAAAGCCGGAGCTACGTATAAGATCGATGGCCGTAACTATATCACCGCTCATGTCGGTTATGAGACAGTGGCTCCGCTCTTTGAATATTCCTATATTTCTCCGCGTATCAAGGACACCGCTATCGACGGTCTAAAGCCAGAACGTATACTCTCAGGAGACCTGTCCTATTCTTGGAATTATCGTCGTTTCCGCGGTGCTGTCACCGGTTTCTGGACAGAGATGTTCGATCAGACCGAACGTTCTTCGTTCTATGACGACCAGTATTCCACCTTCATGAACTACGTGCTCAAAGGTGTTCACACTCGTTACAAAGGCATTGAAATCGGTGCGGCCTACAAGATCACTTCGTCAGTCACTCTTAGCGCGGCCGCCACTTTCGCCCGCTATCAGTACAAGAACCGTCCGAAAGGGACACGTTCGTATGAAAACGGCATGCGTCCCGACACGACACAGGTTGTATATCTCAAGAATTTCTACGTAGGCGGCACACCTCAGACAGCAGTCAATGTCGGCATAGACTGGGCTGCGCCTAAATCATGGTTCTTCAATGTCAACGCTTCCTGGATGGGCGACGCTTACGTCAATCTCTCGCCGATACGCCATGAAGCTCTGCCCAACCTGTGGGAGAAATATCCTTCATACGAGGAACTCGAATCCAAGATGGCAGAACTCGCGCATCAGGACAAACTACGCGACGCTTTCGTTGTCAACGCTTCGATCGGCAAATTGATCTATCTCGACCGCAAGACTTCGATGAACATCAATCTTAACGTCGACAACCTGCTAAACAATAAGAAAATACAGACATACGCATATCAGCAGGGGCGTTTCGACTATACCAACTACGATGCCGGGAAGTATCCCAACAAATACTTCTACGCACAGGGCATAAGGGTTTATCTGAATGTCGGAATACGTTTCTAACCACATTTTCTTATATATAACAATCAAGAAAGATTCGATATATGAAATTATATAAATCAATATTCGCGGTTCTTGCCGCAGGCGTTTCCCTCGGATTCGTCAGCTGTGACGACGATCTCGACCGTCCGCCGGTCATTGTCCCCGTCGCAAGCTACGAGGTCAACACTTCGATGGAGACTTTCAAGCAGATGTTTTGGGATGTAGCACAGTCAAACGGTAATTCCGTCATTCCGGTAAACGCCGATGGCGACAGTATCATCATCGGTGGACGTGTCATTTCGTCAGACATGGACGGCAATGTCTATCAGCGTGTCTATGTCAGTGACGAAAGCGGGTCCATGGATATCCGCGTATACGGTTACGACCTATACGAAAGTTACCCCATCGGACAGGAGGTACGTATCAACGTCACCGGTCTTCTTGTCGGTGGATATGGAAAACAGATGCAGATCGGTGCGCCTTACAATGGAGGTATCGGAGGTATGGACAAGGAAGAGTTCATGATCCGTGCGCAACGCAACGGTCTTCCTGTTCCTTCAGCCGTCGAGCCGTATGTAGTGACAATTCCCGATCTCCTTTCTTGGTCCGGAATCACAGAGAAACAGCAAGAGTGGCAGTGCCGTCTTGTCAAGATCGAAAATGTGACTTTTGTTGACGGGGGGGTAAAACAGTGGTGTGACAAACCCGGCCAGACCGGTTCTACAAACCGTGATCTGAAAGACGCAAATGGAAACAAAATAGTGGTTCGTACAAGCGACAAGTCAAAGTTCGCTTCTCAGATACTCCCGAAAGGCACTGGCTCGGTTATAGCCATACTCGGTTCGTTTAACGGAACATGGCAGCTTACAATAATGGATCCAAAATCCGGCTGTATAGACGGTTTTGAGTTTGTCGACACGCCTGAGGATCCTGACACGCCTGTGACTCCCGGTGACGCTATCTTCTCCGAGTCGTTTAAGAGCGGTATAGGCAATTTTACGGTCAAGGATGAAAATCTGCCTTCCGGTCTTTCCGCTGTGTGGAAACACGACGCTAAATATGGCTATATGATAGCTACGGGATATGATAATAGCAGTAAGGTGAATTATGACTCTGAGTCATGGATTATATCTCCACAGATTGATCTCGCCGGCAAGACTTCCGCATATCTTTCGTTTGACCAGGCATTGAATTACTTCAAGAGCCTTGAAATAGCCAAGACACAGGCTACCGTCAATGTGCGTGAAGTAGGTGCCGCTGATTGGACGACACTGACAATTCCGTCCTATCCCGCATCCATGAGCTGGGATTTCGTTAATTCCGGATCGATCGATCTTTCTGCTTATGCGGGTAAGAAAATAGAGATCGGATTCCGTTATGTATCGACAGCAGAGAAAGCCGGTTCATGGGAGTTGAAAAACGTCACTATAAAATAGTCACAGCCTATATTTGACTCTTTAGTCTTATAGGATTTTCAGATCTATAAAAATTTTAGAATTATGAGAAATTTCAAAACATATTTGGGTCTTCTGTTCGCTGCGACTATCGGATTGACTTCATGTCAGAACGATTTCGACGATCCCGGAATGGCCAATCCCGAATCCTCTTGGCTGAGTGATTCGGAGCAATATGAGCTGATGACGATAAACGCCTTCAAGACTCAATATTGGCAGGATGCTGACAATTATTATACTACTGTAGGTGCAGCGTCTGACGGTAAACGTGTGCTTGTCAAAGGACGTGTGATATCTTCCGACGCTTCGGGCAATATATATAAGTCGCTTGTCATCCAGGATGAGACCGGTGCGCTCGCGATGAGCATCAACGCCAATTCGATGAACAACAAATATCGTCGCGGGCAGGAACTTGTTATCGACGTGACAGACATGACGGTAGGTAAATATGCCGGCCTGCAACAGCTCGGTTTCCCTGAAGATTCCGAACAATACGGTGCGCAGACCACTTTCATGCCTTACGAGTTCTTCGAAAAGCATGTGCAGATGAGCGGTCAGCCACAACTTGCCGATGTGGATACCATAACGGTCAATTCTCTGTCGGATATTTCCGGAGGCGGAGCTGTCACATACGTGAAGTGGCAGAGCCAGCTTGTGCGCTTCAACAACTGCTCTTTTGCTGATGGAGGAAAGGCCACTTTCGCTGAAAGTAAAGAGACTGTCAACCGTACATTGAATCTGTCGGACGGCAATACTCTCACTGTGCGTACGAGCGGTTATTCCAATTTCTATGCTGACGTGCTTCCCGAGGGCAATGGTGACGTTGTAGGTATACTCGGCTACCATTCAAACGGTGGATGGCAGCTTACGTTGATCGACCGCTACGGTTGCATGAATTTCGGTAATCCGACCATAGGTCCAGGGTCGGAAGACAACCCTTATACGGTTGACGAGGCTATTTCTGTTATTTCAGGCGGTGGCTCTGCAACCAACGTATGGATCACCGGCTACATCGTAGGAGCTGTCGCTCCAGGAGTCGAAGTTGTCGCTTCCAACGCGGACATCCAATTCTCAGCTGAGCCTGAACTTGACAACACTCTCGTGTTCGCGCAAGATCCTGAATGTACCGATTGGACCAAGTGTATGGTGGTCGCTCTTCCGCAGGATTCCAAACTGCGTCAATATGGAAATCTTGTCGACAATCCAGCAAATTATAAGAAACAGATATGGCTTCTCGGCAATCTTTCCACTTCTATCGGCATTCCCGCCCTCACCGGTAACAATGGTGCAGCGTCATCATTCCGTATCGACGGAGTCACGGTGCCTGATACGCCAACCCCCCCTATAGGTGAAGGTTCTGGTACTAAGGAAGATCCATATTCGATAGCCCAGGTGATAGCGATGAATCCGACTTCTACTACGGAATCTCCCGCTGGAGGGGCCGGTGTCTATGTACAAGGCTATATCGTCGGCTCCATGCCATCGAGCGGTACATATCTCGACAAGACCAACTTCGGCCTAACGGATGCTTCTACGACCAATATCGTTATCGCTCCTACTCCTGATTGCACCGACTATAAGCTTTGCATCGGTATTCAGCTTCCGAAAGGTACTGTGCGTGACGATTTGAATCTCTCGGCAAATTCTGGAAATCTTGGCAAGAAGGTGGTTCTTAAAGGTGATGTGATGTCTTATTGTAAAGGTCCTGGTTTAAAGAACACGTCGGAATATGAATTTATCGCTGACGGTGGTGATACGCCAACTCCTCCTGTAGGTGAAGGTTCCGGAACCGAAGCGAGTCCGTTTGCCGTTTCGCAGGTAATCGCGATGAATCCGACTTCTACCTCGGAATCTCCCGCCGGAGGGGCCGGTATCTATGTACAAGGCTATATCGTCGGCTCCATGCCATCGAGCGGTACATATCTCGACAAGACCAACTTCGGCCTAACGGATGCTTCTACGACCAATATCG
>CAJULW010000033.1 GCA_910587515.1 uncultured Duncaniella sp.
GTACCGCCATCAAAACGACGACCGCAGTCCCTGCATTTATATCGTTGAGTACGGCCTCTCAGACCGTTCCTGACCACATTTTTAGACCCGCAGAAAAAGCATTTTTTAACCATATCAATGATTATCTTCGCAAAGATAATAAAATCAATGGTTTACACGCAATCCATCACCCCAAATGTCCAACCTGCCTAAATTAAATATATCGGTGTTAATAATTGTTTGCCTATATGTTGTACCTGGGTACAACATAGGTGAAACATTTTGCGATAAGAGTAGTAAAAAACCGATATAACGCGAAATAAATTAGGGTGTTTTATAAGTTGTTATGCTATATAAGCACACGAAAAACACTGAAAACCAATTGCTAACTCATTGGTTTTCAGTGTTTTTAAGCGGAGTGGGCGAGATTCGAACTCGCGAACCGCTTTTGACGGTTACACGCTTTCCAGGCGTGCCTCTTCAGCCACTCGAGCACCACTCCAGGTACTTACAATCGAAAGAACGTGATTGTTTTTACGGATGCAAAGGTATGCAATTAATTCGTATTGTGCAAATTTTTCCGATAATCGTAATTGGGGGCTTTGAAACAATTGAATATAGATAGCGTGTTAAATATATATAGTTTGAATTTATAGCATATTTTAAATGTGCCGTTAACGGGATTATTAGTAATTTTGTATCAATCATCAAACAATTGCTATTTTTCCTGATGGATTTCCGAACGATAGTTCGTCCTGTAGAAGGGCGACAAGGTCTTATAAAACATGGTGTTCCGCTGATATTGATCGGTTCTTGTTTCAGTGACAATATCGGTCGTTGTCTTTGTGATGAGCTTTTTGATGTGGATGTCAATCCTTTTGGACCGATATACAACCCGTTGTCAATAAAGAGAGGTCTGGAGGTGTTGAGTACGAATGAAGCGGTCGGACAGAGAGACATTATTTTTCGTGATGGACTCTTCCGGAGTTTTTTGTTTCATTCACGCTATTCGGATCCGGATGAGGAAAATGCGATAAAACTGATGAATTCGCGTATAGAAAACGGCCATGCGATGTTGCGTGAAGCATCTGTTGTTATCATCACTTTAGGTACTACAAGGGCATTTGTCTCACGTGAGAGCGGGCAGGTAGTGGCTAATTGTCATAAAGTCCCGGCTTCGGAATTTGAGTTGTATAATTTATCGCTTGCCGATACTGTGAAGGCTCTTAATGATATAGTGGAGATTATAAAGAAATGTAGCCCGGAAGCCCACGTGATGTTCACTGTAAGTCCGTTGAGATATACCGAACTCGGTGCGCATGGCAATCAGCTGTCAAAAGCTGTTCTCTTGCTTGGCGTTGATGAAGTGGTAAAGGCTTATGAAGATGATTCCGTTAGTTATTTTCCGGCTTATGAGATAATGATGGACGATCTGAGGGACTATCGGTTTTATGCGGATGATATGAAGCATCCCTCACCGATGGCTGTGAATTATATTTATGACCTTTTCCGTGAATCGTTCTTCAATGCCGAGACTATTAAAATCGCACGGGAGTCTTCGGCATTGACAAGGCGTTTGTCGCATCGGATAATGTCCGCATCACCTGAATCGGTTGAAAAAGAGATGAACTCACGCGAGATGGCTACGCGTCGATTGCTTGAAAATTATCCTAAACTCACATACGCCTATAGGCGTTATATTAATACATTATTATCGAATAATGGAATATAAGATTAAAGATATAGCAGATATAATCGGGGCGGTTCCGGTTTTATCGGACCCGGATTCAAAGATTTCCCGGCTGCTTACCGACAGCCGGTCGTTGACATGTCCGTCCGAGTCTCTTTTCTTTGCTATAAAAACAAGCTCCGGTGACGGCCACAGATATATAAGACAGTTGTATGAGGACGGTGTGAGGAACTTTGTGGTGACTGATCTTCCCGACGATCTTTCTGTAATGCCTGAGGCGAATTTTTTGTCGGTTGATTCTTCTCTTGTCGCTTTGCGAACGTTGGCCATATATCATCGTCGTTGTTTTGACATTCCGGTTATCGCTATAACAGGCAGCAGGGGTAAAACAACTGTCAAAGAGTGGCTTAATCAGCTATTACAAACCGATATGGTGATTACCAGGAGTCCGCGTAGCTATAATTCGCAGATAGGTGTGCCGCTGTCTGTCTGGAGGATTGAGGCTGATACATGCCTTGGTATTTTTGAAGCCGGTATATCTATGCCGGGGGAGATGTCGGCTCTTAAAGAAATACTTGCTCCGCGTATTGGTATTTTTACAAATATCGGTACTGAACATAGTTCGGGTTTTGTTTCGATAGAGGAAAAATGTCGTGAGAAAGCGTCGTTGTTTGACGGATGTGAATGTGTGATTTATAATGGGGATGATGAATTGATCAATTCCTGTGTTGTCAAAGCTCCAGTGACGATAGCGTGGTCTCGGACAGATGCTTCCGCAGATCTGTTCATTTCGGGTGTTTATGATACGGGGTCGGTTATATCATTTTATTATAGTTACAAAGGTGACAGTGCCAAAAGCGTGACTATTCCGGTAAACGGGGTGCATGATTTGGAAAATGCCATTCATTGTCTGGCTGTAATGCTTTATTTAGGATTCAGCCATGATGTGATTTCGGATCGAATGGGTGGATTGTGTCTTGTCGATACACGTTTGGAAGTGATCGAGGGTGTGAACGGAAGCCTTTTGATACATGATAATTACACAAGCGATTTTAATTCGCTTGCACCGGCTCTCGATTTCATGAAGCGTCGTTTGACTCCCGGACTGAGCGGCACTGTTATCGTGAGTGATTTTATGCGTGAGAGGGCAGACCTGTTCTCGTTATATTCACGTATGGCCGATGATCTGGTTCAAGCTGGTGTCTCCCGTTTTGTAGGCATTGGCCCGGAAATAAGCGGATATCGTGATCTGTTCGGAATGGATAGTCTTTTTTTTGATTCGACAGATGATTTTTTGGAGAAAGTTTCGACCAGCGATTTCCATGACGAACTGATTTTGGTCAAAGGTGCTCCGCAGTTTGAATTTCACCGTATATGTGAATTGCTTGAAGCCCGTCAACATGAGACTGTGCTTGAAATAAACCTTGATGCAGTCATAGATAACTTTAATGCATTCCGTTCAAAGATAAAACCTACTACGGCTATAGTATGTATGATAAAAGCATCAGGTTACGGAGCCGGATCGCATGAGCTTGCCCGGACTTTGCAGGCTCAGGGGACTTCGTATCTTGCTGTCGCTGTTCATGACGAGGGGGCGGAACTACGT
The DNA here is from genome assembly GCA_910587515.1 of uncultured Duncaniella sp. Taxonomy (GTDB): domain Bacteria; phylum Bacteroidota; class Bacteroidia; order Bacteroidales; family Muribaculaceae; genus Duncaniella. The sequence continues at coordinate 3,276 of CAJULW010000033.1, forward strand.
CGCGCCGGCATAACAATGCCTATTCTTGTATTGAATCCTACTGTCGAGAATTTTCATGCGCTTTTTGAAGACCGTCTTGAACCGGAAATCTATAATATCGGTTTTTTGCAGGCTCTTATACGCGAAGCTTCCAGGATTGGAATTTCGGACTATCCGGTACATATAAAGATAGATTCCGGTATGCATCGTCTTGGTTTTAGAAAAGAAGATATGCCGGAATTGGTCGGATTGCTGAAATCACAGTCATATGTAAAACCTAAATCCATATTTTCTCATCTCTGTGCCGCGGATGATCCATTGGAAGATGATTACACGCGTTCTCAATTCAGCTATTTTGAAGAATGTTGTAATATTCTTCAGGCTGCATTTCCTGAACGGAGGATACTTCGTCATATTTTAAATTCTACCGGTATAACGCGTTTCCCTGAACACCAGTTGGATATGGTGCGTCTTGGAATCGGTCTATATGGTATAAAGACTCTTGACGATGGTTCCCAGGATGATTTGAGACCTGTCTCATCGTTATATACAGTAATAATATCGATAAAAAAATGGAAAGCTGGCACGACTGTCGGTTATAACAGACGCGGAGTGTTAAAACGTGATTCTGTAATCGCTACTGTGCCTATTGGATATGCCGACGGTATAAACCGTCATCTCGGTTATGGCAATTCCGTGATGATGGTTAAAGGCGTGAAGTGTCCTACAGTCGGAAGTATATGTATGGATGCTTGTATGATAGATGTTACCGATGTAACGGATGTATGTATAGGAGACCGTGTCGAGGTGTTCGGTGAAAATATTCCTGTCGATGATATCGCTGAGACACTTGGTACGATCCCGTATGAAATATTGACGTCGGTATCCCAACGGGTGAAAAGGGTCTATTATAGAGAGTAGCTGATAAATATATAGAAAATAGAACCATAACAAATACTTAATCAATTATGAAATCGCCCAGTTTATACATCATCGCTGGTTGCAACGGAGCTGGAAAAACAACGGCTTCGTTCGCCTTGTTGCCTGACATTCTTAATTGTCAACAGTTTGTCAATGCCGATGAGATTGCCAAAGGCCTTTCGCCATTCCATCCTGAGAGTGTCGCGTTTGAAGCTGGGCGAATTATGCTTGGCCGGATAGAGGAACTATTGCAGAAAGGCATCTCTTTTGCGATAGAGACCACATTGGCTACACGCAGTTACCATACTCTTGTATCCAAAGCTCATAAGTTGGGCTATTTTGTCCATTTGCTCTATATTTGGCTTTCGTCTCCACAACTTGCCATCAGGAGGGTGGCGCAGAGAGTCAGTGAGGGTGGCCATAATATCCCTAATGATGTGATTGTGCGCCGTTATCACCACGGCATTGATAATCTGTTTAATTTATTCATGCCTATCGTCGACAGTTGGACGATTATTGACAATACCCGCTGCCGCCCGCAGGTGGTAGCCAATGATACTTTGACCTTAGCACCAGAATTGTATGACCGAATTAAAAATGATGGAAAAACGCCAGTTGACTGAGGATGTCACGGATAAGATAGCCCGTGGCATGGAAATAGCTGTAGAGAAATGCCTGATTGATAAAATGATAAAAGGACAGACTGTCGTCTATGCCCATGAGGATGGTTCGATCTATACAATGTCGGCAAAAGATGCTCTTGACCATTTTCTTGCCGAGAAAGTGTTGTGAATTATAGTATGAAATCCTGTCATATCAAAAAACTGGCTGTGTCTCAATGATACAGCCAGTTTTTTGATATGACAGGTTCGGACCGAGTTTAGTAATTTTCGGCTTTGCGTTCGAAATAGCCTTGTTCTTTCCCGCATACCGGACACCGTTTGGGTGCTGATTTGCCTTTATGTACATATCCGCAGTGCATGCATTGCCATTCCTGATCTTCTTCACTGTAGAATTCTTGTCCGTTTGTGAGACGTTCCAGCAATTTCAGATAACGTTGCTCGTGCTGAATTTCCACGTTTGCTATATTTTTGAATAGTATGGCTACGTCTTTAAATCCTTCTTCCTCTGCTGTGGCGGAGAATGATGAGTATAGATCGCTCCATTCTTCACGTTCGCCCGCTGCGGCCTCACGGAGGTTTGTCATTGTATCGGCAACGATACCAGCCGGATAACCGGCATTGATTTTTACTACTCCGCCTTCCAGACGCGAGAAGAACATTTCGGCATGGCTTAGTTCCTGTTCAGCGGTGATAAGGAATACCCGCGCGATCTGTTCGTAGCCTTCCTCGCGAGCTTTTTTTGCAAAAAGTGTATAACGAGAACGGGCCTGGCTTTCACCGGCAAATGCAGCGAGAAGATTTTGCTCTGTACGGGTTCCTTTTATCGATTTTTTCTCCATGATGGTGGTTTGAGATTGTTAATAATCAGAAAATATAGTGTTCGTATTATAAACAACTCTTATATGGATCTGGTTCGATTCGCGTGTGTTATTGGATTCAGATATTGTCCTTTGCCGATGGTTTTGTTACCATACATAACCGCGTGTCTTGGGCATACATGATAGCAAGCAAGGCAACCAGCGCATGATTTTCCCCATATCGGATATCTGCGCTTGCGCCCTGTATTTGTCGTTGGTTCAGTCGCTGCCAAGGATATATTGTCTGTCGGACATACGGCTGCGCATCTACCGCACGATATGCAGTTTTTTGTATGATGAAATTTAGATGGTGACATGGCGTGACGTATAAACCAAGGATATATAATTTTAGTTTTTATCCATGGAAAATTCCCTTTAGTCACATCATTTATTTTTTCAGCTTTTTCCCGATTGGCGAGCGATGCGGATATCTCTGCTATCCGTTTTGGAGCCATGGATAGTTTTTTGTCCTTGATCGGTTGGCTGTCGACATCAAATCCTTTCATGCACACATAATTATTGGGCATTTGTATGGAGTAGGCGTTTCCGGCATTCCAATTGCGTTTTGCGATATCTTTTCTCCACATCTCGGCGGCAAGTCCGCAATCGTCACCGCATGTCAATATCAGATGGTGTGTGAAGGTTGAATCTATGTCTATATTACGTATCGTATTACGGACATAAGGCGGTATGCCCCATGAATACACAGGGCAAATCCAGATTATCATGCCGCTTCCGTCTGTTACCGATAGTGTGGAACGAGTTATATCCGGGGCCATCCGTCTTAACTCTTGGGAAAGGATTGGGGCAAGTTGCTCGGCTACATAGCGCGAATTACCAGTGCCTGAAAACCAGATTATCATTGCTGATATTTTATTAGATGGTCACTTGAGTGGCTCCGAATCCGTATTCCCTGAATGAAGCATCCTGGACCATACAGTTTTTGTAACGATGGTTAAGTTCTTTCATCAGGGCGGAGCGTAAGACCCCTTCTCCTTTGCCGTGAATAAATATTATTTTCTGGCCTTTATTTTTTAGATTGGCATCCATTATTTTACGGAATTCGTCAACCTGTAGATTTAGAATTTCTGACGGTGAGAGTCCCGCGGTGGAGTCTATAAGCTCGTCTATGTGCAGATCCACCTCTATTATTCCCGGTTTTTTGTCGTTTTTTTTATGTACAGGCTGTCTGGTCGGTCTGTCGACTGCTTTTTTTGCTTTGAGGCTGGCTTCGATTCGCGATGAGTCTATGACCATGCGTTTTCGTGGTATATCATTGGTTACTATATCTATAGCGATGACTTCTTTGTCAAAGTATGGATTGTCGTGGAAACAATGCAGTTTAAAGAATTTGGTTGTGTCGAGAGCTGTCTCTACAGCTACGGGTGATTTTATTTTGAATTCCTTGCCGGATTTGAATGCTATGAATTGTATCGCGATACGATCCATTGCTGGTAAATTTTCTCCGGATATTTCTTCAAGAAATACTTGGATGTTCGGTTCGACTATGCCTGCATATCTTGTAGTCCATCCGATACTTTCGTCTGCGCGAGACATATATGTGAAATAAAGATAGTAATTTGAATCATTTACGAGATATGTGTCAAATGTCGTTGTATTCAAGTGTTTTATATCTTTTGGTTCGTACGCAAGTACAACGTTAAGTATTTCTCCTTCAGATGTTTCCTCTGTTTCGGTTATGTTGTCTTTCTCCTTGGATATGGTGGCGCTGGTTTGTGTTTTGGCTGTGTTTGGCATTACTGCGTCCTGTGTAAGAGCCATTTTCTTCTCTGTGACTTCCGGTGATGCGACTACGACACATTCCCGTAGTAGTGTTGGTGTTTCGAAACCATCGTCGTCGACATATGCGATGTTTCCTTCTATCTTTTTTATTATGCCGCCACCCACGGAGTTAAGGAAGCGTACACGATCACCTATTTTGGCCATGGCTGTATGTAATTATATTAATGTATTTGTTATTTATGTTTGGATAGTTTTGCTTTTATTGATTGACCGGTATATGATGCCGGATTGGATGCGATTTCTTCTGGTGTGCCTGTCGCGACAAGAGCCCCTCCAAGGTTCCCTCCTTCCGGTCCGATGTCTATTATATAGTCAGCGCATTTTATGACATCCGGGTTGTGTTCGATAATGAGCACGGTATGTCCCATTGATATCAGACGGTCGAATGATTTCATGAGCGTAGCAATGTCATGGAAATGCAAACCGGTTGTCGGTTCATCAAAAATATACATAGTGGGTTCTGCTTTCTCGTCTGCAAAAAACGAAGCAAGTTTAACCCTTTGGTTTTCACCACCGGAAAGAGATGATGAGTTTTGGCCGACCTTTATATATCCGAGTCCAACATCGCTTAATGGTTTAAGCCGTTTTACAATTCGTTTTTCCTGAGATGAGTCGGTCTCTGAAAAGAATTCTATGGCCTGATTGATGGTCATCTCTAAAATGTCATATATGTTTTTGCCGCGATAATTCACTTCAAGAATTTCTTTTTGATATCGCTTTCCGTGACATGACTCACACGGGACGGTTATATCGGCCATAAATTGCATTTCGATAGTGATATATCCGTCTCCTTTACATTCCTCACATCGGCCGCCGTCTGAGTTGAATGAAAAATCGGAGGGAGTGTATCCCATCTGTTTGGCAGTTTGTGTGGATGCAAACAATTTACGTATTTCGTCAAATGCTTTGAGGTATGTGGCTGGATTGGATCGAGATGATTTCCCTATCGGGTTTTGGTCGACAAACTCAATATTTTTTATTCGGGAAAGGTCGCCTTGTAGTTTTCTGAAAGTGCCGGGTGCGTCACCTGGATTCCCGAGATGACGATTTAGAGATCTGTAAAGGATATCTCTTACAAGGGTCGATTTTCCGGAGCCGCTTACGCCTGTGACTACGGTCATTACTTGAAGCGGGAATTCGACGTTTATATCTTTGAGATTGTGTTCTTTTGCTCCTACGACCTCTATCGAGTCACGCCATTTCCGTCTGTGAGATGGTACGGGGATTGTCAGTTCGCCTGTCAGATAGCGTGCTGTGTAACTTTGCTGTGCTCCGGATTGTAATTGTGTGGGGATAAGTTCGGATGGTTTTCCTTGGTATATAATAGAGCCACCAAGACGTCCGGCATCAGGGCCGACATCTATAAGATAGTCGGCTTCACGCATGATTTCTTCGTCATGCTCAACAACCACTACCGTGTTGCCAAGATCACGAAGTTTTTTCAAGACGTTTATCAGTCGCTCCGTGTCGCGTGGATGGAGGCCGATAGACGGTTCATCGAGGATATATAGTGATCCAACGAGGCTGCTTCCGAGTGATGTGGCAAGATTTATGCGTTGGCTCTCGCCTCCAGAGAGTGTTGATGACAGGCGGTCGAGTGTAAGATATCCAAGTCCGACCTCGACAAGATATGATATGCGGTTGTTGATTTCTTTCAGCAATCTTCCCGCAATCTTCGCATCGATTTCGGTTAATTTAAGATTATTAAAAAAATCGAGGAGTTTATCTACCGGCATGGTCACGAGATCACAGATTGTCGCTCCACCGACTTTGACATAAGTGGCAGATGTTTTCAACCGCGATCCGTTGCATTCAGGACATGTCGTTTTGCCCTGATAGCGAGCTTTCATTACCCGATATTGTATTTTGTATTGATTTTCATCTATCATCCGGAGGAAATTGTCGATAGAGGGGAAATCCTCGTATGTCAGTTTCTTGCCTGGTTTGCGTTGGTCGGCTGGACCGTGCCAAAGTAATTCTTTTTCTTCTTTGTCAAGATCGAGATACGGTTTGTGAATAGGGAAATTATATTTTGACGCATCGCTTATGAAAGCTCGTTTCCATTCGCTCATTTTATCTCCACGCCAACAGGCTACGGCATTGTCATAAATCGAAAGCGTGTTGTTGGGTATCACTAATCTTTCGTCTATACCAAGGACTTTTCCGAATCCACCGCAGACAGGACAGGCTCCGACAGGATTGTTGAAATTGAACATCATTTCTGTCGGTGGTTCAAATTTAATGCCGTCAGCTTCGAAGATCCTTGAGAATTCTTTTGAGATTATGCCTTCTTCGGTCCATACCGATATTCTTAATTTATCATGGCCTTCAAAAAATGCGCTTTCAACGGAATCGCGCAATCGGCTTATTTCGTCAGGATCCTCCGAAATAGCGAGCCTGTCTACAAGAAGTTCATATTTGTCGGTATAAGAATCATTGTTATCGCTTTTTTTGAGATTTTCCAAAAGTTCTTGGATATCTGTGAAGTTTCCAGTGTCGACGAGTCTGGAATATCCTGCTTTGATGTATACATCGAGTTGTGATGTGAATTTTCGGCCGTCCGGAATTATTATCGGAGCGGTTACGGCTATACGTGTTCCAGGCGGAAACGTCATTACATAATCGACGACATCGTCTATGGTGTGTTTTTTTACTTCTTCTCCGCTTATAGGGGATATGGTGCGGCCTATCCGTCCGTATAGCAGACGGAGGTAGTCATATATTTCGGTTGAAGTGCCTACGGTGCTTCGCGGATTTCGTGTATTTACTTTTTGTTCGATTGCTATCGCAGGTGGTAATCCAAGTATTGCTTTGCATTCGGGTTTTGGCATTTTGCCCATAAATTGCCTGGCATAGCTGCTGAGACTTTCTACATATCGACGCTGACCTTTGGCATATAACGTGTCAAACGCGAGTGATGATTTTCCCGAGCCTGAAACTCCGGTTATAACCACAAGTTTGCCGCGTGGAATCTCCACGTTCACGTCCTTTAGGTTGTTGACCTTTGCCCCTATTACTGAAATATTGGACTCTTGTAAAGTTATGTTTTTTTTCTGCGACATTATCAACAAATCATTCAGATGTAACATACAAAGTTACTAATTTTCCATGATGTAAAAGCGATAAAATGGGATTTGAAATCGTATAAAAGATAAATAAAAACCTCACCGAGAAATCGGTGAGGTCGATATAAGATGTTCGCTCTAATTCAGGAACAGCGTTAGAGCCTACTATCCCTTTCTGTAATCTCTGCATCCGTCATGGTGTACCCAGTTAGACTGCTCTCTTTGGCCTGTATGCAGATGTACACGAGATTGCCTCTTTCCGCTGTATTCTTTATATTGCGGTCGCAGCCGGTGGCCACACGTATCACGCTTCCATCCGCGATAGGAAATACATCTTCATCGACTTGAAATGCCCCGTAGCCAGATAGTACGATGTAGTTTTCCTCGTTGTCTTTGTGGTTGTGGAAGAATGGCACAGCTTGACCTGGTGCGAGTGAACCGAATGAGATTTCACACGATGTTTCTTTTAATTCGTCTTTGATGAAAATTTTACCTTCGAAAGCTGCGAGATTGCCGACTAAGCCGTGAGAGTACTTCGCACTTTCGTTGAGTTTTTTTAATTCACTCATAGTTGTTTGAGATTTATATATTAACTTTGTGTTTGTAATCGACTATATTTTAGATAGTGCAAAATTATCGCGGAAAAACGTCTTTTACAAGATCTTACACAAAAGTTATCCGGTTACTTTCGGGTTACTAAAATTGAAAATCAATCAGAAAAAAATGCAGGAGATACTCAAAAAATATTCTGACATTGGGAACTGTCCCGTTAGAAATGTAATATCCCATTTCAGCACTAAGTGGGGATTACTCGTTTTGGCTATGCTGGGAGAAGCTCGCTGTTTGCGATTCAACGAGATACTCCATGCTCTGCCGGACATATCGCCAAAGGTGTTGAGTTCTACATTAAAAATGTTGGAGGGTGATGGTTTGGTGAGCCGCAAACTCTACCCGTCAATTCCCCCGAAAGTCGAATACTCAATTACCGATAAAGGGGATACCCTGATGCCGATATTGGACGACTTGATACGTTGGGGGATTTCACAACTTGGCAAATAACTGTGATTTCGAGTTGGAAATTGTGCGCATGGATAACAACAGGCAGGTGGATTGCTTAAAACATATAAATATCTCAAATTCATTTGCCGCTAATTTTCACCAGCCTTCTAAAATTAGACTATTAGTGGTCAATTTATATTGGAAATGATATTTATGATCAGGTAGTTGAGTGAATGAGAAATAATTGCTAATTTTTACTGATATTATAATCTGTAAAACGGGACATCTGTCTAATGTCTTATCTTGATATGTAAGTATAAAACCGGAGCTGCCATATAACGGCAGCTCCGGTTTATAATAGTGATACTGTTGAAATCGAGCGGATTTATTCTTCGATGGCAGCCTGCGCTGCGGCTACGCGGGCGATGGGAACTCGGAATGGGGAGCAGCTGACATAGTTCATGCCGAGACGTGCACAGAATTTGACAGATGATGGTTCGCCTCCGTGTTCTCCACAGATGCCGACTTTGAGTTCAGGTTTGGTAGCACGACCTTTTTCGACACCCATCTTAACGAGTTGGCCGACACCTTCCTGATCAAGTACTTCAAACGGATCGGTTTTGATAATTCCATGTTCCTTATAGAATTTGAGGAATTTTGGTGCGTCGTCGCGAGAGAAGCCAAATGTCATCTGGGTGAGGTCGTTGGTTCCGAAGGAGAAGAAGTCAGCGACTTCTGCTATCTGATTAGCGACAAGTGCTGCACGTGGAACTTCGATCATTGTTCCAACTTTGTAGGGTAGGCTCTGGCCTTTTTCTTCAAATACTTTAGCAGCAGTGATGTTTATAACGTCAGCCTGGTTTTGAATTTCTTTCAGAGAACCGACAAGGGGAATCATGATTTCAGGATGCACGTCGATGCCACGGGCTTTAACGGCAAGTGCGGCTTCGATGATCGCGCGTGTCTGCATTTCGGTGATTTCCGGATATGTGATGCCGAGACGGCAGCCGCGGTGTCCAAGCATGGGATTGAATTCTTCAAGAGAGTCAACCTTTGCTTTTACTTCCTCGAGAGTCAAGCCCATTTCAGAGGCGAGTTCTTTTTGTGTTGCGGTCTGATGAGGTACAAATTCATGCAGTGGCGGGTCGAGAAGACGGATGGTCACTCCGTAACCGTCCATGGCTTCAAAGATGCCTTCAAAGTCGCCTCTTTGGATTGGCAGCAATTTGGCGAGTGCGTGACGGCGGCCTTCTTCGTCGGACGCAAGAATCATTTCGCGTACTGCTTTGATGCGATCGCCTTCAAAGAACATGTGTTCGGTGCGGCAGAGACCGATACCTTGGGCTCCGAAATGGCGTGCTTGTTTTGCATCACGGGGGGTGTCGGCATTGGTGCGGACGAGAGTTTTGGTGTATTTTGCGGCAAGATTCATGATCGCACCGAAGTCACCACCGAGTTCCGGTTCGGTTGTCGGAACTGGGCCGTCGTAAACTTCACCTGTTGAACCGTTGAGAGAGATCCAGTCGCCTTCATTGTAGGTTTTTCCACCCATCTCGACAGTTTTGTTCTTATAGTCGACACGGATTTCGCCTGCGCCTGATACGCAGCATTTGCCCATGCCGCGTGCGACTACCGCCGCGTGTGAGGTCATACCACCGCGCATGGTCAGAATGCCCTGTGCGACAGCCATGCCGCGAAGGTCTTCCGGAGATGTTTCTATGCGTACAAGAACTACTTTGCGTTTCTTTTCGCTCCATGCTTCCGCTTCCTCTGCCGAGAAAACTACTTGTCCGGCAGCAGCACCGGGAGATGCGGGAAGGCCTTTGGCAACAACTTTGGCGCGTTTGAGAGCTGCTTTATCAAAGACCGGATGTAGAAGTTCGTCAAGTTTTTGCGGCTCCATGCGCAATAGGGCGGTCTTTTCGTCTATTTCACCTGCACGAAGAAGATCCATAGCGATTTTTACCATGGCGGCACCTGTGCGTTTGCCGTTTCTTGTCTGAAGCATCCAAAGTTTACCGTCCTGGATGGTGAACTCCATATCCTGCATGTCTTTGTAATAGTCTTCAAGACGTCCTGCTATAGCGATTAGCTCAGCAGCGCATACCGGCATAGCTTCTTCGAGCGAAGGATACTTTTCGTGACGAACATCTTCGCTTATTCCCTGAAGGGCAGCCCAACGACGGGAGCCTTCGACTGTGATCTGCTGAGGTGTGCGGATACCGGCGACGACATCTTCGCCCTGGGCATTGATGAGATATTCGCCATTGAATATGTTTTCACCGGTGGCAGCGTCGCGGCTGAATGCCACACCTGTTGCCGAATTGTCGCCCATGTTGCCGTATACCATGGCCTGAACGTTGACAGCGGTTCCCCATTCCTCGGGGATTTGGTTCATTCGGCGGTAGAGGATGGCGCGTTCGTTCATCCAGCTGTCAAACACAGCGCATATGCCTCCCCAAAGTTGTTCCCATGCGTCATTCGGGAAATCTTTACCGGTATATTCTTTTACTGCTTTTTTGAATAGAGATACGAGGTTTTGAAGGTCTTCTACAGATAGTTCAGTGTCAAGTTTAACGCCTTTCTCTTCCTTGACTTTATCCATTATTTCTTCAAACGGATCGATATCGGCTTTGCTTTTGGGTTTCATGCCGAGAACAACGTCTCCGTACATCTGTACGAAACGACGGTAGCTGTCCCATGCAAAACGCGGATTTCCGCTTTTTTTTGCGAGTGATTCTACAGTCGCATCATTCATGCCGAGGTTGAGGACGGTATCCATCATACCAGGCATCGAAGCACGGGCTCCTGAACGGACCGATACGAGGAGAGGATTTTCCGGATCGTTGAATTTCTTCCCTGTGAGCTGTTCAACATGGGCTATCGCAGCTTTAACTTCCTGAGTGAGATCGTTTACGACTTTGTCGCGACCATACTGGGTATATTCCGTACAGACTTCCGTCGTGATTGTAAAACCTGGGGGGACTGGCATACCGAGGAGGTTCATTTCAGCGAGGTTCGCACCTTTACCGCCAAGGAGATTCCGCATGGAGGCATTGCCTTCAGCTTTGCCGTCTCCGAAAGTATAAACTCTTTTCATTCTGAAATTAGATATTGATAATTTAGTGTTTGTTTTTGTGTTATATGGTCTTTGGTAATGTCTGACTTCAAAGACAATATTGTCAGGTTAACACTTGACTGCTTTTGCCATAGCTAATGACACGGCATTTAGCGATATGCAAAGATAATGTATTTTTTGCCATTCAGCAATGCTTTTCGCTATCTTTTAGCAATTTTATTGTAGTTTTGGCTATGGTTTGTGATTGCCGTATGATGTCTTGATATACTGAAAGTCCCAACTTTATTCATATTTTATGACACGTGAAGGCGGTATGGTCGTTATAATGGCTGACGGGATTATAAGTACAAGCAGAGAGACAACTACTATTCCGACATTCAGTATCAGTAAAGATGTGATATCAAGCGTCATTGGGACGTGGTCCAAATAGTATGCCTCAGGATTTAGCGGTATGAAAGCTGTTTTATTCTGGAGTAGAATGACCGCGAGTCCGATAAAATTGCCTATTAGAAGACCTATGGCCAGTATGCGCATTGTGAGATAGACGAACGATCTCCTTATAAGAGCGTCTGTCGCTCCAAGAGCTTTGAGTATGCCTATCATGTTTACGCGTCGTAATATCAGTATAAATAGCGACGATACTAGTGTCAGGCATGTCAGCAGTGACATTATTGTCAGAATGACTACTACATTCATGTCGAGCAGCGAAAGCCAGTTGAAATATAGGGCTGCGGTAGAATGAACGTCGGTCACGGTATACAATCTTTGGATGTGGCCTGTGTATAGCTCGTCCATAAGGTTTGAAGACAAATGATTGGCACACTTTCGGATGTCAGTGTCGTTTCCAAGTCCATAGATCTCAAGCTGCGTGCCAAGGTTTTCGTCTAAACCGACAAGAGAGGAGGGGAGTTTGAGTGTGCCGAAAATGATGCTGTTGTCATATTCGCTGAAATGCGAATCGTATATTCCAGCGATTTTCAGACGTCGCGTTCTGTATGTGTCGTCACCGAGAAAATATGCGTCTATTTTCTCTCCGAGTCTGACTGAAAGTGTGTTGGAAAGATTGCGTGAAATGACTATATGGTAAAGAGTGGAGTCAGCGGAATAATCAGGAATAACCCCTTCAACAAGATTGTCTCGCACGAATTTCCAATCGTAGTCTTTGGACATGCCTTTTATTATCGCTCCGGTGAATTCGGTAGGCGTTTTAAGGATGGCGGGTTGACGGATTGTGAGAGAGGCTGATGCTTGTGGTGGCAAGGCTTCGAGCGAAGGCCTGATTTCGTTTAGATCTACCAGTGCGCTTTCGGGATTATTGTCGGATTGGTGTGATGACACTGTCAGTTGAGCGTCAAACCCCATTATTTTATTGCGTATTTCTTGTTTGAAACCTGTCATCACGGCAATTGATATCAGCATGACGATTACTGACAGTGATATGCCGGTGACCGCTATTATTATGCCAGATAGTGCTTTGCCTGATGGTGATCTTAAAGTCAGGCGGCGTGATATGAAAATAGCGAGAGACATTTGACGGCAAAATTTAGGATATGTTTCATAATGTTGAGTCACGCTTGGTGATGAGGTCATGGCTGATGGAGCCTGTTTATGCGGTGTGTTAAATGAGCAATGCGAGACGGTATACTATAAAAGCTGCTACCCAGGCGACCATGGTGTTGTAAACAACCGAGAAAAGTCCATAGCGTGGATTGCCTGTTTCTTTTACGATAGCGGTTATTGTTGCTATGCACGGGCAATACAAAAGGACAAAAATCATGAAACTTAGGGCTGTCGCAGCTGAAAAATCAGGTTTACCGGTGTGAGGATTAGTGGTGGACAGGCGTGCCGATAGGCTTTGTGTCGACGCGTCTTCTTCTCCGGTATAGAGCACACCGAGAGTAGAGACGACTATTTCTTTAGCGGGTACTCCGGCTAGTGCCGCTACTGAAGCTCGCCAGTTGAATCCTATCGGTTCGAGAAGCGGGTTTATGGCTTTGCCGGCCATCTCGAGATAACTGTCGCGTGACATGTCGATTGACTTTTCGTCGTTTAGATTTTCGATGGTGCTGTCCTCTCCATTATGACGCGGAAAATAGTTGAGGGCCCATACAGCGATACTGGCAACAAGTATCACACCTCCCATTTTGCGTAAGTATTGTTCACCTTTTCCCCACATGTGGCGAAGTGTGGCTTTTAGAGTCGGCACACGATAAGGGGGAAGTTCCATTACAAATGGTGTTACATCTTCTCCAAAATGGAAACGACGTAGAAGCCGCGCTGTGGCAGCCGCGACGAGGATACCTAATATATAGAGGCCCATGAATACCAATGTGGCATGATCCGGAAAGAATGTTCCTATTAAAAGCACATATATCGGAAGTCTCGCAGAACAACTTATAAACGGATTTATGAGAATGGTGATTATTCGGCTGGAACGGCTTTCGATTGAGCGTGCGGCCATTATGGACGGGACTGTGCAGCCGAATCCCATGACTAAAGGAATAAATGATTTACCATGTAGCCCAAGGCGGTGCATCAGTTTATCCATGATAAACGCGGCTCTTGCCATATAGCCGGAGTCTTCCATAAAAGAGATGCACAGATATAGGATAAGGATGTTTGGAAGAAACACTATGACACCACCGACACCTCCGATTATACCATCTGCCAACAGATCCTTTATGGCCCCGTCGGGTGCATATTCTCTTGTGATGTCACCAAGCCAAGTCACCATTGATTCGATCCATTCCATCGGGTATGATCCTATTTCGAATGTCGCCCAAAAAATAAGCGCCATTATGGTCAGGAATATTGGGAACCCGAACAGACGATTTGTTACGATGGTGTCGATTATATGCGTGGAATTAATCTCCTCTTTTTTTGAATTGATCATGGTTTCGGTGAGTGCCCCTGCTATGAAACCGTATTTGGCATTGGCGATAGCCATGTTTATGTCACCATCGGGATGTAATTCAGAGAATTTCGTGAGTTTTTTATCCCTTAAATCAATTAATTTTTGTCCTGCGGGGAGCTTGCTTACAATGTTTTCAATTTCAGCATCTTTTTCAAGAAGTTTTATGGCAAGATATCGTGGCGAGAAATGTCGTCCGATATGTGGGTCCTTTTTGAGTGCGTCTTTGATTTCTGTCAAGGAATTTTCAATGTCGTTGCCAAGGTTCACGTGGATGTGACGGATGGAAGGCTCTGAACCTTCATAGACACGTATGACTGTGTCGAATAGTTCGTTTATACCTTGTCCGGTGCGGGCAGTGGTTGGTACGATGGGGACTCCGATCATCTCGCCTAAGGTCTTGTAGTCAAGCTTTTTCCCGGCTTTTTCAAGTTCATCTGCCATGTTGAGAGCTATCACCATGCTTCTGTCCATGTCGATAAGCTCTGTGGTGAGATAGAAATTGCGTTCGAGATTTGAGCCGTCGACGACGTTGATTATCACATCGGGTGTTTCGTCTTTGAGATAGCGTCTGACATATAATTCCTCAGGAGAATAAGATGCTAAAGAGTATGTGCCCGGCAGATCGACGATGTTAAATTTGAAGCCTTTATACCTGAATGAGCCTTTTTTTGCATCGACGGTGACACCACTGTAGTTGCCTACATGCTCTCGTGCTCCAGATGCAATATTGAACAGTGATGTCTTACCGCAGTTGGGATTTCCGATGAGGGCGATATTGATGGTACGTAGGTCGTGGCTTTTTGTTTGTGAGGTTTCGTCACAATCTCTGTCAAGAATTGTGTTTGTATGATTGTTGAGAGTTAAGCTCGCGTGATCTGAGGATGAGGGTTCGACTGCTACGAGATCCGCTTCTGATTGTCGGAGTGAGACTTCATAGTCCATGATCTGATATTTTACGGGATCATGCAGAGGTGCGTCAAGTAGAACTTTGACTTCCCGTCCGCTGATGAATCCCATTTCAAGCATCCGTTTGCGAAAAGCTCCATGGCCGAGTATTTTGACCACTAAGCCTGTTTCACCTGGCTTCAAATCGGATAGTCTCATAATTTTAATGCTCACTTATTGGATTATTATTATTCAGAGTGCAAACTTAACTATTATTTATTAAACAATAAATACCTAAAAATAGTGAGTGATTTTGTATTTTATTAGAGTTGTAGAATGTCATTGATTTGTTTTGTGAAGAGCGTTGCGATTCTATTTTGAGGACTTTAATGATTGTCCATGTAGTAAATGTTGACAATCTATTTGCCGTTTAACATCGCTTTTCTATTGTTTTAAGGTGCTGCTCGGGCAATATTTCATATTGTTTTCAGTTATATTTCAAGAAACAAATTCGTAGCGATGAAGCAACGCAATACAATATTTATATTAATAACGGCCGGCATTGTCTCGCTTTTCTTCTGTGTGACAGAAGCTCGGGCCGAAAGTCCCAAAGATGATTTTAATCCCATTCAGACAGGAGTTGCGTCTTTTGGCATAGCTCCGGATGCCCGAGGTGCTTCCATGGGCGATCTCGGAGCGGCTACCGAGCCTGATGCCAATAGCCAGTTTTGGAATCCATCCAAATATGCTTTTGCGTATTCGCGCGGAGCGGTTTCATTGAGTTATACGCCATGGCTCCGTAAATTGGTAAATGATATTTTTCTTGCCAATCTTTCGGGGTATTGGAAGCTTGGAAGCGATGACAATCAGGCAGTATCCGCTTCCTTGCGCTATTTTTCTCTTGGAGAGGTGACGACAGATCCGTCTGGTAAGGGAGGGCAGACGTTGAATCCATACGAAATGTCTGTGGATGTCGGTTATTCCCGTAAGCTGTCTGAAAAATTTTCTATGGGTATCGTGTTCCGCTATATTTACAGCGATCTTGGATTCAGTGAAAGTTATGCCGGTGATCAGTCTACAGGGGCGTCTGCGTTCTCTGCTGATATATCAGGCTTTTTTACATCATATCCCATAATAGGCCGTAACGAATGCCAATGGTCTTGGGGATGGAATATCTCCAATATAGGAACCAAGGTCGAATATAATCATGGCGACAATCCCGCTTTCCTTCCTACCAATCTCCGAATAGGAACATCGTTTACATATCCATTGGCTGATTATCATAATCTTGCGATAAACTTGGATATAAATAAACTGTTGGTTCCTGTTATGCCTCGAAGAGATGACTTTAAAGAAGGGACCGAAGGTGAAATAGAGTATGTCAAATCATATGAAGACTGGCAGAACATGTCGCCTATTACAGGTATATTCAAGTCTTTTACAGACGCACCGGGTGGTATGAAAGAAGAATTGAGGGAGATATCGTATTCTCTTGGAGCCGAGTATAATTACAATCAGCAGTTTTTCTTGCGTGCCGGATATTACTATCAGAATCCATCTAAAGGAAATCTGCAATATTTTGGTATTGGCGCTGGATTTGCTTTAAATGTATTGCGTCTTGACGCGAGCTATATGCTTGCCACTGCACAGACATCACCGCTTGACCAGACTCTTCGATTCACTCTATCGTTCGATATGGACGGGCTTAAGGAAATATTTGGCCGTAAATAATTTGTTTATATGCGTTTTAGCATAATTTAAAAATAATATTTGTGATTGTTAGAACAGGAATCGGTTATGATGTCCATCGTTTTGCAGAGAATCGTGATTTGATTCTTTGCGGAGTCAAGCTGCCATATGACAGGGGCTTGCTTGGCCATAGTGATGCTGATGTGGCTTTACACGCTCTTTCCGATGCTATCCTCGGTGCGGCTGCGATGAGGGATATTGGGTTTCATTTTCCGGATACTGATGCTGCGTATTTGGGCGCGGATTCGAGAGTGCTTCTGCGACGTGTCGTTGAAATGGTTACGGAGAAAGGATTCGGGATAAACAATGTGGATGTGACAATTGTCGCACAACGTCCGAAACTATTTGATTTCATTCCAGCGATGATTGATAACATAGCTTCAGACCTTCTTCTGCCGGTATCGTCGGTGTCGGTTAAGGCCACAACAACGGAACATCTTGGTTTCGAGGGTCGTGGAGAGGGCATATCAGCCTTTGCTATCGCTACTTTGAGGGAGGGCTGAATCCAATGCGGAAAGTCAGTCGCAGACAATGGTTAATGCAGTTGGGCGGAGTGGTGTTCTGTTCCACCGCTTTTAGTTCGTGTCGATTGTCTCTATCTGACAAGGTAAGTGAGATTCCCTTTGGAATGGCTAAAGAATACGAGCCTATAAGTGAGAATGCTTGTATGGATTGTGGTAACTGTATGCCTTGTGAATATGGCATTGACATACCTGGCAATCTATTGTTTGTTGGTGATGCTTTGAAAGGAGGATATATGCCGGGGCTGTTATCAGATACGGATTTTAAGCCGAAAGGAAGCGTGTTTTTGGCCCGTTATGAGGCAGTGTTGTCTGACCCGGAACAATCTCAGCATTGTATATCGTGCGGAGCGTGTCTGGAGACATGCCCGGTTGGCATTGATATACCTGCCGCTCTTTCGCGGATTACGGTTTTGACGGATTTACTACGTAATTTACGATGTATTGAGTCATGAAAAACGGTGTTACAGGGCGACTCCTGCGTTGTGTGCGTATCATGGCTGCGGTTATGACCTTTTCTTTGATGACAGGTCTTTTCGTTGATTATGGCATGTCTGTTCCGGCTATGGCGTCATGGTTGTCGGATATTCAGCTTTTCCCGGCGGCAATGGCTTTTGCTTTCGCCACTTTTGTGTCGTGGTTGATTGTGACATTGATATTTGGCCGTTTATATTGTTCTGTCGCATGTCCGCTTGGTGTGTTTCAGGATATTTGCGCGCGATTGCCGCGTATTGGCAAGCGTTCCGGTTCTAAATGGGACTACCATTATAGCCCTCCAAAGGCAGCGTTGCGCAATATGACGCTATTTGTTGTCGTTTTGTCTATTTTGTTGGGCATTTCGGCTGTCACATCATTGCTTGATCCTTATAGCATATTTGGCCGTTTTTCCGTTTATGTCATTAAGCCTGTTTGGGGATGGATTTTAAATCAGTGGTCTGCATTAAACGATACTCCTCCAGTGCGTATCGCGGTCGGGTCTATGCTCGGAACCGGAATCGCGGTTGTCACCATGTCTTTTGTCGGGGCGATGGCGTTTTTTAACGGGCGTACTTTTTGTAACTCAGTTTGTCCTGTAGGCACTACTCTCGGTTTTGTATCCCGTTATTCGATATTCCGGATAGATATAAATACGGATAAGTGTGTCCAATGTCGTCATTGTGAACATCTTTGCAAGGCATCATGTATTGACCTGTTGAGTCATGTTGTAGATACATCGCGCTGTGTTGTCTGCTTTGATTGTATTACCGATTGTCCGAATGATGCCATTCATTATACATATAACCGTCATCAATTGTCCATACCACTTATGCAGCGTGTTCGTAATCCGATTCCGGATTCCGCGGCTGGTGTTCATACCGGACATTTAGATGTGTCGGATGGGAAACAAGTCGAAGAAAGAATTTCTTTTGACAAGATTGACCGCCGTCGGTTCCTTGCGTTTGGGGCTGTTGTCGCGGCCGCGCCAGTTGTCTCACGGGCTTCTGATGTAGTAAAGACAATAGATAAGGCGGAATATAGTCGGGCGGGGAGATTGGCTGTGACTCCTCCTGGTGTTCATAGACGTAAAGAGTTTCTTGATCGTTGCACGGCATGTGGGCTTTGTATCAGTCATTGTCCGCAAAGAGTGCTGAAGGCATCATTTGATGAATACGGTCTTCTGAGAGCGCTTCATCCTGTCAAGGATTATGATGCGTCATGGTGTGTGTACGATTGTACACGTTGTACCGAGCTTTGTCCATCTGGTGCGCTTAACCCATTGACTGTTGTCGAAAAGCATCGCTCACGTGTAGGCATCGCCAAGGTTAATGTCCTGATGTGCCTTTCTAATTCCGAAGGTATTAACTGCGGAGCCTGTTCACGGCGTTGTCCGACAGGGGCTATCAGTATGAATAAAAATGGTATAAGTGGCCATGGCCCGTTTCCTGTCGTTGATCATGATAAGTGTATAGGATGTGGGGCATGTCAGTATGTCTGCCCGGCGCGACCGAAAGCTATAATTGTAAACGGCCTTGTATAATTGTAAATTCGTAGAATCATGAAACAATATCTTGAACTCTTGAATAAGATAATGACAGATGGTGTCGACAGGGGAGACCGTACCGGAACGGGTACTAGAAGTATATTCGGCTATCAGATGCGTTTTGACCTGAATGACGGCTTCCCGCTTCTGACCACGAAAAAGCTTCATCTCAAGTCGATCATATATGAACTGCTATGGTTCCTTAAAGGGGATACAAACGTAAAATATCTTCAGGAAAACGGGGTTCGGATATGGAATGAATGGGCTCGGACAGACGGAGAGCTTGGGCCGGTATATGGTTGCCAGTGGCGTTCATGGCCGGATTATGAAGGAGGTCATATCGACCAGATTTCGGAAGTCGTCCGCATGATAAAAGAAAATCCTGAGTCACGTCGGATTATTGTAAGTGCCTGGAACGTTGCTTCTATTCCTGACATGGCTTTGCCTCCATGTCATTTGTTATTCCAGTTTTATGTGGCTGACGGACGTCTGTCCTTGATGCTTTATCAGCGTAGCGCTGATTGTTTTTTGGGAGTGCCTTTTAATATAGCATCTTATTCGTTATTGTTGATGATGGTAGCTCAGGCAACGGGATTACGTCCTGGCGAATTTGTGCACACGCTTGGCGACGCGCATATATACCATAATCATTTTGAGCAAGTCCGTACACAACTTGGGCGTATACCTGGAAAGTTGCCTGCTATGCGCCTGAATCCGGAAGTTAAAAATATTTTTGAATTTAAGTATGAGGATTTTGAATTGTGTGATTATGATGCACAGCCTCATATTAAAGCGACAGTAGCTGTATGAATCCATCGCCTGTAATTATTGTAGCCTGTACAAAAGATTTCGCCATCGGACGCAACGGAGATCTATTGTATCATATAAGTGACGACCTGAAGCGCTTCAAATCATTGACTATGGGGCATCCGATTATAATGGGAAGAAAGACGTTTGAGTCCTTCCCGAATGGTGCTTTGCCCGGACGGCGGAACATAGTTGTCACACGTAATAATGAATATTCTGCCATCGGTGCTGATACGGCTTTGTCGCTCAAGGATGCGCTTTCTATGTGCGGAGATGACGAAGAACCGTTTGTGATAGGAGGGGGCGAAATTTATGTAGAAGCTCTTCCGTTGGCAAAAAGAATGGAGTTGACATTGATAGACGCTTTGGCTCCTGACGCAGATACGTTTTTTCCGGCTTTGTCTTCATCCGAATGGGGGATTTCTATGGATGACATAGAGTTTGACCGTAGGGATGAGCGTTGTGGTGTGAAATATACTTTTCTGTCGTTGGATCGTATAGAGGGTAGTTTATAATATTGATATTTGAAGCTAATGTGTTGGAATATTGAGTGATTGATCTAATTAAATTTGCTTTTGTCAGCAGAATGATATATATTTGAACTATGAAAAGGCATGCTTTGTTAATTTGTTTATACAACACTTAATAAAGGCCAAAGTATTTATGAGCCTTATGGGTTTAAGTCAGTTTATCTATTATCCTAAAGCAAATTTGAATTATGGAAAATATCACAGACCTTTTCAACGACATACTCCATCATTATGGAAGTGCCGATATAGCCGAAGCGGAATTTAAAAAAATGATACACGAGGATCCGGATCTTCGGATGCGTTATCGCGATTGGTGCGATGATGTCGGAAGTTCCGAAAAACGCGGTTTCCTTGATTATTGTGAAGAATATTTTGAATCCCAGGACTCTATTTGGGATAATCTGAAAGATAATTATGAAGAAGAATGATGCTTGTCACCGAAGGTTTCCGGCTGAATGGGAGAACCATGATTGCGTGTTGCTTGCATGGCCTCATGAAGATACGGACTGGCGATATATTCTTGACGAAGCTCGCGGGTGCATAGCTGAGATAATAAAAGTTATCTCAGAGGAAGAATGCGTTATTGTTGTTGGGCCAGCTGATCTTTGTCTGCCATCATTTACCAAATATGGTTTTGATCCTGGTAGGGTAAAGTTCGTGGATCTTCCTACCAATGATACATGGGCTCGTGATTTCGGTGCGATAACGGTCGAAGTTGACGGAGCCGTTAGATTGCTTGATTTTAAATTCAATGGATGGGGCCTGAAATTCGCGTCTGATAAAGACAATCTGATCACGACTCGCATGTCGGAAAAAGGGCTTTTTAAATGTCCGGTGGAAAACAGACTTAATTTTGTGCTTGAAGGCGGCTCCATTGAGTCGGATGGTGATCGCACGATTCTGACAACCGCTGAATGTCTTATGTCGCCCAACCGTAACGGCCAATGGAGCCGGGAAACCATTTCGTCCTACATCGCTGAAACTTTTGGAGTTGACAATGTTTTGTTCCTTAACCATGGAGCTCTTAAAGGTGATGATACAGACAGCCATATTGATACGCTTGCCCGTATTGCTCCGAACGAGACTATTGTGTATTGTGGTCTAGGCTCTCCTGAAAATCCAAACTATGATGAGTTGGTAAGAATGAAGGATGAGTTATCCTCACTGCGGACTCCGGATGGCAAACCATATAATCTTGTTGAATTGCCTCTTCCGGACACGATTGAGATAGATGGAGAGATTCTTCCTGCGACTTACGCTAATTTTCTCATTACACCGTCACGCATTCTGATGCCGACATACCGACAGCCGGCCAATGATATTCTTGCATCAAAAATACTGAATATCGCATACCCGGATCATCGTATCGTTACGATTGACTGTGTCCCTCTGACTCGTCAGCATGGATCGCTTCATTGTGTGACAATGCAATTTCCATCGGGAACTATCGCTGGGATAGAGGATGGGGTATGGGCGAAAAGATCTTTAGAATGACAGATTGTAAATTAACATGCAGTTATGAAAGTAGGAATAATTCAGCAGCATAACACTTCTGATATAGAAAACAACCGTAAGCGTCTTGGCGAAAAAATAATTGAGCTCTCTGCTCGTGGAGCCGAGCTTGTTGTTTTACAGGAATTACACGATTCACTGTATTTCTGCCAGGTGGAATCGGTTGATAATTTTGATCTTGCGATTTCACTTGAATCATTGGTCACCGAATTCTATTCTTCCGTGGCAAAAGAGGCAGGCATTGTTCTTGTTACATCGATGTTCGAAAGGCGTGCAGCGGGATTGTACCATAACACATCTCTTGTGTTTGAGACAGACGGATCATTGGCCGGAAAATACAGAAAAATGCATATACCTGATGATCCAGCTTATTATGAAAAATTTTATTTTACGCCCGGTGATCTTGGATTTACCCCTATTGACACCTCTGTTGGTCGCCTTGGCGTGCTTGTATGTTGGGACCAATGGTATCCTGAAGCAGCCAGACTTATGGCTATGAATGGAGCGGAAATGCTGATATATCCGACGGCTATAGGATGGGAGAGTAGCGACACGCCTGAAGAGAAAGAACGTCAGCGTGAGGCTTGGATCACTGTTCAGAGAGGGCATGCGGTTGCTAATGGGCTACCTGTCGTGACTGTCAACCGTGTCGGACATGAGCCAGACCCGTCTGGCGTGACTGGGGGGATCTTATTTTGGGGATCAAGTTTTGTGTCAGGACCTCAGGGTGAATTACTTTATAAGGCTTCGGACTGTGAAGAGACCATTGCGATAGTGGAGGTTGATATGAAACGTTCCGAGCAAGTCAGACGATGGTGGCCTTTCTTGCGTGACAGACGTATTGAAAACTATACAGATCTGACTTGTAGATTTATTGATTGAATTCATATTTTCAAAAGTTTTACATTTTGCAAAAAACGTCTCCGTTTTCTACTTCATCCGGTGATTATCTATCTGTCCTTCTGATGCTGTGGCTGCCACGTTACGGTTGGACGGTTATTTTGCCGGTGATTGCTTTCGCCATTATAGGAATATTCTTTGACGAGCGCTTTTTGTTGGTCGCCTTGATGCTTGTATTTATAGTGATACCGATGCTTATGTCATTTTTATACACATATTACATGATCACTCCTGAAGCGAGACGGACCGTATTGCGTAAAGAAGTTATTATTGACGAGGGCGAATCGTTAAAACTGTTGTATCTTTCATCTGAAAATTTGCAAGATGAAATTAAGAGTGATTCATGTCATAATCGGGAATTGTTGCCTGTGGGTTCGGTTAAACAGCGCGTTAATAAAACGGATGTGTCCCATGTCCCTCCTCCTGAAATAATTCCATGGTCAGACATAAAGTTTATCCGGTATACCTCCCGATTTCGGGTATACGTTACGCATGGGCCGCGTTTGATGTTTATTCTTGTGCCTCATTCTGCCTTATGTTGATGAGTGTCCATTGACTCCTGTTGGCAATAATGTACTGGATTCGAAAAAATATATTACTTTTGTGATTATAACTAAAAAATAATCGACTAATTGTCTCATGTCACTTCCACGTCACAAAGTCTATGGGCTGATAGGATTTCCTCTTACCCATTCGTTCTCGATGAATTATTTCAATAACATGTTCGATTCGGAGAATATAGATGCAGAATATGTCAACTTCGAAATTCCGGACATAGGTGATTTCATGGAAGTCGTGGCGGAAAATCCGGAACTGGCTGGTCTTAACGTTACAATTCCATATAAGGAACAAGTTATTCCATATATGGACGAGATGGACGATGAGGCTGCTTTGGTCGGTGCGGTGAATGTAATAAAATTGATTCGCGGCAAGAATGGAGAAATCCGCTTTAAAGGATTTAATAGTGACGTTATGGGATTTCAAAATTCGATCGCGCCTCTGATAAATGACAAACGTCGCAAGGCTCTTGTTTTAGGAACCGGAGGTGCTTCAAAGGCTATTAACAGAGGCCTCCTGAACCTTGGAGTTGAGCCGGTATACGTATCACGCACCCATGGAGAAGGTCGTCTTACATATAAGGAGTTGACACCTGAAATCATGGAAACCCATAAGATTGTTGTCAATTGCACTCCGCTTGGCATGTATCCTGATGTTGAACGCTGTCCGGACATTCCTTATGATCTTCTGACACCTGAACATTTATGTTACGACCTGATTTATAATCCGGATATGACCGCCTTTATGCGTAAGTCGCGACTTGCTGGCGCAGAGGTTAAAAATGGACTTGAAATGCTTTTACTCCAGGCGTTTGAGTCTTGGAATATATGGAATCTTTGATTCCAATTCCTTTTAAATTAAGTTTATATTTCCGTTCATCACGTAAAAAAATCTTTTATGGAACTTGCCTATGCATCGGTGCTCAATTCGATCCGTGCAGTGTCGCGCTATATCTATATTGTTCTTATAGTAATGATCGTATTGCCTCTCGATCTGTTTGGTTTTGAGGTTGTGGCGGTTTCTCCGGCATTCGCGCTTTTCCTTGGATTGATGTTTGCATTTATGTTTGATTGCCCTTATCCGAAATTCAATAAAAAGACATCCAAATATCTTTTGCAGGCATCGGTTGTAGGTCTTGGTTTTGGTATGAATTTGACTGAGTCTTTACGTAGCGGTAGTGAAGGGATGCTTTTTACGATTGTTTCGGTCGTAGGTGTGATGGTTATAGGTGTTTTGGTGGGATATTGGCTTAAGATGAACCGTAAGACATCATATTTGATATCATCGGGCACAGCTATCTGTGGCGGAAGTGCCATCGCTGCTGTCGGGCCAGTATTGAAAGCGGATGAAAATGAGATGGCTGTGTCATTAGGTGTTATATTTGTACTTAACGCGATTGCTCTTTTTGTTTTTCCTCTGTTTGGTGAGTGGGCCGGCATGTCTGCCCGTCAGTTTGGCACTTGGGCAGCGATCGCCATTCATGACACATCCTCTGTCGTTGGTGCGGGAGAGGCATATTCGAATATCTTGAGAGCCATGGGTGACCCGAATGCCGGTGAGGCACTCCAGATCGCTACCCTTATAAAACTCACACGGGCTTTATGGATCATTCCGCTTGCCCTTGTGACCATGTTGGTTTTTCGTGAAAAGGGAAGCCGTATTTCAATTCCGTGGTTTATTTTCCTGTTTATTCTTGCGATGGTGATAAATACTTACTTCAATCTTCCGGAAAGCCTTGTCGGAGCCCTTGTATATATCGCAAAAAAAGGACTTGTGCTCACTCTTTTTCTTATCGGAGCGAGTCTTTCTGTCAAAGCTGTGAAATCGGTTGGATTAAGACCGTTCATGCTTGCCGTATTGCTGTGGTTTGTGATAGGGGTGAGCAGTTTCTTTGTTGTAATGGGCACACTGTAAAATATCTCGCCTTTTGTCACTGTCGCTCATGCCGCTTATGCCTTTTACCGTGGCGTTTGTCCTCGGTATATTGTTACAGGGCAGCGGTATGGGCTATTTTTATGTTTTTATCCCTCTCTTGACGGCTATTTTTCTTTGTTTTTTCAAACAGACTTATAGCGCTATATTGATTTTTGCATTGTCGATTGGGTTTATTGTCGGGACTGTGCATGATCCGGCTCCGTTGCAGGAGCATTTATGCCAGAAACAATTTAGATATTCGGGAGTCGTCCGCGAATTGAATTCATCGGATTTTGGCCGAAGATTAATCGTACTTATAGATTCATGTAATGATAGGTCGTGTAAACCTTTTTTGGTTAAGATGACGACACCATCCATGATACCTGATGTTACAGATACGGACCGTCTGTCTTTCACTGCGTCTATGACACCTTTAAGATCGCGTTTGGATTTGCCTGATGAATACGATTTTAACGAGATTATGCGTCGTAAGGGAGTTGTCGGAGAATGTTTTGTTAGTCCTGATAGCCTGATGGTTTTATTCCCTGAGCCAGGGTTGCTTAATTCGATACGTCGTATGCGTCCGGTTATCTCCGGGCTGATTGCCTGTTCAATGTTGGACGCATCATCAAAAGAATTTTTGAATGCGGCTTTAAGTGGCGACAGGTCTATGCTGTCTATCGATACAATGGAGATTTTTTCCGCGACTGGCATTTCGCATATTCTTGCGTTGAGTGGACTTCATGTCGGTATCATCGCATGGATACTATCTCTGATGTTTATGCCACTTTATATAATTGGATGTAGAGGTCTGCGTTCATTCCTTTTGATACTGCTATTGTGGATTTTCGCTATTTTGACAGGTTTTGGACCTTCTGTTGTACGTGCGGTTGTGATGGCTACCATATTTATCATATCATATCAGTTTCAGCGGGTCTCATCTCCATTCAATTCGCTTTGTGTTGCAGCGATCTTAATTCTTATGTTCAATCCTCAATCCTTATATACGATTGGATTTCAGATGTCGTTTATCGCTGTCATATCGATACTTGTTTTTGCTGGCAAGCTGAATCCTTTTTCACGTTCAAAAAAAATCCCATATATCATATTCTCTTATGTGTCTGTCACTATTTCAGCTATGCTCGGAACCGGAATTGTCAGCGCATACTACTTTAATATTTTCCCTCTTTACTTTATACCTGTCAATTTTCTTTGCGCGGTTTTATTGCCGTTTATCCTTGGAGGTGGGATGTTTCTTCTGTTGACAGAGTTTTTAGGAATCGAATGTTCATGGCTTGTATGTTTGATTGATTTTCTTTATGGCATTATACATTCGTTTTCCGCGTATGTAAGTACACTCCCACGTGCGACGTTGCAAAGTATTTATGTCCCGCCATTTTTGATCGTGGCATGTTTCTTTACATTGGCTGTTTTTGCTATCTGGCTTTATCGTCGTAGAACCGTATATTTGACAGCGGCTACAATGTTGGGACTATTCATGATTCTCTCTTCATGTCTCCTTTCTTATCCGAAACCTGGAATGGAGGTTTACATCCCTCGTTCGTCAGACAAAACCTCCATATTGATACGTCGGAATGATACATTGCATATAGCCACCACAGCTCCGTTTCATGAGTATGGAGTTGTAATGGAAGAGTGTCAGACAAAATATCGGAAATATATGATTAAACGAGGCATAGATTCTATACGTCTATTGCCTGCTCATCATCTATCACCATATGTTGCCCGAAATAACAATATAATCGCAATTCCCGGTTGCATGTTCGTGTTAATCTCAGATATACGACATATACATGCTTATCCGCATAAGATAAACTATGCCGTAATATGTAACGGATTCCGTGGTGATGTCATGGCTGTGTCGGAAACCCTCTCTCCTGATACGATTATACTGAGTTCGGATCTCAACCGTCGCCGTCACGACCGTTACGTCAAAGAACTCTTGGAATCAGGTATACCGTGTCTGAGCCTTAGGGAAAATGGTTTTATGAGAATCTGTAAATAATCATACGATTGCTTACACCGAGCACAGACTTTTACGATGTTATATGATTTCGTATGCGCCCTGTGCGAGAAGTTCGCGATATCCTCTGTTAAAATAAATACGCTCAAAGTCCCTCGGGCGTTTGATCTGTCCGTCCCAAATGACTAGGTCAAGATCAATCGATATTATACCTTCGACGGACTCTGTTTGCGTACGCCCGCATTCGGCTTCCCATTTTTTTAAAAATCTTATTACGCTCTCATAGTCGTGGCGGGTTTGTCCGTGCATCACAGTGTTCAGATATGGCTTGTCCTTGCCGTTAAACGCTTCTGATTCGTAGATGGAAGAAACGGTACATTTATCGAAATATCCGCACAGGTGTTCGATCGCGCGTTCGATTTGATATTTGCGGTCATCGGTGTTGCTTCCGAGACCTATAGTGCATGATTTTTCCCTATCCATATTTCTCTGACATATTATTATTGAGTCACCCCTTTCATTGTCAAAGCGATGCGGCTACGAGAAGTGTCGATATCGATTACGCGGACTTTGACATTTTGTCCTATACTTACGATTTCGGATGGAGAGGATATGAACCGGTCGCTGAGTTGGGATATATGTATAAGGCCGTTTTCTTTCATCCCCAGGTCTACAAACACACCGAATGCGGTTATATTATTGACCTTCCCGGTAAGTTCTTGACCTATGTGGAGATCGTCGATTTTACGAACCGCATCATCGTAAGGAGTTTCTTCTACGGTTTCACGGGGGTCTCGCCCTGGTTTTTCAAGCTCGATTATGATGTCAGTGAGTGTTGGCAATCCGACTTCTTTGGTTACGTATCGGTCAAGTTCGATGCTGTGAAGCAGACGTCGGTCGCGTGTCAGCCGTGCGACGTCTGCTTTTACGTCAGCGGCTATCTGTTCGACAAGTGCATAACGTTCGGGATGTACAGACGTATTGTCAAGAGGATTTGACGCTCCCGGTATACGTAGGAAACCGGCGCATTGCTGAAATGCTTTCTCTCCCATGCGCGGAACATCAAGAAGTTGTGTCCGGGATGTAAAATCACCGTTTTCACAACGATATTTAACGATATTTGCAGCAAGTGCCGGTCCTATGCCTGATACATATGATAAAAGTTGTTTAGATGCTGTGTTAATGTTGACCCCGACTGTATTCACACAGCTTTCCACCACATAGTCCAGCGAATCTTTAAGTTTGCTTTGGTTGACAGCATGCTGATATTGTCCGACTCCGATTGATTTCGGATCTATTTTTACCAGTTCGGCAAGAGGGTCGAGCAGTCTGCGCCCGATCGATACCGCTCCGCGAACTGTTACATCTTCGTTTGGAAACTCTTCACGGGCTACATCGGAGGCCGAGTATATAGATGCTCCGTTTTCATTTACCATGAAAATCTGTACCTTGCGAGGTAACATAAGGTCACGTATGAATCTTTCTGTCTCACGACCGGCGGTGCCGTTGCCGATTGCTATCGCATCGATGCGATAGCGGTCGACATAGAAACACACAGCGTCCGCAGAGCCTACAAAATCATTTGCCGGGGGAGTGGGATATATCACATCATGTTGTAGCAGGTTGCCTTGTTCGTCAAGCACCACAAGTTTACATCCTGTCCGGAATCCGGGATCAATGGCAAGTACTCTTTTGCGGCCAAGCGGAGCCGACATCAGCAATTGGCGTACGTTGTCCGCAAACATTTGAATTGCGGCTGAGTCACTTTTCTCTTTTGTGACAGCGGCTATCTCATTTTCGATTGATGGACGCATCAGTCTGCGGTATCCGTCTTTGACAGCTCCGCGTACGATCGTAGCGGTTTCTTCCGGAGCATTTGACTTGACGAACATCCTGTTCAGACGGTCGATCATCTCTTCGTCGTCAATCGAGATGTTTACTTTAAGAATTTCTTCCTCTTCTCCGCGACGCATGGCCAAATAGCGGTGAGAATTGCATAAACGTAGAGGTTCTGAGAAATTGAAATAATTTTGGTAGTTCTTGCCGGTTTCTTCTTTGCCGGGAATGACTTTAGAGCTTATAACGGCAGACCGCTGATAGCGTGATCGTACAAGATTGCGGGCTTTTTCGCTTTCACTTACCCATTCAGCGATTATATCTGATGCTCCCGCTATGGCCGAATCTATATCACATGTTTGTTTTGCAAATTTTTTTGCCTGATTTGATATATCGGAAGAGTTTTGCGCCATTATGATTTTAGCTAACGGCTCGAGTCCAATCGCACGTGCTGCCTGGGCACGCGTATTTCGTTTTGGTTTGAACGGCAGATATATATCCTCAAGTACGATAGGATCGAAAATATCTGTTATGCGGTCTTCAAGTTCCTTGGTGAGTGCATCACGCTCTTTTATCACATCGAGTATGTACTCCTTTCTCCTGTCAAGTTCCAAAAGTTCCTGATGGCGTTTCTCTATCGTGTGAATGGTTATTTCGTCCATGCCACCGGTCGCTTCCTTGCGGTAACGTGCGATGAAAGGAACTGTCGCTCCTTCGTCAAGGAGACGCAGGCATGATGCGACGTGTTTACGAAGATGTGTACCGAGTTCAGTGGTAATTATATTGGCGTGTGTGTTGGCCATTTAAAGTGCTTGTTGGGTTGATTTTGCTTTTCTTAAAGTTATAATAGTCACTTCGGGTGTAGCTCCGAGGCGAGCCGGGAATCCGACCGTCCC
Source organism: uncultured Duncaniella sp. (assembly GCA_910587515.1). Classification (GTDB taxonomy): domain Bacteria; phylum Bacteroidota; class Bacteroidia; order Bacteroidales; family Muribaculaceae; genus Duncaniella. The sequence goes on from CAJULW010000033.1 coordinate 33,628, forward strand.
ACATCCTATATTAACATATAGTTTATGCTCATCGTTGTAATCCGTATACAGGCCCTTCCATGTGGGGTAGCGATATTTGGCGGGAGACCAGCCCAAAATTTCAATTTGCATTGCATGAGTGTGTCCCGAAAGAGAAAGAGCCACATTTATATCTGATCTTGACGATATCGAGTCGGTCCAATGGGCCGGGTTGTGAGTGAGTAGAATTTTTGTGACACTGTCAGACAACTCTGGATATGCCTTTGTCAGAGATCCGTAGATTGGAAAAGGATGGTCACCTATATTTTCCACTCCGATAAGAGCGATCGAATCGTTGTCTTTACGTAGCATTTTTGTCTCATTCAGAAGAAGATTCCAGCCCATTGCGCGCTGCATGTCTTTTATGTTTTGTAAGTCCCGGGTCTTTGCCTCCGGTGATTGCCATTTGGTGTAATCACCGTAGTCATGATTGCCAAGGATGGAAAAGACACTGTCGGGTGCGGATAATTTTGACAATGTTGACACATAGGGAATCAGTTCTTCGCTTCTGGAGTTTACGATGTCGCCTGTGAATACTATCACGTCCGGTTTTTGTGAATTTATCCTTTCTACGATATGTGAGACGAATGTCGTATCCTTGCCGAAAGTGCCTACATGTATGTCAGAAAATTGTGCGATACGGTAGCCGTCAAAACTTTCAGGCAGTCCCTGTATTTCAATGTCTATGTTTGTGATTTGTATGTCGTTGCGGTTTATAAGTGCAGCCCACCACAGAGTAATGAAAAATCCGATTGAAATCAGAGCTCCGGCAGATGAGATTGTTCGTATGCGTTTGCGGTGGATCAATTCTGGGATTTTAGCCACCAGATCTATGATTACAAACAGATATTTCGGTAGGTAGACCGTAATATACACATATAACAACCACATTACCGTCAATAACATTCCGTCAGATCCGCTCCTGCGAGGCAAAGATATGGCTGTTATAAGAGTTGCGAGTAAGACTATCGAACTCCATAATTGTATGTTCGATGGCATACGGTTTTTGAACCGTCTTTTGAGCACCAAATAAATATAGGTGTCTACAAAAATATCTATGAATATTACTAAAAGCGGTAGGACTAATGGTAGACGCATAGATAAAATATTGTTTAGTCAGGGATTATTGCGTTTACCGAGGATATTCTCAGCAATTTCCTGAAGCGAGTAGTTTATTGCGAAGCGGGTTGGCATACATCATGAACATATATGTACGCATAAAGTTTCGCTCTTGTGGCGTGATGTCCGCGATATCTACCTTGTCGAGTTGGCCTTCGATATAAGAGTTGACATTCATCATGTCTTCGTCAGTATATCGATGACGATACATATCAGTGTCGAATGCTTTGTCATAGGCGACATAATTGATCGGGTAGATCTTGTAGCCATTATGGATTCCGCAATCGATCGTGTGGCAGATTTTATGAATGGCTTCTTGCCGGTCTGTATTTTCAGGGATTGTGTTGATGAAAGGCGTGATACAATTGGAAAATGATATGTGAACTCGCCCTTTGTATTGTATAAGGCCTGTTTCCATTGAGAACAAGTCATCGTGTTGTGATTTTTTGAATTCCGGATCGCGATGGCGCATAAGGTATTCGCGGGCTTTCAGAAAATCGTTAGGATCGAATTCGTATGATATGGCTACAGGAAAAATATTGATATCGGAAAGATTATCGGTCATTGATCCACCACCGGCAAGTCCGAGCATTTTCAATACGCTTTCCTGAGTATGGTCGCTGGAGTCTTTTGCGCGGCCCTGCCTTTGGGCTATCCAGATGCTTTCGTGCTTATTGTTGATTGCGTGATGTATATATGCTGACAATTGTTTTGCCGCATCAAGGGCTTGACGTGTCGGCAGATTGCGTTTGACAATGAAACTTCCGTTAAGTTTTACCAAATGAGTGATCCATTCATATATAAGCAGATTGTCACCGATGGCTACTTCTGATGTCTTCATGCCGTGACGGAGGAATATCAGATTAATGAATGAAGCGTCAAGGACTATATCGCGGTGATTGGTTATGAATGTATAGCTTTTGTCCGGTTTTACATTTTCCACACCCGATGCGGTTACCCCGGCTGTTGTCTTTTTTTCGAGTCCTTCAAGAAAATTGCCCATTATTCTCGATTGGAATTCCAACTTGTTGTTGCAACTCTTCAGTTGGGCACAGAAAGAATCGTAGTCTATATCAGGAAGGATCCATCGGATTGCGTGCTCAAATCCGGGTTCCGATACCATTTTAGCGATCGCATCTTTAAACTGATCTTCATCATAAGGTGCGATATCTGAGAAATCGAAATTATTTGCGTCCATTACGCTTTATACGGGGTTTATGCCAATAAACCAAAATAGATGAAACAATAGTTGGGTCAAAGGTAGGATTTTTTTAGCATAAATAACAAACTATTTAAGATTCTATTGGAGATATGTATCTTTAATTAATGTTTTTTAGCAAGGTATGGGTGATGCGTTTATTGGCATTATAAAATTATGTGTGATTTACTGCTATAATAAAAAACTAAATTTTAAGATAATATTTTAAAATATAGAAGACGGCCATTTGTATTAAAAGACAAATACGTGTTAAATAACCAATGGTAAAATAACAAATTTTAGTTTTTGTTTGCTAAATAATCGGGCTATCAGGAAAAAACACTAAAAAAAGTTTGGTATGTAAATTATTTGTCTTACCTTTGCGCTGTTTTTGAAGCTTAAAATTGTTTTATAATTTAATCAAAAAGAAAATGAAAAAGTTAGTTTTATTACTCGCTGTAGTTTTCAGCGCATCTCTTTTCTCTTGCGGTTCTTCTGACAAGAAAGCTGAAGCTGCTGATACTGCTGCTGTAGAAGAAGTTGTTGCTGTAGAAGAAGTTGCTGTAGTTGATTCTGCTGCTGCTCCTGCTGACTCAGCTGCTGTTGTTGCTGATTCAGCTGCTGTTGTTGCTGAATAATTAGGCTGTCACAGACACAATTATTCTTACAAAGAAAAAATTAAGCTGATTGCTCATATTAAGAGCGACCAGCTTCTTTTTTTATGGTATTTTTTCGCATTTTGGATGATTTAATTGGGATTTAGGGTGTTGGCGAGTCTTTTTTTAAGAAAAAATCGCTAATTTTGTTTTTGTGTGTATATGCTGTTACGGCCTGTCACATTTTGTTCATCCATAAACCGATTGCTTCTTTCGACGCTTCAGGTTGGAAGATAATAAATAGAATATGAAGATTGGTAATATTGACTTAGGAGAGCGTCCGGTTATGCTCGCTCCTATGGAAGACGTGACTGACCGCTCTTTTCGGTTGATCTGTAAAGAGCAAGGTGCTTCCATGGTCTATACTGAGTTTGTGAGTGCTGACGCTTTGATAAGGGATATTCCTGCTACTACCCGAAAACTTTCGATAGATCAAGGTGAAAGACCCACGGCCATACAGATTTATGGTCGTGAAATAGAGCCTATGGTGGAAGCCGCTAAAATAGTGGAAGCGGCATGTCCTGACATCATAGATATAAATTTCGGATGCCCGGTTAAGAAAGTGGCCGGAAAAGGAGCGGGTGCCGGAATGTTGCGCGATGTGCCCAAAATGCTTGCCATCACGCGAGCTGTGGTTGACGCTGTGAAACTACCGGTGACTGTGAAGACTCGTTTGGGGTGGGATCATGAGTCAAAAATTATTGTTTCTCTTGCAGAACAGTTGCAGGATTGCGGTATAAAGGCTTTGACTGTCCACGGACGTACCAGGTCACAGATGTATAACGGGTCTGCGGATTGGGAAATGATAGCAAGCGTTAAGAACAATCCTCGAGTCGTAATCCCGATCATAGGTAATGGAGACATTACGAGTCCTGAACTTGCGAAGAGTGCTTTTGACCGTTATGGAGTCGATGGCGTTATGGTTGGCAGGGCTGCTATAGGTGCGCCATGGATTTTCAGGGATATGAAACGCTTCGTGGATAATCTTGAGCCTATGCCTCTTGGCATAGGTGAGAAATTTGCTCTTATCCGTAGGCAGATACGGGAGAGCATCGAACGCATAGATGACTATCGTGGCATTTTGCATATCAGACGACACCTTGCCGCTTCACCTCTTTTTAAAGGAATATCGCATTTTCGGGATACTCGTATAGAAATGCTTCGCGCTTCTAACCCAGATGAACTCTTTTCTGTGCTGGATCGGGTGGAGCGTATCGTAAATGAAAATATAAATGACATATAAAAGCGACTTAGGTTTTAGCGGTTTAATATGTTAAAAAATACAGTTCAAATATACAAACTATTATGAAAGCATTTGTTTCCATACTTTTGTCATTATGTGTTGTCATGGCTTCAGCCGCTGATTTGGTCAAATATGAATTAAAGGTCAATGAATTCCATGAACTGAAAGTTGTTGACGGGATAAATGTCGTATATAAGTGTAGTGCCGATTCTGCTGGCATGGCCGTGTTCACATGTCCGTCGTATCAGGCGTCTGCTTTTATTTTCAATAATAAGGGTGGAAAACTATCGATGCAGGTTTCTACCGAAAGCGTGGGGCAGAAGGAGCTTCCTGTTATAAATGTATATTCTACATATTTGACCAAGGTGGAAAATTCGGGCGATTCGTTGGTTAAAATTGTAGATGTTGCCGTCGGACCCAAATTCTCGGCTACGCTCATAGGTAACGGAAGATTGGTTGTCTGTGATGTCAATGCAACAGAGGTCAACGCTGCTATCTCTACCGGGAACGGTACTTTGGTTGTCGGTGGCAAATGCAATTATGCTAAAATAAAATTTATGGGCACGGGTGTTATTCAAGCCGACGAATTGCAGGCAGATGAGGTTTCGGTAAAAGCCGGAGGCACAGGTTCGATAGGTGTTTGGGCTGAAAAATCGTTGTCTGTAATGGGTGCCGGGAGCACGAAAATATATTATAAAGGAGAACCGCAGATTAAAAATCGTAGCGTTGGGTTAAAGACATTTACAATTTCCCAATGATTATATGATGCCATAAAAACATAGACCGTGAAGACTAAAACTTCACGGTCTATGTTTTTTATTGTTCAATAGCTTGTCTTATCTGCGGGACAGTTTGACGGAGCCTGATATTGATTTGTCGATTTTTGCGTCTTTTACAGAAAGGTGTTGTCCGTGTATGCTTCCACCGCTTTCCGCCTCGAAAGATCCGTAGTCCGCACAACCTCGTAGTGTTATGCTTGAACCGGATGATGCGTCACATTCGATTTTTGACGTTTTTATCGATGCGATATTGATTGACGAGCCGGATGTCGCCTCGAATTCTGATGAATTTGCCTGTAATGATTTGACGGTAACAGAGCCACTGGAAGATGTTTCTGCATCAAATGATTTACATAGGATAGAGGAGAATGAGATAGATGCGCCTGATGACGCTTCAAGTTCGATTTTTTTATTTACAGCTGAAACTCCGCTTACACAGCGGACTGATGCGCTCGACGAGGCTTCGATCGAAGATACTATTGGAGCATGAACCGTAATAGTGATTCCTTTCAGCCGTTTTCCGTTTTTACGTCCAAATCCAGTAGTTTTGGGAGATATTTCAAGGGTTTTGCCACTGGTTTTTACTTCAATAAGATCAATACGTTTGGTGTCACCTGATATGGTGACGCTTGCAGGTCCATTAGTCGGTCTGTAGATGACATTTACCCCAGCACTGGCCTCGATGGAATTTATGTTTTTGCTGATTTTTAAATTTTTTGTTGCCGCTGATACCTCGGGGCTCAGCAATCCAAGTGAAAGGACGAATAGTGCTAACAGTGATTTTTTCATTATTTATTCCATTAAAGAAGATTTATTGTCTTTACCGGTTTTGAGTTTGGCTTTATCATAGTCCGGTTTGTCTATAAGACGGGAAATATGGTGAAAAGTTACACTTGTACGCAGTTTATTTCCTTGTCGGGGAACAATCGGTTGATAATAGCTGCTATTGCTCCGTCACCTGTGACATTGCATGCCGTACCGAAACTGTCCATAGCGATGTAAAGCGCTATCATCAGGGCTACCATCTGCTCATCGAATCCGAGGATAGATTGCAGCAGGCCGATTGAAGCCATTATCGCCCCTCCCGGTATGCCCGGAGCTGCTATAATAGTGATGCCAAGCATACCGATGAAATGGCAAAACAGTCCGAGGTCATGAGGCTCGCCATGCATAATCATCAGTGCGAGCGCGCATGCCACTATTTTTAATGTACTGCCGCTCATGTGGATAGTTGCGCAAAGCGGGATTACAAATCCGGCAATGTCTTCGCGTACACCCATTGTTACAGCCTGTCTCAGAGTCACAGGTATTGTAGCGGCTGATGATTGTGTGCCGAGCGCGGTGAAATAGGCTGGTAGCATTGTCCGAAGCATTTTGAATGGGTTTTTACCAGCGAATGGAGCGGCTATGCAGTACTGGATGACAAGTATAAATACATGGAGTATGAATATGATGACTATTATTTTCATGAAGCACTGAAGGATCATGCCTACTTGTCCTTCAATGGTCATCGTTAGAAAAATTCCGAATATGTATATAGGGAGCAGAGGAAGTATTGCGACATCTATGGTTTTTGATACAATATCGCGTAATTCGGAAAAACCTCTTTTCATGACATTGCCTTTGACAAAAGCCATGCCGAGTCCAAGCATGAAGGCGGATACAAGTGCTGTTATAACAGGCATCAGAGCCGGCATTTCGATCGTGAAGTAGGGTAGTATTTTCGGATTTCCGTCTGCCAGAGACATTGATTCTTCACCACCGATCAGTGATGGGAATGTCAATGTCCCTGTGATATACGACAATAATCCGGCCATGAAAGTGGCTGTATAGGCTATTAGGGCTGTGACGACGAGGAGGCGTCCGGCCCGCGATCCGATGTCCGCTATGGCCGGAGCTACAAAGCCGACAATAATCATCGGAATCATAAATCCGAGAAATTGAGAGAATATAGCATTGAATGTCGCTGTCATGCGGGCAAACCACATCGGGCTGACAAAGCCTATGAGGATGCCAAGTAGGATAGCGATAAGGATACGAGGCAACAGACCTAATTTTTTCATGGTGGTATAGTGATTTAATGGTTATTTTATTTTCCAAAGTGACGACGATGCGTCGGATGGCATACGCCAGTCGCCTCGTGGCGACAGGCATACAGAGCCGACTTTCGGGCCGTCAGGAAGACACGACCGTTTGAACTGCTGGTTGAAGAATCGCCTCAGGAATGTCGATAGCCAATGTTTGATTGTCGTATCGTCATAAAGATCCGTGTCGAAAGCCTGCCTTGCAAGGAAAAATATTTTTTCAGGAGAGAATCCGTATCTCAGCATGTAATATAGGAAAAAGTCATGAAGCTCATAGGGACCTACCAGATCTTCTGTTTTTTGTTTTATCTCCCCGTTTTGATCGGCCGGTATCAGTTCGGGACTGATAGGTGTGTCTATTATATCGTATAAGATATCACGCACGGAATTGTTTTTCATGGATTCCGCTGCGAAATATTCAACAAGATATTTTACAAGTGTCTTCGGTATGCCAGAGTTGACACCGTACATGGACATGTGGTCTCCATTATATGTGGCCCATCCGAGTGCGAGTTCCGAAAGGTCGCCCGTTCCGAGTACTATTCCTCCGGTCTGGTTCGCTATATCCATAAGGATCATTGTTCGGGTTCTGGCTTGTGAGTTTTCATAGGTGACGTCATGTATGTCAGGGTTGTGACCTATATCCTTGAAATGCTGTGTCACGCTTGACGCTATGTTTATTTCTTTGATTGCAACCCCCAGGTTTTCCATTAATTTGACTGCATTCGAATGTGTGCGGGTGGTTGTGCCGAAACCGGGCATAGTTATCCCGATAATGCCTTTGCGATCCAGTTTCAGACGGTCGAAGGTTCTAACTGCTATAAGTAGAGCCAATGTGGAGTCCAAGCCACCGGATATTCCTACCGTAAGTGTTTTACATCCGATTGCGTCAAGGCGTTTTGCCAAGGCTGCGACTTGAATGTTGATTATCTCTTCACATCGTTCATGGATGGCATTTCTGTCTGCCGGTACAAACGGGTGAGGGTCTACATGACGCAAAAGTTTTTCCGGAAAGTCGGGGCTTTCGCCATATTGTTTTTTTTCGCGAAATTCAGAGTCCTGCTCGATGCTTATGTTTTTACATTCTACCTGTGCGCAGTCGGAGAATGTTGTGGTGTGTAATCGGTCGCGTTCGAGTGCTTCAATATCGATGTCGGCTATGGCTGTATTGTCAGCTGGATCCCATCTGCTATTGGATTTAAGTACAGTTCCGTTTTCGCATATTATGGCTTTGCCGTCAAATGTGAGGTCGGTAGACGATTCGCCCCATCCTGCGCCCGCGTAAGCATAGGCACACAGACACCTGGCCGATTGTTGGCAAAGGAGCTTTGTAAGATAGGAGTATTTGCCGATAAGGTCGTCGGACGCTGACAGATTTAATATTATCTGTGCCCCTTTCATGGCAAGTCTACAAGAAGGAGGTATCGGAACCCACAGATCTTCGCAGATTTCTATGCCTATCAATGCTCCGTGAGAGTGGAATATGCGTCCTGATGTCATTTCGAAGACCTCACCGGATATATTTACGTATTCTGATTCTCCGATAGATAATGGACGCCACCAACGTCTTTCGTAAAATTCGTTGTAATTCGGTATATATGATTTTGCGATAAGATCAATATGCCCTTTACGCACGAGTGCAGCGCAATTGTAGATGGCTCCGGCATGGCTGACAGGGAGACCTACGACAAAATGTAGATTGAGTCTTTTTGAAAACTCCTGAAGTTCCAGAAGGGACTTTGATGCCGCCTCTAATAGAAGAGTGTTATGGAAAAGGTCGGCACAGGTGTATGCGGTGAGACTCATTTCAGGAAACACTGCGAGCTCCACACCTTTGGACTCAAGTTTGCTTAAATGATTTTTTATTTGTTCGAGGTTGAATCGTATGTCAGCGACTTTGACGGTAGGGGAGACAGCGGCTATGCGCAGAAATCCAGAATGCATGATTAAAATTTGTATACGGTTTCAGCCCACGAAATTATGAATTATTTCTTGATTTTAATTGTGATATATTGATAAATTTATGAATTTGATCTAACTTTGTGCCTGACCATTCATGTTTCGGCTATATGCGGAAATTGATGTGAAATGACTGTCTCCATGCAAATTCACTATATCAGTCTCACTTGGAGCGGCATCTTGTGGGGTCTTGGATTGGCCTACGGGGTGCTGATTCTTTGTGTGATCGCCATTGTGATAAGTGAAAACCGTAATCCGTTGAAGGCACTCGGATGGGTGACAGCCTTACTGCTTTTTCCTGTGGGAGGGGTGATACTTTATTTCATATTCGGCCGAAGCATACGGAATGTACGTATGATTTCGCGACGTAACCGCCGTCGTTTGCTTAAACAAGAGGGCACGTTGCCTTTGCCAAAGCTTGACAGAGAACTTTCGCCTGAAAATCGCCAGAGAATACGTCTCGCATATAATATTGGTGGTGCGAATCTGTATACCGGAAATGAGATTGAAATTTTCGATGATGGAGAGCGTCATTTTAAAGAGCTGTTCGACGATTTGAGAAAGGCGAAACTATATATAAATCTGCAGTTCTATATCATCGCGAGTGATTCTCTCGGCCGTCGCTTACGGGACATTCTGATAGAGAGGGCTATTGCTGGCGTAAAAGTGCGCGTGATCTATGATTATATCGGATCGTTTGACGCTGGACGTCGTGATTTTTTCCAACGCATGAAAGAGAATGGTGTTGAAGTGCACTCTTTTTTCAGGTTGTCTTTTCCTTATGTCAACAGGGCTAATTGGCGGAATCATCGCAAAGTGGTGGTCATAGATGGAAAGATAGGTTATATAGGAGGGATGAATGTCGCGGAGCGTTATGTCAGCGGTGGTGATTTTGGCAAATGGAGAGATACTGCGGCTCGTATATCAGGCCCTTGTGTAGCGGCATTGCAATATCATTTTGCAGTCGATTGGAAATTTATCGGGCAGCCGTTGCTATGTGACCATATCAACGTCACGCCCGACAATTATGCCGGAAGTATAAGAAAAGTCACGATGCAGGTTCTTGCTTCGGGGCCGAATGACCGTTGGGGCAATATGACTCTGCTATTTTATAAAGCGATCTCTACAGCCAGGAAACGTGTCTGGATTCAGACACCGTATTTTTTGCCGAGCGAAGGTCTGTTGAAAGCGCTGGAAAGCGCTGCCCTTGCCGGAGTGGATGTGCGTGTTATGATGCCGAAACGGTCGGATTCAAAAGTGCTTACATACGCGTCGCAGAGCTATGTGGAGGAATGTCTTTTAGCCGGGATCAAGGTATACCTTTATGATGCAGGCATGCTTCATTCGAAAGTCCTGATTGTGGATGATGATTTTTCGACTCTTGGTTCTACGAATTTTGATTTTCGCAGTCTTGAGCATAATTTCGAAGAAAACCTTGTGTTGTATTCCGAGCGGACGAATTCCGTGCTTGCAGAGAGATTCGAGAGGGATGCGTCGGAGAGTCATCGTTTAAAACTTGCGGAATGGAACCGTAGACCGCGTGGACGTAGGATACAGGAGTCTGTCTATCGTCTTTTAAGCCCTATTTTGTAAAAGGTTTGTTCTTTTAACAATATGATCTTTTGCCGGGCAATGGTTGGATTTCATTTTGAAATGTTTGTCGATAGTTTTCGGTATTCTCTTGGGGTCAGATCTGAGATGCGTTTGAATGCGATATTGAAACTGCTGATCGAATTGAATCCTGACATGTAGGCTATTTGGGTTATAGGTTCGTCTGTGAACAATATGGCTCTTTGTGCATTGGCGATCCGTTCTTTCATTAGGTATTCCGTGATTGTTTGGCCTAAAGTCTTTTTGAAGAGCGTTCCCGCGTAGTCGGGATTCAACCCGACAGCAGTTGCTATATCCGATGTTTTTATCGGTCGATGGTAGTTTTGGGAAATGTATAATATTATATCCTCTATCTTGCTCATCGGATATCCGTTGGCGATATAATTTTGGTGTCCGCTGTCACGATTGTTTATGGCAATGCGTTTTATGCGGCTTTGTAATTCAAGCCGCATGCACTCGGATAGTGATGGATTGTTTTGATCCTTTATCCATCTTTCGAAATTTATGATGTTTTCTTCTGTGGAGAATGAACTGTCTACTATTATCTCTCCGGAAAACAGTCTGTTTATGAATGATTGGCACAGTCCCCATTTAAGAAATGAAGCTATCGGGATCGTGACCACATAATATGATGTAAGGTTGTTGAAATCCACTATACGGTGGGAGAGTAACCCCCAGAATACACAGACAGACCCTTCAGGCAGCACTGCGATTCTGTCATGAAAAAAATATTTTAGAGAGCCGTGGGGAATGAAGTTTATTTCTATTTCGTTGTGGTGGTCGAAACGACCCATGACAGTAGGATGCCAAAGCTCACATGAGAAACCGTATGGTGAATAATCCTGTCTTCGTTGTTCAAACGTTTTCATTGATCTCGGAATTTGCTATGTATTTAACCAAAATACGATTGTGTTATTGTATTTAAGTGCTTATTTTTGCAAAAAGATGAATCTAATCTTAAAGACTATATGAAAAAAATATTTTTAGCAATTGCTTTGTTCCATTTTATTGCGATGGATATCCATGCGGTAAAAACTATGGATTCCGAAAAGTATAGGGTTTTGGTGAGTACGGATATCGGTGGAACCGATCCTGACGATAACCAGTCTGTAGCCCATATGTTGATGTATAGTGACCGCTTTGATCTGGAGGGATTGGTATCATCTCCGTCTTACGGCTCTGGAAACAAGGAGGAGATATTAAGGATGATCGACCTTTATGAAAAGGATCTGCCCGTATTGTCGAGGCATATTGAAGGGTTGACTCCGCCCGACGAGTTGCGTCGTATGACCAAACAGGGACGTAAAGGCGCTGCTCCGTATTGTGGCTACACAAACCCGACAGAAGGTTCGCAATGGATCGTGGAATGTGCGAGGCGTAAAAGGGACAAGCCGTTATGGGTATTGGTCTGGGGAGGACTTGACGATGTGGCACAGGCACTTCATGATGCGCCTGACATTGTGGATAATATCCGTGTATATTGGATCGGAGGTCCAAATAAGAAGTGGAGCACTAATAGTTATGCATATATTGTTGAGAATTTTCCTCAACTGTGGATGATAGAGGACAATGCATCTTACAGGGGGTTCATAACTCAAAATAAGATCAAGGACAAATATAACGCTGATTATTATGACACTTATATTAAGGGCGCTGGTTTTTTGGGTGATGATTTTATAAGATATTACAAAGGTATTCCCAAGATGGGTGATACCCCGTCGCTTCTTTATGTTATGAATGGAGATCCTGACGATCCACAAGGGGAATCATGGGGCGGAAGTTTCGAGCCTACGACACGCAGCTCGCGCCCTGTTTTCAACCGGCCTACATCAGCGGAGGATACGGTGCCGATCTATTCTATTATAGAGTTTCATATACAGGGTCCGGATCGTTCCGATATACCGACGGATTCAGCGTGTTTCACGCTTACCATTGCCAAACAAAAGTGGGATGGCTTTCATCTTGGTGGTGGAGACTATGCTGTGCGTCATTCTACTTATTATACCGGGACATTGCCTTACACTATTACATCCGATATCCCTGGCTTCCCGGAATATGAAGGAGCGATAACAGTTGAAAATCTTTGGCCTGGAAGGGAAAGCGATACTGATTACAAGGTTGGAGTAAATTGGTATACGGACAAGAGTGATCCGAAATTGTTTTGGAAAGATCTTCAGGGCGCTGAGACTGTCTACAAATGGCGTCAGGAGGTCATGGATGACTGGGGCAGACGTTTGGAATATCTGAAATAGCGATTTGGTATACGTGAAAATACGATTGCAGTCACGTGTAGCATTGTGGATCGGAGACGGTCATGTCGATTCATGAGTCGATACGCCTGTAACGCTAATATTTAAATACAATATCATGAATAGACTTCTATTAAGTGCGATTATTTTGATCGTGACGTTTTTCTGTGCGAGATCGGCTGATTTGTCATCATTGTCATGGTCGCAGGTATGTTCAGGTAGCATGGGAGCGGAGTGGTATGGTTCTCCTGAGTCCATGGCGATAGCGGATATCGTTATGGACGTGCAGAAAACCAATGGTGGTTGGATGAAAAATGACGAACTGCATAAACTTTCGTCGTCCGAGTTGGAGGCGCTAAAGAACAGTCGTCATGAACGTTCCTGTCTTGACAATTATGCGACAGTGCAGGAAATGCGTTTTCTTGCGAAAGTGTATCAAGGATGTAAGGTCCAAAAATACAGGAATGCTTTTTCCAAGGCTCTTGAAATGATTTTCGAATCTGAAAAAGATTGTGGCGGTTGGTCGCAATATTGGCCTTTGTCAGGCAACGGGAGCTATCAGGATTATATCACATTTAATGATGACCTAATGACTAATGTCATGAAAATTTTGAGGGATATCAGTGATAATACCGGTGATTTTAAAGAAATCGTTGATGAAGCGACGCGCCAGCGCTGTTTGTCAGCGTTCGATAGGGGTATTGATGTGATTTTGAAATGCCAGATAGATGACAATGGAATAAAAGCTGCTTGGTGTGCCCAGCACGACCCTTCGGATTTTCTGCCTACGGAAGGCAGGCCTCATGAGTTGCCATCTGTAAGCGGTAGTGAGTCTGCGGCATTGTTGTCTTTTTTGATGACTGTTAAGAATCCGTCCGTTGAACTACAGGAGGCTATCATCTCGGCTGTCGCATGGCTTGATTCGCATAAGATAGATGGAAAGGCCATAGAGGATTATATAAACGAGAGTGGCGAAAAGGACCGTCGCATAGTAGACAAAGTTGGTAGTGCGGTGTGGGGTAGGTTCATTCAATTAGGCGGAAATAAAGGGAAAGAGGTTTATGACAAGCTGTTTAATAAACTTCTTGACCGAGGAAAAAATCGGAGCTACACTTGGCAGGGAAAGACTTATACATATTCAGAATATGAGTTAGCCTCCGTTTCATATAGGGAAGAGAATGCTTATCAGCCCATATACGCAATCTATTCGGATGAATATCAGCATCTGTATTATAGGTTTCTATACAATTATGCCGATTCCGATCCGGTTGTTGACGACAAGGGGCTTCCGGTGGCTACATCGCTCATGGCTGACAACAGGAGAAGTTATCAGTATCTCGGTAGTTGGTGCCAAAAAGTAATTGAAGTTGAATATCCGGCATGGAAGCAGAAAATTGATGCCTTGAACCAGGCCGGTGATGCGGTCATATATGAATTGTCGAGTGACACATATGAAGAGGGGGCGATGACATATCTTTTTGGTGGCGGTTTTACGATATCCAATACTTCCGGAAAGCAATATTCCACAGGAAAAACCGGCACCATAAAATATTCAGCAGGTGTTGAATATTTGATAGGTATTCCCAATGGGCTTTCGGTTGTTAAAATATCGTTTTACGGATATGACAACTATGACGTTGACGCATATTTGCAAAAACTTAATGGTGTGTCTTACGGATCGGACGATTATGTGTTTCCGGCAAAGGTAGACGGGGATATGAGATATGTGAACCATACGGTAGACCTGTCACAAAATCCGGTGTCTGGGACTTTGGATTTTTCTCTTGGCGCAAAACAGTGTTGTCTTGTTATATCCCTATATTGTAAGGCGCCAACCGGTGGTCTGGAGGAAATCAAGGTGTTCGATCAAGACAGAGTTGTCAAATCTTTAAAAGACGGCCGTATTGTCATTGAGAAAAATGGTAAATTATATGACACATCAGGGCTACATGTAAAGAACCGATAGCAACTTCAAAAACACGCTGGTATAAAGAAATCGTTTTATACCAGCGTGTTTTTATGCTGTTTTGGGTGCACCGGCAAAAGATCTTTGCCAACTATATCGACTATATATACGTGTATTGGTGTTTGGTAGTTTTTAATTCGAATACAATTAAACACGGTGGGGCTACCCTTTTGCCTGTGCGCAAATATTTATATCGCCTCAACGTACATAAAAATAAAAATGGAAACCATTATGAAATGGTTTCCATTTTCGTAGCGAATCCGGGAATCGAACCCGGGTCTCCACCGTGAGAGGGTGGCGTGCTAGGCCACTACACTAAATCGCCGTTAGCTTATGATAAAAAAGTAAGCCGAAGCAGCTTTTTTATTTGCACTGCAAAGGTATTATCTTTTTTCTGATTATACAAGAAACTCTGGCTTATTTAACATATCTTTACAATTGTTTGTCGGTATTTGGGGGATCTAAATTATTTAATTGTTATGATCGTGAAACCAAACAAGGTTACCGATTGTTAAAATCAAAAGGTCGTTGCTTAAAATTTGCTTTACTGACATGGCGCGATTATGGTAAATCCATTTATAATTGTTACTTTTGTAAATCGAATGCAACAACTCATCACATAACTTTTTAAGTTTCAACAGTTTTAGATTATATAATTCATGGCAGAAAAGACATTGGACATTCTTCCATATATAATAGAGGGCATACGCGAGCGAAAAGGTCGTAAAATAACGACAGTTGACATGAGTGGGATTGACTCTGCAGCGGCTCATCGGTTTGTGATATGTGAAGGAACTTCTTCACAGCATGTGGCTGCCGTCGCTGATAGTATAAGAGAATATCTCCTCAGAGAAATAAATGTTAAGCCCTACAATTACGATGGCTATACGAACTCTCAATGGATCGTGATTGACTATGGTGACACGATGGTTCATGTGTTTCTTCCGGAAACCAGACGCCTTTATGACTTAGAGGAACTATGGAGCGACGCTCTCGTAGAGGATTACCAGGAAGAAGACTGAGGCGAACGTTAAACTTAATCCAACAATTCTGTAAACACTTACAAATGAGTCTGACAACTCCCCCAAACAACTTGAAGCCAAAGAAAAGCGGAGGCATAAAGTTCAGCATGTATTGGGCATACGCCATAATACTTGTTTTTTTACTCGGTATGCTGTACATTGATGACAATTCCATTGCCAAGGATGTGAGCTTTACGAAATTTGAAGAATATGTCGGTTCCGGTGGTGTCGAAAAAATAACGGTATTCAGCAATACCAACCGGGCAGAGGCTGTGCTGTCCGATTCACTTGCGAGCGCGATATTTCCTGAAAGCCAATATCAGTCGGGGAAAGGTGCGGTTGCCAAGATCGTGACTGACATACCCTCAGCTGATAAACTTCAGGACCAGATTGATCTTTGGAAAAAAGATGGAAAGTTCCATGGCGAGGTTAATTACGAAAAGACATCGGACTATTCAGCTCTTTTTTGGACATTTGGACCTATAGTTATTCTGGTTGCATTCTGGTTTATAATGATGCGTCGTATGTCCGGTGGAGCAGGTGGCGGTGGAGCAGGCGGTGTGTTTAATGTCGGTAAGTCCAAAGCCAAAATGTTCGAGAAGGGAGAGGGCACAAATGTTACTTTCAAGGATGTCGCAGGCCTCTCGGAAGCGAAGACAGAAATACGTGAGATTGTTGAGTTTTTGCGTAATCCTCAGCGTTACACCGATTTGGGAGCTAAAATTCCTAAAGGAGCCTTGCTTGTAGGCCCTCCTGGAACTGGTAAAACTCTTTTGGCCAAAGCTGTGGCTGGAGAAGCTAACGTTCCTTTCTTCTCAATGTCAGGTTCTGATTTTGTGGAGATGTTCGTAGGTGTCGGAGCTTCGCGTGTACGTGATCTATTCCGCCAGGCTAAAGAAAAAGCTCCGTGTATAGTGTTTATAGACGAGATCGACGCGGTAGGTCGTGCCCGTGGCAAGAATCCAAATATGGGTGCCAATGATGAGCGTGAAAACACGCTTAATCAGCTTCTTACTGAAATGGATGGATTCGGAACCAACAGCGGGGTGATAATTCTTGCCGCCACTAACCGCGCTGACATCCTTGATAAGGCTCTTTTGCGTGCCGGTCGTTTTGATCGTCAGATTTCTGTAGACCTTCCGGAGCTTAAAGATCGAATCGAAGTGTTCAATGTGCATTTGCGTAACATAAAGACAGATGATTCGGTAGATGTTGACTTGATGGCGCGTCAGACAGCCGGATTTTCAGGCGCTGATATCGCTAATGTTTGTAACGAGGCGGCTTTGATCGCGGCTCGAGGCAATAAACCAGCGGTGGATCGTGACAGTTTTATGGCTGCGATTGACCGTATAATCGGAGGTCTCGAACACAGTTCCAAGATCATATCGGATGATGAGAAGAAAGCGATAGCTATACATGAGGCCGGACATGCGACTGTTTCGTGGTTTCTTGAATACTCGAACGAAATGGTCAAGGTTTCGATCGTGCCTCGAGGCATGGCTCTTGGAGCTGCCTGGTATATGCCGGAGGAACGTCAGATCACTCCGCTTCAGGCGTTGCTCGACCAGATGTGTATGACATTAGGTGGCCGTGCGGCCGAAGAACTTGCTCTCGGGCAGATATCGACAGGTGCGCTTAATGATCTCGAGAAGGTCACGAAAATGGCCTACGCCATAGTGGTGTATTATGGTATGAGTGAAAAGATACCTAACGTATGTTATTATGATTCGACAGGACAGGCATACGGATTTTCAAAACCTTATGGCGGAGAACGTGCAAAACAGATTGACGATGAGGTTTCAAGGATCATCAGTGAGCAATACGAACGCGCTAAACGCATTCTTGTTGAGCATAGAGAGGGACATGCTAAATTGGCTGAGACATTATTGACCAAGGAAGTGATGTATGCCGAAGACCTTGTAAATATTTTTGGAAAACGTCAATGGAAGTCGCGTACAGAAGAGATAATGGAGCTTCAGGCTAAACGTGACGCTCAGCGGGTGCTTGAGGAAGGTCAGGATAAACCGGAAAGTTCCAATGACGGTACACCGGTTGAAAATAAAGAGCTTCCCTCCGGAGAGTCGATGCCGGATAATGCGTCTGTTAAAAATGAAAATGAACCTGTTCCTCCTCCTTTTAGGAAAGAATAATTAGGTTACAGGAATAAATAGGAACCCCGCATTTCATAAATGCGGGGTTCCTATTTATATGATATACTCTTTATCACAGATAATGGTGTATTATAATATAATGTATTATTACACGGTCGGTCATATAAAAGGCTGATAGCGTTACAGCGACGCTATCAGCCAGGATTCAAAATCAACGTCAAAAACTATTGTTATATAGTGCTGTAAACCATTGTTGAAGTTATGAATATTGGGTTGAATGTACGAAACGAGTAAAATAGTGGTGGATAAAGATTTTCAGACATATTCTAAATTGCCATGGATTTCAGGCAAAGATCTGTGATCCATATCCACAGCGGACAGAAGCCGATAAAGAGTATGACAGATAGCGTTAGTGACGAAGTGCCGGTAGCTACGTATGTGTCATATTCATCAGCTATGATTATACCGGAAAATGCAGGGGGAAGAGCCGCTGCAACGACGAGCATTTTGAGGTTTAAAGGATCCATGTGCCAAAGGAGGCCGAGAATAAGAACCACTGCCGGCATCATGACCATTTTCATTATGGAGCCTAAAATAGCCTGCCAGTTCAATTGAATTTTAATTGCCGATAAGGTTATCCCGGCTGAAAATACAGCCATTGATGCGTTGGCGCCTTTTATAAGATTAAACGAGGGGCTTGCCCATTCAGGCCAGGGTATACCTACAAGCACCCATACGACGGCAAGTATTGGAGCCCATGCGACCGGTTGCTCGAGAGCATGAATGACTGGAATCCATGCGCTTTGTTTTTTTGTCGCTCCCGGTTGTTTTTCGAGTGACGCATTCATCAGAGAAAGTCCGACGGGTATGCCGACAGCATTTACAACGATACCGACTATCGCGACGACAAGGGCGACAGACGGAGTTGTCCCGAATATAGGTTCAAGAACCGCAAACCCGAGAAATCCGATCGTTGGAGAGCCGCTGATGAGAGCTGATACGGCAGCGTCGGCTCCGGTGTTTTTTTTGAACATGCGGAATACAAAATATACGATCATAAAACAAGCCATTATACCGATAAGGGATACAAGCGACAGTTTTATGTCTTTGGCTAACATTTCCCGGCTTGCCTGTGCGATGGATACGAAAAGAGCTGCCGGGAGGGCATAGTCAAGAACAACTTTGTTGAACTTCTTGGCATCTTCACCACTGAAAATACCTTTTTTACCCGAAATGTATCCTGCCAACATAACTACTATTATAGGGACGATGGCATAAAGAATAATATGAGTCATAAAAAGTTGAATTGAGGTTTATGTATGGTTTGTTAAAGCCATAGCGGCAATGCCGTGCCACTATGGCTTTTTGATCACATGATTTATACAGTGATGTTTTGGAGCGGTGCCGGATTGAGATATCCGATATGGCCGGATTCTTTGCCTGAGACGGCTGCGAGTTGTACATCTATAAGACAGGGCATCTTGCTTGCGATGCTCTCTTTGAGAGCAACGGAAAGTTCTTCGGGAGTCTCCACATAATATGTCCGTGCTCCGAATGCCTCACCGAGTTTATCATAGCGGGCGTGGATGTCAAGGGTCGTAGGCGCAGGATCCGAAGTCTTGTCCAATGGGACTCCGGCTCCGTTATATATACCACCGTTATTGAAAATTACGACTGTTACAGGTAGATTGAAACGGCATGCGGTAGAGAAGTCCATGCCTGAAAATCCGAAAGCCGAGTCTCCTTCTATCGCGACGACAGATTTTCCTGTGGCTATGGCAGCTCCGATCATTGACCCCATACCCATGCCCATTATCGCCCATGTGGCGCAGTCGATGCGATGGCGTGGAAGTGACATGTTCACTGCGTCGCGTGTGTCATCAAGTGTATTTGCGCCTTCATTGACAAGTATTACATCAGGGCTGGCTTCAAGGATCGGTTTTATGACTCCAAGGGCGGTCAAATGGTGCATCGGCATGAGTGTTTTGGCGGAATCGAGTCGCGAGGCGAATTTTAAGCCTTTTTCTTTTGTCTCGGTCTGGAGGGATGATAGCCATGATGGATCGGTCGACATGGTCTTCTGTTCCATTTTTGACATTATGGCATCGAGCGCAAGTCCCATATCGCCAACAACCGGAGCTGCTATGGGCACGTTTACGTCTATTTCTTGAGGTTCGACTTCAAGTTGGATGAATTTTATATCCGGATTCCATTTGCCATGACCGAAAGACAATAGCCAGTTTAGTCTGGCACCGATGATCATGACGACATCAGCTTTCGACATAATTGTCGAGCGGCAAGATAACGCGCTTAGAGGTCCGTTGTCTGGCATAAGTCCCTTGGCCATGGACATCGGGAAATAAGGGATATCGTATTTTTCGATAAATCTCTTGATTTTGTCGTCGATTTGTGCGTATGCAGCACCCTTGCCTAAAAGTATTGCCGGACGTTTCGCGGAGCTGAGTATTTCCACGGCTCGTTCGACAGCGTCGTTGTTAGGTGCGACCGGAGAATATATATCGACAGGCTGGTACAGTAGTTTTTCTGCGTCATCCCTATTCATGATCTGTCCGAGCGCAGGAGTCGTCATATCAATATACACACCTCCGGGACGTCCTGATACAGCTGCGCGGTAAGCACGTGCTACGGCCGATGGTATATCTTCCGCTTTACTGCAACGGAATGCGGCTTTCACCAATGGTTTTGCTGTGTTAAATTGATCGAGCTGTTCGTAAGTACCCACGTTCATGTCCACCATGTCCGGATCGCTTGCTCCTGAGATTTGTATCATTGGATAGCAGTTGACATTTGCGTTTGCGGTCGCTGTAAGCCCGTTCATAAAGCCGAGAGATGATACGGTCATGAGTACTCCCGGTTTGCGAGTAAGGAAACCTTCGGTGGCGGCTGCCATTCCGGCTTGTTGTTCGTGGCGGAATCCGACGAAGCGGATGCCTTGGCCTTGTATTAGATATGCCGCTTCTGTAATTGGAATTCCAACAAGGCCATATACATTTTCTATACCTACATTTTTGAGTGCCCTGGCAAGAATATACATACCCGTAACCTGTTCGGGAAAGTGTGGGGTAGCCTGAGTGGGATTAGTGATGGTAGCCATATAACAATATATTTATGATTGTTTGATAAATAAAAATAAAGAGAGGACAACCTTCAATTGAACTTGGCTTTCAAGACAATTGCGAATTGTCCCCTCTTTTTAGTCAATAGATTCGTTGATTGTGAGTCAAATTGTTATACGCAGATCTATTTTGACGTGGGCTTGGGAGCCGGGGTCGTGGTGTGGTTTGCCGCGAAAGAAGCGATCTGCTCGTCGGTATATCCGTATTCTTTCAATACTTCGGAGGTGTCGCCTCCAAGTTCCGGACAGGGCCCGTATGTCGGTTGATAGTTTGAAAGAGTAAACGGACAACCGACTGTCACGAATTCTCCGACTTTGCCTCCCTGATTAATTTTAACAAGAGTGTTGCCGTCGTAAAGCGAATCATCGTTCATGATTTCTTTTGTTGATAGAACAGGCCCTACAGGAACACCGGCTTTGGAAAGAATTTCGGTGACCTCGAGTTTGGTTTTATTGATGGTGAAACTTTCGATCCGTTTGTATATCTCTTGTTTGTGTTTGTCGCGTGCATCGGCCGTGTTGAAATCGGGATTGGTGAGCCAGTCTTCAAAGCCGAGTGCTTTTGCAGCAAGTTCAAAATCTTTGGCTCCGCGTTGGAGTATGACATAGACGTATGCGTTCGGATCGGTTTCCCAGCCTTTACATTTATATGTCCATCCAAGAACACCGCTTCCCTCCTGGTTTCCGCTTCGAGGAACGAAATCAACGAATTTTTCATTTGGATACTGTGGGAATTGGGTGAGGTAACCGACACGGTCGAGTGTGAGTTGGTCGCGTGTTTTGATGCGGCAAAGGTTAAGACAAGCGTTGTGCATAGACTGATATACGTAGCATCCTTCTCCTGTCTTTTCTCTTTGCATGAGTGCTGCGAGAATACCTATAGTCAGATGCATTCCTGTATTGGAATCTCCAAGTGCTGCTCCTGACTGAGTCGGAACATTGTCAGGGCCTTCCCACCATCCGGTGGTCGATGCAGCTCCTGCTGTTACCTGTGCCACTGGTTCATAGGCTTTCAGATCTTTGAATTTAGATGAAACGGGAAAGCCTTTTATAGTGCCCATTATACATTTTGGATTCAATTTGTGAACCACGTCCCAGCTGAAGCCCAGTTTATCCATGGCTCCCGGATGTAAATTTTCGATGAAAACATCGCAGTTTTCGATTAATTTTGTCAGAATAGCTTTCCCATCAGGTGTTTTAGCATCGAGTGCGAGAGATTTTTTATCTGAATTAAGCTGTAGGAAATAGTAGCTTGGGCAATCAGGGTCAAATTGTAATTCATTACGTGTGGCATCACCTACACCGGGACGCTCTATTTTTATAACTTCGGCGCCAAGCCATGCAAGCATTTGTGTACAGGATGGTCCTGACTGAACTTCGGTGAAATCTATCACCTTGATTCCTTGAAGTGGGGCAGTGTTCATAGCCATGTTCTTTTTGTTTCTTTTGTATTAAGTGTGTTTTTTGTTAGTAGATATCTGATCGTGAGCATTGCTTCTAAACGAATTTTTATGATCACGGGATATCTGAATCGTTTTTATTAAAAACAACTTATAGTCGTAAAAGTTGATTTTTATGAGTAAATTTGCACTGTGATATGGATGGTTATCATATCAACATCATTTAGATATAGCGGTATGAATAATATATGCTTAAAACTGTTTCTGTCCTTTTTTAAGATAGGTGCGTTTACTTTCGGAGGTGGATGGGCTATGATATCTCTCATTGAACGGGAAATAGTCGATAAATACAGATGGATTGACAAAGGAGAGTTCTTGGATCTGATTGCGGTGTCTCAGTCGTTGCCAGGAGTTATGGCTGTCAATGTGGCAGTGGCGGTAGGCTATAAATTGCGTGGTATACGCGGAGCTGTAGCTG
Organism: uncultured Duncaniella sp.; assembly: GCA_910587515.1. GTDB lineage: Bacteria > Bacteroidota > Bacteroidia > Bacteroidales > Muribaculaceae > Duncaniella. Next base: position 56,657 of record CAJULW010000033.1, read on the forward strand.
CCTCGATAGGTTGTGTGTTGCCGTCTTTTATGTTGATTCTGTTGATAGCCATATTTCTTACTCCGGATATGATCAAGAACAATCCGACTTTGTCCAGTATATTTATGGGTATCCGTCCTGCAGTGGTCGCTCTTATTATCGCACCGGTCATATCTTCGGCCAAGGCATCAGGTATAGGTTGGAAAACGGCTATAATCCCGATTGGTGTCGCGTTGCTTATTTATTCTAAGTTACCTGTGATCTCAAACCCGATATTATACATTGTGCTTGGCGGATTTTTTGGCTGGTTTTGGTATTCACGTCATGTCAAAGCACTGAGGAAGGTGGAAGATGACATCAGAAAGGAGGATGACAAACTATGATTTATTTAAGGCTTATATGGGCATATCTTAAGATCGGTCTGTTTGGTTTTGGTGGTGGCTACGCTATGTTGGCTTTGATCGAACGGGAAATTGTTGGTCCGGGGTGGATAAGCGGACAGATGTTTACCGATATTGTGGCCATTTCACAGATGACACCGGGGCCAATAGGCATAAATTCGGCTACGTACATCGGATATGTCGTCCCAGGTCAATATTCCGATGCGTTTTCTTCTCCGTTGTTTGGAGTGCTTGGTTCTATATTGTGTACAATTGTTGTGGTGTTGCCATCATTCTTACTTGTCGCTTATACCAGTCATCTCATACGTCGTCATCGAGACAGCGTTGTCGTCAAAGGTATATTTGCCGGTTTGCGTCCGGTGGTTGTCGGGCTGATCGCATCTGCCGCGTTGTTGCTTATGAACAATGAAAATTTCGGAGAGGAATCCACACAAATAATTTATAGTGTGATAATATGTATAGTGGCTTTTATGATGGTATATAAGATGAAATATCATCCCATACTTGTTATCTGCATGGCCGGTCTGGCAGGATTCATAATATATTGATACAATCTAGAAAGATATTTAAATCAGCTTGGATATGAATTATCAGGAAGCGATAGAATTTTTGTACACATCCCTACCGGTATATCAGCGTGACGGGGTGTCAGCGTATAAGCCGGGATTATCGACATCGATCGCACTTGACGATATTTTCGGTAATCCGCACAGGTCATATAAATGTATCCATATCGCTGGGACCAACGGTAAAGGGTCGACCGCTCATACTCTTGCAGCGGTGCTTGCCCGGGCCGGCTACAAGACCGGATTGTACACGTCTCCTCATATTTTTGATTTCCGCGAACGTATAAGGGTGGACGGTGTAAAAATATCACACGATGCTGTGGTGGATTTTGTAGAACGGTGGTTGAAGACCGGATCATCACTTAGACCGAGTTTTTTTGAGTTGACATCAACAATGGCTTTCGAATATTTTGAACGTCAGGGTGTAGATGTCGCCGTTATAGAGACCGGACTTGGTGGAAAGCTTGACAGTACAAATATCATAACCCCCGTTCTGAGCGTGATAACAAATATCTCTCTTGACCATACGTCTTTGCTTGGAGATTCTCTAACTAAGATAGCATCTGAGAAAGCAGGGATTATAAAACCAGGAGTCCCTGTGGTCATAGGGGAAAGGCAGACGGAGTGTGAAAGTGTTTTTGAGGAAAAAGCTGTTAACGAAAACGCTCCTCTTTACTTTGCAGAGCCACTTGACGCTGTTAGGGTCGATGGTGGTATCGTATATCCGGATACACCTTTTGGTGAGATCACGGGTGCCTTGGAAGGCGACTGCCAGATAAAGAATACCGCCACTATTATCTGTGCTATTGAAAGACTTGTCGAGGATGGATTCGTGATTTCGGATGAGGCTGTTAAATCTGGATTTTTTAATGTATGTGACGATACTGGATTATTGGGCAGATGGACTAAACTGCGTGAGCATCCGTTGACCGTTTGCGATACAGGACATAATATAGGGGGGTGGGAATACATAGCCGAACAATTGTCTTCGCTTCGTAAAAAAACTGTTCATTTGATAATCGGTTTTGTAAATGATAAGGATATAAGTCCGATTTTGAAAAAAATATCAGAGATCGATATAGATGTCAGGTTGTATTTTTCATCTCCGTCTGTATCCCGTGGATTGGATGCCGGTGTGCTTGCAGAGAGAGCGGTTTTGTTTGGGTTGACGGGTGAGATTGTGCCTGATGTTAACCATGCGTTGGATGAAGCTGCTTCCAAGTCAGGTGAGGATGATATGATTCTGATTGCGGGGAGCAATTTCCTTATAGCTGACCTAAAGATGCCTTAAAATCTCCAAAGGGGCATACAGGATCATGCGTGGACCTGAATATCTCATGATGTTGCGTATGCGCATACGCATTTCGGGAGAATAACAATGAATCCGGCAATGGCGACATGATTTTTTATCGTTGCCGAATGGACATCGGTCCAGACGGTTGTATGCGTAGTTGAGCAATCCGCGGCATTCGTCACATAACTCCTCGTTGCCCTCTTTTCGTCGGCAATAGAGTCTGATCATGAATTCTATGATTCGTTTTTCTTTATCGATTCTGCATTTGCTGTTTATCGATGACATCTGTGGATATTGAAAGTGTGGAATTGTAATATCGTGGATCATCTGTCACCTCCAGTCCTACAAACGGAGGTAGTGGTGGATTGGATTCAATATCAGGGATTTCAATTTCAGCGAGCATAAGACCTTTGTGGCGACCATGGAAAATATCGATTTCCCATTTCCACCCTTCATGACAGACTATGTGACGTGTTTTATCGATCGCGAATCCTCCACATAGTTTTGTGGCCATTTCGATCGCGTCTGTCAAAGGTACTGGATATTCCCATTCGTCCCTGACAGCACCGGTGTTTCTTCCTTTCACGGTAATGAAGGCTTTTTCATCGCATACGCGTATCCTTACAGTGGCGTCAGGATTTGAGGATATATATGCTTGACGTATGTGGTGGCTTTTGGATGAAGGTGGTATCAGATCGGGGTTTGCTACAATAAATTTACGTTCTATTTCTTTTGACATATATGTATCGGAAGGCAATGAAATGTGATTCTGATATGGAGTACGCGTTTTAACGTTTATTATTAAACACCTACTCAAAATATTATGGATATTGTCTACCTTTGCAAAGGTAAACAAGATTTTAACCTTTTGCAAGATTCGGTCATGCCTAAATTGCGTTGGCTTACGCGTACTGTCTTGCTTTGTCTTAGTCTAATGACGGTTTCATCTGCGGTTAACGCCCGTGGTGTGACCGTACGCGGAATAGTGCGCGATTCGATTTCTAAAGAACCTATACCGTTTGCGTCTGTATTGTTAAAAGGTACGGACAGAGGAGTTCTTGCTGATGACAAAGGGCGATACACGATTGTCTGTTCATTGCCTTTTGACAGTGTGTTGGCATCTTCGTTGGGATATGCGACCAAAACTGTACGTGCCGGTAATGGTGCGAATGTGAAGGTCAATATCGATTTGGTTCCTACCGGTGTCATTCTTGGTGAAGTGATAGCGAAGCCTAAGAAAGAGAAGTACACGAAAAAGAATAATCCTGCAGTGGCTTTTATGGAAAAAATCCGTCACACTCAGGAAATCAATAATCCCCGTCGGCATGAAAATTACAATTACAACAAGTATGAGAGGATTACGTTAGCTTTAAATAACTATCAGTTTAACGATTCCGCAAAGGGTGGAATTGACAAGACTTTTTCGTTCTTGAAAGAATATATCGATACATCTAAAATTTCAGGCAAACCGATACTTAATGTCGCTTTGCGTGAGAAACTTTCATCGGTGCATTACCGTAAAGATCCTCGTTCCGAGAAAGAATATGTCACAGGTCTTAGGTCTTCAGGGTTTGACGAGATGCTTGATAAGCAGAGTATGCAGATGTTTTATGAAGATGTCCTTCGCGAAGTGGATGTGTATGATAATGATATTGTATTGATGCAGACACGATTTGTGTCACCTTTGTCGCGTATAGCTCCGGATTTTTATAAATTCTATCTGACCGATACGGTGAGAATAGATTCTACGCCTTGCATTGAGTTGACGTTTGTGCCTCGCAATAGCAGTACAATGGGGTTTACCGGTCGCTTTTATGTTGCTGAAGGTGACACCACGATGTTTATTAAAAGGATAATATTGCGGGTTCCCCATGATATAAATCTTAATTTTGTAGATGGCCTTATGATAATGCAGGACTATGAAAAGGCCTCTGACGGAAGTCGTTTGAAAGTAAAGGACGACATGATTCTTGAAGCGAGTGTCATGCCTGGCACATCAGGAATCTACGGTAGGCGGCATACTGTATATGACGGGCATAACTTTGACAGGTCTCCTGACGAGGAGATATTTAAACGTGGAGTTTCACAGATATATGCTCCGGGCGCTGAGTATCGTGGAGAGAGTTTTTGGGAAGATAATCGCAGGATAGATATAGCGCATGGCGAGAATTCAATTGAGGAAATGATGGCGCGTATGAGGCGAGTGCCTGTTTTCTATTGGACTGAAAAGGTGATAAAAATACTTGTCTCTGGATATCTTCCCACATCCGATCGATCATATTTTGACATAGGACCTATGACATCCATGGTGTCTTATAATTCTGTCGAAGGATTGAGGTTGAAAGCGGGAGGTATGACGACGGCAAATTTGTCAAGACGTTTGTTTGCCCGTGGATATGGCGCTTACGGATTCAAGGATCATAAATGGAAATATAAAGCTGAACTGGAATATTCTTTCAGGGACAAGGACTATCATTCGCGGGAATTTCCAATGCACTCATTGAGGGTGACGCAAATGTATGATCTTAATAGATTGGGACAGTTGTCGAACGTACATGACGCTGACAATGTGTTCCTTTCCATGAGCCGTCTTCCCGACAGGCAGATGACATATCATAGAGTCAGTAAACTTGAGTATATACTCGAAACCGAGCGGAATTTCTCAATCGAGGCGAGGTTGCAACACGAACGACAGTATTCTACCGAATTTATGACATTTATAAATGGCTATGGGGAGAATTTCAGACATTACACGTTAAATTCTTTCCGTGTCAGGTTGCGGTATGCTCCCGGTGAGAAGTTTTATCAGTTAAAATCGTCTCGTGCCCGCATCAATTTTGATGCTCCGGAGTTTATATTGTCGCATACATTTGCACCTAAAGGATTTATGGGCAATCCGTTTTCGCTTAATATAACCGAAGCGTCGATATATAAGCGTGTATGGCTTTCGGCTTTTGGATGTGTCGATATCAATGTTAAAGGCGGTCATGTATGGTCTCGGACTCCATATCCCAATCTTCTCATCCCTGGAGCGAATCTATCTTATCTGATAATCCCGGATTTGTTTTCATGTATGAATCCGATGGAGTTTATAAATGATTCGTACGTCCAATGGGATTTTACGTATTGGGCTAACGGGACTATCCTCAATTATATACCGGTATTGAAGAAGTTGAAGCTTCGCGAAGCATTCATGTTTAAAGGTGTATTGGGGCATTTGAGCGACAGGAATAAACCATGGATTAATCCTGACTTATATAGTTTTCCTACTATAAGCAAGACGCAGGAAATGAGTGATACCCCTTATATGGAAGTCGGGGTAGGGCTTGACAATATATTTAAAGTGCTGCGTTTGGACTATACGTGGCGTCTGACATATAGGGAGAATCCGTATGCATGTAAAAGCGGGCTTCGTTTTACATTTCATTTTTCGTTCTGATCATTGCGGATATCTCTTAATCTAAAGGATGTTTATTGCATATTTATCCGATTTTACCGGCATAAAAAAGACCCGGAGGCTTTGAATCACCTGATCCGGGTCTTGTTATATGTATAAGTTATGGTTATTTTGATTGATACAGATAGCGTTTGATCGATCTTTTGGGCGTTTTCTCGAATTCTTCGCTGAGCAACTTGTATCGCTGTACCTGTGAATATGCAGGCAGATCAGAGTTCAGTGTCTTGATGTTGTCATCCATTATCCCTTTTATGGCTTGTTCATCGAGAGATTGCGATGTTATATTCTCGATATCGGGATATATAAGAGCTACGAGGCGTCCGTCACCACCGTCGATGACAAGAGATTCGGATATGTATGGAAGGTTGTTTAGTTTGTCTTCGATCTCTTCGGGATAAATGTTTTGTCCTGAAGGTCCGAGGATCATGTTTTTGTCACGGCCTCTGATATATAGAAAACCATCGCTGTCAAGATTACAGATATCACCTGTCGACAACCAACCGTCTTTGTCCATGCAGCTTTCCGTCGCTTCAGGATTTTTGTAGTATCCGAGCATTACGTTTTCGCCTTTGACGTGCAGTATGCCCGGTTTGTTTTCGGGGTCGGAGGAGTCTATCCTTGCTACGACACGGTCTACGATGCGTCCGCATGAAGCCATGCGGTTTTCATTGGCGTTGGCATATGCGATCAAAGGTCCGCATTCTGTCATACCGTATCCTACAGTGTAAGGGAAGCCGATACGACGGAGAAATTTCTCGACGTCTCGGTTGAGAGCGGCACCTCCGATAATTATTTCCTGAACGTTGCCTCCGAAAGTTTCAGTCAGACGGTCTTTTATCTTTCCAAGCAAACGTTCGTCGACGTATGGAACCATGAGCATAAGTTTCATGAGTGGCTTTTCAAGCATCGGGAATACGCGTGTGCGTATGATTTTTTCGATGATGAGGGGGACGGTGACGATATAGCGTGGATGAACTTTTGCGAATGCATCCATTATTATGCGCGGAGATGGGGTGCGTGTCAGAATGCGGATATGGTTTCCGCTGATGAACGGGCGGAGCATATCTATTGTCAGTCCGTACATGTGGGCCAGCGGCAGCATACATACCACTCCGTCACCTGGGTTCGTCGGAAGGTGATTAAGGCAGAATTCAACGTTCGACCAAAGGCTTCGGTACGGAAGCATCACGCCTTTGGAGAAGCCTGTCGAGCCGGATGTGTAGCTTATCAGACAGAGTTCGTCTTTAGAATCAATGTAATATTTTACGTCTTCCTGGCTGAATCTGTCAGGATAGCGGTGTCCGAATATTTCGTTTAGATGTGCCCGTACATCAGTCAACTTTTCATCATTGCTGTATATAAGTGAAAAGTCTCTTATGGAAAGTGCTCCAAGCAAGGTTGTCATGCCGTCCGGATTTAGGTCTTCCCATACGGTGTCATCAATTATGGCAAGTTTGGCGTCGCTATGATTTATAAGATGTTGGATATTATCTGATTTGAAATCAGCAAGAATCGGTACGATTACAGCACCGTAGGTTAAAGTGGCGATGAATGCCACGCACCATGACGAGCTGTTTTTTGCGCACAATGCCACCTTGTCACCTGGGCGTATGCCGACGTTTTCGTATAGTAGGTGAAGTTTCGCTATTTTGCGTGCGACATCCTTATAAGTTATCGTCATGCCTCCGAAATCGGTGAGTGCTGGAAGTTCCCAATACTCCTTTATGGCGTCCTGAAAATATAGGTTTAGGCTTTCGCGGGATTTCATTTAAATTGATTGATAATTGATATGTAAAATAGGAAATGGTGGAATGAGAAGTTGATTCAGCCAGAAGCATCAATCGACGGTAACTGAGCAGAAATAGGGTCGCAAAATTACGAAAAAGAGAGTGTTTTATGCGAATAGATTCATTTAATAAATCTTAACGATTGCTCAAGCAATGGAGTTGACGATGCCGGGTCAAGTATTTTTACGTTAGGGTCTTTGGACAGCCAAAGCAGTTGTTTTTTTGCATAGACCCTTGTGTTTTTTGCGATACGTGCGATAGCTGTTTCGCGGTCCATTGTCCCGTCGGCTACAGCGAACAGTTCTTTATATCCGACTGTGTTGAGTGCGTTCAGGTGGCGTAGTGGCAGAAGTTTTCGTGCTTCTTCTTCCAATCCTGATTCTATCATCGCGTCCACTCTGCGGTTTATCCGATCGAAAAGTATTTGTCTGTCCCACCCGATAGCTATCTTTATTATATTGAAATCTCGTTTTTTACGTACACCCGTACGCAATGATGAGTATGGTACACCTGCCTGAAGTGATATTTCGATCGCATGTACGAGTCTTCGATGATTGGATGGGTCACATGATTCCAGATAATCCGGATCGAGTTCCTTCAGGCGTTCGTGGAGAGCCGGAAGTCCTCCCTCATTGTATATGCCAAGAGTATGTGTCCGTATCTCGGGTGTAATGGTTGGAAGCTCGTCTATGCCATTGGTTATCGCATCGATATACATCATTGAGCCTCCACACATTACTGCGTAATCGCGTGTCTGCCATAAATCTGAGAGTATCGACAGCGCGTCTTTTTCAAAATTGGCGGCAGAGTAATAGTCAGACGGATCGATGGTTGATATGAGGTGATGTCTGACCGTGGATAATTCTTCTGGTGTGGGAGTCGCTGTTCCGATTGACATCCCGCGATAGAGCTGGCGCGAATCCGCTGACACTATTTCTGTGCCAAGTTCGTGCGCCAACTCTATCGCAAGAGCGGTTTTGCCGCTTGCTGTCGGTCCGGTTATTATTACAAGATTTTTCAATCTTTTTCAGCGACAAGACGTGCGATTTCCACAATGACTTGAGTCGCCTTTTCCATCGAAGGAATAGGAATAAACTCATATCGGCCATGGAAATTAAGTCCACCTGCGAAAATATTTGGACAAGGCAGGCCTTTGAATGATAGTTGAGCACCGTCGGTTCCTCCGCGTATGGGTTGAACCTTAGGCGTGATGTCAATATTTTTCATGGCCTGTACGGCGATGTCGACAATATGCATGACTGGCTCTATCTTTTCACGCATGTTGTAATACTGGTCTTTGATCTCTATCGATGCGCAGTCGGGGAATTCATTGTTGATTTTGCGAGTCAGATGCTCAAGCTCCTTTTTGCGTCGTTCGAAGCGGTCTCGGTCATGGTCTCGTATTATATAAGTGAGAACCGTTTCCTCGACGTTTCCTTCAAATGATATGAGATGATAGAATCCTTCATAGCCTTCTGTATGTTCTGGGGTCTCCCATCGTGGAAGCATAATGACAAACTGGTTTGCTATCCGGATGGAGTTTATCATTTTGTGTTTTGCATATCCGGGATGGACATTTCTGCCTTTGAATGTTATTTTGGCTACAGCGGCATTGAAATTCTCAAATTCAAGTTCGCCTATTTCTCCACCGTCCATTGTGTATCCCCAGTCCGCACCAAATCGGTCGACATCGAATTTATGGGCTCCTTGGCCGATTTCTTCATCGGGATTGAAAGCTATACGGATATCCCCGTGCTTAATTTGAGGGTTTTTGATCAGATAATCGATAGCTGTTATTATTTCAGCTATGCCAGCTTTGTCGTCAGCTCCTAGAAGTGTGTTACCATCGGTTACTATGAGGTCTTGACCTATATAATTTAGAAGTTCAGGAAATTTAGTAGGATCAAGAACTATATTTTTGTTAGCATTCAGCATAATGTCACCGCCATTATAGTTTTCGACTATACGTGGGGCGACATGTTTGCCACTCATGTCAGGTGATGTGTCAAGATGGGCGATGAAACCGAGAGTGGGAACTTTTTTGTCAGTGTTGCCTTTGAGAGTGGCCATAAGATAGCCGTTTTCATCAAGTGTGATGTCTGAAAGACCCATAGCGCGTAGTTCTTTTTCAAGGTGTTGCGCAAATATCATTTGTCCTGGGGTCGATGGTGTGAGGTTGGTGAGTTCGTCACTCTGGGTGTCAAATTTGACATATTCCAGAAAGCGGTCAACTACAGTCATGGTGTTGTCGATTTTTGGTATGTAAAATGATTTTGAATTAATGATGCAAAATTAGTTACTTTTCCGTATACTGGCAACAATACACAAAAAATCACTATAAACCAATAGCCAGAAATGTATAAGAATAAAATCAGGGCATAACTAAAATTGAGTTATGCCCTGATTTTATTTTGGTTGCTGATTATTTCACTTCCTCGAATTCTACGTCGTCGACGTGGCCTTCTCCGGGGTTGCCTGCCGATGAAGAGCCTGGTGTCGGTCCGGATTGTGATGTTCCGGCTGATTGCTGTGCGTTAAGAATTTCCTGTTGGATCGCTCCAAACGTGTTTTGTATTTCGGTTATCGCTGAGTCGATCGCTGCGGTGTTTTGCGCTTTATGTGCTTCTTTCAGTTTATTAAGAGCGTTGTCGATAAGCGTCTTCTTGTCTGCCGGTATTTTATCACCGAGTTCCTGTAGTTGTTTTTCGGTTTGGAAAATAACGGTGTCAGCGTGGTTGAGTTTGTCGATTTTCTCTTTTTCTTTTGCGTCAGCTGCCGCGTTGGCTTCGGCCTCTTTTTTCATACGTTCGATTTCTGCGTCGGTAAGGCCGCTTGAGGCTTCGATTCGTATGCTTTGTTCTTTGCCGGTGGCTTTGTCTTTGGCTGATACGTTAAGAATGCCGTTGGCGTCAACTTCGAAGGTTACTTCGATCTGTGGTATGCCGCGTGGAGCTGGCGCGATTCCGTCGAGATGGAATTTGCCGAGTGTCTTGTCGTCTTTGGCCATGGGGCGTTCTCCCTGAAGGACGTGGATTTCAACGGACGGCTGGTTGTCGGTGGCGGTTGAGAATGTTTCGCTTTTGCGTGTTGGGATCGTTGTGTTGGCTTCGATCATTTTGGTCATTACGCCTCCGAGTGTCTCGATGCCGATTGACAAGGGTACTACGTCGAGAAGAAGTACATCCTTAACGTCGCCTGAAAGCACTCCTCCCTGGATTGCTGCGCCTACAGCGACAACTTCATCGGGATTTACGCCTTTTGACGGTGCTTTCCCAAAGAATTTCTCTACGATTTGCTGGATTGCCGGTATACGTGTAGAACCTCCGACGAGAATGACTTCGTCAATGTCTTTGGCATTCATTCCGGCATCTTTAAGAGCTTGTTCGCAAGGTTTGATTGTTGCCTGGATGAGTTTGTCTGCAAGTTGTTCGAACTGGGCTCTGGTAAGCGTTTTTACCAAGTGTTTTGGACCGGTTGCGGTTGCGGTTATATATGGGAGATTTATTTCCGTGGATGTGGTGGACGAAAGTTCGATTTTGGCTTTTTCCGCTGCTTCTTTCAGGCGTTGGAGTGCCATGGCGTCTTTGCGAAGGTCGATTCCTTCTTCTTTTTCAAATTCATTGGCAAGCCAATCGATAATCACATGGTCGAAGTCGTCACCTCCAAGATGTGTGTCGCCATTAGTTGATTTTACTTCAAATACACCGTCGCCAAGTTCAAGGATAGAAATATCAAAAGTACCGCCACCAAGGTCGAATACCGCGATTTTCTGATCTTTGTCTGATTTGTCCAAACCGTATGCAAGAGCGGCTGCAGTCGGTTCGTTGACGATTCTCTTGACTGTCAGACCTGCGATTTCTCCGGCTTCTTTGGTTGCCTGGCGTTGAGAGTCGTTGAAGTATGCCGGTACGGTGATGACGGCTTCGGTGACTGACTGTCCAAGGTAATCTTCAGCGGTTTTCTTCATTTTCTGAAGGATCATTGCTGATATTTCTTGAGGGGTGTATTCGCGGCCGTCAATGTCGACGCGTGGAGTATTGTTTTCGCTTCGTACAACTTTGTAAGGTACGCGATCGATCTCTTTTTCCACCTGATCGTATGTCTCGCCCATGAAACGTTTGATCGAATTGATGGTGCGGGTCGGATTGGTGATGGCTTGACGTTTTGCAGGATCTCCAACTTTACGTTCGCCACCGTCAACAAATGCTACGATTGACGGAGTAGTATTGCGTCCCTCGCTGTTAGGAATTACGACAGGGTCGTTTCCTTCGAGAACTGAGACGCATGAATTAGTGGTTCCAAGGTCAATACCGATAATTTTTCCCATAATGAGTGCTATTTATTTCTGTTTTTAATATTTGTTAGTTTTAAGCCGTCGGGTCTATAACTATTATCCGACATCCATTAATGTAACAAATTTTATGCCAAAAAGGTTGTTGAATACTTAATGTTCAGGAATGTAGGATGTTATTGTATAAAAGATATGACAAATAAACTGACACGGTCTGCCAATACGACAGAATCGTAAAGACAGACCGTAAGTTAAGTTTTATGTGTAAGTGTTTGATTAAGATGGGTTAGTATGAATAGCACAAAAAATAAAATGTACGATTGTGTTAGGGTCATTCAGGTGTCATAAGAGTTCTATGCCGGCTTCCGCGCATTTCCGTATTTGGTCTTCCGGCCAAATGGAAGCCTGGACTTCTCCTATATGGGCTTTATGAAGAAGGAACATACATAGGCGGCTTTGGCCTATTCCTCCTCCTATAGAATAGGGTAGTTTCCCTTCAAGAAGCAATTTGTGGAATGTCAGGTTGGCTCGTTCGGTACATCCGCGTATTTCAAGCTGCTCTTTTAGCGATTCAGGGCTGACTCTTATTCCCATTGAGGATATTTCAAATGGTATTTCAAGTACGGGGTTCCACAAAATAATGTCACCGTTCAAGCCTCTGTATCCGTCTTCGTTGGCACTTGTCCAGTCGTCATAATCTGGAGATCGTCCGTCATGTGGCTTCCCATCGCTTAGGGGGGCGCCTATACCTATAATAAATATGGCTCCGTTTTCGCGTGCGCATATAGCTTCTCTTTCACGAGGGGTTTTGTCGGGGTATAATTTCGCTAATTCTTCAGCGTGGATAAAAGTGATATGCTGAGGGAGCACAGGGGTAATATGCGGGAATTTTTCATAGACCATTCGCTCTACTTCAAGCAATGTGCGGTATATCGTGCGGACGGTGTCTTTGAGATATTCGAGATTGCGGTCTTCTTTGCGGATTGTTTTTTCCCAATCCCATTGATCTACGTACAGGGAGTGGATATTGTCGAGATCTTCGAATGTCCTGATTGCGTTCATGTCGGTGTAGAGTCCGTATCCTGGGGCTATATCGTAAGCACCGAGTTTGTATCTTTTCCATTTGGCCAAAGAGTGGACGACTTCCGCTTTACGCCCTTCCATCGCGTCAATGCTGAATGAAACCGCGTTTTCAACTCCGTTAAGATCATCGTTTAAACCTGTTCCCGTCAATAAAAAAAGAGGGGCGGTGACACGACGGAGTTTGAGCTCTCGTGCAAGAGTTGTCTGAAAAGCGTCCTTGACCATTTTGATAGCTACTTCAGTTGTTTCAGGCAGAAGTTTGCGATGGTATTTTTGGGGAAGAATTAGTGGCATATTCTAATGAACTTAAATCGAGGATTAATAAATCATCTGATGGCAAAGATATATGTTATTTGTGAAATATGCAAGCAAATTGCAATAAAAATACTGAATATATTGGCATAATGAAATTTGATTAGTTGATATGTGGCCCATTTTGCTAATTTTGTAAAGCGTAGGTGTTATCGGGTTGTTGCGACGTTTATTATTAAATTTATTTTATTTTCTGAATTAATCATTGATGACAGATGTATAAATACAAAGAAATGGATTAAATTTGCAAAAGATACGGGTGATTTATCTACATAGTGATGACTTTTGGGGAAGATATAGAACTGGCTGCTGAAACTATGCGTCAAGGCGGTGTTATAGTATATCCTACAGACACGATTTGGGGGATAGGGTGTGACGCGACAAATTCGGAAGCTGTCCGAAGGGTGTTTGAATTGAAACGTCGTTCTGATTCAAAGGCTCTTATTACGCTTGTATCGGATATTAATGATATAGCGATTTATACTTCTGTCTTGCCTGATTCTGTAATTACGATGATAAACGATTGCGAGAGGCCGACAACGATAATATATCCTGGCGCGCGTAATCTTGCTCCGGAGTTGCTTTCTTCTGACGGAAGTGTGGGCATAAGGGTGACGAGGGAATATGTCTCGTCGTCGATATGCAGGATATTGGGACGTCCGTTGGTTTCTACTTCCGCGAATATAAGCGGAGAACCATCGCCCTCGGTGTTTAAGGAGATATCGTCTGAGATTCTTGAAAAAGTTGACTATGTCGTTGAGGCGCGTCGTAATGATATTTCAAGGGCACTTCCGTCAAGGATTGTAAGGCTTGAAAGTGATGGCAGCATGACAGTAATACGTTCGTGAATCATGAAAGAACGTAAGCTGCGCATTATCTATCTGTTTGCTGACTATCTTTCGACTGTTTCGGGGGTGTTGGTCTTTTCTCTGATGCGTTTTTTATTGGTTGAAAAGATCCGGTTGATATACGGGTGTGCCGGAAATTTCTTTGCTTCCGAAGGCATGAGGTTGACAATTCTGTTGTTCCCTGTGTTTATGATGGGGGTGTACTATCTGTCCGGATATTACGTAAGGGTTGTTTATAAATCAAGGGCAAAGGAATTTATCTCTACGTTATTGTCGGTCGGGATAGGCGCGATGGCGTTTTTTATGGTGGTATTGTTGAACGATGTGCTGCCAGGCAGGATATTCAATTATGAGTTGTTGCTTTTACTTTTTGTATGTTTGTTTGTGCCTGTTTATCTGTTCCGATTTTTAATAACCACATATTTTATAGTCCGGTCACGTTCTCGGAATATAAAGGAACGTCTTTTGCTTATAGGTGATGCAAATGTGTTTTCAGAATATAGGCAATTGCTTTGTGATAGTGGAAAGGAGATGGTCGGAGTTGTCGACATCGGTGATGATGGAGCAGATGTATTGACGGATGTGACTCTTGGAAAGTTTATTGACGATTATAATGCTCATGGATTTATACTTGCCATATCCAAAGGAAACCAAGATATGTTTCTTAAATCGCTTGGCGAATTTTTTCATCTTGAAAAGCCTGTATATGTCACCCCGGACGACTATAGACTTTTGACTTCGAGAGTTGTGTATGACAATCTTATGACCGCTCCTCTGATGGATATTTCAAGATCGTCACTATCCGATAGTGTTGTTGCGGTGAAGAGGTTTGTAGATGTCGTCGGTGCGGTATTCGGTCTTGTTGTTTCCTTGCCTTTATTGGCTGTTCTCGCGTTGTGTATAAAGCTTAAGTCGAAAGGACCTGTTATATACAGCCAGGAGCGTATCGGTTTTCATCGGAGACCGTTTAGGATTTATAAGCTTCGATCCATGACAGACAATGCAGAGAGCAAGGGCCCGGCTTTGTCGAGTGATAACGATCCAAGGATAACACCGATCGGTCATTTCATGAGGAAATACCGTCTTGATGAAATACCTAACCTTTGGAATGTATTGCGTGGTGACATGTCGTTGGTCGGACCGCGGCCCGAACGTAAATATTATTTGGATCAGATAAAAAAGCTTGTGCCTTATTGTTCTTTACTACACCAGGTCAGGCCAGGGTTGACATCGCTTGGCATGGTTAAATTCGGTTATGCTTCAACGATCGATGAAATGGTGTTGCGTATGAGGTATGATTTGATCTATATTCAGAATCTCTCTCTCTCTCTTGACCTTAAAATTATGTTCTATACTTTGCGTACGGTGTTTAACGGTGAAGGAAAATAAAAGATAAAATAAATGACAATGTTTTTTCATAATATAGGAATGAGTGTTCATAATGCGTTTATGACACTGCTTGTATGGCGGGAACGTCACATCAAGGAAAAGACTTTTGTGATAATACTTGCATTATTGGTGGGTATTTTTGCCGGTGTTGCCGCACTTGTGCTCAAGTCTCTTATCCATATTATCATCCAGGGGCTTACGTCGCATATTAATATTGATGAAGGCAGCCTGTTGTATTTGCTTTATCCGGTTGTCGGTATAATCATAACCGTTTTGTATGTCAAGTATGTCGTGCGCGACAATATTTCGCATGGAGTGACACGTGTGCTTTATGCGATATCTCAAAACAAGTCAAGGCTTAAAAAGCACAATATGTATACCTCGGTGATAGCCAGTTCGATCACCATCGGTTTTGGCGGTTCGGTAGGTGCGGAGGGGCCTATCGTATATACCGGGGCTGCTATCGGATCAAATTTAGGTCGCGTGTTCAGGATGTCACCGCGCATACTTATGATACTTGTCGGGTGTGGAGCGGCCGCAGGAATAGCCGGGATATTCAAGGCTCCGATAGCCGGGATGCTTTTCTCTTTGGAGGTGTTGATGTTGGACCTGACCACTGTGTCAGTGATGCCATTGCTCATAGCATCTGTTACGGCGGCTACGGTTGCGTATGTCTTTACGGGCTATGAGGTGGAGTTTTTCTTTGTTCAAAGCGAGCCGTTTGTAACCATGCGTATACCGTACGTGATACTTCTAGGTCTTTTCCTCGGATTTGTGTCTCTCTATTTCACGCGTTCGATGAATATGATGGAGGGGATGTTCCGTCGTCTTGGGTCTCCATGGAAAAAGGTCTTGGTCGGAGGTTCTATATTGGCTTTGCTCGTGTTTCTTTTTCCTCCACTGTATGGAGAGGGTTATACGGCTATTACCGATTTGCTTAGCGGGCATACGGAGTCGATAGTTAACAGTTCGATTTTCTATAAAGACAGGGATTCGGTGTGGTGGATTCTTGGATTTATCGGAGCTTTGGTGCTTTTGAAATCATTCGCTACTTCCGCTACAAACGGTGGAGGCGGTGTGGGAGGCACATTCGCCCCGTCGCTTTATGTCGGATGTATAGCCGGTTTCTTTTTCGCGTATTTCCTTAACACGGTTTTCGGTCTTGATCTCTCGACCAAGAATTTTGCTCTTATGGGTATGGCCGGTGTTATGTCGGGGGTTATGCATGCTCCGCTTATGGGTATATTTTTGACCGCTGAACTGACTGGTGGATATGATCTTTTTCTTCCACTGCTTATTGTTTCGGCCATATCATACGGGACGATAAAATTTTTTGAGCCATACAGTATATATACTATGCGTCTCGCGCATGAGGGAAAGCTGATAACACATCACAAGGATAAGGCAGTTTTGACATTGCTTAAAATAGACAATGTCATTGAGACTGATTTTGTGGTTGTGCGTCCGGACATGAATCTTAAAGAAATGGTAAACGCGATTTCAAAATCATCTCGCAATCTTTTTCCTGTGACTGATTGCGACGGCAAGCTCATCGGTGTGGTTCTTCTTGATGAGATAAGAAATATAATGTTCAGGCCTGATCTGTATGAAAAAATGTACGTCAATCAGTTCATGTCTCTCCCTCCTGCAATGGTGGAGGTCGGGCAGAGCATGGAGAAAGTTATGAATACCTTTGATTCTACAGGCGCGTGGAACCTGCCAGTTGTTGAGGGTGGGCGTTATGTCGGATTTGTCTCAAAATCAAAAATATTTAATTCATATCGCAGGGTGCTGAGGCATTATTCGGATGATTAATGTCTGCTAACATTCTTTTTGATATCTGTATTCAGGCTTCAATATAAATGAGACGTCCGAGACTGGTTCAATTCAGTCTCGGACGTCTCATTTATATTGATACTTTAGGCGATAGGGTTTTTATTGGCTATGCGTTCTTTGACAATTCCGTGTCGGAATGCATAAAGGAGTTCTGTAAGTTCGTCTATTTGGCTTTGAAGTTCGCGACCTTTGTCAGTGTCGCGGACACGTATCCTTTGAGATGCTTGTTCGACCATTTTAGTAGAACGGACAATGTCAGTCCCGTTTCGGATAGCTTCTTCAACAGACGAGAACGGCTCGTGTTCCACAAGTTCCATATTGCTGCTGTGGTATATGAGCGTATATCCCGCTATGCCCGTCGTTTTATGATACGCTTTGGCAAATCCTCCGTCAATGACCATTAGTTTGCCATCGGCCTTTATGGGGTTTTCGCCTTTTCGTGTGCGCACGGGCACATGTCCGTTTATGATGTGTCTTTGCGTTCCTGTCACACCGAATTCGTCAAGTATCATATCGCATATGTCTCCATTTTGTCTCAGAGTGTAATAATGTCCCTTTTCCTCATGATGGGCCTCCGGATCCTTTATGAAGTATCGTTCAAAGGTTGTCATCTTGTCTTTATCGAAAAGGGGGGAGTCGGGTCCGCACCAAAGATACCAGTAATAATCGCGGGCATAATCTTTGTCAGAGGCATTGGTGTCATCGTTGAAAGCGGATCGGACAAGCATCCCGATGCGATAGAATAGTTCCTTCCCTTTGTATTTTTTACCGTTGACTTCCACTTCTTTGAATGTCCCGTCGGGGTTCAGTGGCATTGAGGCATGGAACAGTAGATTCGAATTGTAGATACCATACATACATCCGTGGCTGAAAAGACATGATATATGGCGTTTCAAACCGGTGCTTACGGTAAAAGAGTGATGGAGTTTTTCCATCAGAATGCTTTCTTCGGGAGTGAGTGTATATGGGTCGGATGGGTTTATCGTTGGGAAATTGCAATCACACATATCATAATTTTTACCGTCAATCTCAACGGTTTTTTTGTTTAGGTTTATTTTATGAAGCAGATTGCGGCCGGCCATTTGCCATTCAGGATGCTTTGATGTGATCGCGCCTTCGAGTTTGAATTGTATCACGGCTATGGCTTTGTGCATCTGTGCCATAAGCCGTAATGTTTTTTCCGGATGTTCGTTGTCTTCGCTGTCGACACGTGGCATGAATTCGAGGCATGGGTCGTCTGAATAGGTATCCATGGCCATTGTTGCAAGAGGCAGGAGATTGATTCCGTAGCCGTCCTCAAGTGTCGCGAGATTTGCGTAGCGCAAAGATGTCCTTATGACGTTTGCTATGCAGCATTCGTTGCCTGCTGCGGCTCCCATCCACAGAATGTCATGGTTACCCCACTGTATGTCCCAATTTCCATATTGGCAGAGCGTATCCATTATGAGGTGGGCTCCTGGACCTCGGTCATATACATCGCCCAATATATGCAGTTGGTCTATGGTGAGTTTTTGTATAACCTTGCACATTGAAACGATGAATGCGTCGGCCTGCCCGGTTGAAATTATCGTTTCGATGATACGGTTGAAATATCCTTGCTTGTCGTATTCGCCACGGGACTCGTGTAGTAGTTCCTCTATTATGTACGCGAATTCTTTCGGCAGGGCCTTGCGCACTTTGGAACGGGTGTATTTCGACGATACGGTTTGGCATACGCTTATGAGTTGATGGAGTGTTATGTTATAGAAATCCTCCATGTTTTCTTCGGTCGAGCGTATGATCTGCATCTTTTCTTCGGGATAATATATGAGAGAACACAGCTGGCGTATTTCGCTTTCGCGCATAGATGTCCCGTAGATTTCCGTCACTTTTCGTTTTATGTTGCCGGATGCGTTTTTCAATATGTGACGAAACGCCTCATGTTCTCCATGAAGGTCAGCGACAAAATGCTCTGTTCCTTTTGGCAAGTTGAGTATCGCCTCGAGATTTATTATTTCAGTGCTTGCCGCGCTTATATTTGGAAATGATTGCGCGAGCAATTCCAGAATTCGTCTGTCGTTTTCGACTTTTACACTTGTAGTGTCCATGGTATGTTGTGATGATGAATGCTTGGCCTGTTATTTCAGCGGTCCGGATGTGCTATATCATGTCGTGGACTGCCGTGGATGGCACGGGGCAAATTTATAAATTATTTTAAAATTGTATAGTTATTTAGTCCAAAAACTTTGACGTGTCGATTTTGAAATTCTTTTTAGAAGTTTTAAGTTGTTAAATTTGTGGGATAGTGTTAAAAGTGCTAATTTTACAACCAAAATTTTAAAATATACCTTGAAAAAATAAATACCTGGATTTATAAACCTCAACAAATATGGTAAATTTTTCACTCGAAGGCAAGGTCGCGCTTGTGACTGGTGCAGCTTATGGAATCGGACTCGCTATAGCTCAGGCTTTTGCCGAGGCAGGTGCTAAAATAGTTTTCAACTGTTCTCGTCAGGAGACCGTAGACCGTGGTCTCAAGGCATATAAGGAACTTGGTATTGACGCGAAGGGATATCTTTGCGATGTTACGGACGAAGATGCCGTAAAGTCAATGGTCGCTGATATCGAAGCTACTGTCGGCACAATTGATATTCTTGTCAATAACGCAGGCATAATCAAGCGTATCCCGATGGAAGAAATGGATGTCAATGATTTCAGGAGAGTGGTTGACGTCGACCTTATTGCGCCTTATATATGTGCTAAAGCCGTGATTCCCGGCATGATCAAAAAAGGTCATGGCAAAATTATAAATATCTGCTCTATGATGAGCGAGCTTGGCCGGGAGACTGTTTCTGCATACGCGGCTGCCAAAGGCGGATTAAAAATGCTCACCCGCAATATTTGTTCAGAATATGGAGAGCACAATATTCAATGTAATGGCATTGGTCCCGGCTATATAGCTACTGATCAGACCGCTCCTCTTAGGGAAATACAGGCTGATGGCTCGCGCCATCCATTTGATCAGTTCATTATATCTAAGACACCGGCGGCCCGTTGGGGTAAGCCGGAGGATTTGATGGGACCTGCGGTGTTCCTTGCTTCGGACGCGAGCGACTTTGTAAATGGGCATGTGCTCTATGTCGATGGTGGCATTCTTGCATATATCGGCAAACAACCTAAGTAATTAAAAAATATAAATGCCGGAAGGAAGTCTTGGTTATCACGGCTTCCTCCCGGCTTTACCTTATCTTATAATTTTATCACTCCATAGAAATTTCTAAATGGAACAGGTTTTTTCCTATATCATCGGGCTTGGGGCTGCCGTAATGATGCCCATAATTTTTACGATTCTCGGACTCTGCATAGGAATCAAATTCGGCAAAGCGTTGATGTGTGGATTGAAGGTCGGTGTCGGTTTTGTCGGCCTTTCTGTTATCACCGCATTGTTGACATCAAGTCTCGGGCCCGCGCTAAACGGTGTAGTGGACATATATGATCTGCAATTGCAGGTGTTCGATATGGGGTGGCCTGCCGCTGCGGCTGTAGCTTACAATACAGCTGTCGGAGCGTTTATCATTCCGGTTTGTCTAGGAGTGAATCTGCTTCTGCTTGCTATACGTGGTACTCGTACCGTAAACATTGACCTTTGGAATTATTGGCATTTCGCATTTATCGGTGCTGTGGTTTATTTTGCTACTAATTCTCTTTTATGGGGATTTTTTGCCGCTGTTATCTGCTATATAATCACACTTGTGATCGCTGATATGACAGCTGACAAGTTCCAGTCCTTTTATAAGGATATGGAGGGTATATCTATTCCGCAGCCATTCTGTGCCGGCTTTGTCCCTTTCGCATGGGGTATAAATAAAGTGCTTGATAAGATCCCGTTCATGTCAAAACTTGAGATTGACGCTGAAGGATTGAAGAAAAAATTCGGTATCCTTGGAGAGCCTCTTTTCCTTGGTGTCATTGTCGGTGTAGGCATTGGTTGCCTCACCTGTACCAGTGGTGCGCAGTTAGTTGATAAGATACCTTATATACTCGGGCTTGGCATTAAGATGGGAGCGGTGATGGAGCTTATTCCACGTGTGACAGTGCTTTTCATTGAAGGTCTTAAGCCTATTTCAGATGCGACACGGGAACTTATCGCAAGGAAATTCAAAGGAGCCAAAGGCCTTTCTATAGGTATGAGTCCGGCTCTTGTGATAGGACATCCGACTACGCTTGTTGTCTCACTTTTGCTGATACCGGTGACATTGCTTTTAGCTGTCGTCCTTCCAGGTAACCAATTCCTTCCTCTTGCATCTTTGGCAGGCATGTTTTATGTTTTTCCCCTTGTGCTTCCATATACCAAAGGCAATGTGGTCAAGACATTCATTGTCGGTCTTGTTGTGATAGTGATGGCTTTGTACATGGTGACTTATCTTTCCCCATATTTTACAGAAGCTGCGAAAGATGTTTATGCGAACACCGGTGACTCTGCTGTCGCGATTCCTGATGGCTTTTCAGCGGGAAGTTTGGATTTTGCCGGTAGTCCGTTCTCCTGGGTTATATTTCAATGCGTACATAATCTTCATTATATCGGAACTGCGATTATCGGTGTCGGTACTGCTGCTCTCGTTTGGTTCAACCGTCGCAGGATTGACAAGGTTGATTCCGTAAAATAAAAAAGTATAAACAAAGTATAGACAAATATGAAAAAAATATTTATTACAGTATCTCTTGCGTTAGCATCTTTGACAGCCATGGCACAAACGGAATATTCGATACTTCGCGCATGTCATCCGGACGACGTGAAGAATTATGACACACAAAAGCTTCGTTCGCATTTCATGATGCCGAAAGTAATGGAACAGGACAAGATAAATTTGACATACTCGATGTATGACCGACTTGTTTATGGAGGTGTCGTTCCGGTGGCTAAAGAGGTTGTGTTGGAAACTATAGAGCCGTTGAAAGCCGACTATTTCTTGCAGCGTCGTGAGCTTGGAGTCATCAATATCGGTGGTGACGGCATCGTGACAGTCGATGGCAAGGAATATGAACTCCATTTCAAAGACGCTCTTTATGTGGGTCGTGGAAAAAAGAATGTCACATTCCGCAGCAAAGACTCTTCTAATCCTGCAAAATTCTATATAAACTCAACTCCTGCGCACAAAGAATACAAAACCCAGCTTATAACAATTGATGGTCGTAAGGGTTCATTGAAAGCAAATTCGTTTGCAGCTGGTAAAATGGAGGAGAGCAACGACCGTGTGATCAATCAACTTATTGTGAACAACGTACTTGAAGAAGGTCCTTGCCAACTACAGATGGGGCTTACAGAACTGAAGCCCGGTAGCGTATGGAACACTATGCCGGCTCACACGCATGACCGCAGAGTTGAAGCATATTTTTATTTCAACGTACCTGAAGGAAATGCTATTTGCCATATAATGGGAGAGCCTCAGGAAAACCGCATGATATGGCTTCACAACGAACAAGCTGTGATGTCCCCAGAATGGTCAGTTCACGCAGCTGCCGGAACATCAAACTATATGTTTATATGGGGTATGGGTGGTGAGAATCTTGACTATGGAGACATGGACAAGGTTACTTATCTCCAGATGCAATAATGCTGGATTGAGAAAATTAGAACTGTCGAATTGACTATAGCGAATGAACAGGATTAAGAATATAATCCGTCACTCCGAATTTACGGCTGAAGTGGTGATAGAGAATTTCTCTATCGCCCGTTCAGCTCGTGTCGGCCACTTTGTCATGATTCGCTTCAATCAGGATTGTCCGCGTATACCTTTTACAATCGTGGACGCGGCTCCTGACGAGGGAACATTTACAATAATAATGCACAAAGGTGCGCGTTTGGCAGGCTTGATAAGTTCGCTACGTGAGGGCTATGAGATTGGAGATGTTCTTGGACCACTTGGCCAGGCATTTGAGGTTAAAAATTACGGGACCGTGCTATGTAGTGGCGACGGTGTCGGATTTGTTCCTATAATCCCTGTTATAAAAGCATTGAAGAAAGCTGGCAACAGAGTTATCACAATCCTTTCGGAATTTACTTCTGAGACTTCTTGCTTAAGGGCTAATGTTGAGCCTTACAGCGACGAGATATTGCAATCATCTGACGAAAACGCAACGATTGAATTGATGAATGAGGCTATTGAGCGGGAGTCTGTAAACCTTGCCGTTATTACAGGACCTACTCACATGATGAAACAGATGGCCTTGTGCACCAAGGCAAAAGAAATACCTACAAAATGCATACTTAATATGGTCATGCTTGATGGTGTCGGCCTTTGCGGAATTTGTCGGGTGATGGTCGATGGAAAAAGGATGCTTACTTGCATAGACGGCCCGGTTTTTGATGCTCATCTTGTGGATTTTGATCAATTGTTGAATCGTCAGCGTCACTTTGTATAAATGGAAGATAGCAATCTTATATCTCGAGATTCTGAATGGCGTGGCGAGTTGAGGTCTCGTTATTCCACTAAGCAGCGGACATCTTTGCCAAGGGTGAAAATGCCTGAGATTGACGCGTCATACAGAGTTACGTGTAATGATGAAGTCAATCAAGGTCTTTCGATCGATCAGGCGGTTCTGGAAGCAAGACGGTGTTTAGACTGTCCTGACCCCGGGTGCATGAAAGAATGTCCGGTTGCGAATAACATACCGGCTTTTATTAAGAATGTAGAGCGTCGGCATTTTGACGATGCGCTTCGTGTCTTATCGTTGACAACGGTTCTTCCCGCTGTTTGTGGACGTGTTTGTCCTCAGGAGAAACAGTGTGAACACGGGTGTATCTACAATAAAATGAAGAAGCCTCCTGTCGCAATTGGCCATCTTGAACGGTTTGTCGCTGATTTTAATAGAGAAATAGAGGCGAAATCGATTGTTGAAAGAGAAGAACCGACCCACGATGCGCTTCCGTCATATTTTACTGCTATTAAGATTGCGGTGGTTGGCTCCGGCCCATCCGGTTTGGCATTTGCGGGAGATATGGCTAAGCGAGGATATGATGTCACGATTTTCGAGGCTTTGGATAAATTCGGAGGTGTCTTGAAGTATGGTATTCCTGAATTCTGTCTCCCGAATTATGTGGTCGATTCAGAGATTGATAAACTGAGTCGCCTTGGTGTCAAATTTGTGAAGGATACTTTCGTGGGAAAGACTCTTTCGTATGACGAATTACGGGAGTTGGGATTCAAAGGTATATATATTGCCACAGGGGCAGGAAAGCCTCGTTTTATGGGCATTCCAGGAGAGAATTTGCCAGGTGTAATGACTGCAAATGAGTATCTTATCCGGATGAATCTGACCCACAATGAAATTTATGGACAGAATGGAGGGACGCTCAAACGCAAAAGAGTGGCTGTGATCGGAGCGGGAAATACCGCAATGGATGCGGTCCGTGCGGCTTTGCGTCTTGGCGCGGAAAAGGCAATGATCATTTATCGTCGTGGAGAGGATGAGATACCGGCAAGGGAAGAAGAGGTCCGACACGCGCGCGAAGAAGGAGTTGAATTCCTTACGCTTCATAATCCGATTGAGTATCTTGCAGACGACAAAGGCGTGTTGCGGGCTGTTCGCTTGCAGCGTATGACGCTTGGCCAACCGGATGAATCCGGTCGTCGTATACCTGTGGCTATAGATGGCGATGTTGTCGACGTAGACGTGGATCTCGCGGTTGTCTGTGTGGGCTTCCTTCCGAATCCGCCTGTTTCTCTTCCGGATGTAGACCTATCGCGTCATGGGGAAATAATTGTCGATTCCTCATCGATGAAATCCTCTTCTCCTGAGATTTATGCGGGGGGAGACATCGTGCGTGGCGCGGCTACCGTCATTCTTGCCATGGGCGACGGCCGACGGGCGGCCAAATCCATGTCGGAAGCATTTGAAACTATTATACGTAATACACGTCTTGATTGAGAATTCCGTTTGCTTGATCAGGATTTATATTTATCGGTAACTTATTTTACCAAATTAAATACCATCAATTATTTATGAAAGTTGTTACTTTAGGCGAGATTATGCTCCGCCTTTCTCCCGCAGGGAACTATCGCTTCGTGCAAGTGGATAATTTTGATGTCATTTGGGGTGGCGGTGAAGCGAATGTGGCTGTAAGTTGCGCTAATTATGGTCATGACGCATACTTCGTATCCAAATTACCCAAACATGAAATAGGTCAGGCTGCCGTCAACGCACTCCGTCGTTATGGAGTCCATACAGACCATATCGCTCGTGGAGGAGATCGTGTCGGTATATATTATTGTGAGACCGGAGCCTCGATGCGTCCTTCAAAGGTTATATATGACCGTGCCAATTCCGCTATTTCGGAGGCTGATCCTGAGGATTTCGATTTTGACGCAATCATGGAAGGAGCTGACTGGTTCCATTGGAGCGGTATCACTCCGGCTATCAGCGATAAGGCTGCGGAACTGACTCGTCTTGCATGTGAGGCAGCAAAACGCCACGGTGTTACTGTGTCTGTCGATCTTAATTTCCGTAAGAAGCTTTGGACCAAAGAAAAAGCTCAATCTATCATGCGCCCCCTTATGCAATATGTCGATGTGTGTATCGGAAACGAGGAGGATGCTGAACTCTGCCTTGGCTTTAAGCCGGATGCCGACGTGGAAGGCGGTGAGACCAATGCCGAAGGCTACAAGGGTATATTCAAGGCTATGGCAAAGGAATTTGATTTCAAATACGTAATCTCTACTCTCCGTGAATCGTTCTCCGCTACTCACAACGGTTGGAAAGCAATGATATACAATGGCAGCGAGTTTTACGAATCAAAACGTTATGACATCAATCCTATCATTGACCGTGTAGGTGGTGGCGATTCCTTCTCGGGTGGCATTATCCACGGTTTGATGACCATGCCTAATCAGGCCGATGCCCTTGAATTCGCTGTCGCAGCATCCGCGTTAAAGCACACCGTTCCAGGTGACTTCAATCTCGTTTCTGTTGAAGAGGTTAACTCGCTTGCCGGTGGTAACGCCAACGGTCGTGTACAGCGTTGATAAAATATAGTCAGTGCTCTTGTGATATAAGACCTTGACATAATTAATAAAGAAGTCCGGACATATACTGTTTCGGGCTTCTTTGCTTTTGGATAATATAGAAAAATTGAGTAATTTTGCGCTTCTAATCAGTTTGTATATGGGATTTTTCAATTTCTTCTCCCGCGAAAAAAAAGAGACTCTTGACAAGGGGCTCGAAAAGACCCAGCGAGGTCTGTTTGACCGTCTATCACATGCTATCGCAGGCAAATCCACCATTGACGATGAAGTGCTTGATAATCTTGAGGAAGTTTTTGTGACTTCGGATGTAGGTGTCGACACGACACTTCGGATAATAGACCGTATACAGCAAAGGGTGGCAAGAGACAAATATGTAGGTTCGTCTGAACTTAACCGTCTGCTGTGTGAAGAAATCGCGGATATGCTTGCAGAGAACAGCGATGAATCTTCGATGGATGATTTTACTGTCCCTGAGTCCCATAAACCGCATGTTATCA
Organism: uncultured Duncaniella sp.; assembly: GCA_910587515.1. Lineage (GTDB taxonomy): Bacteria > Bacteroidota > Bacteroidia > Bacteroidales > Muribaculaceae > Duncaniella. The sequence continues at coordinate 83,399 of CAJULW010000033.1, forward strand.
TGGTTGTCGGTGTCAATGGAGTCGGTAAGACGACAACCATAGGCAAAATGGCCGCCCAATTTAAAAAAGCCGGCAATAGAGTAGTTCTCGGAGCTGCGGATACATTCAGGGCTGCAGCCATAGAGCAACTTGAGGAATGGGGACGTAGGGCTGATGTTCCCGTGATAAAACAAAAACTTGGTGCGGATCCCGCTTCGGTGGCATACGATACATTGCAAAGCGCGATCGCAAACAATGCTGATGTCGTTATTATTGATACAGCCGGTCGTCTTCATAATAAAAAAGGACTGATGGATGAATTGACGAAAGTCAAAAACGTGATGCAGAAACTTGTTCCGGCTGCCCCTCACGAAGTATTGCTTGTGCTTGACGGCTCTACAGGGCAAAACGCCTTTGAGCAGGCCCGTCAGTTCGTCGCTGCTACGCAAGTCAATGAACTTGCGATAACGAAACTTGACGGCACGGCTAAAGGAGGTGTTGTAATAGGCATAAGCGACCAATTCAATATTCCTGTGAAATACATTGGTCTTGGAGAAGGAATTGAAGATCTCCAGGTTTTTCATAAAAAAGAATTTGTTGAATCTCTTTTCGGTGAAAAGGCGTGAGCGGCGCCGAAACGATAGATAAAATGTCTAAACAAGTTGCAGTCATAACGCTTGGGTGTTCAAAGAATCTGGTTGATTCGGAAAGATTGATGAGGATGTTGTCTGATGTCGGTTACTCGGTTTCAGATGCAGCCTCTGAAAAATTTTTGTCATCGGACGGTCTGAAGATTGTCGTTATAAACACTTGCGGTTTTATAGGTGATGCCAAAGAAGAGTCGATTAACGAAATACTCTCATGGTGTCGGTTGCGTTCTGAGGGAAAAATCCAAGGACTGTACGTTATGGGTTGTTTGTCGCAGAGGTATTCGGAACTGCTTCCGGTCGAAATACCGGAAGTCGACAAATGGTACGGCAAGACTGATTGGAGCGCGATGTTGAAAGACCTTGCTCATCGTTCCCCCGGTTCAGCTCCGTATGACCGTGTGATTACCACACCTCGTCATCACGCATATCTTAAAATAGCCGAAGGGTGCGACCGATTCTGCTCTTTCTGTGCGATACCGCTTATCACCGGACGTTACAGATCAAGGCCGATAGAAGAGATCGTAGATGAAGTAAAATTGCTTGTGTCGCGAGGGGTTGTCGAATTCAATGTGATAGCTCAGGATTTGACAAGTTATGGGAAAGACATATACGGCAGAGTCGAGATTGCCCGTTTGGTTGATGAAATCGCTGGGATTGACGGGGTGAAGTGGATACGTCTTCATTATGCCTATCCAAAAGGATTTCCAATGGACTTGCTTGATGTGATGGCGTCGCGTCCCAATGTATGTAAATATATCGATATAGCTCTCCAGCATGTATCGGACCGCGTGCTCGAAAATATGCGTAGGCATATCACAGGTAAGGAAACCCGTGAGTTGATTGCTGAGATGCGACGTCGTGTACCAGGCATTCACATACGTACTACCTTGATGGTGGGATTTCCGGGCGAAGGCGATTCTGAGTTTTCGGAGTTGCTCGATTTTGTAAAAGAGCAACGTTTTGAACGTATGGGGGCGTTTGCCTATTGCGAGGAAGAAGATACATACGGGGCATTGAATTTTTCCGACTCTGTTTCGCAAGATGTCAAAAATGAACGATTGGATAGACTGATGATGCTTCAGGAATCCATTTCTAATGAAATCCAAGAGAAAAAGGTCGGGAAAACATTGCGGGTTATCATTGATCGTGAAGAACCGGAATTTTATGTCGGTCGTAGCGAATTTGATTCTCCGGAAGTCGATCCGGAGGTTCTTGTAGCAAAGACAATACCTCTTGAAAAAGGTATGTTCTACAATGTAAAAATCATTTCAGCCTTACCGTTCGAATTGATGGCGGAGGTGGTTGTTGATAGCGATATTTAATGGAATTTGATAGTCTGACAGTGGATGCGGTCAATACTTGTCTTTATGATGGTATACCGTTTGTCCTTTTTGCGCTTCCGGGGCAGGATATGTTCCGTTTCTATGCGTCTATGCCTGATGGCGAAGGCCGGTCTTACGCTTTCGATGATGAAAAAAGCGACTGCTTTTTCATAAATTTTTTCGATAATGACGAACCGTATACAGCCGGTATAAGGTTTGATATGGATGAATTGCAGGTGTTGGAGAGAGAGAGGGCCTGTCCGGTGGTATCGCGTGAGGCTGAGATCAGGCCTCGGATTGCAGGTACTTTCCGTGCCAGTTATCATGACGCTTTCAGCAGGGTGATTCCCAGATTGAAAATAGATGGAGGTAAGGTTGTTTTATCACGGCATCGATCAATATTCACAAGAAAATTTCCAGTAGAGATCGCCGGTGAATATTTCGCTTTGACAAGTTCGACTTTCCGCTATCTGTGCTACACTAAAGAAACAGGGATATGGCTTGGATCTACTCCGGAATTGCTCCTCGAGACAGATAAGTCCCGTAAAGAGATCCGTACAATGTCGCTTGCGGGAACAAGGCTTGTGTCTGATGAAAGTCCATGGGATGATAAAAACTTGTCTGAACAATCGATTGTCACATCTTATATATCAAAAAAACTTGTGGATGTCGGCCTTGACGTAAAAATAGGAGAATTGTGTGAGCACAGGTTTATGAATATAAAACATCTTTGCAATGAGATAACAGCGCATGGCGATGTAGATATCTCGGAGTTGATGGGGCGGCTTAGCCCGACACCTGCTGTCGCGGGCTATCCTCGTGCAAGAGCCATAGAAGAGATAGGTCTTTATGAAACGCATCGTCGTCATTGTTATGGCGGATATGTCGGTGTCAGGATTGATGGCGATTATCATTCGTATGTCAACCTGCGTTGTGCGTTCATGGCTCCTGCGCTATACAATGACCAGCCCGGATGGCTGTCCAATCTTTATGCCGGAGGAGGAATCGTAAGCGCGTCAAATGAGGATGAGGAGTGGAACGAAACATTTGCTAAAACGGAAATGCTTGCGCGTATAACGCTTGGAGAAGATAGCACGGATGGTTATGAGGGTTCGATGCTCACTCCGGGCACGGTCAAGATTCTTGATTCACCTATGTATTAGAGATGTTGCCAACTGCGTTATAAAAGTTCAATGATCGTTTTTTTGAAAATACAATGAAAAAAGGTTCACCGCTACTGATTCTGATAATAGCTTTTGTTATTGTGGCTGGAGTATCTCTGTTGCCCCTTTCGCGTTTGACTGACGGGCGCGTGAAAGATTTTAGCCTATTCAGCGATATTCTGAAGGAAGTGAGTGTTATCGAAGGAGAACCTTCATATTCAGAGGCGGAAAGTATCGATCCCGAGCTTGTGAAAGCGCAGGAGGAAGATGATAATAAAGACAATATATCCGGAATCATTGCTCAGACTGATTCAGTAAGTGTCCAGAAAATAGACACTATTATTTCTCCGGTCAAGCCATCTCGAGTAGGAGAATTGGTTTGTGTGGAAGACTATACCACAATGGGGGTAGGTTTCGCTAATCTGAAATCGTCATTGAACGGTGGATCGGTAACACGAATAGCAGTCGTTGGCGATTCATATATAGAGGGTGATATATTTACACAGGATTTGCGTGAGATGTTTCAGGATGAATACGGTGGGTCCGGTGTCGGTTATGTAAACATGCATTCCGATTTCCCCGGCTTTCGTCGGTCAGTGAAGCAGGGTGGTTCTGGTTGGCGCATATTTATGTCAAATAAGAAAGCTGATCGTAAATATCTCGGATTGTCTGAGCAATATGCCATGCCTAAAGGCAATGCTTTGTCGACATATAAGGGTTCGTCGGCTTGTAGGCATAACAAGTCATGGGACAGATCGCGATTCTTGTTTATTTCTCCAGACGATATCACAATCAGTGTTAAAACTGATGTCCAGGATTGGGAAGAACGCAATATCACAGGTTCTGAGTCCGTTCAATGTGTGGAAGTTACCGGACCGGTATCTGAATTTGGTATTAAGACATCTTCGCCGTCTCTCATTGGACTTGGTGTATGGCTTGACGGTGAGTCTGGCGTGAGCCTTGATTGCATGTCGTCAAGAGGATTTTCAGGCATAACCTTGAGCCGAATAGATACCGGGCTTTGCCATGAGATGTCTTCATTCATTGATTACGACCTCATTATCCTTGAATTCGGTATAAATGCCATGAGCGCCAAGCAAAGGAATTATAGCGTGTACGCATCACGAATGGTTGACGTTATCAATCACGTACGTCAATGCTATCCTCACTCAGATATTCTTTTGATGGGTATCGGTGACAGAGGCGAGCGTCGTGGGGCACAGGTAAAGTCTATGGCTACCGCTGTTGCCATGATAGATGCACAACGGGATGCGGCCCGTAGAGCGCACTGTCTGTTTTGGGATACGCGCGAAGCTATGGGGGGTGAGGATGCCGTGGTACAATGGAGTTCTACCGGTCTGATGAACAAAGACTATATTCATCTTACGCATAAAGGGGGAGGGCGTCTTGCCAAAGAACTTTTTAATGCTATTCAACACGATTTAAAATGAGATCTTTAAATAAGATATTAATTCCGGTTTGTATATTGTCATTGCCTATGTGTGCGTTTGCACAGGCAGGAGTGAAGGATGATGATACGATGGAAGAAGTGGAAGTGTCATCTTTGGACGCTGATGATGACGATTTTAACAGGGCTGTACGTGAAAATCCCGTCATTATTCCGGATGAGGCTGACGATATTGATATTCCAGTGCCGTCTTTCATAAAGAAAGCGGCCAACCATATCATATATAACGGTGCGGATTGGTCGAAACTTAGAGACGCATTTGAGAATAGTAAGAAATCACCGGTATCTATAGTGCATATCGGGGATAGTCACATACAGGCTGATATTAATACGGGAACCACGCGAGAGCTTTTACAATATGATTTTGGCAACGCTGGCCGTGGCCTGATAGCACCGTTGCGTATATGCGGAACCAATCAGCCTCGTGACTATGTGTTTCAAAGCCGAAATTCATGGAATTCGGTTAAACTGATGAATACCTCGTGGGTCCAGACAGTCGGATTTACAGGAACATCAATACGTCCGGCGAGTCCATCAAGCGAACTGACCATAGGCACGGCTGACAATGACGATTACAATCCGTTTTCTTCTACAACGATATTCCACAACGGAAAAATTTCCGTCAAGGACGTGACAGATGAAAATGGTAACAGTTTGCATTTTAGAGCTATTCCGTCACGAGACTATACACAGATTGTATTGTCTTCGCTCGCTACAAAAATAAATGTCTCTTTTGCCTCGGCCGGTGACCTTACGGTTTATGGAGCATCTTTGTCTGGAGACAGACCCGGAGTGTTTTATCATGCGATAGGTAATAACGGTGCGACATATGATTCATATAATCGAATAGGATCTGTCGGGCTTGGAATAAATCCGTTGCAGCCAGATCTTGTGATAATCTCGTTAGGAACAAATGAAGCATTCGGACGTGCTGATTACAGCGGGTTCAAACGTTCGGTTAACCAGCTTGTATCTAATATCAGGCTGGCAAATCCCGATGCGTTGTTGTTATTGACCACGCCTATGGAATGTCATAAGAGCGTTACTTCAAAAAAGAAGGTACGAGTCCGCAACAAACGGCGTAAAGGCCGTAAGGCGACATACCGCACGGTGACAAAGACTACGCGGTCGTATGCAGTCAATCGAAACATAGCTCCTTTGCGACAGGCCATACTTGACTATGGTAAAGCAAACGGAATAGCGGTTTATGATTGGTATGAAGTTGCCGGTGGTGATGGTGCGAGTGCATCATGGATTAGTTCGGATCTATTTGCCAAAGATCGTGTACATCATACGCAAAAAGGCTATAATCTTGAAGGGCGTTTGCTTTACGATGCGATAATGGATGCCCTTCGTCAACAGAATTGAGAATTAGCCTACATACCGGAATCGTTTGCATATCCATATTTAATATCATAATAATTTTAGTCAGGTTTGGAATCGCTTATTGATCTATTGTCAAGGATTTTGGAGAAAGTATACTTGCTTATAACGGACATCGACATAGATATGATGAAAATGATTGATGTTGTCGGTTATGATCCTATGCAGCCTTTGCTTTTCAACACCGGGCTTTTCTTTGTTCTGTTTATCGCTTTTATGTGCCTGTATAGGGCGTTCAGAAATGTACGGGTGCTTAAGATGTTGTTGGTGATATTATTTTCGCTATACTTCTATTATAAATCTTCCGGATTATCATGCCTGATACTTATAGGGGTTTGTGTTAGCGATTATCTTCTTGGACTTGCAATGGATGCGGCTTTGAAGTTGAAGCATGGATCTGAAATTCTGAGAAGATTTATCGTGTTCGTGAATGTGGCCGTTAATGTCGGGATGCTGGCGTATTTCAAATATTTCAATCTCATAATAGACACATTGTCCAATTTTATGACATTGGATATAAGCGTTGAGTCGATCCTTCTTCCGGCCGGAATATCTTTCTTTACGTTCCGGTCGATAAGTTATATTGTGGATCTCTACAGAAAACAATTGCCGGCATGTCGTAATCTTTTGGATTATGTGTTTTTCCTTACGTTCTTTCCTCCTTTGCTGGCCGGGCCGGTCGTAAGAGCCAAAGATATGTTGCCACAGATATATTCGAACCCTGTGGTTACAAAAGCGATGACATCCGAAGGCATCTGGCTGATAATAACAGGGCTTGTAAAGAAAGTTGTGATAGCTGACTTTATAAGTGGTAATTTTGTCGATAGGGTGTTTGATAACCCTGCTCTCTATAGCGGATTTGAAAATCTTATGGCGACATTTGGATTTACTGTGCAGCTTTATTGTGATTTTTCAGGATATAGCGATATGGCCATCGGCATCGCGTTGTTGATGGGATATCGTTTTAAGGAAAATTTCAATGCTCCGTTCAAAGCACAGAATCCCACTGAATTCTGGCATCGATGGCACATATCCCTTTCGACTTGGCTCCGAGATTATGTGTATATTCCATTAGGCGGGAATCGTTGTTCACGTCCAAGAATGTATTTTAACCAGTTTGCGACTATGGTGATAGGAGGCCTGTGGCATGGGGCTTCATGGATGTACGTAATATGGGGGGCTATTCACGGAGGGTTGCTTGTCGTTCACAAATTGTTCCGCAAGCTATATCCGCTGGAAGTTTCTGAAACAGTGGTTACAGATGCTGGAGAGCTCGTCATGATTGACAGACGTATCTCTCCTTCACCGATGTTGAAAGTGTTCAATATGGTTTTTACTTTTGTTATTGTCGCATTCACTTTTATGTTTTTCAGGGCGCCTTCGCTTGAATATGTCGGAATGATGCTCCATCAGATTCTATTTGATTTTCATCTGTCCGTAGCACCTCAATTTATAGAAGGATATATCGGTATTGTAATACTTATGGTCTTTGGCTATATAGTCCATGTGTCCCCTTCGCGCATTACCGGCTATGTCCGTCGGGTGTTTGAGGCGAGTCCTGTACTTGTTCAGGCCATTATCCTTGCGGTGGTTATAATGGTTGTCATTCAGGTGCGTCAGAGCGATATCGTGCCGTTCATTTATTTGCAATATTAAACCAGGGGACTAAGATTCCTGATCTGAAGTGCAAAATTTTGAAAATCGGGTTCATTGGATTAATGAACCCGATTTTGTGGTATTTTTGAAAAAAAAATGTAACTTTGGGTTTTGAAATCATTAACATTTAACATTGCATAGTTATGCTCAGACCGGAAGACCTTGAACTATTGAAAAACAAAGGAATTACAGAAACTGAAGTGGAAGCCCAGCTAAAACGATTCACTACGGGATTTCCTTATTTGCGTATAAGCGATGCCGCACGCGTTGACCACGGTATATTTCGTCTTGGTCAGGAGGAAATGACGGATGCAATTGACCGTTGGAAAGAATATCTTGGTCACGGAGGAGAAGTTTGTAAGTTTGTACCAGCCTCTGGAGCGGCTTCCCGTATGTTTAAGGCTTTGTTTGAGTTTGTGGACGGGGGGACTGATGAATTAATTGAAGGCTCGCCTGTGGCGGTTCTTATCTCGCGGATAGATAGTCTGCCTTTCCTTCCGGAATTAAGGGCCGTGGTGGAAAAACTTTATGGGAAAACTCTTGACGAGATGCTTGCCGAAGGTCGTAACAGAGATGTTGTCGCTGCTATCGTCAAGCCTGAAGGAATGAATTATGGCGGACTTCCCAAGGGCCTTTTGAAATTTCACACATACGCTGACGGTTCTCGTACACCATTGGAAGAACATCTGACCGAGGGAGCGCAGACCGCTGCGAATTCAAAAGGAATCGTGAATATTCATTTTACAGTATCGGCGGATCATCGTAAACTTTTTGAAAAGAAACTTGCAGAGGTGATACCGCAGACAGAAAAGCGTACCGGAGTCGAATTTAATGTCACCATGAGCGAACAGAAGCCGTCAACAGACACTATCGCGGTCAATCCTGACAATACGCCTTTTATGGAAGACGGTCATTTGCTTTTCCGTCCAGGTGGACATGGTGCGTTGATACAGAATCTGAACGACATGGATTCGGCTGTGGTGTTCATTAAAAATATAGATAATGTGGTTCCGGACTCAAAACGCGGTGACACCGTCCGTTACAAAGAGGTACTTGGTGGTTTGTTGCTGCAGATCCATGACCAAATCGAGGAAGATCTGATGGCGATCGAACAGAAAATTTATACTTCCGATGATATTAAACAGATGCTTGACTATCTTAACAATGTGCTTAATATACGTGATGCGAAATTGGAAGACATGGATGACGATAGCATTGTAGAGTATATAAAAAATAAACTTAACAGGCCTTTGCGGGTATGTGGAATGGTTAGGAACGAAGGTGAGCCTGGCGGAGGTCCGTTTATCGCGTATAATCCTGACGGATCTACTTCTCCGCAGATACTTGAGAGCAATCAGGTTGATCCGGAAAATGCGGAATACATGAAAATGATGCGATCGGCCACCCATTTCAATCCTGTTGATCTCGTGTGCTATATAAAGGATATTCATGGTAAAAAATTCGATCTGCCTTCATATACCGATCCGGCCACAGGTTTCATATCATCAAAATCGAGCCATGGCAAAGAATTGCGGGCAATGGAATTGCCAGGATTGTGGAATGGAGCGATGAGCGATTGGAACACCGTGTTTGTCGAAGTTCCAGTATCAACATTTAATCCTGTAAAGACTGTTAATGACCTTTTGCGTCCGGCCCATCAAAACTGATTAAAGATACTTTTGTCCGCCACCTTGCTTTAATTGTCTGTTTCGGGGTGGCGGATTTTTTAATGGATGGACACATTTTGATTGTTTTATCTCTGACACAATCGATATTTCAAGTGTTAGTATGATAAAACGATAAAAGTAATTAGCCACGATGAACAAGAGAGATGAGATAAAAAAAATATGGTTGGAATGTTTCAATGATTCACGTAGTTACGTAGATATGTATTTTGATAATGTCTATCGTGATGATGAAGCCATGATACTGACCGACCAGACTGGGGCCGCTGTAAGTAGTCTGATGTTGCAACGTTACGCCATGTCTTTTCATGGTGCTGAACCGAATGTTGGTTATATTGCCGGAGCGGCAACGAAACGGTCTCGTCGAGGGGAGGGGTTTATGACAAGGCTTATGCGTTCGGCTCTTGAAGAATCTGCATCTCGTGGCGACATGGTCTGCGCGCTTGTACCCGCAAGCGAGGCTTTGTTTTTCTTTTATAGACGATATGGATTCTCGACTGTATTTTATACGAAGGAACAGCGTTTCACGGCATTCCATTCGTTTCCTGTGACGGGTGACTACCATAATTTTAACGATACTTTTAGTGATGAGGTTTGGTGCGCTTTCGACCGTTTTCAAAGAGCCAGGAAATGTTACATACTTCATTCCAGAAGAGATTTTTTTAATATTCTTTCCGATTTGAGGTCGGATGGCGGTGATTTTGTCGTAATGGCGCGAGACGACGAGGATAGGGGCAGTGAGATTGTCTCTATGGCGTGGGGGGTGTTTCGTGACGATGTGCTTCTTGTGACCGATGTTATGGGGGATAGTCCGGATGCCCGTGCGGCTGCGTTGCGTCAGTTAAGGTATTTGCATCCTGACACACCTGTACTTCTTTTAGGCCATCCAGATGATGCTATGGGAGGAAGACTGATGCCGAGAGCCATGGGGCGCTTGGTGAATGTCAATGTTGCTCTTTCTGCGGTGGCTTCCGCGTATCAGGATTTTAAGTGCCGTATAAGAGTTGTTGATGATTTGTTGCCTGAATATAATTCGCATACATTCATAATTGAGAAAGGACAATGTGCGATTGATGACTCTTATTTAGGACCGCTTGATTTTGATGTTTCTGTTTCAGTCCTTACAGATATGATTTTTAGCACACCGGATGTAGGGGAAATACTTCGTTTTCCTTCTGAGCGTCCGATGTTGAGTCTTATGCTTGACTGAATATAGTTTTTTGATTGCCGTTTTTATTTTTAAATAATTTATGATTATTAATTCTTCACGATTCATCGTTTCTAATCAATCAGTAGGAAAATGCCCTTCGGAACAAAGGCATGAATATGCGTTCATAGGCAGAAGCAATGTCGGTAAGTCATCATTGATAAATATGCTTGTCAATTCCAAAAATCTTGCGAAGACATCTTCTACACCGGGCAAAACAATGCTGATCAACCATTTCCTTATAAATGATGATTGGTATATAGTGGATTTGCCCGGATATGGATTTGCCCTTAGAGGCAAGGATCAAAGGGGGCAGCTTGAACAGATGATCAAAGGATACATCCTTAATCGCAGGCAGATGACCAATCTGTTTGTTTTGATTGATTCACGGCATAAACCGATGAAAATAGATCTCGATTTTTTCAATTGGCTTGGAGAAAACGAGGTTCCGTTTTCAATTGTGTTTACAAAATTAGACAAAATGGGGCCGCAAGCCGGAAAGCGTAATGTGAAAGAATACTGTAAGATATTGCTTGAAACATGGGAGGAGCTTCCTCCGATATTTCTTACTTCAAGTGAGACCAGACTTGGCAGGGATGAATTGCTTGACTATATCGGACAGCTGAATGATCTTCCGCTTGAATGACATAAAGCGTTTTGAATAAGCTATATTCCGTAGGCGTTAATCACTCAGTAGTTATTAACAAATGGATTATACGGATTATGGAAAAGAACAAGCACAATGACAAAGAACACATCAGGCCGTCTCAGAAATATCGTGGAATGGAAATTAATATTGCTGATGACAGTAAGGCCGATTCACCCATGGTGAAAAAAGATGTGGAGAAGTTAAATAATAATCCGCGGAATAGCGATATGTAAAACGTGAAGCAAGGCACTTGTCTGCATCTGATAAAAGGCACATATCTTTTGCTAAGTGAAAGTGTGTGCCTTTTGTCGTTATGTCTTTTTGTGGAGTTGTGATATTGGAGCAAAATGCTTAACTTTGTAAGTTGAGTAATCAAATTATGAATCCTCTCTGAGATGTCCTTATTCGTAAGTCGAAAAATAATAATTGTTGTGTTGGCACTGATTGCGACACACGGAATAGCACAATCTAAGGTTATATGGGATGGCTTGACTGACAAGGCTATAGAAGTTGCACCATCATCAGCTTCGGGATTGGATGCTGTTTGGGTTTTGAGTTCTGTTGATGGGGTAAGTTTGGCCGTCGAATCAGCCTCCCGTCCACAATGGTATAAATACTCAAATCTCGGAGGTGGATATGCAGAAGAGGTTACGGATGTTTCTTGGGACAATGGGTATTCCATGATTGGATCGCTTGAAGGAGACATGGGATATATAGTCGAACATCCGGACGGCCGACGGGAATGTTTCTGGATTGTCGATTACAGTCGTCATCCGTTTTCAATAAATTCCATTTCAGAATCTACTGAGCGGGATTGCGGCCGTATGGCCCTTGATGTATCGGGTGAAGGTGCGGAAATGGTGTATTACGGCATAAACGGTCGTCGTTTCGTTATAGATAGAGAAATCAAAATCCGATATTCGACACTTGTTCCGGATGAAGAACAGTTTGCTTTTGTCCAGATACATAAAGAAGAGTCGTTTACACACATGTCTTCCCCTATGCGTGTCGAATCCTGTCTTTGCCCGACAACTTTTTTAATGAGTGGAGACCGTTTCCTCCGGGAGTGGGGTATAGAGGTGGAAGTTGAGAGTCCTCTTTATGATCCATATTCGGTAAACGCCATGGTAAAGGCTGAGCAGTCTGGCGAAATTGCGGATAATGAGGTTCAGACAGGTGATTCTTCCGGATCTATGCTTGGCGGCTCGGCTCCCTCTACCATACAATTCGAGGCTGTGGTCAGTGACGCGGCTATATTTCGTGAGTGGCAGTTCTCGCGATATCCCGGATTTGATGATATTGATCTGCGGATTTCTGATTTGTCATTCAGTCATACCTTTACGGAAGAAGGTATGAATTATGTGCGTTTTGTCTGTGCGAACTCTGACGGAAGTTGCCAATATGAAAGTGAATCTTATACGGTCAATATCGGGGCTTCAATGCTTAGATGTCCCAACGCATTTTCTCCTGGCAATGCAGATGGAGTCAATGATGAATGGAAGGTAAGTTATTCAAGCATCATTGATTTTAAATGCAGCATTTTTGACCGCTATGGCAGAAAAATGGTATCTCTGACCTCTCCTTCGCAAGGGTGGGACGGAAAGTACAAGGGAAAGTTAGTTCCCGCTGGAGCATACTTCTATGTCATTAAGGCTACAGGTGCTGATGGGAAAAAATATGAACTTTCAGGCGATATCAACATTATAAATTATAAGTAATAAGTAATAAGTAATAAGTAATAAGTAATAAGTAATAAGTAATAACTTGATTCTTATAATTTATAATGCTTATATAAGCGATCCTCATTATAAACACACATATATTGAATTTATGAATAATAGAAAATCATTTCTTTGCTCTGTGTTGGGGCTCTCAATGATAGCGGTGTTTTCATCAGCCGGGAATGCGTCAGCGTATACGTCTGTCGAAGAGGTCGATGGTGTCCAGGTTGAGAAAGGGGAATTTTCGGAAGTCATCAATCCGGTTGTGCCGACATCTATGATGTTTGCAGGTAAAAAGATAGATCTCGATAAGATAAATATGTGGGAGCGTCTTGACAGAGAATTGACTGCAATGACATATACTCATGGCAATACGCTTCTTTCAATCAAAAGAGCCAACCGCTATTTTCCTGTCATAGCTCCTGTTTTGAAAAAGAACGGAGTGCCTGACGATATGATTTATCTTGCCGTGATTGAAAGTACGTTGAATCCTCGTGCGCTTTCACCGGCTAAGGCCGGTGGCTTATGGCAGTTTATGCCGTCTACAGCAAAGGAATACGGACTTGAGGTAAATGAATATGTCGATGAGCGATACGATCCTGTAAAGGCTACCGAGGCTGCCGCCCGTTATCTTAAAAACGCGTATTCCCGATATGGCAAATGGGAGTCGGTCGCAGCGAGCTATAACGGTGGAATGGCGCGCATTTCGAACGAACTTGATACGCAGCAGGCACAGTCGGCATACGACCTTTATCTTGCCGATGAGACTATGAGATACATGTTTCGTCTGCTCGCTATGAAATTGATAATGGAGAATCCATCAAAATATGGTTTCCGCCTTTCCGCGGACCAGCTTTATCAGCCGATGGAATATAAGGTGGTTGAAGTGAATGGGCCTGTCGACGACTGGGCCGTCTGGGCCAAAGACCACGGGATCGACTATCTGACTCTTAGGGAGAATAATCCATGGATACGTTCGAAATCATTACCGAATAAGACCGGTAAGATTTATCGCGTAAATATACCTTCGGAATCTTCTCTGTATCGCTCTCGTCAAAAATCCAAGATATACAATCCGTTGTGGGTTACTGAATAAGAACAGGTTATATATATGGCCTTATGCCAAAACAATAAACGCTCTGAACGATGAGCAACATAAATAGAGACGGTACATTGTCTGATATAAATCCGCTATCTGCCGTACGCGGTAGATTGAGTGTGTATGGCGCAAGAGTACATAATTTGAAGAATATTGACGTGGAGATTCCGCATAATGCTCTGACGGTAATAACCGGATTGAGCGGGAGCGGAAAATCATCACTCGCATTTGATACGATTTTTGCGGAAGGTCAGCGTCGGTACATCGAGACTTTTTCCGCTTACGCGCGTAATATGCTTGGAAATCTCGAACGGCCGGACGTAGATAAAATTACCGGATTGAGCCCGGTGATAGCTATTGAACAGAAGACTGTCAATCGCAATCCACGAAGCACTATAGGCACGACTACGGAGGTTTATGATTTCCTCCGTCTCTTGTATGCCCGTGTAGGGACGGCTGTGAGTTATATTACGGGTGAACCGATGGTAAAATATACAAGGGAGCAGATTGTCAATCTTATCCTTGAACGTTATGACGGGCGCAAGGTATATATTCTTGCACCTTTGGTCAAGAACCGTAAAGGACATTATAAGGAGCTTTTCGAGCAGTTGCGTAAAAAAGGATTCCTTACCGTGCGTGTCGACGGTGAGTTGCGCGATCTGACATTGAATATGACGCTTGACCGCTATCGTAACCATGATATAGAGTTGGTTATAGACCGTCTGAAGGTGTCAGATAAAGATATGACGCGTCTTGGCTCGACAGTGGCTGATGCGTTGCGTCAGGGTGACCGCCAGGTGATGATATATGACGTAGAGGACGATAAAGTGGCATATTTTTCACAGACGCTTATGGATCCTGTCAGTGGTATATCTTATCGGGAGCCTGCTCCTCACAATTTTTCATTTAATTCTCCGCTCGGAGCATGTCCGTGCTGTAAAGGATTGGGCTATGTGAACATTGTCGATCGGGAAAAGATAATTCCCAACCAGTCACAGTCTATTCACGAAGGAGCCATACTTCCCTTGGGTAAATATCGTAATTCAATGATATTCTGGCAAATCGACGCTATTTGCAAAAAATATGGGCATAGTATAAAAACTCCTGTCAAAAATCTGCCGGAAGAAGCTATCGGTGAAATTCTTAACGGCACAAACGAGCGTCTGGTCATTGAAAACGATACAATGGCCACGTATAATTATTTTAATACATACGAAGGGCTTGTAAAGTATATAGAGATGCAGCAGTCCGAAGATGCGTCGGCTGCCGCCCGTAAATGGAGTGAAGGGTTCTTTTCGAGGGCTGTATGTCCGGAATGTGGGGGGGATAGGCTTAATCGTGAAGCCTTGCATTTTTATGTAGACGGAAAGAACATCGCGCAGTTGAGTCGGCTTGACATATCGGATTTATACGAGTGGTCTAAGAACTTAGAAGAACGACTGTCACCGACACAGGCAATGATAGCTCGTGAAATCATGAAAGAGATTCGTTCGCGTCTGAAATTTCTTGTTGACGTCGGATTGGAATATCTGCAGTTAAACCGGGCGTCAGCTACGCTTTCGGGTGGAGAAAGCCAACGTATACGTCTTGCCACCCAGCTTGGCAGTCAGCTCGTAAACGTATTGTACATACTTGACGAACCCTCGATCGGCCTTCACCAAAGAGATAACAGAAGGTTGATAGATTCTCTTAAGCAACTTCGCGACGCATCCAATTCTATCCTTGTGGTTGAACATGACAGGGACATAATGCTTGACGCTGATTATATTATTGATATAGGTCCTAAGGCTGGCCGTAAAGGCGGTGAAGTGGTCTTTTCCGGGCCCCCGGACGCTATGCTTGAAACGGATACGCTGACAGCACGTTATCTTAACGGGTCTCTTTCGGTTCCGCCAAGGTTGACCCCGAGGAAAGGGTCGGGTAAACGTATTGTATTGCGCGGAGCCAAGGGAAACAATCTGCGTGATGTCACACTTACCATTCCTCTTGGGCGTCTGATTTGTGTATCCGGAGTTTCCGGAAGTGGAAAATCAACACTCGTGAATTCCACATTGCAGCCTATATTAAGTCAAAAATTCTATAGATCGCGCACTGCGCCGCTTGATTATGAAACGATAGAGGGGCTTGAAAATATTGATAAGGTTGTTACTGTCGACCAATCACCGCTTGGCAAGTCTCCGCGTTCGAATCCGGCTACATACACCGGAGTGTTTACGGCCATACGTGATCTATATGCGTCACTTTCGGAAGCTAAGATAAGAGGGTATCGTCCAGGGAGATTTTCGTTTAATGTAGCTGGAGGACGGTGTGAGACATGTAGCGGCAATGGCTACAAGACGATTGAAATGAATTTTCTCCCGGATGTCTTGGTCCCGTGTGAAACCTGTGGCGGGAAAAGATATAACCGTGAAACACTTGAGGTGCGTTACAAAGGAAAATCCATTGCGGATGTACTTGATATGACCATAAATCAGGCTGTGGAGTTTTTTGCCGGTATACCATCTATAATAAATAAGATACAGGTGCTTCATGACATCGGGCTTGGATATATAAAACTTGGTCAGCCTTCATCCACATTGTCGGGAGGAGAAAATCAACGGGTAAAACTGGCGACGGAATTGTCGCGACGTGATACTGGTAAAACATTGTTTATTCTTGACGAGCCTACTACAGGTCTGCATTTCGACGATATACGTGTGCTGCTTTCTGTTCTGAACCGTTTGGTCGACAAAGGCAATACAGTGCTTGTCATCGAACATAACCTTGATGTTGTATGCGCGGCTGATCATGTCATAGATATGGGTCCTGGCGGGGGTAAGAACGGAGGTCATATAATTTCTACAGGAACTCCGGAGCAGGTCGCTAAAACGGATTCCCCGACAGCGCCTTTCATAAGGGAGGTTCTTGGAAGCGAGACAACGCGACGTAAAAAACCAATGGATTTATGATCAAATCATAAATCCATTGGTTTTTTGAAATGAAATTCTTGGAGTTGTTGTGGGAGAAGGTTGGAGAATGAGTTAGTTTTGAGAGCTTTGATATGGAAACACCTTAACCGTTCCATTGTCTATATAATAAGAGCTCTCATTTGTCGCTGGTTGATTGTTTGCATTTGATTTTTGTCCTCTACCGTTTATTTTTCCGATTCGTTTTTCTTTAGAAGCAGAAATTTTGTGGGAGCCATTATGTTTTTTAGCCATTCTGTTCCCACGATTGAATGGTTTTGCCACATAGCTGTTTTCAAGATACTGTACATATTGTTCCGGTGAGAGGATAGATTTTACTTTTGTGAGGTATTCCCGGCGGCTGTTTTTGTTCTGTGGCTTACAGGTACATTTTTTATCTTTTCCCTGTTTTTTGCATTTCCCGTTTGTTTTCTGGCTTTCAGATTGTTTCTCTGACTTTAGAGCCTGAAGTTCAGCTTTCTGTTTGTCTGTAAGATTGATACCTTCAAATGGATTGTATCTTTTTGCAGTTTTTTTATCACAAGGCTTATTGCAAACAGTCGTGGTATTGTCGTTTGATGATGCGGGAGGGGTCTGCGCGTTTACTGTCATTCCGGTCACGGCAGCGATTAGCAATGCGACACTGAGAAGAGTTTTTTTCATGATTTATTTGTCTTTTAGTGTTTATGTTTTACTTTGGATTAATTGGTTCAAACCGTAAAAAAGGTTTTATCCATAGGACAAATAATAATTGAGATGGTTTAAATCAGGGTGTTGTGATTTAATATATTTTATACCTATCGTTAAAAATGACATTTTTCAAATTTATATCACCTGTTTTGTCGGTTCATAATGCCTTGTTGGTCGATCGTAATTTGACTTTTATGCGGAAAATAGTTAAATTTGCACTCATCAAATCCTAATGAATAGAATCTTCGAATGATGAAAACCATAGGCAAATTACTATTGATATCTTCTCTTGCTTTTACCTGTTCCTGCGGTAATGACAACAAATGGCGCATAGAGGGAGAGATCAGCGGACTTGAAGACTCCGATGTCGTTGTGCTTGAAGGCAGTAACCAGGGATATTGGTATCCGATAGATACGATTGACGTTAATGCTAAAGGGGAGTTTTCATATGGTCGGGAAGCTCAGGGATATCCTGATATATACCGTCTGAGGGTAGGGGAAGAGTCCCTTTATTTTCCCATTGACAGTATAGAGTCATTAAAAATAAAGGCCGATATGCCTGATATGGCTATTAATCATAATATCTCCGGTTCTCCTCAAGCGGAGAGTCTTCAGAAAGTAGACAGCCTGCTTCGATCCGCGGCAGTTGACGGTGGAGTAGCCGCTGTAACTTCAAATTCGGATCTGAAGCGTCTGCTTGGCCAAATGGTTCTTGCCGACCCGGCTGGAATTGTAACATATTATATTATAAATAAACGTATTGATAATGTTCCGGTATTCAATCCGTCTGTAAAGGAGGATCTGAGGATTATCGGGGCTGTGGCCAATGCTTTTGCCGAAAAGCGTAAATCAGACCCACGTACAAGTTATTTGCGCAGGTTGTTTATAGATAACCGTCCGAAAGCTCCGCGTGTTGTGTCTGATGATATCCCTGTTGCAAATGAGGTCCGGGCATTTGACATACGTTTGTTTGACAATTCCGGGAAGGAACATTCTTTGCTTGATCTGACTTCAAAGGGAAAAGTTGTGATTCTTAATTTTACAGCGTATACAGCAGAAGAATCACCAGCGTTTAATGTCGCTCTGAATCGGGTATATGAAAAATATCGTTCTCAGGGACTTGAGATTTTTCAGGTTTCATTTGACAGTGATGAATATGCTTGGAAACAGACGGCCAAAAATCTTCCTTGGATAACAGTGTTGAATGGTGTGGCGGATGGCGACAAGGCCTTGCGGGACTATAATGTAGGGTCGCTTCCGGCTACATTTATATTTGATCGTAACGGTGATGTCGTTGAACGGGTCACAGACATTTCCCGCCTTGATGCTGCTGTTGCTTCCCGCATTTGATAGATAATTTCGGTATCGGAGACGGATTTCCCAAAATCCGTTGGATTTTTATCCTCTGATAAATTGATTTTCGGCAACAGGGTTGAAAACATTCTACAGAATACTGCGCTTTACTCTCGTAATCCTTATAGTGCTACCGTTGGCGGTACCACTGATTCTGTATATCCTCCTTTCGCTTCCGGGTGTTCAGTCGGTTATAGCATCGAAGGCTGAAGATGAGCTGTCGATGTTGCTTGGCACTGAAATATCGGTGGGCAATGTAGATATAGCACCATTTAACAGGGTGATTTTGTCAGATGTTCTGATCAAAGATTATAATGGTAAAGAGGCTCTTGCTGTAAAACATATAGGAGGTGGTGTGTCTTTTTGGGAAAGCCTTTGGAACCATAGGTGGATAATAACTTATGTAGAACTGATAGATCTTGATCTGAAGGTCTATCGGTCGACCGATAATGCTGTTTTGAACATACAGCCTATCATTGACCGGCTGAAATCCGAAGAAAAAAAAGAGTCAAAAAGTCTCGACCTTGCAGTTAACCTTCTTGTGGTAAGACGTTCGTCTCTTAGCTATGATGTTCTTGATAAGCCTTATAAGGAGGATGGACGTTTTGATATCAACCATATAAGCATAAGGGATTTTAAAGCTGATATATGTGCGCCATATATATCGGATAAGCGTGTCGAGGTAGAAATAAAGCGCATGGGGGCTTTGGCTGATTGCGGGATTGTATTGAGGGAATTAACAGCCGGGATATACGCTGATCGCTCGGAGATGCGTGTGGAGAATTTTCTGGTAGAGTTGGAAAAGTCCCGTATTGCAGTCAATGATCTTGTTCTGGACTCTCCGTTGTCCGGAACATTCTGTTTGCGTAACGCGCTGCGGTCTTCAGTTGAGACATTATCGGATACGTATATAAATACGTCGGATCTGTCTCCTTTCGCTTCCTATTTGGATGATTTGGATTTAAGGATCGATGTGGATTTTGAGATGTATGGATCTATGGATGATTTGTATATCGACCGCATGGAGATCGGTTTTTCAGGAAGCGATGCCCGTTTAAGCGGACATGGCCGTGTTGAAAATATTACTGGTTTTGCTGATTCTCTTTTGATTGACTTTCATCGACTGAATGTGCAAGCTTCTATGCCGCGTATGCTTGGCTATATCTCGCGTGACAAAAGCCCTTTAAAGATGTTGTATGAAAAAATATCTTTCCTTGAACCGTTGAAAGATATTAATCTGCTTGGAGATTTTTCATATAATTCCGGAAATATTTCGTTCAACGGCTCTCTTGATACCGGTTGCGGTAATTTGGACATTGATTTTGCGATGTCGAATTTAGATAAAAAATCCCCGTTGAAGGTTGATGGAACCATAGAGACTCTGTCATTCAATCCATCGTCCTTTTTGTCAGCTATAGCCCCGTTGACTCATATCTCTCTTGGGTCTAAGATTGGTCTGACAATTGCGAAGGGTGATATAAAAGGATATGTATCTGTTGATATCCCTGAGGCACAATGGGATGGCTACACTTTTTCTGATATTTCGGCTTCGGCTGATTTCTATGGGAATAAAGCGGAAGGACAAATTTCATCATCGTCATCTGGCATGGATTTTTCGATAACCGGAGGCGCGGAGCTTATGGGTGAGTTTCCGTTGACAGAACTGTATGCCAATGTCAATAAATTTTCTCTTTCTCCATTTGTCAGATATGGAAAATATAAGGATTACGATCTTTCGTTTGATTTAGATGCGTCAGTGCATGGTCGTAATCCTGATACTTTTTATGGCTGGGTTAAGCTTTCTGATTTTGCGTTTGCCGGAAAAGACCGATCGCTTGTTATTCCGGTCGCAGAGATTGAAGCGGTTTCCGTCGATTCGGTGCGTAAGGTTAATTTTAACAGTTCTTTCGCTGATGCCGATATTACAGGAAATTTTAGTGTCAAAACTTTGTCGCAGGATTTGAAAGCAATTGTAGCGTCTGTCTATCCTTCATTGTTGCCGGAATCCGTATCTGATGTTATTCCAAATATCGGTTTGTCTTTGGATATGACGGTAAAAGAAGACAGCGCGATCTGCCGTTTTTTCGGACTTCCTGTCGATGTCATCTATCCTATGACATTAAAATCAAATGTGAGTGGTGGACTTAAACCAGCCATAGATCTAAGTATTGATATGCCATATCTACGAAATAAGGATAAACTTATTGAGGGAAGCCGGCTGGAATTCTCACTTGATGGAGTAGACCGTAGTTCCAATATTATGGCGCATACGGCAATCCCTACCAAAAACGGTATGCTTGATTTAAACTTGAATTCAAGCGGTGGTATGGATTCTATAGCAACATCGGTCGGTTGGGCTGTTGACCGTCAGGCTGAGTTCAATGGCGATTTTGATTTTTCAACGGTGTTTAGCCGGTCGGATGAGTATGGAGATCTTCATACTGATATTGCCGTGCACCAGACAAAGATGGTTTTCAATGATTCGGCATGGACTGTAAACCCTTCAGAAATACATATCTCTCCTCATAAAGTTGTGGTGGAGAACCTTAGTGGGGGAAGAGGTCAGCAGTCTTTGAGTATAGACGGTGTAGCTTCATCTGATTCGATTGACAGATTGGTTGTAAAACTTGACAAAATAGATCTTGACTACATTTTTGAGACACTTGATATAAGCGAGGCGGTTCAGTTTGGCGGTCGTGCGACAGGTGAATTCTACGGACTTCGGTTGCTTTCGTCAGAGCCGGTTCTGTATACCCCACATCTCTATGTAAAGGGATTTAAATATAATTTTTGCGAGATGGGCGACGGAGATATCAGAAGTTCATGGAATCATGATACGAAAACCATAAATATCAATGCGGAGATTATTGGTAAGAATGGAACTAAATCATTGGCTGACGGTTATATACGTCCTATGACAGAGGAGCTTGATTTTAAATTTTCGGCACGTCGTGCCCCTGTCGGTTTTATGGCTCCTTTTATGTCGGCCTTTACCTCCAAGATAAGTGGGGAGGTTTCAGGTGATGCCAGATTATACGGTACATTTAAGGACCTTGATATGTACGGAGATCTTTTTGTAAAAGATCTGAGCATGAGGGTTGATTTTACAAATGTTGAATATACGACGACCGACAGTGTGCATATCACTCCCGGGCTGATAAAATTTGATAATATAAAGCTGAAAGACCGTTTTGGAAAGAGCGCGGATTTGAGGGGTTATGTCAAGCATAGTTATTTCCATGATCCATCTTTTCGGTTTGACATAACAGGCGCAAAAGATCTATTGGTCTATGATATTGATGAAAACCAGACTGGAGATCCGTGGTATGGCCGTATTTTCGGTAACGGGAGAGCTGTTATAGACGGCTCACCGGGACGTGTTGATATAAATGTCGCTATGGCTACGGCTGCAAAGTCGACATTCACGTTTGTTCTAAGCGATGCAGAACAAGCTTTGGACTATACGTTTATCACATTGCGTGACAAGGATAAAGCCCGTAAAGACTCGATAGCGGCATTGGATACGACCCCTCTGATCGTTAGGCAATTGCGTGACAGAGTTAAACGAAATGACACTGGAACCTCTTCAATATATGAAATGACGTTCGAGGTCGATGTCACGCCTTTGGCCGCTATGAATCTTATTATGGATCCCGTCGGTGGCGACCGTATAACGGCTTATGGCAACGGGCATGTAAGAATGTCATATAATTCTGATGGTGATTTGAGGATGTATGGTGATTATAAAATCAATCGCGGTGCATATAATTTCACTTTGCAAGATATAATCCTTAAGGAATTTACCATCCGTGACGGCAGCCGTATTTCATTTCTTGGAGACCCGTATGCCGCACAACTTGACATAATAGCGTCATATACTGTAAATGCCAACCTCAGTGATCTTGACGAGTCTTTTTTGGAGGATAGGGAACTTAACAGAACAAACGTTCCTGTTGACGCGCTTATGATGGTGAAAGGAGATATGCGTCAACCAGATATCGCCTTTGATCTTGACTTTCCGACACTCACACGTGATACATATCGGAAAGTACGTTCGATAGTGTCGACGGAGGATATGATGAACCGGCAGATAATATATCTGTTGGCTCTTAATAAATTCTATACACCCGATTATATGACGGCTACCCACGGCAACGAGCTGGTTTCGGTCGCGTCATCGACAATTTCGTCACGTCTTGGAGCCATGCTCGGAGAACTTAGCGACAATTGGAGCATCGCGCCCGCAATACGTAGTGACAAGGGCGATTTTTCAGATGTGGAGGTTGATGTGGCTCTGTCGAGCCATCTTCTCAACAACCGTTTGCTGTTTAATGGAAACTTCGGTTATAGGGATAATTCGATGAACAATAACAGTTTTATCGGGGATTTTGATATACGGTATTTGTTGAATCGGGCCGGGACCATACAGCTTAAGGCCTACAATCGTTACAATGATCAAAACTACTATCTTAAGAGCGCATTGACCACTCAAGGAGTCGGTGTGGTGTTCAAGCGTGATTTTGACAGTATATTTTCATTCCTTAAACGGAAATCCTCTAAAAAAGATGAGGAAAATTCTGATAAAGAAGGAGAATAGGGTAAAAGTGTGCTGCCGATAAATTGGGAAATTGCCATTGGCGGTGTAACGTAAAAGACGTTTATCCGTCTTATATCTATAAGTATATCTTACCAATAATAATCATATCATGAGAAAAAGTATTGTATCATTGACTTTGCTCGTATTGTCATCTTTGAGTATTGTCGCTGCGCCTTTATGGTTGCGTAATGTGGCTATCTCGCCCGATGGATCTGAGATCGCCTTTACTTACAAAGGCAACATTTTTACTGTAGATTCAAAAGGTGGTGATGCCCGACGTCTGACAGCGGGGGATAGCTATGACACGGCTCCTGTATGGAGTCCGGATGGCTCTAAAATCGCATTTGGAAGTGACCGCGAGGGCTCGATGGATGTTTTTGTCATCGACAGTAAAGGTGGTATTCCAAGACGTCTTACCACGCATTCCGGAGCCGAAACGCCTCTTGCCTTTAAGGATGATAATCATGTATTGTTTATGGGTTCGCTTTTGCCAGATCCAATGGCAGCGCAGGGTGGATTTACATCACAGGTATATACTGTAGACCTTAACGGACATCGTCCTGAAATGTTTGTTTCGCTTGGCATGCCATCTCTAAGCGTTAATGCTGACGGGCGTGTTCTATATCAGGATCGTAAAAGCGTGGAGAATTTATGGCGCAAGCATGAACGATCGTCCGGTACGGCTGATATCTGGCTTATGGATAAAAAGGGAAAACATATCAAAATGACTGATTTTAACGGACATGATCTTAATCCGGTATGGGCGGACGGTGAATCTTTTTATTATATAAGCGAAGAGGATGCCACGCTGAATGTTTATAAGCGATCAATTGACGGTAAAAACAAGCAGCAACTTACAAACTTTAAAGATCATCCGGTGCGTTCTCTGTCGGCTTCTAAAGATGGTCGGCTGGCTTTCAGTTGGGATGGCGAGATATATACTATGTCTCCCGGTAAGAAACCTGAGAAGTTGGTTGTGAATATTATCACTGATGACTATGCCTCACCGACGGAAAAATCTATACGCCGGGCCGGTGCTTCGAGTATAGCGGTTTCACCGGATGGTGAACTTATCGCGTTTGTGCTTCGTGGCGATGTATATGTCACATCCACGGAATATAACACCACACGTCGTATTACAGATACTCCGGCTCAAGAACGTTCTATAAATTTCTCCCCTGACGGTCGTAGTGTAGTGTATGATAGTGATCGTGATGGTATCTGGCAGCTTTTTACAACTGAAATCAAGGATCCTTCAGAGAAGTCGTTGCTTTATGCGACGGAACTCGTAGAGAAGCCATTATATAAAAGCGGAAAACCTGCATTTTTCCCCGAATATAGTCCTGACGGTAAAAAAGTTGCTTTTCTTGAGGATCGCACCACATTGCGTATATTGGATTTGAATACTAAAAAGGTGATAACCGCGCTTGAAGGTAAATACAATTATAGTTATCAAGACGGAGACATAGGATTCGAGTGGAGTCCTGACAGCCGTTGGCTCCTCATTGATTATATAGGGATAGGAGGATGGAATAATTCTGACATTGCCCTGGTTAAAGCAGATGGTAGTGAAGTGGTGAACCTTACCGAGAGCGGTTATAGCAATGGGGCTCCTCAATGGGTTTTAGGAGGGAAGGCTTTGGCTTATATTACCGGGAAGTATGGTTTAAAGAGTCATGGAGGCTGGGGCAATCAGAATGATGTGATGCTTATGTTCCTTGACGGAGATGCGTATGATCGTTATAAGATGACAGAAGAGGAAGCAAAACTTGCTGACAAGGAAGAAAAAGAGGCGAATGCAAAAAAGTCAAAAAAAGCGAAGGATTCCGATTTGAATAAAAAATCTAAGAAAGGTGGTAAAAAAGACGGAAAAGAGGATAAAGTTGACAAGAAAAAGGATAAAGAGCCACTTGTTTTTGATTTGGAAAACCGTCGTTATAGGCTTGAGCGTCTGACCGGTTCGTCTTCGATACTTGGGGCTTACTATGTATCGCCAAAAGCTGATAAGCTATATTATGTAGCTTCAAGTCCTGATGGACGTTCGCTTTATGAACGGGATCTTAAGAATGGTGGTACGAAGATACTTGCCAAGGGGCTTAGCGCAGGAAGCATGATTCCGGATAAGGATGGCAAAAATATCTTTGTGATGGATCGTTCGGGGATCAAAAAAGTGACATTGGCTTCCGGCAAGCAGACTCCGGTTTTGTTTGAGGCTGAATATACCCGTAGGCCAGCGGAGGAGCGTGGTTATATTTATGGACATGCCTGGAGGCAGGTGCTTGACAAATTTTATGATTCGAACCTTCATGGTGTCGATTGGAAAAAATATCACGATGCGTATGCGAGATTTCTTCCGCATATAAATAACAATTATGATTTCGCGATTCTTTTGAGTGAAATTTTAGGAGAACTCAATGCGTCGCATACAGGATGTGGTTATCGTGCTCCATCTGTGGAAATGCCTACAGCGTTTCTTGGAGCGTTTTTTGATGAATCATATAAAGGTGAAGGGTTGAAAATCGCAGAGGTGATTAAACGAGGCCCGCTGTCTCCGAAAAATGCAGGGATTGAAGCCGGAGACGTGATTCTTTCGATCAATGATTCTCTCTTATTTTCTGGACGTGACTATTTCCCTCTTCTTGAAGGCAAGGCGGGAAAAAAGGTTAAGCTTTCTGTCAAAAAACCAAGCGGTGATAAAAAGACAGTATACATAAAACCTGTTGGGGATATTGGAGAATTGCTGTATCAGCGGTGGGTCGAACGTAACGAGCATATAGTTGACAGTGTGTCCGGAGGCCGTATCGGATATGTACATGTCAAAGGAATGGACAGCCCAAGTTTCAGCGAAGTTTATGACCGTTTGCTTGGGAAATATCGTAACTGTGACGCTGTGGTGGTAGATACTCGTCATAATGGTGGTGGATGGTTGCATAACGATCTTGCCTTATTGCTTGGCGGACGGGAATATGTGAGGTTTACTCCCCGTGGTCAATATATAGGCACGGAACCCTTCTCTCAATGGACCAAACCATCAGTCATGCTTGTCGATGAAAGCAATTATAGCGATGCTTATGGATCACCTTATGTCTACCAGACTTTGAAAATAGGGGATGTGGTTGGCGCTCCGGTCCCAGGTACGATGACAGCAGTATGGTGGGAAACACAAATCGATCCTACGCTCTATTTCGGCATTCCGCAGGTGACATCTCTTGGAACTGACGGTCGTCCACTTGAAAACAAGCAGTTGAATCCGGATGTACTTATATATAATACACCTGAAAATGTGCTCCGTGGTATTGATGACCAATTGATAGGTGCTACAAAACATTTGATGAAAAAAGTGATTAAAAGCCTCTGATCGAAACGAGTCCGAAACTTAGTAATTTAAATAATTGCTGAGATAAGACTTATTGGATATAATAAACAAATATTTACGAGCCATGCCGGATTTCCGCATGGCTCGTAAACATGTTTGATTAAAAGTGTTACAATCGGCAAGACGAAAAACACATTTTTGTGTTTTGTCGCTATATTTTTTCGGAAATATCCGTTGGCTAACATTTTCTCTATGTGGCTCTCATATCGTCAGATGGCTTCCTCAAAAAAACATAAGATCCGATGTGTCTTTGGCAATCCATGGATTCCAACCTCGGTTTAACTGTTCAGTTAATTTCTTAATCACCTGACGTGCGTAGTTTCTACGATTCGTTACATCCTTGATGCGATTCAGTTTAATTCTTTTCCAGCGCAGTTTCCCTTGTTCGGACTGGGTCGTAGGTATAGAACTTGATGAAGCAGCAGCTTTCGGATTCACGCAGAATCGGCAATGTGAACTGCATGACGGTGGAGAGGCCGTTTTGCGTGGTTGTTGATGTTTCTGCACTCATGATTCTATGTGCAGAATTTCGTTTTGGACACATTTCATCACCCTAAATGTCCAACCTGCCTATTTTTAACATCGTTTCTCTTGAAACAATGACCGATTTGACATATGGAAGAAAAAACGGCTTGTCCCGATTTTGTCCGGTAATTTTATGAAAAAGGCTGTGACTTATTGAGTCACAGCCTTTTGCTTTCTTTTTGTCGGGGTGACTAGACTCGAACTAGCGACCTCACGCCCCCCAGACGCGTACTCTAACCAACTGAGCTACACCCCGATTGTTTTTAAAAGCGATGCAAAGGTAGTTAGTTTTAGTTATCTTTCCAAATATATGTTAGTCTTTAACTTATATTAACCTTTTTGTCTATTTGATATTTTGGCTTTAATATGCTGTCTTCTTTCATGAGGACGTATGAAATATTCATCATAATAAGCGAGTAGAAGAGTGGTTAGCGGTATTGCTATGATCAGTCCTATAAATCCGAACAATGTACCCCATACAGACAGCGACAGAAATATCAGAGCTGGATTTAGGCTCATGGCTTTGCCTATGATTTTTGGAGTAAGTATAAGATCCTGTATTGCCTGTACGATACAATAGACAGCTATAGCCTCCCAAAATAGAGTCCAAAATGCGGTTCCTCCGCTTACGGAGACGACTATACATATCAAGGTGGTCGGAATCAAGGATATCAATTGAAGATATGGAACCATGTTGAGCAGTCCGATGAACATTCCAAGGACAACTGCCATAGGTAATCCTATTATGAGGAAGCCTATGCTGAACAATATGCCCACTATGAAAGAAACCAATGCCTGCCCGCGGAAATAATGGTTCATTGAATTTTTGACGTCGCGTCCGATTTTGAACACTATGCGTCTGTATTTAGGCATGACCATGCGACTGAATCCGGCAGAGATCTTTTCGTAGTCGATCATTATGAAAACCACATATAGAAATACGATAATCCAACTGAAAAGGCTCATTATCAATGTCAATGATCCGGTGATAACCTGCCTTGATGCAGATAATCCTTCTTCGATCATCTTGACCCATTCGTCATGTGATAGTTTCGACGCCACAAATTCGAAATCTACATGCTTACGTAAAAAATCGTGTAGGCTGTCAGGAATAAAGGGTATGTTGAATTCCGAACCGGCATATGTTTTCAATAGCGCTGCCATTTGCGAAGACTCCTTTATTATCATCGGGACAAACAGGTAGCAAAGCGCCATAAAAAAAAATGTCATTTCAAAAAGAGTCACGAATGTTGCAGCCACACGACCTTTTAGTTTCAGCAGTTGACGGTTGAACTGGACGAATGGTTCAAAGAGATATGCTATCAGGCATCCTACGCAGAATGGAAGAAGCACTCCTTTGAGCGTATTGACAAGCCATATCAGACCTGCGAACAGCACGCAATTGATAACGAGTCGTACCGTACGGTCGAGATCGTATCGTTGACGGATGAGCATTGTATTATTTTTTATTTAACTGATTGAGGCACGAATTTACTGATTTAATTCTGAAATTCCATTATTTTCGCTAATTTTGTCAATAGTTAACTTTATGAGGCAACATTTGTTTCAACGGTTAAAACCGCTATTTTGTCATTAGATGTGATGATAGTGTAGCCTGGCGATCTTAGGACAAGATTATGTTAATTATTTGAATATAAAAATGGAAAAAGTTAATCAGAATGTGATTCAGCCTGTGCGCAAGCTTTTGTCTGACAAGACTTGGGCACGATGGACGGCTCTCGCGCTTGTCGCGTCGATGATGTTGTTTGCCTATATGTTTGTCGACGTGATGTCTCCGTTACAGTCGCTTGTTCAGACTCAGCGAGGATGGTCGCCTGATGCTTTCGGTTATTATGCCGGGGCGGAATATATATTGAACGTGTTCGGATTTCTTATCCTTGCCGGTATCATTCTCGACAAGATGGGAGTGCGTTTTACTGGTACGCTTTCAGCTTCGCTGATGGTGCTTGGTGCGTTGATAAAGCTTTATGGTATCAGTGATGCTTTCCAGGGGACGGCTTTTGACCAGTGGCTTGGGTCTTGGTGGACTGCCATGCCGGGAAGCGCGAAACTTGCTGCACTTGGCTTCATGATTTTTGGTTGTGGTTGCGAAATGGCCGGTATAACCGTGTCAAAGGCAATCGCAAAATGGTTTGAAGGAAAGGAGATGGCTCTCGCCATGGGGCTTGAGATGGCTCTCGCCCGTATAGGGGTATTTTTCATATTTACGATCTCTCCACGTTTAGCTGACAGTGTGGTTCCGCATAGTGTCGTTGTGCCTGTTGCTTTCTGCTCCGCATTATTGTGTATAGGTTTGTTGAGTTTCATTGTATTTACATTCATGGATTTGAAACTTGACAAGGAGATGGGTGCTGTGAAGGTCGCAGATGGAGCTTCCGATGAAGAATTTAAACTTGCCGATGTCGCTGTTATATTCCGCAGTCGCCTGTTTTGGATTATCGCGTTCTTATGTGTACTTTATTATTCCGCGATTTTCCCATTCCAGCGTTATGCGGCTAATATGCTTCAGTGTAATCTCGGGATAACAGAAACTCAGGCATCAGATATTTTCCGTTGGTTCCCTGTCGGAGCTGCGGTGCTGACCCCTTTCCTTGGATATTTTCTCGACCGGAAGGGAAAAGGCGCAAGTATGCTTATCCTCGGTGCGATATTGATGATCGTATGTCATCTTACATTCGCATTCGTAGTTCCGGCTACAAAAAGCGAACTTATTACATACTCGGCCATAGTGATATTGGGAATATCGTTTTCGCTTGTTCCTGCTGCATTGTGGCCATCGGTTCCTAAAATAATGGATAAACGATTCCTCGGAAGTGCTTATTCGCTTATTTTCTGGGTACAGAATATAGGGCTTGCTTTCGTTCCTATCATCATCGGAAAGGTTATAACATGGTCTAATCCTGGAGTTACCGATCCGATTCAGTATGATTATACTATTCCGATGTGCTGTTTCGCATCGCTTGGTGTGTTGGCTTTGATATTCGGTATCGTATTGAAATCAATGAACGCTGTTCATCATTATGGTCTTGAGGATCCGAATATAAAGGAGGATTTTGAAGATGTGCGCCTTGATGGAGAGGCTTAAATTAAGAGACGCTTAAGCACATAATAATTTAACTAAGGATTTCCGGTTTGAATGATCAATAATTCATTTCGGAAATCCTTTTCTTTGAGTTTTAACATTTGATCTTGATTGGAATGAGAAATTTTATTTTATCTGTATTTTGTGGTTGTTTGGTTATATGCGCTGTTGGCTGTAGACATAAGGACTCCGGGCGTATGGACGCATATGGTGAACTGGAAAGTATGTTGCTTGAGATCGTGGAGGACAAGCTTGGAAAGATAGGTATTGCCGTGATTATAGACAGCACCGATACGATAGTGGTCAACAATGATTCCGATTATCCTCTGATGAGTATGTTTAAGCTTCACGAAGCTTTGGCTGTATGTGATAAATTGGATGCGGATTCAGTCGGACTCGATGCCATGATGACTGTAAATCAGGAAAATCTCAATCCTGACACTTGGAGTCCTATGTTTAAGAAGCATAGCGCTGAGGATAGTTTTTCAATATCGGTGGGTCGGCTTATAGAGTACATTTTGGTCGACAGCGATAATAATGCGAGCAATCTTCTTTTTGAAAAGGTGGTTTCTGTCATGGAAACGGATAGCATCATGAGGAGTTTTGTCAGTGACGGTAATTTTGCACTAAAATATAAAGAATCGGAAATGCAGGCGGATCATGGTTTGGCATACGAGAACCGGAGTTCTCCGTTGGCATATAGCGTGCTTGTGAATAAATTGTTTACGGACAGTATCGTTTCACCGGAGAAGCAGAATTATATAAAAAACGCTATGGAAAAATGCGACACCGGTATGAAAAGGTTGGCAGGTCCTCTTGTGGATAAAAATGGTGTCAGATTCGCTCATCGTACAGGCTCGGGATATGTCAACTCCCGCGGTCAGATAGTCGCTGTCAATGATGGTGGATATGTTATTTTACCTTCTGGAAAGGAGTATGCCATCACGGTATTGGTAAAAGATTATGCCGGAACACAGGAGGAGGCTGAAAGTGTGATATCGGAAATTTCAGAGACTGTGTATGAATTTATAAATGAACAATAAATATTCAGAGGGGGTTAAAGTATCATGACATTAACTCCCTCTGAGCATTTTTGATAAATAAAAATTATTCCTGACTACCGGATTTAAATCAGTTTATCCCTAACAGTTCTATCTCGAATATCAATGTCGAGCCTCCGGGTATGCCTGGTTGGTTGAGTTTTCCATATCCTTGTTCTGCCGGTATGTATATTTCCCATTTGTCACCGATATGCATTTTTTGTAACGCTATTATCCAGCCGGTGATCAGTTCGCGCAGACGGAACGCGGGTGCGACGCCTCCGCGGCTGCTGTCGAATGTCTTGCCGTTGATTGTTTTGCCTGTGTAATGGACTGTAACCACGCTGCTACGGTTCGGACATTGTGTTTTGGGATCACCGTGTTTTAATATTTTATAAAATATCCCTTTGTCAAGGGTCATTACGCCCGCTTCTTTGGATTTTTCAATAAGCCAGTCGCGGTTCTTTTTTATGTATTCTTGATTTGCCATGAGTTATTTGAGATGCCGTCAGAGCTTTCTAAGTGTAGAGTTATTTAATATTGGTTTTATGCAAAGGTTACCAAATTTTGTGTATAAAGATGATTTGATAACTGGATAATAAGATTGTTTTGATGTCTCCATGGTGGGGAATGACAGTGTGGATTTGATGACATTTGCTATCTTTGCCGTTCGATATAGCGATATTCATTATTTATTTTTATGTTAAGGATAGCGTCGTTTTTTACATTTTTATTGGTTATGGAGGTGTCTTTGGCCTGTCATCCTGCACAATGGTCGGAGGAGAGAATGCGTTTGGAGGCTGATTCATTTTTGCTCGGTTTTCCGGAAGGCCTTCAGTATCGTCAGTCTTTGGCTATAGTCAAGGCTATGGCGGGTGACAATTCTCAATTGGAAAAAATCAGACAGGCGCGTGACAGATATCCTTCTATTTCAAAGAATGTCAGGACCAGGGAGGTGACTGATTGTTTTCGTTTGTATGAACCGATTGATACTACTGATAGACTGTTGCCTTTGTTGGTGTATCTTCATGGTGGAGGATGGACGATAGGTAGTGTCAATAGTTGCGGGCGATATTGCGATGCGATGGCTGCGTCAGGCAAAATGAAAGTTCTCGCGGTCAACTATCGTCTTGCCCCGGAATATCCATATCCATGCGGACTTGTCGATTGTGTAGAGGCTGTGAAATACGCTGTAGATAATGCTGATGGTCTTGGGATAGACCCTTCGCGGATATCGGTCGGAGGAGATAGTTCCGGTGGTAATCTTGCGATCGCTACGGCTATGACAGACGAATGTAACGGCCTGATCGAGTCATTGATACTCTTCTATCCGGTCACGAAAGCATTTCCGGATAGCTCCGAATCATGGTTGAAATATGGTGAAGGATATGGTCTTGATTCGAATCTGATGCAACGTTTCAATGAGGCGTATAGATCGCATCTAAGTTTACGTGAAAGTCTGATAGATGTGGGTGTGGCCGAGATTGAGAAAATAGAGAGAATACCTCGGTCGCTCATGATAGCCGCTGGTCGCGATATCCTGCGTGACCAAGGGATGGAATTCGTTTTGCGGTTTTCAGATGATAGGATATCTCGGATTGAATTTGCTGAGGCCGTTCATCTGTTTATCACGTTGCCGGGACAGGAAGAGGCTTTTCGGACAGCTGTCAAGCTGTCAACAGACTTCTTGACCAAGAAGCGTTAATAAAATAGAAAGTAAAAAATCAGAGTGGTCGTACATTTTACGATCCCTCTGATTTTTTCAATTTTAATTTAATTGTTGATATAATGGCAGGCATCGTGAGAGATATTCCTCAGCGGCAGGCCATGGTGTATATAAGTTGTTTCGTCCTGGAATAAGAGGTACAGGAGTCTCGTTTAAATCAACTCTTACATATAGCCTGCCCTTTTCAGTGCGGAACAATATCATTTGAAGATTTGCAGCCATTGGAACTACATAAAAATCACGCCAGTGCATACCGATAGTGTCAAAATAATTTGTCATGTAATAGCACCCGGGAAGATGCATAAGGGATAGCAACGGCATTAGGGTTTCGGCATGTCCGAAGCGGAGCATCACGCTGTATTCATTTTTGCCATCCGCAGCGTCGCTCATGGTGGAGATAAGATTGGAGAGCAGTCTTGATGCGAGTTCCGATGGCGAGGCCGATAGGGTAGATGCGGAATGTGTCAGGTAATGGTGAAGATTTTCAACTCTCCAAAGAGCGTTGATTTCGCTTGGTGTGAAATAGCGTTCCATGTCAACGGTAATTGACATAGCCGAACATCCTGCTATGATCTTATATATTGTCATGCTTATGTCTTTGGCTTCGCCTTTAGAGAATGGGTAATCTTTGCCTATAGCGCGTATTGCCACGGTCTCGGGCACTTGTGATGAAAAATAGTCGTCATATACTTTATGCCAGTCCGGAGAGCTTATGTAGTCCTGGTATTCGGTATCGTCGTCCCATGGCCTTACGAGTTGAGAGTTCTGGCGTCCGGACGAAGTGTATATTTCCACATGGTTGTCAAGCCTTGTCAGTTGGTGTGTAAACTCGTCCATTGACATGACACATCGTGGTACGTATGAAGAAATAGCATTGATTTTCGTGTCTTTGAAAAGGGGCCTGAAGGCAGCGAACGCGCGTGAGGCTATGGCCCGTTGTTCCGCCATCCCGAGTGAGTCAAGTGCACCCCATCGCCCGGCAGTGCGTGATATGACAAGTT
Source organism: uncultured Duncaniella sp. (assembly GCA_910587515.1). Taxonomy (GTDB): domain Bacteria; phylum Bacteroidota; class Bacteroidia; order Bacteroidales; family Muribaculaceae; genus Duncaniella. The sequence continues at coordinate 117,737 of CAJULW010000033.1, forward strand.
TACATAAACTCATGAGTTGACGCCCTTCTGCTGTTATAGTGTTGAGCGAATCGGCTTTCTGTAGGATACGCATTAAAGTTGCGGTAGGTTTCGATGAAGACAGAAAACGTGCTCCGTGCCGTCCGATATGGTTTATAAATATAGGTGTCAGTGAATCGGGGTATGATAAATTTTTCACAGTACGCTCCGGATATGGCATCGCTGATCCCTGGCATTCGGTATATGTATATGTTGTGGCCGTGGGGTCTGATGCGTATGAACATAGAGCGAATATCGATAATATTGCCGCAATAAATACATGTTTCATCATTTTTTGTCGGTATAAATACTTTTTATTAGTTTTGTTCTTCTCAAATATAATATATAAATGGCTACAAAACAAGATTGTTTACAATTAATTTCCCAAGGACATTATAAAAAGGCTCTTGAGCTGCTTGACGAAATAATACGTCTGGAGCCTACCGACGATGAGGCTTATTTTCATCGAGGAAAGTTGAAGTGGCGCATGGGCGATCGACCGGGGGCTACGGGCGATTATGCTACCGCTGTTTCTATTAACCCGTCGAGTCCTGCTGTTACGGCTCTTGAACAGGCGCGTGATGTTGCCGATTTTTTCAATCCGGATTTATACAATCCGTGATTTATTGCGGGTTTATTTCTATTCTCTATCCGAGAGTTCAAGCCATCGCATTTCCTTCTCGTCAAGAAGCTCTTTGATCTGGTTGTAGCGCTCTGCTTTTTCAGCGATGTCGTTTATTTCATCTCCTGAATTGAATATGGCTTCCAACCTGTTTTTTTCTTCGTTAAGCGCGTCTATTTCGTTGGATAGTGTCTCGAGTTCTTTACGCTCTTTAAATGATAGCCGTTGGGGGCGTTGGTTTTTCCTTTGGGTTGATGTTACGGCCGGTGATTGAGGTTTTGCTGTTTTCTGTTCAGCTTCGCGTTTTTCTTTCAGATACATCCGGTAGTCACTGTAATTTCCGGGAAAATCTTTTATTTCACCGTTCCCTTCCATCACGAAAAGATGGTCGACGATAGAGTCGAGAAAAAAACGGTCGTGAGATATGACTATGACACATCCTTTGAATTCTTTGAGATAGTTTTCAAGAATTCCCAATGTCATTATATCAAGATCGTTTGTCGGCTCGTCAAGAATTAGGAAATTAGGCTGGGATATAAGGACTGCCGCAAGATTAAGTCTCCGCATTTCGCCTCCGCTGAGAGTCGAGATGTATTTCTGTTGGTCTGACGGTGAGAAAAGAAAACGTGTCAGAAATTGCATCGGGGTGTAGTGAGTGCTGCCGTTTATGACAACGTCTTCTGTGAGATCGGTAATCGCGTCGATTACTTTTTTGCCCGATGGCAATTGTAGCCCCTCCTGTGAATAATATCCAAAACGGACTGTTTCACCGACGTTCCATTCTCCGCTGTCAGGCGCTATCAATCCTTGAAGCATCTTGACAAATGTCGATTTGCCGACTCCGTTGCCGCCTATTATGCCTAATTTTTCATATCGCGCGAAAGTGTATGTGAAATTGTCAAGTATGACTTTCTCTCCAAAACGTTTTGATACGTCGCGCGCTTCAAATATTTTCGAGCCGATATAGGAAGATTTCACTTCCGACGGGTCGATCTGTTTTTCATCGTAATTTGCTTGTGAACGCTGTTTAAGGTCATAAAAGGCATTTATACGGTAGCGTGCCTTTCCTCCTCTTGCCTGAGGCTGACGTCTCATCCACTCTTCCTCCTTCCGGAGAGTGTTTTTCATTTTGGCTATCTCTCCTGTCAATGTTTCGAGACGTTCGGCTCTGCGTTTGAGATAGAGGTCGAAATTTCCTTCGTATGTGAATATTTTTTGAAGGTCTATTTCGATAATCTTGTTGCATACTCTGTCCAGAAAATAACGGTCATGCGTTACCATCAGAAGCGTCATTCTTTGTCGTGACAGATAATTTTCAAGCCATTCCACCGTCGCAAGGTCAAGGTGGTTTGTCGGTTCGTCAAGGATGAGAAGATCCGGCTTCCCAAGAAGCACTTGTGCGAGTGCTATGCGCTTTATCTGTCCACCTGAGAAATGATCGGCTGTTGTTTCCGGATTATCGATACCTAATTGGGATAGCATCTGCTTGATATTGTCTTCAAGCCCCCATTCGTCATGAGGGTCGGACTGTACGGTTTCGAGCAGATGGCTCATTATGGAGCGTCCCGGTGTAAAATGCGGGGTTTGTGTCAAAAATCCTGTGCGCAATCCGTTTCGGAATGTCACTTGACCGCTGTCCGGAGACTCTATACCGGACAGTATGCGGAGAAGAGTCGATTTTCCTGTCCCGTTTTTGGCGATAAGCCCGATTTTGTCACCTTCGTTCACACCGAAAGTGACTGAATCGAAAAGCATACGGTCTCCGTAGCTTTTTGTTAGATCTTCGACCTGTAGATAAGGTTTCATAGGTCAAGACATGAATCGAGTTCGCGTATTATCGCATCGCGATCAATATGTTGACCGATGAATACGATTTTGATCATACGGTCTCCGTAATTGTCATCCCAGTCGCGCATGATTGATGGATCTTGTTCGACAAGTTCCCTCAGCTCGTCCTCAGGAGCTGTCGCATACCACATTCCGGCCTCACGCAACTGTTTCTGTTTTCCAGCCGTTTCGAATAGATAGGACATATCAGGATTATTGCCGAAATAACATATCCCTTTGGAGCGGATTATATTTTTAGGCCATTTGTTTGCAGCGAAGTAGTCGAATTTATTGAGGTCGAATCCTTGTCTGCGGAAATATACGAATGTACCGATTCCGTATTCTTCGGCTTCTCCTTCGGAGTGATGATGATGGTGGCATCCGCATTGGCATCCGGCTTCGTGATGATGGTGCTCATGTCCGTGCTCGTGTCCATGATTGTCGCAGTGGGTATGGTGATGTCCATGGTGCTCCTCTTCGTTGACAGGCTTCTCTATCTCACGGACCCATGCCGCTGAGGTTGCTACAGTGTTGAAGTCGAAAATATGGGTGTCGATAAGTTGTTCGATGTCGACATCGGCATAGTCGCATTCGATTATTTTCACTCCCGGATTTAGCGCGAGTATAATATTCTTGACATGTTGTTTTTCAGAGTCGGTGACTTCTGAAATTTTGTTGAGTATGACGATGTTGCAAAACTCTATCTGTTGAATAACGAGGTTCTCGATATCGTCTTCTCCATGTTTGTCTGAAGTAAGAGCCTCACCGCATGCGAATTCGTCTTTCATGCGCAACGCATCAACGACAGTAGCGATGCAGTCGAGACGTGGAACCGCCTTTTCTTGCGACCGGTCACCTATATAGGGTATGGAACAGATTGTTTGCGCTATCGGAGCCGGTTCGCAGATACCACTGGCTTCGATGACTATATAGTCAAACCTCTCCATGGCCATTATGTCCTCAATCTGTTTTACCAAGTCCATTTTAAGCGTACAACAGATGCAGCCATTCTGCAATGCGACCAATGATTCATCCTTAGAGTCCACTATGCCGCCTTTTTGTATCAGGTCAGCATCGATATTGACCTCTCCGATGTCATTGACTATTACAGCGAATTTGACACCGCGTTCGTTCGTTAATATATGGTTGACAAGAGTTGTCTTCCCGGATCCGAGATAGCCGGTGAGAAGTAGTATTGGAGTTTCCATTTTGAGGATTGTTTGTTGGTAGGATTTTACCATTTTATGGTGACGGCTACATAGTTCATGTCAGCCGGAATCGGTGGATTTAGCTTGGCGATTCTTATGAAGCCCCCTTTGATTGCGGGATATTCGGTGATTAACGCCCGACGTATACGGGAGGCTACGTGTTCAAGTAATTTGGATGGAGTTTCCATCTCTTTACGTATGATCTCTACCGCTTGTGCATAATTGAGAGTATCATTTATATCGTCGCTTATCATCGGTCGGCTGATATCGTAATCTAACAATAGTGTCAACTCGAATGTATTGCCGTTTAGAAGTTCCTCTTCATAGACGCCATGTCTGCCAAACAGGCGCAGCCCGTTTATTTCAATTGATCCTTCCATCTATTTTTTAATTCCATGTAAGGTTGTTGTTCCGCGTGAGAAAACCTTTTATTTTGTAATAAAAATTATAGATAGGCTCAAATGTCATGAACCATGTAAAAGTAAGAAGCAATGGTCTTGAACCAATGGATCTGGATGTTTTGCGCCAAGAGAATGACAATACAGATGCCAATGTTAAAAATAATATCAGGGATATTCCTAAAGGCAAAAGAGACGGTAGACCAACTATAGATAACGCAACGGAGCATCCGAGGAATGTCCACCATGCAAGAGAGAAACTTCCGAAAAATATCGGAGCTGAACTTTTAAGTGATTTCGAGGTGTACTCATAACGTAGTTTGCGGTTCTGATGTTCGCGTTGGGGATGTGGCTCGTATGTCTCTACAATAGATGCGGTAGATAGTTCTACGGCTGTATTGTGCGAGTTGGTCACTTCGTTTATAAAAATGTCGTCATCACCATATTTAAGATGTAATGACTTCGAGAAACCTTTGTTTTTGAAAAATATAGAACGACGATAGGCAAGGTTGTCACAGTTGCCGCGATAGGGCCTTCCGGCAATTGCCCATGACAGATATTTTATCGACGTGCGGACTGAGTCGAATGCGTGGAGCCGTTTTGATGGATTGTCCGCATCGTCCGGGATCATAGGTGTAGCGTGTCCTATCACAATTTCTTTTCCCTTAATGAAGTGGCGTGTCATGGTTTTGAGCCACTCGCGACTCTCTATACGGCTGATACCGGTTGTGAAGACAAGTACTTCGTAGCGAGCCGCTTTGATACCGAGGGTCAAAGCGAGTTTTTTTCTTGACAGTGATCTTGATTCAAGCGGGGTAAAAGTCATATAAAGATTGGAGTACCGTTGTTCGAGCCTGCCGATTACGTCTCGTGTCGATGCCACGGCTCCGTCATTGACAACGATGACTTCAAAGGTCGACGGATAATCCTGTTCGAGTATCTGCGGTAGGAGGATCTTAAGATTTTCAGCGTCATCCTCGGAATATACTATTACAGATACGGAAGGATACGAGGTCGGTTCTGAAGGAAACTTGGATTCATTGTCTTTTTTTACTTTTTTACCTACGGAGCGGACATAGTGCCTAAATACAAATATCAGATATAGGAAACAGACAACGCTTATGGAAAAAAGTGTTATTATGATCGGGGTTAACTGTATTTCAAACATTTCATTAGCTGTATTTGGAAGAAAATACGTGGTGGAGAGTGAATCGCTTTTATTTGTCTGACGGTCTTTTCCCGTTTTTAGGGATACGCCTTTTAAATTAATTTGCAAATTTACAAATTCCCTTCCAAAAATATGGTTCCCTTTGAGGTAATTTTTTAGGAAGTTCGTCGATGTATGAGAACTATCGTATCAAGGGCTAAGAAGAGTTTTATGATGGTTTCTTGGTTTTGATTTTATCCGACAGTGGCAATGCGTATACGTTGTAGGTTGAAATACCGTTGAGAAATGTCTGCCAGAAATTTCGGAGAGATTGAATTTGCCATAGCCTGTTGTGCTTCAAAATAATTATCAGGGGTGGAGGCATAGATCCGGGTCTTGAAAAAGTCCATGCGACTGAATGGGGTGTCGAGTGCGGCTGCCAGGTTTGACATTAGCAGTTTTGACAGACGGCTTATCTCGTCGTCTGTATAGCTTGCCGGATCTTTCATGCGTTCGATCTCTCCGTATATAAGATCAATCACCTCTTCTACGGAATCGGTTGCCGTTTGAGTTTCGATTGTTATGAAACTGCGGTTGGAGTATCCGAGTAGAACAGCAGATATTCCGTATGTCAAACCTTTGTCCTCACGAATGTTCAACATGAGACGGCTTCCGAAATATCCACCGAGAGCTGTAACAGCGGCCCTTAACGCCAAAAAATCGGGATGTGTTCTTCCGATGGCCGGAATCATTATTTTTATGGCTCCCTGCTTGGCTGATTTCCGTTTTATATCTTTACGGAGCGGGGTGTCAACGGTGTCATCGAAACATATATGGTTGATGGGAAAATGGGATTGATTGGGGAATTTGGAAAAAGCGTCAGTGACAAGCGATGTCATTTTGTCCGTTATTTTTCCGGATAGGAATATATGGACGTTGTGAGGGTCGAGTCGTGATTGATGGAATGACGAGATGCGAGCCGGTGTAAATGAAAGTAATTCATCCGGTGTTTCTGTGCGTGCCAAAGGATTGCCAAGTCCATATGCGAGCGGTCTTACAGCTTCGTCGGCAAGAAATGCGACTTTTTCACGTTCGACTGCGATTTTTGCCGCGTTGCGTTGCAAGATACGCGAAGTTGAATCTTCGGGGAAAGATGGATGCAGTATCATATCGTGTATGATAGGGAGCAGGAATCCGAGTTTATCGTTGAGACTGGAGAGCGTGACTGAGGTATAATGTGTCGACACTGATGTATTTATCCACGCACCGGCATATTCAAGGCGGTTGGCGATTTCTTCTCCGGAATATGACGAACTGCCTTCGGCCAAAAGAGACGCTGTGCACGATGCAAGCCCTGCTGACGGAGATTCAACCTCGCCTCCGGGTATGGCTATGGTTAGACGGTTGACGTCGATTTCTCCACCTGAACAGATGTATAGTTTTATGCCTGATGGTAGAGTGATAAAATGTGGGGATTGGAGATATAGTGTACCGAAATTATGGACGGGTGGGGCTATGGTTCTGTTCATGATGTTTTATTTTCGGTTGAAAATAGAGTCAAGTTTTTGCTCGATGAGTTTGTCAAGCACATTTTTTCTTGCTTCTTCTGTGTTAGGCTCAGGCTGCAACATGCCGTTTGAGACTTGTTTTATTGCCGTAGGGAGTGATTTTGTCGAGGTTTCTTTAGGAGATACTGAAGATCGGTTGTTTTTATTTCTGCCCGGAAGAGACTCAACCGGAGTCAGAGCGAAGCCAGTGTTCTCGTAAGCCGTTGTCGTGGACACCGACGAAGGTTGGTTGATGGGTGAGGTGGATGTTTTGTCAAGCATTGCGCGGTATTGGTCCACACATCCGGCACAAGCGTATGTGCGCATATAATAATCGTCAGAAATATTGCTGACTATCACTCCTTTGGATGTTGATGAATGGATCATTTTTCCGTCACCGACATATATTCCGACATGCGATATCTTTTTGTTTCCTTTTGATGTAGCGAAGAATATTAAGTCACCGGGTAAGAGTTGTCCTTTTGATAATGGAGAACAGAAATCCGCTTGTGCGGCTGAATTTCTCGGGAGTTTTATTCCAAGAGCACTTCGATAGACATTCAGTACCAATCCGGAGCAATCAACCCCGCGTTTGTCTTCACCTCCGTATCTGTATGGAGTCCCGAGCCACTGACGAGCTTCGGTCAGTAGTGCGTTTGATTTAGGGTGTAATGTCGGTGGTATGTCAAGGTGCTTGTTGTCGCGCCCGGTAGACGTTCCTCCTACCGGTGTGGTTTTATAGACGGTCGCTGTTGAACGGGAAGTTCCGCATGAGGTCGCCAGAGTCAAACAAACGATTGATATAAGTATAATGTGGAGCTTAACTGTTGACATCTTTTGTTAGAAATAGAGCGTGATAGGGCAAAATTAGTGATTTTTCATGACAAAATCATGCCATTGTCATGGCATAAAGTTCTTTAGATGGGGTAAACATATCTTAAAAAGCCGTTTTCCCTCTTAAAAATTTTTAAACTTGTTGGTTGTGCTGATATCGTCAAGTAACATTGCATGGTTTTTGCCGTCTAATATATGAAAATCGGGAAACCTTTTTTGCCTGAATCGCGTATTCATCTCTGAATTAATAAATAACCATACATAATATAAACAATGAAATTAAGCAGCAAAATCATCATGTTGGCTTTTGGTACCGCCGTGTTAAGTTCGGCTGTAACAATGGTAGCTATGAAACAGATGTTATTCAACGCGGACGAAACCGATGGTTCCAAAGAAATGTTTACTGGAAGCGGAAATGTGGCAGGTCGCTTTGTCATGGCCTCTCAGGCTCCGGCTGACCCTTCAGATTTTACTTCTGCCGCTGAAAGCACTATCAACGGGGTGGTTTCAATCAAAAGTTATTCTACTCCACGTGGGTACAGACAACAAGGCGGAGGCGGTTTTTTCGGAGATCCTTTTTTTGAATACTTCTTCGGATCACCGGGAGGGAGCCGCCGTAGCCAACCTCAACAAGAGGAACCGTCTCGTCAGCAGCCTTCAGGGCTTGGTTCAGGAGTTATAATAAGTCCTGACGGATACATAGTAACCAATAATCACGTAATAGATGAAGCTGACAGGCTTGAAGTAACGCTCAATGATAATAGGACTTTCGATGCAACAGTCATAGGTACGGATTCGACAACGGATCTCGCCCTTATAAAAATTGATGCCAAAGATCTCCCTGTAATACCTATGGGGGATAGTGAGGCATTGAAAGTAGGCGAATGGGTTCTTGCTGTAGGAAACCCGTTTGGTTTTACATCGACCGTTACGACCGGTATTGTTTCCGCCAAAGGTCGTAGTATAGGCCGCCAGAATCATAGCCGTATGGATATTGAGTCATATATTCAGACTGATGCGGCTGTGAATCCCGGCAATTCTGGAGGTGCGTTGGTTAATCTTGGTGGTGAGCTAATAGGCATAAATACCGCTATATATAGCCAGACCGGCAACTATGCCGGATATTCTTTCGCTATTCCTACCACTATCGTTAAAAAAGTCGTGAGCGACCTGCGTCAGTTCGGCACTGTTCAGCGTGCGGTACTTGGTATTTCCATTTCGGAATTAACAAGTGAAATAGCGAAAGAGAATGGAATCACCGCTGTGACTAAAGGTGTCTATGTCGGAGATGTAAATGATCGCAGTTCTGCCAAAGAGGCCGGTTTGCTGAAAAACGATGTTATTGTGAAAATTAATGATATCCCTACCGATAATGTCGCTCAACTTCAGGAGCAGGTTGCAAAATACCGACCTGGTGATAAGATTAAGGTTACGTATGTGCGTGACAATAAGGTAAACTCTGTAGATGTTACATTGCGTAACCCTCAAGGCAATATGCAGATGACTAAAGCGAGTGATTTTACCGATCTTGGTTGCGCGTTCAAAAAAGTCGAGGAATCAACCTTGCGTCAGCTCGGACTTAGCAATGGTGTGCAGGTAGCCGGTCTGTCTAAAGGCCGTTTCCAGGAAGCCGGGGTCAAAAATGGGTTTATTGTATATTCCATAAATAATTCACGTGTGTCTTCTCCGGATGATGTGGAAAAAATATATAAGTCGATAATGAAAGGCTCCGGTGATGAAAAGGTAATGATCATACGTGGTGTATATCCCACCGGTAAGCGAGGTATTTATGCCGTCGATCTCTCTGGTGTTGAATAAGACAGCGTTTTATTTATAAATTTAGAACCTCCCGTGATTTTGTTGATTCACGGGAGGTTCCTGTTTTATTGTTCTTGTTTTGAATTATGATACGCGGATCATAATTTTATAGGGCAGCGATCACTTCTATTTCGACGAGAACCTGTTTTGGTAGCTCGCGGACAGCTACAGCTGAACGTGCGGGGAATGGTTCTTTAAAGTTTTCTGCATAAATTTCGTTCATTTCTCCGAAAAGGCTCATGTCAGCGAGAAATACAGTGGTTTTTACGACGTTTTCGATACTTGCACCGGCTGCGGCAAGTATGGCCTTTACATTTGCAAGTGATTGTGCAGTCTGTGCTTTGATTCCTTCAGGTACTGTTCCGGTAGCAGGGTCGACGGGGATTTGTCCCGAGCAGAAAAGCATATTGCCTGCTTTGATAGCTTGGCTGTAAGGACCGATCGCACCGGGTGCGGCTGTTGTTGAAATAACTTCTTTCATGATTGATTTTGTTTAACAGGTTAATTTATAGGTTAATTTTGAGGATTGAATTTTATGTCCGAAAGGAGGATGCTGTCTGCGTTTTTTTCAATCAGAATTGAGAGTGCGTCGCAGGCGGCTATCAGTTTTGAAAAGTTTTTGTCGAACTCAGGAATAAAATCGGATGTGCCATGATTGCCGAGCACATTAAGGACGTGTCCGAGTGTATAATGTTCAGGGCTGGTCGAGGGGACGAGAGGTGGATCTGTCTGCTCACAATCGTTATTGTCCGTGGATGCAAGCCGGACTATAAGTTTACATTTTATAAGATAATTAACGATAATGCCTGTGAGGCGTGGAGGAATCATAAATTCCCGTGAAAGGTCGTTTATGTTGTGTGGTTTTTGCTGATTGATAAAACGTTGTAGGATAACCGTCAGGACACCCAGGCATACTTTACGACGATATCTGCCTGAAATATTGGTTGTCTGTCGTTCGTATGAAAATAGGAATATGTTTTGTGAGGAGCAGCAAACAAGAGCGCCAGCCAATGTGATGAGCCATGAGAGCTGCATCCATATAAGCATCAAAGGAAGAAAAGAGAAACTACCATAAATCGCATTGTATTTGGATACATAAATCTGTCCGGTGACAAAAAGCCATTGAAGCACCTGAAAAGAGGTACCGGCCAAAACCCCGGCGATAAAGGCGTTTTTGAATTTCACTTTTGTATTTGGAATCAGCATATAGGCTCCGGCAAAGAAAAGCCATGCGAAGCCGACGGAAACAAAGTCGAGCAGGTCTCCAACTAAAGGTGTCAGTACGTCAAAAGGGAGTAACTTTTGAATAGTGGTTGACATAAATATCTGTAGACCGCTCGAACAGATCATGAGCACAGGGAGAATTATGCAGATCGCGAGATAATCTGTAACTTTACGGGAGATTGGTCTGTTTACGCTTACTCCCCATATAGTGTTGAAGGAGTCTTCAACGCTGTCGAGTAGTGATATCAAAGTCCATAAAAGGAAAACCAATCCGACTCCTACGAAAATTCCTTCCGACGCTTGGGCAAGGCAAGAGTCGACGAATGAGAATGCCATATCGAGAGCCCGGTGTTGCGAGGGGAAATATTGATATAGCTGGTTCTGAAGAATATTTTGAAAGCCAAAACCTCGTCCTATCGCGAAAAGCAGGGCCAACGCAGGAACGACAGCCAAAAGCGTACGATATGCCATCGCACATGCCCGCGACTGAAGATCACTGCTCATGAAAGTTCTTACTGTAAGATTTATAGTCTTGATTGTGTTGACTTTCAGATTATTGCGCTTATCTTCCCATACGCCCTCAGACCAGTAGAGCCAGGTGCTCATTACATATTCTCTGGCATTTCCTATCCATTGGCCTGATCTTGACTTTTTTTTGTCGTTACACATAGTTGATACCTGTTTGGATTCGACTATTTGACGCTGTCTTTTTCAACAAAGGTGCGTGCGGCCTGGCTGCGTGCTATCTCAAGTGTTCGTGTCAGACGTTCTTTCTCGAGAGATGCGAGTTTGAATTTACGTATGGTTGTCGCATATTCGTAGACCAACGCTGCTTCGTTTGCTTGGTTTGAAGGTAATGGCATTGACCACGAACCGGCTCCCTTGAATGTCAGAGTCAGATTTCGCCCTGAATTATTAAATATGAATTTACCAATACTGTCGCATTCCGCGCCCATAAATGTGATGACTTCCGCGCCCATGGAACGGTCGTTGCGCTCCCCGTCGTATGCTATTGTAGCCGAGACTGCTTTCTCTCCGTCGGGATTGCTTATGGTGATGGCTGTGCTCTGTATTTTTTTTGACCGGAGTGAGGAGATGATATAAAAATTCCCGTCGGGGCTCATTCTTGCTTGGATTCCGTCGGAAGTCGATACTGCTGTCGGAGTTGAATTTCCTGCAATCCAATAGCCTTCGATCGGATTTTTTACGAATTTCATCAATCTGCCCAATGAATCACCTCGGGCGCTTAATACAGCGGTGAGTGAGTCGGCTTTTTCAAGATGCATGATCGTAAGACCCTCGTTTATCCTCGTTGAAAGATGTAGTGCTTCTCGTCTTACTTCTATTTCACGCGGGTAGCTTGTTTTTATAGAATCGATCAAAGTCAAGGCTTCTGAATATTGGTTATTTTCGTATGCAGAACGGGCCTTCTCAAGCAGATGTGCCGCTTTTTGACTGTCATTGTCGCCACAAGAACAGAGAAGAGAGAAGGTTATCAGAATAAATGACAGTTTAAATTTCTCAATTGCTGCGTTGTACATCTTTTATACCTTTAACTGTTTTGATTTTTTTAATGATATTGTTTAATGAATCGGTGTCACTGACTCCTATGATGAGGAATCCGGAGAATATTCCGTCAGATGAATCGATGGATATGTTGCGCAGGCTTACGTCTTTTTCTTTGTTTATGATAGAGGTTATATTTGTAACGATACTTATATCGTCGTTTCCGATTATTTTTAATGTTGCCGCGAAACGGCTTCCGACTTTTCCGGACCATCTGGTGCGGATAACTCGATATGGGTATTTATATCTTATATGAGATGCGTTAGGGCAGTCGTTGCGGTGTATTTTTATTACACCTTCGGCTGACACGAATCCGAATACGTCATCTCCGAATATCGGATTGCAACATTTGGACAACCGATAGTTTATCCCTTTAATATTGTCACCGATTATGAGTATATCGTCTGATTGGGTTTCCTGTCGGTCCGGACTTTCGATCAGTTCGAACTCTTCCGCGCTTCGTCTCTCTATATCTGACTTTTTATCTGCTTTTTCGATCAGTTCATATTGTGCGATAACGTCATTGACGTCAATGCTTTCGTCAGAAATCGCATGATAGAAATCAGTAACGGTTTTATAGCCCATTTTTTTGATGGTACGCATCAGATAGGCCTCGTCAAGTTCGATTTTACGATTCTTACAGCGTCGTTGAAGCAATTCTTTTCCGAGTTCGGCTGATCGGTTTGCGCGCTCGTTGATGGTTTGGCGTATTTTGTTGCGTGCTTTTGATGTCACGACAAATCCCAACCAATCTTGTTTGGGCATCTGTCCGGGAGCCGTTGTTATTTCCACGGTGTCTCCTGAATGGAGTTTGTAGTTAAGCTTGCGGTTGCGTCCGTTGACTTTTCCTCCGACACATGTGCAGCCGAGTTTGGAGTGGATATTGAATGCAAAATCAAGGACGCTGGCTCCGAGTGGAAGTCGATACAGGTCTCCGCGAGGAGTGAAGACAAACACTTCTTTATCATAGAGATCCATCTTGAAGTTTTTCATAAGCTCCATCGGCCCGTCAGCCGTTTCAAGAATATCCCTGATATTGTTCATCCAGCTGTCAAGGTCTCCTTCACTTTTGATTCCCTTGTATTTCCAATGGGCAGCCAAACCCTTTTCTGCCACGAGATCCATTCTGCGGGTGCGTATTTGTACCTCTACCCATTTGTTGCCTTGGCCTTTGACTGTGGTGTGCAGTGATTCATATCCGTTGCTTTTTGGAATCGAGAGCCAGTCTTTCATTCGTGCCGGATTGGGGGTATACATATCTGCCACAATGGAATATACATTCCAGCATTCCGCTTTTTCTCGTTCGAGCGGTACATCGAGGATTATTCTGATGGCGAACAGGTCATATATCCCAGATAGTTCAACCTGTTGTTTTCGGAGTTTGTTCCAGATCGAATAGATTGATTTTGTACGGCCTTTTATCTCGTATTTCAATCCTGTGGCATCCAGTTTGGCTTTGAGCGGAGAGATAAAGTCAGCTATATAAGTGTCTCGCGCCACTTTTGTCTCTTTCAGTTCACGTGCGATATTTGTATATGTCTCTCGTGCCGTGTATTTCAGGGACATGTCCTCAAGCTCGCTTTTTATCTTGTATAGGCCGAGCCTGTGGGCGAGAGGTGCGTACAGGTAATTGGCTTCGAATGCCGTGTCGGTGACAAATTTTTCATCGGGATGGTGGTTGATGGCGCGCATTAGGGATAGTCGTTCCACGATCATGATGATTATCACGCGTATGTCTTCCGCAAACGTCATAAGAAGTCTTCGGAAGTTGTCGGTTTTTACTACCCCTTGTTTTCCGTAAAGCGATGAAACCTTTATTAATCCATTGACCATTCGTTCGACATCCTCGCCCCATAGTTCGCGTACCCGATTGATCGGCAGGCTTTCATCCGAACATAGCTCGTATACAAGAGTGGCTATTATCATATTTCTGTCAGGGGAGACCATTTCACAAAGTGCTATGGCTGTTCTGAGAGCGTGGTTCACACGGTTTATGCCATGGCGGTCTATCAGGGATCTGTCTGAATTATAGGCGTCTTTAACAGATTTTTTTACCGTGGAAAAATCTGTTGCCTTACTTACATCGGACGTATTTCTGAGCAGAGATCTGACAAGATCTTTCAGTTCGGATTTTTGATCTGATGAGGATATCTGTTTTTCCATTGGTCTGAATTGATGGGGTAGTTGTTGATTAACGTCCTTTCTGCTGATGTTTGTAGTGTGTTTGAAACACACCACTCTTAATCTCGGCGATGTATGCAGGCTCCTATGGAGTTCAAGCGAGTGTCTATAGCCTGATATCCTCGGTCGATCTGGTCAATATTGTCTATGCGCGACACTCCGTTGGCGCTCATAGCCGCAATAAGCATTGCTATACCTGCTCGTATGTCTGGTGAATGCATTTGATTGGCTCTTAAAGGTACTTTATGGTCGAGACCTATTACTACTGCACGGTGTGGATCGCAAAGCATTATCTGTGCACCCATGTCTATCAGGCGATCCACGAAAAACAAACGGCTTTCAAACATTTTTTGATGTATCAGCACACTGCCTTTGCATTGAGTGGCTGTTACCAACATTACCGACAGTAGGTCGGGGGTGAGACCAGGCCATGGAGCGTCGGCTATGGTCGGTATTGACCCATCAAGGTTTGTCTCGATTTCGTATATATCCTGAGCCGGGATAAAAATATCATCTCCACGATGCTCCAGGTTTATGCCGAGTCTGCGGAATGCATCGGGTATAATGCCGAGATTATCATAGCTGACATCTTTTATTGTAAGTTCGCTCTGTGTGATCGCGGCCATTCCTATAAAACTGCCGACTTCAATCATGTCGGGCAATATATGATGGTCCGCGCCTCCCAGTTTGTCAACACCGGTGATATGGAGAAGATTTGATCCTATACCGTCTATTTTGACTCCCATTTTGACAAGCATTTTACAGAGCTGCTGTATGTATGGCTCGCAGGCCGCATTATATATCGTTGTGGTTCCTTCAGCTAAAGCTGCCGCCATCACTATGTTTGCAGTTCCTGTCACAGATGCCTCGTCAAGCAACATATAGCATCCTCTCAAGCCGTTTACGGTAACAAGATAATAAGCTTGTCGCTCTTCGTTATATGCGATCATTGCTCCGAGTTTTGACAGCCCGGTTATGTGGGTGTCAACTTTGCGTCTTCCGATTTTGTCGCCTCCAGGTTTAGCGAAATAGGCCTGTCCGAGTCGAGCCAGTAATGGGCCCACAACAAGTACTGAGCCTCTTAAAGACGCACAACGTGCAACAAAATCAGCACTCGAGATGTAATCCTCGTCAAGATCGTCGGCTTGAAAACGATAAGTGTCATCGTCGATTCGGTCGACTTTTACCCTCATAGCCTTAAGCAGGTTTATGAGATTTTTTACGTCAAGAATGTTGGGCACATTGTGTATAGTGACCGGTTCGGATGTCAGCAGAGTCGCGCTGATGACTTCGAGAGCTTCGTTTTTGGCTCCCTGTGGCTTGATGCTTCCGCTGAGCCGATGGCCTCCTTCTATGATATAAGTGCTCATGTATCTATGGATGGTTTTTAATAGTTGATGTGATGTTTATCTTAAGAATGTCTGAACTGTTAAATGTGTTCAACTTCAGGATGAAGATTGACTCCAAATCGTTCATAGACAGATTCGATAATTTTTTTTTCAAGATTTATCACCTCTGAGGGAGATGCTTTGCTTTCCGGATTTACAATCACGAGCGGCTGTAAATGCCATACCGCTACGTTCCCTTCTTTATGACCTTTCCAACCACAGCGGTCGATTAGCCATGCGGCAGGTATCTTATAGCCGCTTTCGGTCATATAATGCGGTATGTTAACGTCGTTTTCATTCTCGCATATCTTTTCAAACAGTGATTGACTGACAATAGGATTTTTGAAAAAGCTTCCTGCGCTTGGAACCCTATCGGGTGCTGGAAGTTTTGAGTCGCGGGTTGTTATTACGGCCTTTCGTACATCGTGAGGGTGTAATTCCGATATGATATTTTTATCAAACATATCGCGCAATGCCGGATAAGAAATACGTGGGGCACTTATCGGGCTTAAACGATAGTCGACGGAATTTATGATGTATCTGTCTTTGGAGTCCGGCTTTTTAAAAATGGAATCCCTGTAGCCGTAAGCGCAGTACTTTCTGTCAATGCTGATAAATTCGTTTGTCACCCTGTCGAAAGCATGAACCGTTACAATTGCATCGCATGCTTCCGTTCCGTATGCTCCGACATTCTGTACGGCGGAAGCTCCGACTTCACCGGGAATGCCCGATAGGTTTTCCAGTCCCCATAGATTCCGGTCACATGTCCAACGTATCAGGTCGTCCATTGTCTCTCCGCTGCCGGCTCTTACAATTAGAGAATTTTGTGTCTCATCAACTATCTCTATCCCTTTGATTGCACTGTGAAGCACAACTCCGGGAAAATCATTGGTGAAAAGCAGATTGCTTCCAGCTCCGATATGTATGGATTTTACATCTTTGCGTATGGATGATAAGATAAACGGTATGTCGTTTGCTTCAGTGTATTCCATGAATACGCTGCATTTCACTTTCATTGCAAAAGTGTTGCGTTTGCTTAGATCGTAGTTGTCAAAAGTCGTAATCATGTCAGCGCCTGTAGTTGGATTAGGGATTATCGGATGATAGGCGTATAATTATCCCACAAAAATAGTGAAAAATTTAACAGCCCAGCTATTGCAGTGCTTAAATTTTATATTAAGGCGATATTGATGTTAAAAAATAAGTCGTTTTAGTGGGTTGTCGAATGTGTTAAATTTATTAATTTTGAAGCGAAAATTATGGTTTTTATAAAACAAAAATAGGATGGTAAAACATATAGTTTGCTTTAAGCTTTCCGGTAGTGTTGAGATTAGGCGTGAAATCGCAGAGAGGTTTTGCCGTGCGTTAATGGAGCTCCCGTCGAAAATAGATGTATTGGAATCTATGGAAGTCGGAATAAACGAGAATCCTACGGAGGATTGGGATGTGGTTTTGACAGCCGTTGTTCCGAAAATGGAGGATGTCGAGGTGTATGCCAAGCATCCGGCGCATGTTGCCGCGGCATCAATCATAGCAGGATACAAAGAGTCTCGTGCATGCGTGGATTATAGTTTTTGATCCATGTATTTTTATGGTTGTCGTTTTTGATCTGGATGATACGCTTTATCCTGAGATGGAGTATGTCAGGTCTGCATACCGGGCTATAGCCCGATGTCATGGACAAGGCCTGTTGAAGCGGATGCTTGATGCCCCGACACCGAGGGCGGCGTTTGATTCGACAGGCATTGATATAGACAAGGTTTTGGATATATATCGTAATCATATGCCGGATATAAAGTTGCCGTGGCAATCTCTTTATGTCCTTGCACGGTTATTCAATATGGGCTGCCAGTTAGGGCTTGTCACAGATGGTCGTAGTGTTACTCAGAGAAATAAAATAAGGTCTCTTGGGCTATGCCGTTTTATGAGGCATGATTTGATAATGATTTCTGAGGAGATCGGATCGGAGAAGATCAGTGGTGTTGCCATGTCGGAGATTATGCGTCTGACTCCTGGTGAAGTTGGCTATATCTATGTAGGGGACAATCCCGCTAAAGATTTTCTTGCGGGAAGACGCTTGGGCTGGACTACATTGTGTTTGATGAACGGTGGGCGAGGTGAAAATTTGTTTTCTCAAAACATCGGACAAATTCCGGATGAATATAAACCTGATTTTGTTGTTGACTCGTTATTGGAATTGGAGAAAATTTTGAATCAATCTAATTTGTAATTCATAAAAGTTTTCGAAAACTGATATGTAATGTGTTGTTATGTAGTATGTTGATGTTTTTTGCTTTGTTTAAAAGTTTTCAAAAATATAATTTGTTTTTTAAATAAATCGGCTTTTTGTTGTCCGTTTATTTCATTTGATCTATCTTTGCACAGAGATTGTTTCCATAAATAGGCAATTGTCTGACGGAGACGAATCGGTATATATTATTTAAACCAAATTAAAGAATAAGACCTTCCTTATAATGATACAGACTGTGGTAAAACGCGACGGACGAGTCGTTGGATATAATGAAGAAAAAATCAAGGCGGCTATCCGTAAAGCGATGCTCACCACAGAGATGGGTGAGGACGAAGCTTTGATATCTCGTATAACCGATCGGGTTGGCATGATAGGCCGTGATCAGATGACTGTAGAGGAAATTCAGGATCGCGTCGAACTGGAGTTGATGAAGTCGCCACGAAAGGAAGTGGCAAAGCGTTATATAGCTTATAGGGATCAGAGATCCATTGCCCGTCGCGCCAAGACCCGCGATATGTTTCTTGAGATCATAGAGGCCAAGAGCAATGATATCACACGTGAAAACGCGAATATGAACGCTGATTCTCCGGCCGGGATGATGATGAAGTTTGCGAGCGAGACCACAAAACCTTTCGTTGACGATTATTTGCTTTCGCAGGAGGCTCGTGAAGCCGTGCAGGGTGGATATCTTCATATTCATGACAAGGATTATTATCCGACAAAAAGTCTGACATGCGTGCAACATCCGCTGGATCGTATATTAAGGTATGGCTTTATTGCCGGCCATGGCGAATCGCGTCCGGCGAAGCGGATAGAGACGGCAAGCATTATCGGTTGTATCTCGTTGGAGACTGCTCAAAATGAAATGCATGGAGGTCAGGCTATTCCTGCGTTTGATTTTTATCTCGCACCGTTTGTGCGTTCTTCGTATAAAGAAGAGGTCAAGAAACTTGAAGAGCTTACGGGCCGTGATTTGTCAGGGCTATATGATATTGAAATTGTTGATTATATAAAGGCTCCGCTTGACGGCCTTGAGGGGGATAAAAGATGGATGCAGCATGCGGTTAATCAGACAGTGAGCCGTGTCCACCAAAGTATGGAGGCATTCATTCATAATATGAACACTATCCATTCTCGAGGCGGCAACCAAGTGGTGTTCAGCTCAATCAATTATGGAACCGATACTTCGGCCGAGGGAAGGTGTATAATCCGTGAATTGCTAAATTCGACATACGAGGGGGTGGGCAATGGGGCTACCGCTATTTTCCCGATACAGATATGGAAAAAGAAAAAAGGGGTAAGCTATTTGCCTGGTGATCGGAATTACGATCTCTATCAGTTCGCCTGCAAGGTTACCGCACGTCGTTTCTTCCCTAATTTTGTCAATCTTGACGCATCATATAATCAACATGAAAAATGGGACGCCGATGACCCGGAACGTTACAAATATGAGGTTGCCACAATGGGATGCCGCACGCGTGTTTTTGAAAACCGTTTTGGGGAGAAAACTTCCATCGGGCGTGGAAATATAAGTTTTTCGACCATAAATATAGTTCGTATCGCGATTGAATGTATGAATATCGTTGATAGTGAAGAGCGCATAAGCCGTTTTTTTTCCAAACTTGATGATATTCTCGATATAACAGCGCGCCAGTTGTGTGACCGTTTCAATTTTCAGAAAACAGCGATGGCAAAGCAATTTCCGTTGCTGATGTCGAGACTCTGGAACGGAGCGGAAAATCTTCAGCCGACGGACACTATTGAGTCTGTGATAAATCAGGGTACACTTGGCATAGGGTTTATCGGTCTTGCCGAATGTCTTATCGCTTTGACCGGAAAACATCATGGAGAGAGCGAAGAAGCGCAGAGACTTGGATTGAGGATCGTATCGCACATGCGTTCGCGAGTCAATGATTACAGCGAGAAATATCAACATAATTTCTCTGTTCTTGCTACTCCCGCTGAAGGCCTTTCGGGTAAGTTCACGTCGCGCGACCGCAAATCGTTCGGGGTGTTGCCGGGAATAACCGATAAGATATATTATACAAATTCAAACCATGTTCCTGTCTATTACCGTTGTTCGCCACGTCATAAAGCGAAGATCGAGGCTCCGTATCATGAATTGACAGGAGGAGGCCATATATTTTATGTTGAAATAGATGGTGATGCCACGCACAATCCTAAAGCCATCAGTGATATTGTTGATTTGATGGATAAATATAATATAGGATATTGTTCGGTCAATCATAACCGCAACCGTTGTATGGATTGTGGTTATGAGGATGCGCAGGAAGGTCTTGAAGAATGTCCCAAGTGCCATAGCCGTAACATAGACTGTCTGCAACGTATTACCGGATATCTTGTCGGAACAACCGACAGATGGAATAACGCGAAGCTTGCGGAGCTGAGCGATCGCATAGTCCATAAGTAAAAGCGATAGTTGAAAATAAAAGCCTATGAGAGTACTTGATATAGTTCCGGGGACATCTGTCGATGGCCCCGGGCTTCGTACGGCCATATATTTTGCGGGTTGCCTCCATCATTGTCCCTTATGCCACAATCCTCAGTCATGGGATTTTACAGCGGGGCGGGAGATGTCGGTCAACGATATTATGTCAGTAGTGTTGGAAAACGATTTTGACGTTACTTTTACGGGGGGAGATCCTATGTTCTGCAGTAAAGATCTCGTTCCGCTTGCTAAAGCCATTAAGGATGCCGGCAAAAATATATGGTGCTATACAGGTTTCCTTTATGAGGATGTTATGGCCGATAAATACATGTCTGCGCTGTTACGCTATGTGGATGTATTGGTGGATGGGCCATACATGGAGAGTATGCGTGACATTCATCTTCTTTTTCGTGGCTCGTCTAACCAACGTTTGGTGGATGTAGGCAAATCCTTCCCCGGGGCGGTGGTTGAATGGAAGTGGTGATTAGTTTGGTTGCTGATCGTGTCCGTTTGCAATGACGTATGCCTTGACTTTTTGGAAAAGGTCGTTTGCGAAAACGAAATCATTTAGAGCTTCGTTTGAGGTCTGGTATATCTGGTGCATGTCACCGACCCATTCACGATAACCTTTATTGATAAAGACTATGTTTTCACCAATACCCAACACCGAGTTCATGTCGTGAGTGTTGATGATTGTGGTGATGTTGTATTCGTGTGTTATGTCGCTTAGTAGCTCATCGATTAATATAGAGGTGCGGGGATCGAGTCCGGAGTTTGGTTCGTCGCAGAATAGATATTTGGGGTTAAGGGCTATAGCTCGTGCTATTGCGACACGTTTCTGCATACCTCCAGATATCTCTGACGGAAATTTTTTGTCGGCTCCTTTCAGATTGACGCGTTCAAGACAAAATTGGGCGCGTTCCTTGATTTCGGCCGCAGACATATCGGTAAACATTGTCAGGGGAAACATCACATTTCCGAGTACGGTCTCGGAATCGAAAAGCGCAGAGCCTTGAAAAAGCATTCCGATTTCCTTTCGTAGTTCTTTGACCTGACTGGTATTCATTTTCATGAGGTCTCGACCGTCGTATAATATTTCTCCTTCTTCTGGGCGTATCAAACCGACAAGCGATTTTACAAGTACCGTTTTTCCTGATCCGCTTTGCCCGATGATCAGATTGGTCTTGCCGGTATGGAAAGTGGCATTGACCCCATGCAATATCGTCTTGTCACCGAATGCCTTGGTTATATTTTTTACTTCAATCATTGCAAAAGGAGTTTGGTCAGAACGACATCCAATAATAATATAAGTATGCTCGAGGCTACTACTGCGTTGGTGGAGGCTTTGCCGACTTCAAGAGCTCCGCCTTTAACGTAGTACCCGTAGAAAGCAGCAACAGATGTTATTATAAATGAGAAAAATAAGGACTTTATCAGACCGTACCAGACATACCATTCCGAGAACATGGTTTGTAAGCCATATATAAATCTGCTCAACGGGATTATGTCTGTAAAAACTGAAATAAGGACACCTCCTAAAAACGAAGTGAATATACAGAATATGACCAACACAGGCATATATATGAGAAAGCCTATGATTTTGGGAAGAACAAGAAAGTTGGCGGAATTGATTCCCATTATTTCAAGTGCGTCAATCTGTTCGGTGACACGCATAGTCCCTATTTCGGATGCGATGTTCGATCCTACTTTTCCAGCGAGTATCAGGCAGAGTATTGAATTTGAAAATTCAAGCAGAATGATTTCTCTTGACGCAAGTCCTGTGGAGTAGGACGGGACAAGTGGAGAAATGATGTTGAGTTGCATCTGTATGGTGATAACCGCACCGATAAACAGAGATATGACTATCACAAGCGGAATCGAATCGACGCCGAGCTTGGTGATTTCGAATAACGTACGCTTAAAAAATGTTTTCCAGCGGTCTGGAATCGAGAATACCCTGCAAATAAACATGCAGTATTGCCCGAAAGTGGTAAGAGAATCTGTAATAACCATGAAACATCGGTTGTCATAAGTCCGTAACGGATCGTTGAATATGCAAAGATACTACATATTCATCGGAAAACAGAAGGGTATGTCCTTATTGACCAAATTAAAGGACACGTGTGAGACAGCTGTGTATTTATGATAGCGCGTCTATCAGTCCGCACACATCCAACTGTCGTTGCTCTCCGGTCGACATGTTTTTGAGAGTCACGCATTCGTTTTGGAGTTCGGTTTCTCCAACGATCGCTACAAAGGGGATTCCGAGTGCGTCCGCGCGACCCATCTGTTTTTTTATTTTGGCCGCGTCGGGATAAATTTCAGCTGCGATTCCGGATTCGCGCAGTTTTTTTATGATCTCGAGTGATCGTTCTGCTTCCTTCACGCCAAAGTTCGTGAACATAACCTTTGCCGTTCCGGCTATGTTTGACGGATATAAATCAAGAGCGTTGAGGACATCGTATATACGGTCAGCACCGAATGATATTCCTACACCTGAAACACCCGGGAGCCCGAACACACCGGTCAGGTTGTCATATCGACCGCCACCGGTAATACTGCCGATTTCGACATCGCGGGCTTTTACTTCGATGATGGTTCCAGTATAGTAGTTCAGTCCTCTGGCCAGGCTGACATCGAGTTCGAGATTCGCTTTCAGTCCGAGTCTATCTGTGCCCTCGATTACTTCTTTCAGTTCTTCAAGGCCTTTGGCTCCGGCTTCATTGCCATTGAGAATTTCCGAAAGTTTTTGGAGTCGTTCTTCGGTTGTTCCCGATAGCGTTATTACGGGAGCTATTGTATTGATTGCGCTTTCAGACAGCCCTCGTTCGCGAAGATCGGCTTTAACGTTTTCAAGTCCGATTTTGTCGATTTTGTCGATTGCGACTGTTATATCTGTGATTTTGTCTGGCTCACCAGCGAGTTCCGCGATTCCGGCAAGGATTTTACGGTTATTGAGCTTGATCGTTATACGTATACCGAGGCGATGGAACACCTCGTCGATCAATTGTAGAAGATCGATTTCATTTAAAAGCGAATCAGATCCGATTATATCTGCGTCACACTGGTAAAATTCGCGGTAACGGCCTTTTTGCGGACGGTCCGCTCTCCATACCGGCTGTATCTGGAATCTTTTGAACGGAAAAGACAAGTCGTTGCGGTGCATTACGACAAATCTGGCAAATGGCACTGTCAGATCGTAACGTAATCCCTTCTCACATAGTTTCGGTGCGATTTTCGGACAGTCACCGCTTTCGATTAGAGTCGGATCCACTCCCCGAAGGAAATCTCCGGAATTTAGAATTTTGAATAAAAGTTTGTCACCTTCTTCACCGTATTTTCCCATTAGAGTCGAGAGATTCTCCATGGCCGGAGTTTCTATCTGTTGGAATCCGAAGAGGTAAAATACGTTGCGTATGGTGTCGAATATATAGTTGCGGCGAGCCATTTCAACAGGATTGAAATCGCGTGTGCCTTTAGGGATTGACGGTTTTTGAGCCATATTGATTTAGGAGTAAGTAAAATAGTAAGCTTGATTTTTTTACAAAGATACGACGATTTCACGAAAATATGTGCATCTCTGATTTATTTTTAATACTTGGCAGCGAGACTAAAAATAAAGAAAGAGCTAAATCTTAGTGACTTAGCTCTTTCTTTGTGTTGCCTTGGAAGGATTCGAACCCTCACAGGCGGAACCAGAATCCGACGTGCTACCATTACACCACAAGGCAAGATTTATATGTCTGCCGAAACTTGATAATGAATATCTCATTTTGACGGTGCAAAGGTAGCTATTGTTTTTTAATTGAACAAATTTTTACGGATTATTTTTTATTTTTAATGAAAAATATTTTGAAAAGATTATAACAAATAACGTTACAGATATTTATGATATCATGTAATAAATGTAGTTGAATATGGTTGATATGCGATTGGCATTTATGTGATTTATGGGGTGAATAATATTGAGTGTTTTGTCACTGTCGATGGTCTATATTGGATGTGCCGGATATGGATTCAATGGCTTCGATATCCTTATGCTTTTCGCATGGAGGTTCGTCATTTCGGTTTATTACGTATTCTTCGTAATATGCGAGCAGGAGAGTGGTCAGTGGTAAGGCTATTATCATTCCGATAAGTCCAAGAAGCGTCCCCCATATCGATAGTGACAAAAGAATAATGGCTGGATTTAAACCTAAGGCTTTTCCCATTATTTTGGGAGTCAGGATATAGTCGCATACGGATTGGCTGACTACATAGACCAATAGACATTTGCCGAATTCCGGCCAAAAGGAGAATGATCCGTCAAGCGAAGATACGAAGCAGACGAACGCAACGGGAATAATGGTTATATATTGGAAATACGGTATCATGTAAAGAATTCCGACAAGGATTCCGAGCAGGATTGCAAGAGGTATGCCCACTATCGAAAATCCGATACAATAAAATATTGTTGCGCATAGAGCCAGAACGGCTTGTCCGCGGAAATATCTGTTCATACTGTGTTTGATATCATTGCCGACGCGGTTGGTTATAGGGCGATATTTCGGAGGTACAAGTAGTCCGAATCCTTTCATTAAAGAGCGATAGTCAAGGAGAATGAATATGACATATATGAATGTCAGAAACCATTCGAGTGCATGGAACAGGAATTCAACCGATGCTCCTATCAGGGATGTCCCTTTGTCAAGGATACTTTCGATATGATCTCCGGTGACAAGTTTTTTGAGCGTGTTTTTATCGAAGAATTCGGAAATGTATTCGTGTAGTTCGCGTGGTAAAAATGGCAAACTTGAGTCTTGCTGTGTGTAGTTGTTAAGCAATATACCCATTTCGTGTATTTCTTTCAGGATTGAGGGTAGAAACAGATATCCGAGTCCGGATATTATGAATGTGACCTCTGCGAGAGTGAAAAATATTGAGATGATACGCCATTTAAGATGTAGCCGTTTGAGATTGAATTCGACGAGAGGTTCAAGTATGTATGAGATGAGACAGGCGAGACAGAAGGGCAGAAGTACATTGCACAACACGTTGACAAGCCATATAAAGGCTGCGATAGAGATTGTTGTTATGAGCAGACGGATTACCCTGTCAAAAGTGTATGTATGATTTTGGGGCATAGTTGTAGACGTGAGGGTTCTGTGATATATTTATAATTGTCTTTGTCGATAAAATGTTTTGCTGTCTGATCTCTTTGTTTACTCATGGGGATTAATGGTATTTTTTGTAACTTTGTAGTCTCGGACTGATTTACAATTACCTGAAAAGTTATGAATATTAAATCAAAAATTATCACATTATCATTATTGTTGGCTTCATCCGCGTCGGTTTCTATGCGAGCGGAATTTACGAATTTTCCTGATGGGAGCAAGGTTCCGTCATGGTTCAACGATACTAAGACTCCGGATATAAATAAGTTGGGAAAACGTTATGTTATAACCAATCATGGAGTGGTAAACGACAGTACTGTGCTGCAGACATCGGCCATTCAAGCTGTAATAGATAAGGCGGCTTCGACAGGAGGTGTTGTGGTTATTCCGGAAGGAACGTATCTGACTGGTTCGTTGTTCTTTAAACCGGGGACGCATCTTTATTTGGAGAAAGGTGCGCGTTTGAAAGGAAGCGACGCTATCACGCATTATGAGATAATAAAGACGCGTCTTGAGGGACAGACGATCGATTATTTCGCGGCTCTTGTAAATGCCGATAAATGCGATGGATTTACTATAAGCGGAGAAGGCACTATCGACGGTAACGGACATCGGTTTTATGATGAGTTTTGGCTCAGGCGTAAAGTGAATCGCAAATGTACAAATCTTGAGGCGTTACGTCCGAGAATGCTGTATGTTTCGAATTCGTCGGATGTCACGGTCAATGGCATAAAGATGGTGAATTCAGGATTCTGGACAAATCATTTGTATAATTGCAAACGTGTAAAATATATTGATGTCACGATTCTTGCTCCTACGGACGGTTATCCGAAAGGACCCAGTACGGATGCGATAGACCTTGACGTTTGCAACGATGTCCTTGTCAGCCGTTGCTATATGAATGTCAATGACGATGGCGTTTGTTTGAAAGGTGGCAAAGGTACGTATGTCGACACTATTGCCGGCAACGGAAGTGTCAACCGTGTGATCATAGATCGTTGTACTTTTGGCAAGACAAATGCTGGTGTGACTTTCGGAAGCGAAGCTTGGGATTGTTCCAACGTGATAATGAAGGATTGCAAATTTGACGGCACTTATCACGTGCTGTTGTTCAAGATGCGTCCTGACACTCCGCAGCAGTATCGCAATGTGCTGATTGACGGTGCTACAGGAACTGTGCGGACCGCTCTTGAGGTTCAGACTTGGACTCAATTCTTTAATAAAGTCGAAAGAGATCCGATGCCTGCTTCAGGTGTGGACAATGTCGTTTTCAAAAACGGTCGTCTTGAATGCACCCGTGATTTCTACCGTGATAGAAAAACAAATGACTATACTCTTAAAAACTTTACGTTCAAGGATATATGGTCGATAGATCCGAAAGGTGCTTTCGATACATCAAATATAGAAAATTGTGTGATTGAAAATGTCACGATAAACGATGTGAAGTACTAATTAGAAAGTGAATATAAATGACAGGCGTCCTTAGAAATAGATCAAGGACGCCTGTTGTCGTATTTTGAAATATGGTTGTATTGCGTCAATATCCTTCGATGGATCAATTGGTATTGCTGTCCAAAACCAAAGTGTTACCTTAAAAATATATATTTACATATTTATTTGTCAGATGCTATTTTATATGTTCGCGCACTCTTGCAAGGAAGTTTTTCATTCCTTGACTGTCATGCCGTTTGATTATATCCAGTAGCTCGGCCATCTGTTCCTGAATTTTTTCCAATTGGGATGGAGTATTGGGATTGAACAGGATTTCGCTGACAAGATAGTCGTCTTCCGACATTAGTCCTCTCGCTATTTGCATGTGGCGCTTGAAAGTTGTGCCGGGAGCCTCTTGATGTTTCATGACTCCGGCAAAGGCGAGTGTCGCAGCAAATGGTATAGACAACGAATAGGCTATTGTTTCATCATGTTGGCAGAAGGTGTATTCAACGATGTTTAGGTGAAGACGTGAATACAGATCGCGGAAAAATACCTTTCCGAGGTGATCGCCTTCGCTTATTATTATCGCATTTTCATTGCTCAGATTGTTTAGCGAAGCGAATGTCGGACCGAACATAGGATGAGTACTGACAAACGGATGGCCACACTCAGAGTAGAACTCGGGTAGTCCGGTTTTGACTGAAGCGATATCACTTATGATGGATGTTGCTGGAATATATGGAAGAACCGCCTTGAATGCTTCGAGCGTATATTTTACTGTCGCTGCGTTTATCACCAACTGAGGTTGGAAATCTCCTATATTTTCAAGATCGTTGAACCGTAGGGCGTTAAATGTATAGCGCAGACGTTGTGGATCAGGGTCATATACGGCAACATCATGATCGAAGGATAGAAGGTCGCAGAAAAAACTGCCCATTTTGCCTGCACCGAGAATAAGAATTTTCATGATTAAGCGAGATGCTTTTTTGAGATGGATGACTATTTGCTTTTTTCAGTCAGCTCGACTTGGATGCGTACGGATTCCTCGTGTATAGTCGATAGTATATCGCGCATGAAATTTTCGTCCACACCCATCGAAGAGGCTGCTTTGACGCGTGTCGACATTATATCTCCGTAACGTCCGGGTTGGACTACCGGCATGTTATGGTTCTTTTTGTATTCTCCGATCTCGCGCGAGATGCTCATACGTTTTGCGAGTACCTCGAGAAGCTCATTGTCAAGTTGGTCGATCTGACGTCTCAATTGGGCAAGGCTTTCAGCTGGAGCCGGTGTATCGCGATATACGAGATTGTCAAGGATAACACCAAGGACTTCGGGTGTGATCTGTTGGTTCTTATCGCTCCATGCACAGTCCGGGTTGCAGTGGCTTTCGATTATAAGACCGTCGAAACCCATGTCGAGAGCCTGTTGTGAGAGTGATGCGATCAATTCACGCTTACCGCCTATGTGACTTGGATCGCAGATGATAGGTAGGTTGGGGTAGCGGCGCCTCAGTTCCAGCGGTATACGCCATTGAGGATGATTGCGATAGATGTGGACTCCATAGGTGCTGAATCCTCGGTGTATTACACCGAGCCGGGTAATTCCGGCATTGTATAGCCGTTCAAGCGCGCCTACCCATAGTTCAAGGTCGGGGTTCACAGGGTTTTTGACTAAAATGGGGATGTCACGGCCGCTTTCGCGAAGCACGTCTGCGATTTCTTGCATTGCGAATGGGTTTGCCGAAGTGCGTGCCCCTATCCAAAGCAAATCCAGGTCATATTCGAGCGCGGCTTCCACATGACCGCGGTTGGCGACTTCGGTTGAGACTTTAAGTCCGGTTTCTTCACGGACTTTGTTAAGCCAGGCGAGTCCCGGTACTCCTACGCCTTCGAATCCTCCTGGCTTGGTTCGTGGTTTCCATATTCCGGCGCGGTATATCTTTACACCCGCTCTCGATAGCTGATGTGCAGTCTGAAGCACTTGTTCTTCGGTTTCCGCGCTACATGGACCGGATATTATTATCGGTTTGGTGAGTTCTATACCGTTAATTGCGAGAGGCTGTATATTTTCCATATTGGATATCTTTTATCTGGTTGTAGGTTCTTATAATTTTAATGACTTGATACGTGAGAGGGCTTCGTCCATACGCTCTTTTGTCGCACAAAGGGAAATACGTATATATCGCTCTCCGTTCGAGCCGAATATGAATCCGGGGGTAAGAAAAATTTTGGCTTCTTTTAAAAGTTTATCTGCAAGCATTTCTGAACTGATCGACGGATCTTTGATGCGTCCCCAAAGAAACAGGCCGCTTTGTGACGGATCGAAATCACAACCGATGGCTGTCATTATTTTTTCTGCGACAATGCGTCTAGATGTATAAAGAGCGTTTACTTCTTCGTACCAATTTTTATCTGCCTCAAGAGCTTTTGCGGCCGCGAGCATTAATGGCTTGAATTGGCCCGAATCAATATTGCTTTTTACTTTTAGTATCCATGAGATGAACGTCGGATTCGATGCGGCCATTCCTACGCGCCATCCGGGCATGTTATGGCTTTTGCTTAATGAATTCATTTCAATGGCTATTTCTTTTGCTCCGGGAATCTGAAGGATGCTCATTGGCGTGTCGTTCAGAATGAAAGAGTAAGGATTGTCGTTGACAATTACGATATCATGTTTTTTTCCGAATGCTATAGCCTTTTCGAATGTATCTATTTTCGCAGATGCCCCGGTGGGCATGTGGGGATAATTCAGCCACATCAATTTGATCTTATCAAGTGGCAGTTTTTCAAGTGCGTCGAAATCAGGTTGCCATCCGTTGTCGTCGGTAAGATCATAATGAAATATTTCCGCTCCGACAAGACTGCTTATAGAAGAATATGTCGGATATCCCGGATTAGGAACGAGAACACCGTCCCCTGGATTAAGAAAGGCCAAGGAGATGTGCGTCACCCCTTCTTTAGATCCGATCAGCGGTTGTATTTCGGTTTTGGGATCAAGTTCGACATCATACCATTTTTTATACCATTTCGAGAAACTTTCCCTGAGTTCGGGCAAGCCTACATGTGGTTGGTAACCATGATTGTCAGGTTTGTTCAATGCTTCCGTCATGGTGCATATAACGTTTTTATGCGGAGGCTTGTCAGGCCCTCCGATACCAAGAGATATGACGTCATGGCCTGCCGCTTTCATCGCGGCCACTTCTTTAAGCTTGGTTGAAAAATAGTATTCCTTGATGTTCTCAACCCTGTCCGATGGTTTTATATTCATGACATTATGTTTCTTATTTCAATATGTGATTTTAGCCTCGGAATATTCTCCGAGCACCTTTAGATCCTTGATCAGAGGTCTTACGGCATCAATTGCTTGATGATAGCGAACCAGGCTGTCGAATGTAAGATCTACATAAAAACGATATTCCCATTCACGACCGATGATAGGAGTCGACTGTATTTTGGAGAGATTTATATCATAGAATGAAAATATTGTCAGGACTTTTGACAGTGCGCCATGTGTGTGTGGCAGAGTGAAAACAATGGATGCTTTGTCAATTTCATGTTCCGAAGGTCCGATCTCTGACGCAAGCAACGGATCTGCCACCACAAGAAAACGGGTGAAATTGCGTTTGTTTGTCTCTATGCTTTTTTCAAGGATGCTAAGACCGTAAAGTTCTGCGGCATATTCACCGCATACCGCAGCGTGTCCTGAAAGGTTATTTTCAGCGATCTCTTTTGCACTTCCTGCGGTGTCAAGTCTTTCAACGATCTTGAGATTCGGGTGTCTTCTCAAAAATTGTTCGCATTGCATTAAAGCCATGGGGTGGGAGTTGACTTCTGTCAGTTCGTCGATGTTTTGTCCCGGCAGGCTTGCGAGTACATGAGATATCCTTAGCTTGAGTTCTCCGATTATATGAAGGTTGCTTTGCCGAAGAAGTTCATGGTTCTGCAAAAGGCTGCCCGCTATAGTATTCTCGATAGCTACGACACCGAGTAGGGAAGCGTCGTTTGCGAGGGTTTCGAACATTGTCGGAAACGTATCGCACTCTACTGTAAGTATCTCTTGTTTGTCAAAATAGAGATGGGCCGCGGCGTCATGGTAGCATCCTGCTACACCTTGTATTGTGATTTTTTTCATCACGTTTGATGTTAAGAATTAAAAAATCCCGTTGTCGCACAGGAGAACGGGATTGATGTTGTCTTAAATAAAATTCGCTTTGATGTCATAAACCGTATACGCAAATCCCGTTTTTATTTTTTGTCAAAATAAAAATAATAAAAGAACGAATATGCGTAAAATCGAGTCATCATTTATGTGGTGTCTAAATCTTGGTTGGTGTTAATTTGTATCGCAAAGTTATGTATTATTTACGAAACGACAAATAAAACCATGAAAAAATTATAAATTTTAATCAATCTCGATTATTTCGCCACTATCAAGATAATATAAATAGGTATGGAGATTGGTGTATCCAAGTTTTTGAAGCAGGTCTTTGTATTCGATGAGTTGTTTTCTGTATTTTTGCGGTTTCTGTGAACCGCTTTTAAAATCGATGATATCAATAGTGCCTTTGGATGTCCATACGATTCTGTCAGGGCGTCGTGAGCAATCGGTGTCGGTGTTTATCGGACGCTCGATGAGTAGTCGGTTGAATCCGTTGAACCAATGTTCTACCCGTTTGTCATTTACCCTTTGCGATATGATGGCGTGTATTTCGCTTACATCAGCGGAGGTCAGTTCTTTTGCTTGTTTTGAATAGCGAAGATTGTTTATGGCAAAAGGTATATCTGCCGGGGTTTGGATGTCCGACATTATATCATGGAGCATTATACCGCGGTCACGGGCGTCTTCTATATTGTAATATTTATCTTCAAGGCATGTGTTATTCCAAAGCGTGCGGCTTATGAAAGTATTGTATCGGTTGATTTCAAGATTGAGGGAAGGTGATATTGCGGTTTTATCTTTTTTCTCTTCTTCTCCGCGAAAAGTTGGATTCCCTAAAATTATGGAATTGTCTGTTATGTACATTTCCGTAAAAGGGGAGCCGGTATCGTCAGAGATGCCGTGTGACGTTTCGAGTTCTTTGCGGAATTCTGTTCCGCACATTTCTGCCGCTGTAAAGATGTCGCCTGACATTCCGGAGCCTTTTCCTGAAGGAGCCGGAATGCCTATATGTAGTTCGTCGATGGCTCTCGTGAATGCTACATATAAAAGATTGACTGTATCGAGTCGATTTTGTGAGCACACTTCATTATACCTGTCTGAAAACATGGTTCCTTCCATTGCCGATGATAGTTTGAGCGGTATCATCGGAGGGATAATGGTCGGATCCACTCCTGGAATCGAATCTATTTCAAACCATGCGAGTTCGGAGTGGTTGCCACTGCTCATCTGGGCGAATGGTATATGTACGCACGGATATTCCAGTCCTTTAGATTTATGGATAGTCAGGATATTCAAGGCGCTTTCGTCTTTGGCGCCTGAAACCGCTGTCTTATATCCGGTCTCATCCCACCACCGCAGGAATGACTTGATGTCTCCGTATCCGCGATTTACGAAATCTGTCACTATATCCTGAAAAGCCGTGATAAAAAGATTTTCTGAATGCAGATTATCTTCGGGTATAAAGTTCGCTATGATATTTTCGACGAGCGATATAAGGTCTATAGATAGTTCCGATGGTTCGTTGTCGGATTGTGTATAGTTTTGAACCGTTTTTTCATCAGATTTCAATGCGGATCTAAGAGCCTGTGAAGATGAGGCTCCTATGCTTCTCTCTGTCTCGAAACGGTTTATCAGGCTCGCTATTTCCCGTCGTGTTTTCTTTCTTGGATCAGGAGTGAAATCAGTTGATGATATCAGTCTTAAGCGACTAATTATCAGCAATACGGATGGTGAGTTTCCGATTAGTAGGGAAGAGTCGGATATGATACGGAAATCCGGGAATTCAGGCCTTTTTTTCTTGACTGATTCAAGGTGTTTAATGATAATATTGCCTTCGTCCCATCTACGCACGAGGATAGCGATGTCGCCTGGTCTATAGCCGGATGATAATTGGCGGTATAGTTGTTCTGTAAGATTTTCGAGAGCCTCATCGAGCCATTCCTCTTTTTTCTTGCCTGGGTATATTTTTAATCGTACATATCCTTGATGTGAGCTGTGTTTTTCTGAAATCTGTTGCGCTACATTTGAGTATATATCCTGGTAGCCTAAATTTTTTACGAGGGCGGAAAAAAATGTATTGTTGAAACGGACGACGTTTGCTGATGAACGCCAGTTGGTATTCTCCGCAATGTCATTGCCTCGTATCGATGTCCGTCCGTCGGCCATGCTGTCATTGTGCAGGTTATGGAGTAGAGACGGATCGCTGTTTCTAAATCGGTAGATACATTGCTTTTCGTCTCCGATCACAAGGTTGTCATTGTCATATGCAAGGCTCTCTTTTATCAACGGTCTGATATTTTGCCATTGGCTGTATGATGTGTCTTGAAACTCGTCGATGAGATAGTTTTTAAACCAGACACCGACACGTTCATAAAGGAACGGGGCGTCTTCTCCACCAATTATTTTCGCGATAAGTGAGTTTGTATCGCTGAGAAGGATCGTTGAATTTTCCCGGCGATATCTGTCGATATAGCTTATCAAAAAAGATAATAGTCCGAGTTGATATAGGTTGGCGGAGATTATTTTGAGTGTCCGTACATTTTCATAACAGAACACGATGCTATCGAGAGCATGGCTTATTAGTCCGTCAAGTTCTGATGTGCGCAGAGGCGATCCGGATGCTTTTTTCAGGTAAGCACAATTAATGTCGTCCGCTGCTTTGAGCACGGTAGCGGATGCTCCTTTCGGGTCATATCCGGATTGCATCCATTTGACCAGCGGTTTATATATGTTAGCTACAATTATATCCCGGCATCCTTTATTGTCGATTGCCTCGACTGCATTGCGGCAACATTCAGCGGTCTGACGAGTGATCGTCCGGCTTAGATTGTAGACGGATTCCTTGAACCGATTGAATTTGTCGTTGTCGGAAAGATACTCAATGAGTTTTTCCTCGTTTTCACGATAAGTATCGTCCGTTATGTCATTGACAAATGAAATAAGGTCGCGGTGGATGTAGGATGATCTGTTGAAGATATTGAATGTTTTACCATCCTCAATCAGATGTGTCATATAACTTGAAAGCCAGTTTATAAGAAATGTTGAGCGGCTTGTTTGTGCTCCATGGTTTAGATCCTGAAGAAGTCTGTCCACGCTCATTCCGATTACTGCTTTATCGTCAAGTTCGAGTTCATAGTTCCCTGACACTTCAGCTTCTCTGGCAAAAGAACGGAGTATGAGTTGAAAAAATGAATCGATGGTCGATACACTGAAAAAATTAAAGTCATATAACAGATCGCGCAGCGCATTGCCGGCCGCCTTTTTTAATTTTTCCGGTTCACAGCCGAATGTGTCGCACAGGTCTTTTTCGTAAGGACTTTTTTTTGTCCAGCCTCTTTCGAGGGAGGCTATTACTGCTAGTTCATGTATGATACGGATTTTCATCTCCTCCGTAGCTTTATTGGTAAATGTTATGGCCAATACGGAGCGATGTGCGTTTTTTGCGTATGGATTCAAGCGATAGCGGCCGTTGCTGTCTTTTTTCCCGAGAAGCAATTTTATGTATTCGCGGGCAAGAGTGTATGTTTTTCCAGAGCCGGCTGACGCTTTATATATATTTATCATTTTGTGAGTTTACGAGACGTATAACCCTTATTTTACTTTCAATCCTATTTCCGTAAGGATTTTTTTCATTTCTTCTTTTCGTTCACCTTGTATGAGTATCTCTCCGCTTCGGGCTGAGCCTCCGGTTGATAGACGGGATTTGATTATGGATGCGATTTCTTTAAGTCTGGATTCTCCGCATTTGAATCCTACAGCGATAGTAGCTGTCTTTCCTTTTCGTCCTTTTTTATCAATGATGATTTCAATCGTTTCATTGACGTTGTGAGATTGTTCGTTTTTTATTTCCGGACAATATTCCTCTCTCTCAAGTTCTCCAGATTCGATTTTCTGAGATAACAATTCTTTCCAATCCATGTTTATCGATGTGTTTTAACGATGTTATGAAATGTTTACTGATTTACGGAATCAGGGCTTAAAGTAGTTTCCTCCAATCGTCCTACTTCATCGGGGAGCACTTCCCGATCATGATCGGTAGGTATTTCTCGTGGATTGTCAAGGATGTGGACTATCGCTGAAAGAGTCATCGCATATTTGTCCTGTTCGACCGGAAGCGACCTGTAAAATGACATGGCGGAATCCGCGTTGAGTTTGAATGCTTCCCTATAACACTTTGCTGCCAGTTCTATGTCTTCAGGGTCATCGGTTTGGTCGTTCAGTTGCATGTATATTATGGAAAGCCTGGCATATTGTGACGCTTCGATGCTTCTTTTTTCGTTTTTGTCAAGAATGCCATTGCAAATATCGCGGGTTGCGTTGACATCCTCGTTCGCAAATGCTATTTCAGCGGATGCGATGTCCTCACTGACCGTATGTTTTAGTCCACATGAAGTCACAATAATAAGCGTGACAATCATGGAGATCGCAGCGTCGAGCCTTTTCATAATTGAATATATGGGATTGATATGGGGTGGTTTGAAATTTATTCGTTACGCCTTTTATACATATATGTTATGCCACCGCTTTCGAGTTGTAGGGAAAAGTCGTTATGCCCGGAAATTTTTTGTGCCATCCGTTGTGGTATTTCACCTATTATAGAACTGTCTCCTTCAAACGTTACAGTCGTATGGTCAAGCTCAAGGATCAGCGAATCTTTTTCGACTTTCCATTTTCCGTTGACACAATAAGTCAAAACGCCTGGTTTTATGGCGCGTATTTTACAGGTGGCATCTCTTTTCAGCTCCATTATAGGGTCTGTTTCAGAGAGCTCGGTATTATAATATGTTCCTACGATTTCTTTGGCTTCTTTGCTCAGTGGATCGCAGGATGTGAAAAGCATTGTGACTATCAGAGGGCATAGAAAGGGGTGGATTTTCATGCTTTTACGGATTTTATTTCAAGATATGTCAGATACATCCGATAATATCGTTTATGTTTGATATGCCATGTCTTAAGCAATAGTCTTCCATATAGTCTATCACTTTCATCGTGACAGACGGGTCTATGAAGTTGGCGGTCCCGATTTCGACAGCGGTCGCTCCTGCCAACATGAATTCTATCGCGTCACGTCCGTTCATGATTCCACCGAGTCCTATGACCGGAATGTCTACGGCTTTTGCCGTCTGCCATACCATACGTATAGCTATTGGTCTCACAGCAGGACCTGAAAGACCTCCGGTGATTGTTGACAGATGCGGACGACGTTTTTCCACATCAATCGACATGCCCATTAGTGTGTTTATGAGCGAAACCGAATCCGCTCCTTCAGCCTCGACCGCTTTGGCTATTTCGGCTATTGATGTTACGTTTGGCGACAGTTTTACGATCAGAGTCTTGTCCGGATAGGCTCTTCGGACTGCTTTTGTGACAGCGGCCGCACCTGTAGTCGTTGTGCCGAAAGCCATTCCTCCTTCTTTTACATTAGGACATGAGATGTTCACTTCGATCGCACTTACATTGTCGAGATGGTGGAGTCTACGCGCTGTCTCGGCATAGTCATCAATGTTTGCTCCGGAAACGTTGACTATTAGCCGTGATTTGAAGTGTGATATACGCGGATATATGTTTTCGATAAAATAGTCGACGCCTTTGTTTTGCAGGCCTACGGCATTGAGCATTCCTGATGGAGTCTCTACCATTCGGGGATAGTCGTTCCCTTCACGTGGATTGAGTGTGGTTCCTTTAATGATGTACCCTCCAAGTCTGTCTATATTGATGAACGGTGTGAACTCTTCACCGTAACCAAATGTCCCGGATGCGGTAAGTACCGGATTTGCAAGTTGGAGATTTCCGATATTGACCGATAGTTTTGTCATAATTCTAAAATAGATATTAATTCCAGGTTAATGATGATATATTGAACACGGGACCCTCGGTGCACACACACACATTTCCTTTGACTGTTTTTTCTATGCAGCAAAGACAGGCTCCAAGCCCGCATGCCATCATGTTTTCAAGCGAGACTTCACAGTCAATTCCGTTTTGTCTGGCTATTTTGGCTACGGCTTTCATCATTGGTGCTGGGCCGCAGCAATAATATCGACAGAAGCTCTCGTTAAGTATCGGATGGGATGTCACCAGGCCTTGTATTCCATCAGATCCGTCTTCCGTACATGTGTATACCGTTCCTGTTTCTCGGAATTCATCAATGGAAAGAAGATCGGACGAAGTTCTTGCTCCAAGTAGAAATTCCGGTTTAAATCCTTTGTTTTTCAGTGTTTTCCCTAAATAGAGTAGGGGGGCTACACCGACACCTCCTCCGATCAACAGTACGCGTCCGTTTTCAGGAATTTCTGTTGTAAATCCGTTGCCGAGTGGTAAAAGGATATTTAAGTGGTTTCCCGACGGAAGACTTGTCAATATGGTAGTGCCTTTGCCGGCATTTCTGATCAGTAGTGTAATGGTGTTTTCCTTAGGGTCGACATCGTTTACGGATATCGGTCGACGTAAAAATACGTCGGGAGCGTCTACTGAAATTTGAACAAATTGTCCTGGAGACATCTTTGGAAGAGATTCTCCATCGGCCGGAGTGAGGATCATTTTGGAGTATGCGTCATTGAGACGAATGTTCCGTATAATGATAAAGTCTTTTATTTGTTTCACTGTGGTTGGATTTGGTAAATCTGTGTTTCCTTCTTCACAAAATTACAACATTATATCATAATATCAAACCTTACCAAAATAAAAATGGCACATTATTGCCGGACTGCATAGTTATTTTGTTACCTTTGCAAATAGTGTTCTTGAAAACCAGTTGGATCATCGAGGTGAGAATTCATAGCGGTATGTTGTCACGAATGCGCTAATATTGAAAATATAAATGAACCAGATGTCATATATTATGAGATTTTTGTCACGTTTCCTTGCATTGACTCTTTTTTGTTCTTTTTTTGTTGAAAGTAAGGCTTTCGATGTGCCTCGGGATACCTCGTTTACAACTTATTCCACGAATATAAAAGTTCGTAAAAAGCATCCAGAGGCTGTATTGGCAAAACCTTTTCTGCCGGAAGGAGTGAAGGAATATAGGGACGTGGTATATTCAACCGTCCGTAAAACGCGTTTTGGAGACCGCGATCTCCATGTCGATATTTTCCGTCCGGACGACAAGAGGACATATCCGGCTTTGATAATGATACACGGTGGTGGATGGAATTCAGGTGACAAGAGCCTGCAAGTTCCGATGGCTCAACGTATCGCTGCTAAAGGATATGTCACGATCCCGGTAGAATACAGGCTGATACCGGAGGCCTTATATCCAGCCGGTTTGCATGATATCAAAACTGTGGTCAGATGGGCGAGAGCCAATGCGTCGAAATATGGGATTGACCCTGATAAAATCGCTGTGTCAGGATGTTCGGCGGGAGCGCAGCTCGCAACTCTTGTCGGAGTTACCAATGGATCAAAGAGGCATGAAGGCAAAGGAGAGTGGAAAAATGTTTCAAGCGAAGTCCAGGCAGTGGTAAATATGGATGGTATCGCTACTTTTGTGTCTGAATACAATATTGCCGATGCGAGGGATCGCTATAACAAAAAAGGGGAGCTTCCGGTCAATGCCCGTTGGCTTGGTGGCCTGTATGAGGATTCTCCTGAAAATTGGAAGGAGGCTTCTGCTTTGTTGTGGGTGACATCTAAGTCTGCTCCGGTTTGTTTTATCAGTAGCGGTTTGCCCCGCTACAGTGACGGGCGTGATTCTTTGGTGGAAATATTCGATTCTATAGGTATATATTCTGAGCGTCACCGTATACCGGTCGATGTCCATCCGTTCTGGTTTTTTCATCCATGGATTGATACGACAGTCGACCGTGCGGTCTGTTTTCTTGACAGAATGTTTAAGTCGGAAGTTGTAAAGCGTCGTTATCGTCTGACGGACCACGGGGTTGTCAATGACAGTACAGTTGTCCAGACCACATTGATACAGTCTGTCATTGATAAGGCAGAGGCTGATGGTGGGGGTGAAATTGTCGTGCCGCGAGGCACATTTCTTACCGGAGCTTTGTTTTTTAAGCCGGGGACTAAATTGTCACTTGAAGAAGGTGCGGTCATAAAAGGTTCGGATGACATATCGGATTATCCGTTGCTTCCATCGCGTATGGAAGGGCGAAGCATATACTATCATGCGGCATTGATCAATGCTTATCAAGTGGACGGTTTTGAGATTTCCGGACCTGGCACTATAGATGGGAATGGCCACAGATTTTGGGTTCAGTTTTGGGAAAATGTTGAAAAAGCGCGTAAAGAGAATCGTAAATGGACTAATCTTGAGGTGCGTCGGCCACGGCTTCTTTTTCTATGGGGGTGTGACAATGCGCGTATAAGCGGGGTTAGGCTTGTCAATTCCGCATTTTGGACCTCTCATTTTTATATGTGCGATGATCTTTTGGTAGAAAACTGTGAGGTACAGGCTCCGGTAGAACCCGTACGTGCGCCAAGTAGCGATGCGATAGATCTTGATGGTTGTCACCGTGTGGTTGTCCGTGGTTGTTATCTGAATTGTGATGATGACGGTGTATGCCTTAAGGGTGGCAAAGGTGTGTTCGCTCATAAATCTCCTGAGAATTATAGCGTTACGGATGTGCTTGTTGAAGGATGTGTGTTCGGCCCTAACCTGCATGGGACTTTGACTCTTGGGAGCGAATGTTTTTTTGCCGACAATATTGTATTACGTAACTGCCGTTTGGATAACGATTGCGCTTTGTTGCGTTTGAAAATGCGACCGGATACATATCAGACCTATGGTAATATAAGGGTCGAGAATGTCACAGGGCGTTGTGGCGCATTGATAGAAGCACTTCCATGGAAACAGTTTTTTACATTGGAAGGGACTGACGCGCACCCTGTGGGGGTTATACGGAACGTGACTTTGAAAGATTTAGAATTGAAATGTAAAGGCCTTGGGGTCATTGCTGCTAATCCGGATGATACGGTGGAGAATTTTCTGATCGAGAACGTCAGGCTTAAAGCCGATTCGGATATATTCAGGTGTAACTATTCGCAAGTGACTCTTAAAAATGTGCTTGTCAACGGAAAAAAACCTAAGATCCTTCCTGCGGATGAAAAAATGAAAGACAGTTTGAATTTCGATGCTGTCGATCTTGATAAGAACAATGAAAAATAACTGTTCGAATAAACAGTGCCTAATGTTTGCACTTGCGGGGAAAGTTTAGTAACTTTGCATTGTGATTGACATAGCACAACATATCGAATATCTGCTGATGCGCCACGATTGTGTCGTGGTGCCAGGCTTGGGTGCATTCCTCGTTAATGATGAGCCTGCACGTTACGTCGCTGAGACACACTCTTTTTTGCCACCTTCCCGTACGATCGGATTTAACCCTGAAGTGAAACATAATGATGCTCTGCTTAGCGGTAGCATTTCGCGCAGAGAGCGGGTCTCTCTTGAGGCGGCCCGGAATAGACTTGATATGGAAGTTGCATCGCTTCGGTGTCAGTTGGATGTTTGTGGTGAAGTGCCAATTGGGAATTTGGGCTTGTTGGTGCGTGGAGATTCTCCGGAATATCCTGT
Source organism: uncultured Duncaniella sp. (assembly GCA_910587515.1). GTDB lineage: Bacteria > Bacteroidota > Bacteroidia > Bacteroidales > Muribaculaceae > Duncaniella. Next base: position 158,486 of record CAJULW010000033.1, read on the forward strand.
TTTTGAGCCATCAGAGTGTTCGCTTCCGGTGTCGAGATATTCATATTTCAATGTAGTTGACGCTGAGCTCATCCGTCAGGATGATGAAAATCTATGTGAGAAAGTTTTGCCGCCTCATCGCTCTGTTGCAATTCCACTGCCATTGAAGATAGTTGCTTCTGTAATCATGGTAATGGTGACGTTTGGTATCCTGTATTCTACAACGAGTCTTGTCGATAGTTCAAATGTCAATTCAGCGATGCTTGATACCGGAATCAGCCGGTACATTGAAGATACTGTCGTTGGTGAAAATTTGGCTATGGATGATGTGGTTTCTAATGAAATAGTGCTGAATATAGCTCTGCCTCCGACCACCGATGTGCAGTCTGCGATATCTGATCCGCATTCTTTGTCGCTCGGACGTTATCTGTTGGTTGTGGCCTCTTTCCCGAACCGTATTTTGGCTCAGAGACATAAAGATTATATTGGGGATGATAATCTCGGTATAATCGAGATGGATGATAATTATCGTGTCTTTGCCGGTTCGGCTTCTGATATTGCCGATGCGCGTTCTAAAGCGTCATCTTTGTCTGCGCAATATCCGAACATCTGGATATGCCGTAGATAAAATCAATTGCGTTTTTTATAATTTATTAAATAGTTTATGAGTCTTCACGACCTCCTTGTAGAACGTCGTAGTATACGTCGGTATACGGATGAAAAAATAGATCCCGATCATGTGAAACTTATACTTGAGGCGGGATTGTTGGCTCCGACTTCTAAAAGTTCGCGTGCATGGCAATTCATAGTAGTGGAAGACCGTGAAATGCTTGAAAGGTTGTCGGCATGTAAGCCAATGGGAGCATCACCGATGGCACATTGTTCATTGGCGGTAGTTGTGGCGGTAGACTCTACATTGACAGAGCCATGGATAGAGGATGCGTCGGTAGCGGCTTCTTTCATGCAGTTGCAGGCTTGTGACCTTGGACTCGGATCTTGTTGGATTCAGGTGAGGGGTCGGTTTACGGCCGATGGTATTCCGTCGGAGGAATATGTTCAGGAACTTCTTGGCATACCGGAGGCTTGTCCGGTTGTATGTATCTTGTCATTCGGACACAAGGGAGAGGAGCGCAAGCTTCAGGATGTCGGAAAATTGAAGTGGGAAAATGTTCACATCGGCCGGTATTGAAAAAATCCGGTATGTTTGAGTATTAATTATCGCAGTGTCTGTCCCAAATGTAGTTATAATTGGTGCTGGAAATGTTGCGTCTCATATCGCACCGGCCATAGTTGAATCAGGCGTGGGAAATGTCGTGCAGGTATATAGCCGGACATTGCATTCGTCCTATGCGCTTGCGTCTAAATTACCCGATGCGGTTTCTGTAGAGAGGACTGATGATATTCTTGTTGGGGCCGATATCTATATTATAAGTGTCTCTGATGACGCTATCCCATCTTTGGTTTCTCGGTTGTCTGCATGTGATGCGTTGTGGCTTCATACATCTGGATCAGTCGGTATGGATGTGCTTTCTACTTTGTCTGATCGGTATGGCGTATTTTATCCTTTACAGACATTTTCGCTCGGTGTTGATCTCGACGTAAATAGGGTGCCATTGTTTATTGAAGGTTCTTCGGCTGATGTAGAAAATGACATCCGGTGTTTTGGTGCACCGGTGTTTGAAAATATATATCATGCTGATAGCGATATGAGGCGGATGATGCATGTCGCTGCCGTGTTCGGGAGTAATTTTGTCAATTATTTATGGTCGGTTGCTGCGGATATGCTTAATAAAGAGGGGCTTCCGTTCGATGTATTGAGGCCTTTGCTTGAAGAGACGATGCGAAAGGCTTTTGCCTGTTCTCCTTTTGCCGGACAGACCGGTCCGGCGGTGCGTGGTGACCGGCATGTGATGGACCGCCACTTATCTATGCTTGATGGCAATGAAAAAATGTTATACCGAATCATAAGCGATTGTATAATGGAACATCATAATAGACTTGGACATAATTGAATAAAAATAACGAAGGACGGCCTCACGGTCATCCTTCGCTGCTTACACATAGTACTTAACGTCAGTGGATTTATAAATGTCTAATAATGCAAATGTCTCAAAAATGCTTTATTGAGGTTTTGGTAACATCTCAGATACAAATTGTTTTTAGATGTTTTTGAGCGTTGCTCTCTTTGATGTTGATGCAAAGTTATATTTTAAATTTATAAATTCCTAATCTGGAATATGTGTGCTTGTGGTTGCTTGTGAACAAAAAGGTAGTTAAGCATGGGTGGCTCTATATAATTGCAACTATTGAGCCATTGTTGGGCGTAAAATCATTTGTTAAAACTGTTTATTTTTGGCAAAATGAAATTTGGTTAAATTGTGTTAATTATATTGGGGCTTTTGAGAGGCATGTTTTCCCGTGTTGTGGATGTGTTAACAGTGTTTAGAGTGGTGTTTAGAGTGGTGTGATTGCACATGAATTATAAATAGGTGAAATATGGGGCAATTGAGGAATTTTTACTAACTTTGGGGTCGCTTTCGGGTATTTTGATTCTTCGATGTTTAATTTCGGGATAGATACCTGTTGTTTTTAGAGTAAGATTAGATACATATATGAAAGAAGATTCCACCAAGATTGTTTCAGTTGGACAAATTGATATAGGGATACCATCGGAGCGGCCAGTTCCTGATTTTGATGATCTGCCGATCATTGCAATGCGCGATCTCGTGCTTTTTCCGGGTGTTACGTTTCCAATAACCGTTGCCAGAGAGGCATCTGTAAGGACTGCGGCTACAGCTGCGGAGCAGCATATTCCGGTAGGTATATTTTGTCAGCGAGACGCTTCGGTGGAACATCCGTCGATTGATGATCTCTATGACACTGGCGTGGTTGCTGATGTGCTTAAGACATTCGATCTTCCTGACGGGACTCATACGGCCATTCTTTCCGCGAGAGATAAAATAAAGATTACCGGATCGTCGGAAGGTAAACATATCCCCGGAGTTCTTTCCGCAAAAGTGAAAACCGTGCATGATAGCATGTCGCGCCAGTCTGATAAGGAATTTGTCGCGTTAGTTGATGATATCAGGCAGACAACGCTGAATATTCTGAATAACGGCAATGAGAAAATGAGTGATCTCGCTTTTAATATTGAGAATATTCCCGGACCTCAGCTTCTGATAAATATCATTTCCACCCATTCGCCTTTTGCTCCGGCTGTAAAGATTGAACTGTTGCGTAAGAACAGAATGAAGGAAAGGGCTCAGCTACTGTTGAGCCATCTCGCACATAGTGAGGAGATGGCCGAAATCAGGGCTGAAGTTCATCGTAAGGCCCGTCGAAATATCGATGAACAGCAACGCAACGCTTTCCTTCAACATCAATTTGATGTTTTGCGTGAAGAGCTATATGGTGATGACGACGACTGTCGTACTCTCGAAGAAAAAGCCAAAGATATTGCTTTCCCTGAATCTGTCAGACGCACTTTTAATAAGGAACTGGAAAAATTACGTCGTTTAAATCCGCAGAGTCCGGATTACACTGTGCAATATAGTTATCTCCAGTTGCTGACTGATCTGCCATGGGGGCGTATGACGCCTCTTGAGGCCGATTTCCTTTTTGCCGAAAAAGTTCTTGACGAGGATCATTATGGCCTTGAAAAAGTCAAGGAGCGTATACTTGAGCAACTTGCAGTGATGATGAACACTCCTGATGGTCGATCTCCGATCATCTGTCTTGTCGGTGCTCCGGGAGTAGGGAAAACTTCGCTTGGCCAGTCAATCGCAAAGGCTCTTGGCCGTAAATATCAGCGGGTTTCGCTTGGCGGACTGCATGACGAAGCTGAAATTCGCGGACATAGACGGACCTATATCGGAGCTATGCCTGGGCGAATAATTGATGCGGTAAAACGTGCCGGTGCGTCAAATCCGGTACTGCTTCTTGACGAAATTGACAAGACTGGCAGCGATTTCAAGGGCGACCCTTCGTCAGCTCTGCTTGAGGTGCTTGATCCCGAGCAGAATAATCATTTTCATGACAACTATGTCGACGTGGACTATGATCTTTCCCATGTGCTGTTCATAGCTACGGCCAACACATTGTCTACTATACCGCGTCCGTTGCTTGACAGAATGGAGATAATAGATATCTCTGGCTATCTTCCGGAAGAAAAAATCGAGATTGCCAGGAAGCATTTGATCCCTCGTCTCGCTGTTGAAAACGGATTTGAAAAGACGGACATAACGTTCTCTACCGAAGCTCTTGTAAAGATCATAGAGGGTTATACGAGCGAGAGCGGAGTTCGTTTGCTTGAAAAGGAAATCGCAAAGGTGATCCGCAAGATCGTGCTTAATAAAATGCGTGGAAAGGATTATAGTCTGAATGTCGAGGAGAATCACCTTAGGGATTATCTTGGGATTGAGACTTTCACCCCGGAACGTTATGAGATATCCGACGTGGCCGGAGTTGCTACCGGACTTGCGTGGACAGCGGTTGGCGGTGAGATTCTGTTTATTGAATCGTCAATAACCCAAGGGAAAGGCGAGAAACTTACGATTACAGGCAATCTTGGTGACGTAATGAAAGAGTCGGCGGTGATCGCCACACAGGTAGTAAAAGCCCGTTCCGAAAAATACGGTATTACAACTGAAAGTTTTGAAAACTGTCAATTGCATATACATGTTCCGGAAGGGGCTATACCCAAGGACGGACCGTCGGCCGGTATAACAATGTGTGTGTCCATATTGTCGGCACTTACAGGCCGTCCAGTCAGACCGCGCCTGGCTATGACCGGAGAAATAACACTTCGCGGTAAGGTTCTTCCAGTGGGAGGCATAAAGGAAAAAATTTTGGCAGCCAAACGCGCTGGGATCACAGATATAATTCTGTGTGCCGACAATCGTAAAAACATAGAGGATATCAAGCCGGTGTATCTTTCAGGACTGTCATTCCATTATGTGTCGACTATTGATCAGGTGTTTGAGTTTGCTTTAGGCGACTGAGACGATATTTGGACATCTGATCTGGAATTCGCTTGTTGACAAATGTTATTTAAAATAATGCTCTCACAGTAATTATTGAATATATGAAAAAAATTCTCCTCAATATAGGATTGATGCTTATTGCGGCCATCGTTATAGGGTGGCTTGCCATGGAATGGCTTGACAGATGGACTCGTCATGATTCCACGATAGCTGTTCCGTCTGTGAAGACATTGCCATTTGACAGAGCTAAATCTGTTTTGGATAGCGAAGGGCTTGTCGCGGTACTCAGTGACTCGGTCTATGATAAGTCGACACGTCCCGGTACGGTGATAGAGCAGAATCCGAAAGCAGGTACGACAGTAAAGGAAGGGCGCGAAATCTATTTGTCGATAAATGCGTTTTCTCCTAAGATGGTGACGATTCCTGCTCTCACTGATATATCTTTGCGTCAGGCGAAGTCTATTCTTGAAGGTTTAGAGATAAAAAAAGTGATAGAAAAGCGTGTGCCAAGCGATTTCAAGGATCTTGTGCTTGCCGTTCGTTATAAGGGCAACCGCCTTTCTGCAGGCGCACGAATTCCCGTCAGTGCGACTATAGAATTGGAGGTCGGAAAGGGTGTCGATGAACTGCCTTTGTTTGATTCCGCCAATCTGGAAGATATGACGGTTGATCAGGCAGGGGATCGCTTGAATCTATTTTGATTTGTATATGTCTGAAATGGATCGGATTGACGGATTTGACAGTGTTGTTCCAGACGGTGTTGAAGATGAAATAGCAGACGGCCTTTATGAGCATTTCCGTTTTGTGGCGGATAAAGGACAACAGTTGCTCAGGGTGGATAAGTTTCTTGTTACGAGACTCGAAAAATCGTCGCGCAATCGGATTCAACAAGCTGCCGATGCGGGATGTATTTTAGTCAACGGACGTGCCGTAAAGTCGAATTACAGGGTAAAGCCGCTTGACGTTATCCAAGTGGTAATGGATAGGCCGCGTTATGAACTGGAGATAATCCCGGAGAATATACCGCTTGAAATTGTCTATGAGGACGAGGCCCTTTTGGTTGTTAATAAGCCGGCCGGGCTTGTTGTACATCCGGGTCACGGTAACTATTCCGGAACCCTTGTCAATGCGCTTGCATGGCATTTTCGGGACAATCCTGACTATGATGTCAGTGATCCGCGTATGGGGCTTGTCCATAGAATTGACAAAGACACATCTGGCTTGCTCGTCGTAGCCAAGACTCCGGATGCAAAAACCCATCTTGGCCGTCAGTTTTTTAATAAAACGACAAAAAGGGAGTATAATGCGCTTGTATGGGGAGTTCCTTCACCGCTACAAGGCCGAATAGAAGGCAATATCGGACGTAATCCCAAAGATAGGTTGCAGATGTCGGTTCTGCCGGCAGACGATCCGTCTGGCAAACATGCCGTGACTCATTATGATGTTCTTGAAAATTTCGTTCATGCTTCTTTGGTGAAATGTGTTCTTGAAACAGGTCGCACTCACCAGATACGTGTACACATGCGTCACATCGGACACCCTTTGTTTTCAGACAGTCGTTATGGCGGTGATGTGATCTTGAGAGGGGTGCGAAACGGTTCATATCAAAGATTTGTAGAGAATTGTTTTGCTGTTTGCCCTCGTCAGGCTTTACATGCAAGAACTCTTGGGTTTATTCATCCTATGAGTGGAGAGGAGATGTTTTTTACGGCTCCTATACCTGAAGACATGGAAATTCTTATAGACCGGTGGCGGACATATAGCGCGCGGTAAAATAAAAATGTTAAAATAGAGTTAAAAGGCTTGACAGGGCTATAACGTGATTGTAACTTTGTACCTTATTAATTATCATGGCAAAAAGGCGTCATAATATAATACCATTGTTCACCACGCGAGCAACCGCGATCGTGTCGGTCGCTTTGGTGCTTTTCATCCTTGGAATAGCCTCTCTTATAGGTGTGGCGACACATAAAGTAACAGACGGTATAAAGGAAAAAATGGGATTCGTCATTTTGTTTAATGACGATACGACTGTTTCTGATATTGAAATGGTGAAGAAAATATTGGTTAAGGAGCCAGCGGTTGCTTCGATGGTATATTCGTCACCGGAAGTAGTCCTCGGTCGATGGCAGAAAATGATCGGGGAGGATGAAGATATAGTAAAGCTTGCCGGCATAAATCCATTTGTCGGGGAACTTGAAGTTAGAGTCGGAAAAAACTATGCATGTTCCGACAGCATAGACCGTATCACCGGTAGCGTCATGCTCCTTCCGCAGGTAAGCGAGGTTAAAATCCACACCGAACTTGTCGATAGGGTAAACGCTACGTTGCGTAGTGTTACTTTCGGATTATTGAGTGTGGCGGTAGCTCTCCTCATTGTGTCGTTTGTGTTGATATTCAACACAGTCAGATTGTCGGTCTATGCCCGTAGATTTACAATCCACACGATGCAGCTTGTCGGAGCGACAGCGGGGTTTGTACGTCGGCCATTTCTTAGGGATAATCTTATAAACGGGCTTGTTGCAGGTTTGATCGCATCCGGAGTCATTTTTGCTATGACATACTATTGCCGTACGCTCGGAAGTTCAGTGGCGGAGGTTATTGCATGGCAGGACATGTTTCCTGTAGCCGGATGTTTGATCCTGATAGGAATGCTGATATGTTTTGTGGCGGCTATTTTTGCTACAAACCGCTATCTGCGTCTGTCATACGATGAAATGTTTAAATAACTTGTTTGATAATGGCAAATAAAACCATTCGTAAACAGAACGGAGAAAAAGGCTCTGAACTTATCCAGGAGTCCCATAGCCAACTTCCGCTTCTGAAAAAAAATTTTATACTCATGGCCGTGGCCGGAGTGATGATCGTGCTCGGATTCTGTCTGATGGCCGGAGAGGCTACCGGATGGGATTCGTTCAATCCCGATATATTTTCTGTGCGTCGTATTGTTGTGGGGCCTACTATAGCCTTCCTAGGTTTCATATTCATGGGATTTGCTATAATGTATAATCCTGAAAAGAAGGATTAGAATTTATGGATTGGATTGATGCATTGATACTTGGCATAGTTCAAGGTCTTGCCGAATATCTTCCGGTCAGCAGCAGTGGCCATTTGGAGATTTGTCGTGAGATACTTGGGCTTAAACTCCAAGGGGCGGATGCCCTTGAGTTCGATATAATGTTACATGTCGCGACAGTTCTGAGCACGATTGTTGTGTTATGGAATGAATTTGTTCCGTTATGTAAGTCGTTTTTTACGATTGCACGTGATGACAAATTTTTTTACGTATGTAAGATACTTCTTTCATGTATCCCTGTAGCTATTGTTGGAATCTTTTTTAAGGATTTTGTGGAGCGGTTTTTCGGATCGGGCCTTTTGGTAGTAGGTATATGTCTACTGATTACAGCGGTTCTGCTGACATTTGCCTATATGTTCAGAAATCCACAGCATGAACGGATCGAAGGCGTAAAAGGACATGATATAACATGGCTTGACGCCTTGATTATAGGTTGCGCACAGGCAGTCGCTGTTCTTCCAGGTCTCAGTCGTTCAGGCACTACCATAGCGACCGGATTGCTTCTTGGTGATAAGCGCGACAAAATCGCACAGTTTTCGTTTTTCATGGTAATTATCCCTATCCTTGGAGAGGCTCTTTTGAGTGTGAAAGACCTTATAGGAGGAGAGGGTGTAGGCGAAAACATAGGGACATTTCCTCTTGTCATAGGATTCCTGTCTTCATTTATAGTGGGATGTCTTGCTTGTAAATGGATGATAAATATCGTGAAAAAAGGCAAACTTATCTGGTTTGCGGTTTATTGTATGTTTGCAGGTATTTTATGCCTTCTTTGGTAAAACTTGTCAGATATGGATTTTGTCACGGGGGAAATTTTATATATAGACAAGCCACTTGAATGGACCTCTTTCGATGTTGTAAAAAGGATCCGTGGAGTATTGCTTCATAGGCTTCGTTGTAAAAAATTCAAGGTTGGACATGCAGGGACTCTTGATCCGCTTGCCACAGGGGTAATGGTTGTCGTTACCGGACGCGCTACCAAACTTATCGAGTCGCTCCAGGCTGGAGTAAAGGAATATGTCGCTACCGTTAAACTTGGAGCCACTACGCCATCGTTTGATCTTGAAACTGAAATTGACGCTACATATCCGGTAGGTCATATCGACCGTAAGCTTATTGAAGAAGCACTTACACGTTTTACCGGACGTATCGAACAAGTGCCACCATCGTTTTCAGCTTGTAAGGTAGACGGGAAAAGAGCATATAAAATGGCACGAAAGGGTCATGAAGTCCAGTTGAAGCCTAAAGTACTTGTTATCGATGAAATAGAATTGCTTGATTTTGACCCAAGCGATATGACCCTTGTTCTAAGGATTGTGTGTAGCAAAGGTACGTACATAAGAGCGCTTGCGCGTGACATCGGTTCAGCCCTTAATTCCGGTGCGCATCTTGTGGCTTTACGTCGTACGCGCGTTGGAGACGCTTCGATCGACCGGTGTCTCAGTGTTGACCAAGCGGTCGATCTCATCCGCAATGCGGAAATCACTTTCCCTGATAGCTGGGAGAGTGGAAAGGAAAATTAAATAGGAAAATTAGTTTTAGGGAGTCTTTTGACACTCCTTCTGATAAATAATAAACAAGGATGAAGCTTTCTCAATTCAAATTCCGTCTGCCGGACGAACTTATCGCACAGCGTCCCAATCCCGAACGCGATCAGTCAAGGATGATGGTTGTTAACCGTAACACAGGCGAGATCGAGCATAAAATCTTCAAAGACATCATCGATTATTTTGATGATGGCGACCTCTTCGTCTATAATGACACAATGGTCTTTCCTGCTCGTCTTTACGGAAATAAGGAAAAAACCGGTGCGCGCATCGAAGTCTTCTTGCTTCGTGAGCTAAGCGCGGAGAATAAACTTTGGGACGTGCTTGTCGAACCGGCCAGAAAGATCCGTATCGGAAACAAACTCTACTTTGGTGACGACGAGTCGATGGTCGCAGAAGTCATCGACAATACGACATCCCGCGGACGCACACTGCGTTTCCTATATGACGGCACACATGAAGAGTTTAAAAAAGAGTTGTATAAACTGGGTACGACCCCGCTGCCATACTATATAGACCGTGAGCCAGACGAAGAAGACGCTGAACGCTATCAGACCATTTTTGCCCGTAAAGAAGGGGCTGTGATTGTCCCTGGCGCCGGTTTGCATTTTTCTCGTGAACTACTCAAGCGTCTTGAAATTAAGGGCGTCAACCAGGGTTTTATCACCATACATAGTGGACTTGGTAATTATCGTGAGATTGATGTCGAAGACCTGACTAAGCACCGTATGGATTCCGAGGAAATGGAAGCCACCCAGGAGCTCGTCGACCTTGTTAATGACACCAAAGATAGAAGCAACAAGGTTTGTGCGGTTGGCACATCTGTATTAAGGGCTATCGCAAGCTCCGTAAGCATGGGTGAACACATGAAGACATATACGGGATGGACAAACAAATTCATATTCCCACCCTACGATTTCAATGTCACAGACGCTCTTGTGTCAAATTTCCATCTTCCATATTCGACCATGTTGATGATGGTTGCGGCATTTGGCGGATACGACCTTGTAATGGACGCATATAAAAAAGCCGTCAAGGAAGGATATAAATTCGGTGTCTATGGTGACGCGATGCTTATTGTATCATAACAACTTGTTTTGGCTGGCTATTTAACAATATCGCAGCAGAGTGAAGCGGCTTTTCGTGAAAAAATGAGCCGCTTCATCTCTTTTGCCATACCGGTTTCGACTGCTTTAGAGGCAAAAGAATATATCGCGCTCTACACTAATGAATATCATGACGCACGTCATGTATGCTGGGCTTACATGATAGGCTCGGAAAGAAAAGAATTTTTATCATCTGACAACGGGGAGCCGTCTGGAACAGCCGGCAAACCGATTCTTGGACAGATCAACTCATTCGGGCTTACGAATATTGTGATAATAGTCGTGAGATATTTCGGAGGAATCAAACTCGGAACCTCAGGCCTGATCGCTGCTTACCGCGAGTCCGCTCGTCTTGCGATAGAAGCAGCCGAAATCATCGAGGGGAGGGACATGACCGAAATGAGTTTCACTTTCCCTTATCTTGCAATGAACGATGTGATGAAACTTCTTAAGGCGCAAAACACCCCTGGATCTGCCGAAACCGTTCGCATATTGTCACAACATTTCGACAATACCTGCATGGTCACCATATCGCTTCCTCTCGATATGCTTCCGGAATTGACCGGACGCATATCTGCGATCTCAGGGACATCCATTAAATGAACATTTCAATTTTAATACCCTTTGCGGTATTTGTCATCGTCGGAGTCTTCGAGGATAGACAGATAAGAATTATAACGTGATTCCGATATAAGGTGATTTTCTAAAGCCGCTTTTACGGCACATCCTGGTTCGCATGTGTGAGTGCAATCTCCGTAGCGACATGCACTTCCGGTTTTAAATATCTCAGGGAAAAAATGGCTCACTTCGTGTCGGTCGAACTCAAGCGTGCCGAATCCTTTTACACCGGGAGTGTCTATTATATAAGATTTCTTTTCAATATCCGGTATTTCGAACATCTCAGAAAAAGTGGTCGTATGCATCCCCGTATCGTGGGTCTCGGATATTTCGGCTGTCGATAGCGAAAGTCCGGGAATGAGATCGTTTATCAATGTCGACTTTCCGACACCGGAATTTCCTGAAAACAATGTGGTTTTGCCTTCAAGCGTCTTACGCAAATCTGCGATTCCTTCTCCTGTTTTGGCAGATAACTTTAACACAGGATAGCCAATGGATTTATAGAGATACGTTACCGCGTCAAGATATTCGATTGCTTCCAGGTCATCTTTGATCAGATCTATTTTGTTTATTACGATCACGGCTTCCACCCTATATGCCTCGGCCGTAGCGAGAAAACGGTCGATAAAAGTTGTTGAGGTTGAAGGATGGAAGAGAGTGACAATAAGACAGACTTGATCAAGATTGGCAGCTATTATGTGGCCTTGTTTTGACAGATTGCTCGCTTTGCGGATTATATAGTTACGTCTCGGCTCAATAGATACGATATAATTGGTTTCGTCGATACCTCCGCTTATTGTCACACGGTCACCGACCGCTATTGGATTGGTGGTGCGTATTCCTTTTAGGCGGAAATTCCCTTTTATTTTGCAATTCACGTCACGATAATCATCCGTACGGACGATGTAGCTGCTGCCTGTATTTTTTACGACTGTACCTGTCATGATCATTTACCTAAGAATTGTTGTGCCCTTTGGGGTGCTATGCCGAGTCCGACCGCTTTTTGGGCGTCAGCTCTGGCGTCATCAGGGCGGAATCTCATCTTGTTTAGTGCGGCACGGTAGAGGTAGAGCTCACCGTCATCCGGATTAAGTTCCAAAGCGGAATTTATATCGTCCGACGCATCCTGTAGATTTCCTGAAAGAAGATGGCAATAGGCTCGCCCCCCGTAATATTCTGATTCTTTGCGTTCTGTAAGGACTCTTGTATAATATGGAATCGCTCCGTTGAAATCTCCGGTCCCGCTAAGTACAGATGCTCCCGCTATGTTTGTTTCTATGTCTTTGGGGAAATTCTTTTCCATAAATTCGAAATCCGCTTTCGCGGTTTTGAAATCATGTTTGCGAAGAGCTATAAGACACCGGTGTAGGCGAGGCGTCGTCACCATTGAATCCAATTCGAGAATAAGACAGTAATCCTTGTATGCCTCGTCTTCATATCCGTTGGCAGACAAAACTTTGGCTCGATTGCTTAGAATTGTCACTGATGCCGGAGCCATAATATGAGCATCTGTTAGAGTTGCGATTGCAAGCGAATCCTGACCCATGTTGAAACGTATCATACCGAGATTTGACATAAGCAATACGTTTGACGGATTGGCAGGTTCCATCTTGAGTGCTGCGAGAATAGCTCTTTCTGCCTCTCTCCATTTACCCTCTCCACAGGCTTTGTCTGCGTCTTCTACTTTTTTCATATAAGGAGAGTCGTCTGACTTGTTTATGGTAACAGCCAAGACATTTTCGGGCATAATCCAGATGAGAAAGAGTATCAATGCGATGCGGTGTAAACATTTTGTTGTCCGTTTCATGTTTATGGAGAGGAATATTGTGACAGTAATTTATAATTCCGACAGATTGTTGCGGTAATCACGTGGAGACATGCCAGTGAGATGCTTGAAATATTTTCCGAAAAAAGATTGATTGGAGAAATTCAGGGCAAGACTGATCTCCTGTATATTCATCCCTGTTGTCCTCAACAAAAGCTTTGCTTCAAGTATGACACGATGGTCAATCCATTCACCGGCTGTCTTGCCGCTTATCTCTTTCAAGACAGCAGAGAGATGCTTCGGTGTGACAAACAGTTTTTCAGCATAGAAATTGACCGCACGCTCGGTTCTGAAATGAAGCTCGATAAGATCTATGAAATTAGCTAAAAGCTCCTCGCGTCGCGAATGATGCTTTGTGTTGTTAGCCCGTGATGCATATATGCCGAGTGTATTATAGAACAACAGCTCGCACAACGCACCGAGAGCCATATTGTTAAAAAGACGGTTCTCGAATTGAATTTGCCTCTGTAACATCTCATAAATCAGTGTTTGGGCATCCAATTCGTCCGGAGTTATCTGTATTACGGGGTTTGCGTTATAGTGAATGCTATAAGGTATGAGATAGTGCAGAGACGGAATAAGTTCGTTTACAGTATCCTCTTCTACGACGATGAAAAAACCTTCGAAATCTTCGCTTTCTTTACATTGGCTTATTATGTGGCCTGGACGTAGAACCATTATCGAATTAGGTCCCATTTGGCGTGGAGCCACGTCTATTATAGCTGATATTTCACCTTTTTTACATACGGCAAGCAACATACTGTCAAGTCTGGACGGAAATGTGACAGTTTGAATTTCAGCGAGTGAACGAAAAACGCTTATAGATTCGGAAGGATGCTTTTTTAGTGCTGGATTCATGCGTAAAGATAATCTTATGTTATCCTTGTTTTCTTTGCAAAGTTAAGCATTCTTCTCAAAAAAGTGTTCAATTTTTCGGTATTGAGGCTCTTTGGTTAACGCATTTTAGAGCGTATTTAACAAATATTTTACCTATAAACCATCCGCATGTTTCGATTTCTTATTTTGCTTTGGATCGTTTAAACAGGCTTATTTTATTCCTCTTCTGTTCAGTTCAGCTTGATATCGACGGGCATTGGCTCTGTGCGTATCGTAATCGGAAGCGAAATTGTGATAGCCTGAGAAATCTTCTTTAGCGCACATATAGATATAGTTATGCTCAGGGGCATCGAGCACGGCATCCAATGTGGCTCCGGCTGCTATACGAATCGGGCCTGGAGGCAATCCGGTTACACGATATGTATTGTAAGGCGATTCTATAGATAGATGTTTACCCGTGATCCGTCTGAGAGAGAAATCTCCTGTCGCGAACTTTACCGTAGGGTCGGCCTGAAGCTTCATTCCCTTTTTCAGCCGGTTAAGATACAGTCGTGCTACTTGGGGCTTTTCATCGGCTTTAGCTGTTTCCTCCTCTACTATCGAAGCTATTGTCGCCACTTGCGATGGACTAAGTCCCAGTTGCGACGCTTTGGCTCTACGTTCGGTATTCCAGAAGCGGTTTCTATAGTCAAGCAACCGTTTCACGACGTTTTCCGGAGATGCGCTCCAATAAAATTCATAACTGTCTGGAATAAAGGCCGCCGGGAAATTCTGGCGTGTAAAGCCATTGTCTGGCAACACTTCCTCGCAGGCGTCGAGAAATTCTTCAGGTGAACACTGTAATTGGGCGGCTATACGTTGTGACAACTGTTGCATTGTCCGCGTGCCGTTGAAACGTACCTCTACAGGGGTTTGTCGGCCGAGTGCTATCCTGCGGCTTATGCCGAGTGCGCTTTGACCAGGGGAGACTTTATAGGCTCCCTGCGAGTTTTCCACATTTCCACCGATGAGTTTCCAGATGATATAGACCCTCGTGCCCATAGATGTTCCGAGATTGGATTTCATTGAATCCTTGACCGCGCTTCGAGAAATGTTTTTAGGGATATAGATCCATTCGCTTTTCCCGTCGTTTCCCGTATACGGAATAAAAGCGAATCCGATCAATGATCCGCACACAACGACAAATGCTATCGCTGCAATCAATATTGCGAGCGCGTGACGGTTGGCCCATGAATTTTTCTTTTTTCTGTTTTTGCCTTTTGTGGACTGAGGTCTGTTTGCCATGATTTCAACGTAATTCATGCAGGGAGTCAAGTATCATTTGCAGACGGTCGCGTATCTCCCTGAGCCTTGCGATCGCCTCGTATTTTTTAGTCACTCCGTCTCTGTTATGTTTTATCTCCTCTTGGGCCGCATCAAGTTTCATACCTTTGTCTTTGACAAGAAAAGCCACCATACGGATGTTTTCTACGTCGCGGGGAGTATAGAATCTCGTTCCCCGATCGTTACGCTTCGGACTGATTGACGGGAAACAGGTCTCCCAGAAACGCAATGTCGACATAGGAAGCCCGACAATCTCGGATACTTCCCCGATCTTATAATATTTCTTGTTTGTGTCCTTCATCAACGATGACGCACTTCATTACGCTAATTAAAACAGCTTTGACTTTTAAACAGCCTCTATTCTGCAAGGGCATAGAAAGTCTGGCGATACAAAGGAGCGCTTGGATAATACACCGGATCCATATTGAACACACTATTGGAGAAACGGCCTGGCGAAAGATGGTCTATCATCCAGTATTCCATGCCTGAACCGTCAATGTCAAGGGCGATAACAGCGAAATTTTCTGTCGTGAAATCCCATACGAAATATGTCCTTGTCTCTTCAGGCACATAGCCCTCCACCTCAAGATACGTGTCCCAAACACCTGTGCCGTCATCGTAGAAATCCCAATATTGGCATGAATAATATTCCCTCCCGTTAGGATATCTACCGTAATCCTCGTTAAACCATGTCACTGACGTGAGGTTGTATAGGGTTTCCCGCTGGATTTCTCCAAGCTCGTTGTCGTCGCAACCAGTCAAAGTAATGCCTAATAAAAGAAAAATTAAGGTCCGTGTGTACAGGTTTATATATTTCATGATCTAAAATGGCGGAGATGTTTATTGACAAATGTATGTTGCAAAGATACTCAATGTGTCGGATATGGCTTTTAATGAATAAAAGGAATTATGGTTAAATTATGTGAACGAATATGCGCCTGTCAATGAAATTTTAGTAAATTTGCACTCGCTTTTTAAGCATCCCCGTGTGATGGGAAATTAAGGAGCAACTTGATTACAACTTAATTTTGAGTAACACAATTTAAATTTTTAATCGGAAATGAAGACATTTCAACTCAGCGCCGAACCTCGTACCGACCTCGGCAAAAAAGCCACAAAGGCTCTCCGTAAGGAAAATAAAATTCCCGTTGTTCTTAACGGTGGTGAAATCATAACACTTCCTTACGAAAAGGCTCTTAAGCCCGGTGAAAAAATCGTTGAGATCGGCAACGGAAAGGGACTTGTTACTACAGATATCGTAGTGACACAAGACGCTGTGCGCAAACTCGTTTATACGCCCGATATCTATGCTATCGAGCTTTCGCTTAACGGAGAGACTCGTATGGCAGTTCTAAAGGACATACAGTTCCATCCGGTAAAGGATACCATCCTTCATATCGACCTTCTTGAAGTTAACGATAAGAAGCCTGTGACTATCGAAGTACCCGTTAAACTCGAAGGTCATGCAGAAGGTGTTAAAGCGGGTGGTAAACTCAACCTCTCGATGAAGAAAATCCGTGTTAAGGCTGTTTATACAGAGATCCCCGAACGCGTCGTCATCAATGTCGATCACCTCGGCCTTGGCAAGACACTCCAGATCGGTGAACTCCATTTCGATGGTCTTGAACTGATGAACGCCAAGAATGCTGTTGTCTGCGCTGTTCAGCTTACGCGTGCCGCTCGTGGTGCACAGGCCAACGCAGCCCAGTAATTTCGGCATCGTCAATCTTATCAACGACAGATTTTCTTCACGGATTTTTTCCGGGCAGAGAGAAAATCTGTCGTTTATTATTTGAATGATTTATACTTGTTTTCAATAGTTTATCTGAATTAAACCTATTCGGATGTTATAAAAACATCAACTTTCTATGAAATATCTTATTGTGGGTTTGGGAAATATCGGGTCTGAATACGCAATGACGCGCCATAACGCAGGCTTTCGTATAGCTGATGCTCTCGCTTCTGCCGGTGACGCATCCTTTTCAACAGAGCGTTATGGAGATATAGCACGTATGAGAGTCAAAAATGCGCAGCTCGTCATTCTTAAACCGTCTACCTACATGAATCTTTCCGGAAACGCAGTCCGTTACTGGAAAGAGAAAGAGGGAATTGATATTGATAACATCATCGTCATAGTCGATGACTGCGCACTGCCTTTCGGAGCGGTACGCATAAAACCATCCGGGAGTGACGCAGGTCACAATGGACTTAAAAACATCGCACAGATGCTTGGTACTCAGGCTTATCCTCGTCTGCGTTTTGGCATCGGGAATGACTTTCCTCGAGGAATGCAGATAGAATATGTACTTGGTGCTTTCTCTGAAAGCGAAGAAAAAATGATGAATGAGAGGATAGACATAGCGGTCGATGCCATCAAGACATTCTGTCTTGCGGGTATACAGCGGACAATGAACACATATAACAATAAGTGACCGGATTATGAACGAGGTAAGAATTGATAAGTGGCTTTGGGCTATGCGTATTTTTAAAACACGCACGATAGCGACAGAAGCCTGTAAAAAAGGTCGTGTGTATGTCGGCAACGCCATCGCGAAGCCGTCGCGGACCATAAAGCCAGGTGATGTTGTCAATGTCCGGAAACCTCCGGTGACGTATTCTTTCAAAGTGCTTGCATTGGCCCAGAATCGTCTTGGAGCCAAACTCGTTCCAGACTACATGGAAAACATAACGCCTAAAAGTGAACTTGACCTCCTTGAAGTTGTCAAGATATCAGGATTCATAGACCGACGCAAGGGACTTGGCCGTCCTACCAAACGCGAAGGTCGCGACCTCGCCCAATTTACAGAATCGATGTCTGACGGTTGGGATATGGATTTTCTTGACGACCTTGATGATGAGGAGTAAAGAGAGATTTTTAACCGTAATTTATTCTGTAGGATAATCGAATTTCTTGCGATAGAACATAAAATCACGTCCGAGATATTTCTCTCTTACGGTGGGATTTTCTGCAAGTTCTTCCGACGTGCCTTGAAAAAGTATTTTACCCTCGAAAAGAAGATAGGCTCGGTCAGTGATACGCAGAGTTTCCTGGGCGTTATGGTCAGTGATCAGTATACCGATGTTCTTCTCTTTTAGGTGATAGACAACCGACTGGATATCCTCCACAGCGATAGGGTCGACTCCTGCGAACGGTTCGTCAAGCATGATGAACTTCGGGTCTATGGCAAGGCAACGGGCTATTTCCGTACGTCTGCGCTCTCCACCGGATAATTGGTCTCCAAGATTATGTCTCACTTTTTCAAGGCTGAATTCCGCTATCAGACTCTCAAGCTTGTCCCTCTGATACTCGGCTGAAGTGTTTGTCATCTGTAAAACAGCCTTTATATTGTTTTCGACTGAAAGTTTACGGAACACGCTTGGTTCCTGTGCGAGATACCCAATGCCGTTCTGAGCGCGTTTATATACGGGATATTTAGTGATATTGAGGTCGTTAAGGAAAATTTGTCCCTCATTCGGAGTGATAAGCCCCACGGTCATATAAAATGTGGTGGTTTTCCCGGCTCCGTTTGGACCGAGAAGACCTACGATTTCACCTTGTGTCACATTGATCGACACATGGTTGGCAACGGTACGTTTGCCATATTTTTTTACGAGATTATCCGTACGGAGCACCATTTTGTCCGGTGTCCCCATAGGATATGAGGAGGGTTGCATCTCTTCCATCTGTTCCATATTGTTTTTTTTCAGGAATTAGACCGTTTTAACCGAGATTCGATATAATCTGTGAGCAATTGTATTGCCACAACATTGCTGCCGCCTTGCGGCACGATAAGGTCTGCGTGACGTTTTGACGGCTCGATATACATTTCGTGCATGGGTTTTAGAATATCCTGATAGCGGTTGAGAACCATGATCGGAGTCCGGCCACGCTCGACACAGTCTCGTGCGATCACGCGAATCAGACGCTCATCGGCAGCAGCGTCCACAAAAACTTTTACATCCATCATATCCCGCAACACCGGATCGGTAAGAACCAATATTCCCTCCACTATGACCACTTCCCGTGGTTTTACGGTGATTGTTTCCTCTTGACGTGTGCAGGTTAGATAGGAATAAGTCGGCATTTCGATATTACGACCCTCTTTAAGTCGTTTTATATGCTCTACAAGCAGACTCCACTCGATTGCAGCAGGTTCGTCAAAATTTATTTTACTACGTTCTTCAACCGGGATGTGGCTTGAATCCTTATAATAGGAATCCTGTGGCAATACAGCGACTTCTCCTGCTGGAAGACTGTTGATTATCTTGTTGACTACAGTGGTTTTGCCTGAACCGGTACCTCCTGCTATGCCGATGATTAACATGATGAAATTTTTGTAGGATAGATATATGGACGTAAAATTAATGCAAAGTTAACAGCCTTGGACTTATTATCCAAATCGTATGACCTTCAAACATGACAATTATAACAGATAAATTCGCGGGCACATTGATGAACTGAAATGAGAGTCTATAAAAATCGCGACCGTAGGAACTCTTCCGTGCCCTATAGTCGCGATACTGCAATATCATGTATGGTAAGTCTCTGTTTACTGGCTTTCGGATATTTGATTTTCCAAACTATTAAGGATCATATAGTTCGCTCTGTCAACAGATGACGTCTCTATGGAAGCGAGATATATTCGTGTTGTCGATTCTGAACCATGCCCCATGCCCTGACTTATAATGTTCATAGGTATACCGTTTGTCTGGGCGGCTGTTGCCCATGAATGGCGGGCGCAATAAAGAGTCAAATGAGTACTCATCCCGGCAAGAGACGCCACTTTTTTGAGATCGCGGTTTATCTTGTATGCCGCGTTACGGTAGGCATAACGAGGATTTGAGCGTGGATTACGGATTATAGGGAAAAGATAGTCAGTCGTATTGATTGGATATTTGTCTATGATCAATTGCATTTCATTAGTCCATTTTAGAGTGATAGTCTGGCCTGTTTTGTGTCGCCTATAAGTCAGATAACCGTTCTGAAGATCGCTTTTAAGCGTAAAAGCCATGTCGATGAAACTCATTCCGCGGGTGAAAAAACTGAGCATAAACATGTCTCGTGCAAAATCAAGTGATGGAGAATAAGACAGATCCATATTTTTTATTCGTTGCAACGAATTGATCGGGATAGCTCGTTTGAGAGTCTTGTCAATACCAGTGTAGACGTTTTTGAAAAGATTGCGGTGTGCTATCAGTGCACCACATTCACCTGCCCGGTTATAAATGGCTCTCATGATTCTCATGTAAAACGAAGTTGTGTTAGGTACAAGATGTTTTGACTTTAGATAAGCTTCATAGTCTGAGATCGTTGTTGGACACAGATTGTCGATAACGAAATTTCTGTCGTTTATGAACTTTATGAAACTGTTGAGTGCCGATTTATATGAACCTGCCGTCCCGATTTTACCGCGTTTTACCATATCGCTTATTTCATTGCTCATGAAATTGAAAATTGAAAATCGTGAGATATATGTGTGATACTCGGCTACGAGGTCGTCAGCGGTATAATCGGGAAATCGTGTGCCGAGTCTGTTTGCGATCCATAAGGCGCGTTCTTTTTCAAATGATATGGATTCATTTATTTCGGTGAGCCTTTTTGCTCTTTGATCGTGCCGTACAATCTTGATGTTACCTTTGCGTTCGTCCCATTCGGACTTGGATATTCTGTGTTCGGTCTGTATTTGGCGCACCTTGCGGCCGTGTATGATTTGCAGGTAGAGTTTTCCTTCTTTTCCGTCAGTGGATGATGAACGGAATTTCACCTTTATGCTTGTCATTTTTTTGCCCGTAATTTACTATAGAGGTTGATTAATCGCAAAAGTTAAACAACCTCTATAGTAAATTTATCGGTAAAAGTCTCGTAGGGTAGTGGTGGCTTTGGTTTTATCAGAATGACCGTTCTCTTCTTGATGCGTCTATTCTTAATAGTATAAAAAGGAGGAATGTGAATCCCCATAGGGATGACCCTCCGTAACTGAAAAATGGCAGAGGTATGCCGATCACCGGACATAAACCTATGACCATTCCGATATTGATGGAGATATGAAATATCAGATAGCTTGCCACACAATAGGCGTACACACGTCCGAACACAGTTGGCTGTCGTTCAGCTATAGTTATGATACGGAGTATAAGTATAAGAAACAGTAATATTACAGTCGCAGATCCTACGAGACCCTCTTCCTCGCCTACGGTACAGAATATGAAGTCTGTATGTTGTTCCGGAACATATTTCAGTTTTGTTTGAGTCCCATTGAGAAATCCCTTCCCGAAAAGGCCGCCAGACCCGATCGCAATCTTTGATTGGTTAACGTTGTAACCGGCTCCACGCAAATCCTCCTCCATTCCGAGCGCAACTTTGATACGCATTTGTTGGTGGGGTTGAAGAATGGACGTGAAAGCATAGTTGACAGAAAACAAGAACACCACCGCTGCCGCCGCTGTGCCGACTGTGATTAGTAGTTTACGGGCGGGGCTTTTGAACATCAGCAACGTACAGTATACGAGAGAGACCGTTATTATGGAAATAAAAAATATGGTTCCCGGTATCGTGATCCCGCAGATTTCAAGAATAGTGGCGATCGCACCGGATACGACAAACCAAAGAAAAACATTGCGGGCAGCGACAAAATCTTTACAATAGATAGCAAGCATGGCTACTATAAGCACCATGATCATGATAAATACGGCCGCCTGGCCCGATGGAATGCCTAATAGGAGAGAGCCGGTAAATTTTACCGCTACGACGAAAAAAGTAACCGCACAAAGAGCCGCAAGCAAAACGAGGCCACTCATGCCTTCTCTGTATAGGACAAAGAACAACGACAGATATACAAGTGCCGAGCCTGTCTCCTTTTGAGCCAAAATGAGAACCACAGGTAAGAAAATTACCATCAACGCGAGCATATAGTTTTTTCTGGAAGCGTTGAGAACGAAATTATAGCTTGAAAATAATTTGGCGAGACATAACGCTGTAGCGAATTTCCCGAATTCAGCCGGTTGAAGACTCATAGGCCCTATCACAAGCCAGGAGCGTGAACCCTTGATGTCAGGTGCGATGAATATAGTTATTAAAAGCAAAAATAATACACTTCCGTAAATGACGTAAGCATAATTTTCGTAAACCCTGACATCGATAAGCAATAAGACAAGTCCTAAAAGAAGCGAAAGACCTATCCATCTGAATTGTTTGCCGGAAAATTCTGCGAAACTCAGCATATTGGCATGGTCAAAATCATAACTCGCGGCATAAATGCTGACCATCCCGGCCATAACCAGGATAATATAAAGGATGACTGTGAACCAGTCCACATGTTTCAATACTGTGCTGCCTTTCTCGTTCTGCACCTTGATATAATTTTATAACTAATGCTTCTTTGTTCCTGCGAATTGAATGGTGTTTGATTGCAACATTCTTTCTTCAAGATATTTTCTTTCGGGAGGTATGTGCCCGCGCAGATATCGTTCCATGACCAACGAGCCGATAGGCACACCGAATGTCGCACCGAACCCAGCGTTTTCCACGTATACCGCTATCGCTATCTTTGGATCGTGGTATGGCGCGAATCCCATGAATGCCGAGTGGTCGCGTCCGTGTGGATTCTGGGCCGTTCCTGTTTTGCCGCAAACCTCGATATCGGCAAGATTCGCTAATCTGCATGTGCCTCCGGTGACAGCCATCCGCATACCTTCCGCTATATCGTTATACCAATGTGAAGCCACAGTTGGCGTATGTGTCTCGATATATTCTTTTGGTACAACAGTATCCTGTATCTCTTTTACGACAT
Source organism: uncultured Duncaniella sp. (assembly GCA_910587515.1). GTDB lineage: Bacteria > Bacteroidota > Bacteroidia > Bacteroidales > Muribaculaceae > Duncaniella. The sequence continues at coordinate 181,566 of CAJULW010000033.1, forward strand.
GTGGCGTTATGTAATGTCCCCTGTTTGCTATCGTCGCACACAGGTTGGCTATCTGGAGTGGGGTGGCAAGTATTTCACCCTGCCCGATAGAAATAGAAATAATCGTGTTTGCGCTCCAATGACCTGCACCGTACCATTTATTATAGAATTCTACGTTGGGAATGAATCCCCTGTATTCTCCCGGCAGATCTATCCCGAGTTTATAGCCGTAGCCCATGGATACCATGTGTTTTTTCCAGATATCGAATGCATTGGCCGACGAACCGTACTTGCTCCGCTTATCCACCATAGCTTTGAATCCCCAACAAAAATAAGCGTTGCAGGATGTCTGTAGCGCAGGTTTTAGAGGTAAAGGCGAGCCATGTCCGTGGCAACCTACGCGCAAACCACCTGATATAAAACCATGTGCACATGGAAACATCGTCCCTGTCGTGATTATTCCTTCCTCAAGCAATATAAGTCCTTGTGTCGGTTTGAACGTCGAGCCTGGAGGATACGTGGCCTGGATTGCGCGGTTAAACAAAGGTTTGTCCGGATCTCTCATCATCTCGTTATAATTGTTGCCGCGTTCGCGACCGACAAGAAGTCTGGGATCGTAGCTTGGTGATGATACAAGACATAGGACTTCTCCTGTCGACGGTTCTATAGCCACGACAGCACCTTTCTTATTCATCATCAATGATTCAGCGTATTGTTGCAACTCTATGTCGAGCGACAGCTTTATATTCTTGCCGGCTACAGCGTCACGGTCAAGAGCGCCTTCCTCGTATCGTCCTTGTATTCTGCCGAGAGCGTCTCGCATCAATACTTCCGCTCCCTTTTTCCCTCGTAGAAACCGCTCGTAGGTGTGTTCGATGCCGATATCGCCAATATAGTCTCCCGGCATATAATAAGCGTCTTTGTCAATATCTTTCTGGGCGACTTCCCGAATGTTGCCCAATACGTTAGCCGCGCTCCGGTAATTGTATTCGCGCAATATTCTTTTCTGGATATAGAAACCGGGGAAACGGTAGAGTTTTTCCTGAAGACGTCCGTACTCTTCAGCAGTAAGGTGCGTCAACAGCCGTTGGGGAGAATAAGATGAGTAACCTGGATTGCGACGTCTGTCTTTCATATCGACAAAGCGTTTCCGAAGATCTTCGGGCGTGATGTTCAGTGTCCGGCAGAAGTCAACCGTATCGAATTGCTTGACGTCACGAGGGATCACCATTACATCGTAGGCCGGTTGGTTGTAAACCACAAGCCGTCCTTCACGGTCATATATTATACCGCGTGACGGATAGACAGCCTTGCGAAGAAACGCGTTGGAGTCGGCATATTCTTTGTATTTGGAGTCGAGAACCTGTAGGCTGAAAAGCCGGACTATATAAATCAAGGCGATAATCACTATGAAACCGCCGATCACGTACCGTCGTTTCTCGAGATTATAGTCTTTTCTCACTTTTCGGTGTCATGAAACTGTCAATACCTATCATCAGAGCCATGGATAGAATCGTACTGAATACTATACGTAGCAATAGACGGACGGGATTGAAGAATGTGAATGCTTCGATTATGAATATAAGGGAACAATATAGGAAAGTCATTGTGAGGAGATATTTCAGATATGTCGCTGTTCCCAATGACTGCATTGACGGTTCGGGACGTGTCATGTCTTCCTCTCGCGGGACATAGAGGCGGAGTATCGGTTTTCGCATCATGGCCTCTATCGTACAGGCAAGAGTGTTCATTCCGTATGTATCGGAAAATATATCTACGACAAAACCGAGAAAAAATCCGATTGTAAGCACATGGTTGACCGAAAGTGTGATCGGAAGGCGCACCAGCATATAGATGAACACCATAGGCACGGCCACGTTGAAAAGACAGATGTGATTAAAAACTACAACCTGTGTCAGAATAAGTGCGACTCCTAAGATAATGAACTGAATGACCGCCTTGCTCATCTCTGTATTGTTTGTTGCATGATGTTGTTGTACGGTGACATACGGATCAGTTTACGTTTTTTACCTCGAATTCTTTTTCGACTGTCGCGAGTTCGTCTTTCATGTTGTCGCGTATCACTCTCACGGTCGATAGGGTGGAAAAATCGGTAAACAGCTTAATACGTAGTGTATAAAAATTGTCCTCTCGGTCGCGTGAGCCTGAAATAATGGTTCCGACAGGAACTCCTTCGGGAAATACCGAGGAATATCCGCTTGTCACGATCGTGTCGCCTTTTATGAATTTGGCGTGTTTAGGTAACTCCTCGAGTATTGCCTCGCCCGGATCGCGACCGTCCCATACCAAAGATCCCACTTGCTCCTCTCCCTTGACTTTGCAGGAGAGCCGAAGGTAGGGGTTGAGTACTGAAATCAGGCGTGCCGTGTGATCTCCTACGATATTGACTATACCAACGATTCCGTTCTGGTCGATTACACCCATCTCTGGTTCGACCCCGTCAAGACGCCCTTTCTCTATGGTGATATAATTATGCGAGCGGTTTATGGAGTTATTTATCACATGGGCTATGAGAAAATTGTAGCGTGACAATGCCGAATCGACGGTCATTGTGTCCGCATACAGTTGTTGTTGATAGTCACGTATGACATTTTTTAGCTTGTATATCTCAAGCTCAAGATCTGAATTACGACGCTGGAGATCTTCGTTTATGTCGCGAAGCGAAAAATAAGACGTAACGCTGTTTGTCGCCCGGTATACTCCTGAGGAAACAACGTTGGCCGATGAAAGATAGACATGATGCTGAAACGGATTGCGAGTGAACAGCAACGCAAATCCGGCCACCAGATATATGGCAAACAGAAACCATGAGCTGTACTTGACGAAAAACTTTAGTAGCTCGCTCAACTTTTTTGATTATGCTTTTGAAGATTGATTTGAAAAAGTCGACCGGTTTGTCCGGGGATATATGTGTAATCCGCAGATAGTGTCGCGTCAAAACCGGATATATGACCGGATTTTATCGGTCAGAGGAAAGCTATATTTTGGGATATATAGACTTGTCATGAATGATTGCCGTTATAGCATTAGCCCTATATCCGGTTTTGACACAATTTTAATAGATCTTGTGTCCGTAAATATCAGCGGATCAAGAATGAGAAAGTTTCGATGTTTTTCAAAGCCACGCCTGTGCCTTTTGCGACAGCGAGAAGAGGATCTTCCGCTATATGGAATTGGATGCCTATCTTGTCAGTCAAACGCTTGTCAAGACCGCGCAACATTGCACCGCCTCCTGCGAGGAATATTCCGTTCATTACAATATCGGAGTACAGTTCTGGAGGGGTCTCGTCGAGTGCCTGTAGGACGGCTGCTTCTATACGTGAGATTGATTTTTCGATGCAATGCGATATCTCTTGATAGCTTACCGGAACTTCCATCGGGAGAGCCGTCATTTTATTTGGGCCATGGACGATAAAGTCTTCCGGAGGATTGTCAAGCTCGGTTAGAGCTGAGCCGACATGGATTTTGATCTGTTCGGCTGTACGTTCGCCTACTTTGACATTGTGGACGCGGCTCATGTGTTCCATGATGTCGTCCGTAAGGTCATCACCCGCCACTTGTATGCTCTTGTTTGAAACTATGCCACCGAGTGATATCACGGCTATTTCTGTCGTACCACCGCCTATATCGACAATCATGTTGCCTTGAGGTGCAAGTACATCTATGCCGATACCGAGCGCGGCAGCCATGGGTTCGTATATCATATATACGTCACGTCCGCCTGCGTGTTCCGATGAGTCGCGTACGGCGCGAATCTCGACTTCGGTAGATCCGGATGGAATTCCTACGACCATTTTCATTGAAGGAGAGAACCAGTTGCTTTTGGAACTGGCTTTTTTGATCAATCCGCGGATCATCATCTCGGCTGCGTTGAAGTTGGCTATGACACCCTTGCGCAGAGGCCGGATTGTTTCTATGCCGTCGTTTTCTTTGCCTTGCATCAATTTGGCCTCACGTCCGACAGCGATGAGTTTGCCAGTGCGCTTTTCAAGGGCTACGATCGAAGGCTCGTCAATGACGATCTTGTCATTGTGTATGATAATCGTGTTGGCCGTACCGAGGTCAATCGCGATTTCTTTGGTGAATGAAAATAATCCCATTTTATGTATGTACCATTTTTATGGTTAGTGTTTGAAGTGACGGAATCCGGTGGTTACCATTGACATTCCGTGGGCGTTGCAGTAATCTACGCTTTCTTGATCGCGGATTGAACCTCCGGGATGTATGACTGCAGTTATGCCTGCTTCGTCTGCGATTTCGACGCAGTCAGGGAAGGGGAAGAACGCGTCGGATGCCATGACGGCTCCGTTGAGATCGAATCCGAATGAGCGGGCTTTTTCAATGGCTTGTTTCAATGCGTCGACACGCGATGTCTGTCCGACTCCGCTGGCGAGTAGCATACGGCCTTTGGCAAGTACGATCGCGTTGCTTTTTGAGTTTTTCACGATCTTGTTTGCGAATAGCAGGTCTTCGGCTTGTTCGGATGTCACTGCTTTTTCTGTCGCTTGTTTTAAATCGGATATGGTTTCTGTTTTCAAGTCACGGCCTTGTACGAGTGCCCCGTTCAATATGGAACGGAATTGGCGTTTCGTGTCAAGATTTTTCTTTATGACGAGAATGATACGGTTTTTCTTCTGTTTAAGTATTTCAAGCGCCCTGTCGCTGTAGGCCGGAGCGATGATGACTTCGAAGAATATTTTGTTTATCTCTTCGGCAGCTGACTCATCTACGGTTCCGTTTGTTATAAGCACTCCTCCGAATGCGCTGACGGGATCTCCTGCAAGTGCGTCTTTCCATGCTTCCGCTATGGATGGACGGCTGGCGAGACCGCAAGCGTTGTTGTGTTTCAGCACAGCGAATGTCGGCTCATTGAATTCTGAGATTAAATTGACTGCAGCGTCTATGTCAAGCAGATTGTTGTAAGATATTTCTTTGCCGTGAAGTTGATCGAACATGGAGCTGAAGTCCCCGAAAAATGTGCCTTCCTGATGTGGATTCTCGCCATAGCGCATCGCTTTGGAGTCGTCAAGGGCTATACGGAGAGCGTCTTGTTTTTCGATTGGCGATTCGGTCGCTGTAGATGCGAAATAATTGAATATGTCAGTGTCATAACCAGATGAAACAGCGAAAGCCTGCGATGCGAACCAACAGCGTTCATCAAGTGATGATTCCGCTTTGCCGTTGCGCTTCAACATTTCAGCGAGAGGCTTGTACTGGCTTTTGGAAGCGACGATTATGACATCGTTGTAATTTTTCGCGGCAGCGCGTATCAGAGATATTCCGCCTATGTCGATCTTTTCGATTATATCGGCTTCTGACGCACCGGACGCTACTGTTGCGCGGAATGGGTAGAGGTCGACGATGACAAGGTCTATCTCCGGTATTTCGTATTGGGCAATCTGATCGCGGTCTCCGTCATTGTCGCGGCGATTGAGTATGCCTCCGAAAACTTTCGGATGGAGAGTCTTGACTCTTCCGCCAAGTATAGACGGGTAGCCTGTGAGGTCTTCCACAGCCTCGCATTCATAGCCGAGGCTTTCAATAAAAGAGCGGGTGCCACCGGTTGACAGGAATTTAACACCGTCAGAGTGGAGCAGCGACAGAATTTCTTCCAGTCCGTCCTTGTAAAACACTGAAATGAGAGCGGTCTTGATTCGTTTGTTGTCAGACATGCCTAATAAAAATTCTTATATATGATTGGCTTTTTGAAAGTGCAAAGGTAGTGAATTTTGCTCAGTAATCGAAATAAAAAATGACGCTTATTTTTGTTGGTTGTGGCTAAATTTTCTCAAAAATCCTAAATGCGATGATTGGTATGTCATGCCGGTTTATGATGGATAACCACATGGTATATATGAAAACGACCTCGGTATTAAAACACCGGGGTCGTTTTTGTGATCTTCAAGTAAAAATCCTTGACTGGAATTTACTTTCTGATACCGAGCTCTTTTTGGGCGATGATGGCACGGTAGCGGTTGATGTCTTTGCGGATAAGATAATCCAACAGGCGACGACGCTTACCTACCAATGCCTTAAGGGCACGTGCGGTCGTATAATCTTTATGATTTGACCGGAGATGTTCGGTCAAATGAGCGATACGGACAGAGAATAATGCAATCTGTGCTTCAGGTGAGCCAGTGTCAGTCTTGCCCTTACCGTATTTCTCAAAGATTTCTACTTTTTCATCAGAATTCAAGTGCATTGATACAGATGTTTAAAGTGATTAAAATAATATATTTTGCTCTAATGAGCGCACAAAGGTAGAAAAATATTTTAACAATTCCAAATCCGGTTGGAGTTTTGGTCTCGATTATTGATTGTTGGTGGCACAGAGACCCTTAGTCAAGGTTTATATTGTCCTTGGATGGATTGCGGAAATGGATTTTGTGGTCGATGTATTCTTGGGTGGCGATAAGTGTGGGCTTTGGCAGGCGCTCGTAGAAACGGGAAATTTCTATCTGCTCGCGGTTCTCGGATATTTCTTCGAGGTTGTCGCTGAGTGATGCGAACTCCTGAAGTTTCTTTTCGAGATCATGTTTCATTTCCCCTGCGATCTGGTTTGAGCGTTTCGCTATGATGCATACGGTCTCATAGACGTTACCGGTATCTTCGCTCATCGAAATCAGGTCGCGTGTCTGGGTGTTGAGAGGTGCGTTGGTCTTCTTGTAGTCCATTATGTCTCTTATTGTTATAAGTGTTGTTTTGTCTGTGGAGGTGATTGCCGTCACCCTTGCGTTAGTTCTTTACATAGCGCTGGGCTATCTTGAAAATGTTGTCAGCTTCCTCGCGGTTGGGAGTGTCGGGGTAGTTGTTTATGTATGAGTAGTATTCGTCGATAACTTCCCGGAAACGGTCGGGCTTTTTCTCGTCGATACTTTCTCTTGCTTCTTGATATCGCGCTTTTAATATCAGGAGCTCGAGGTCTTCTTTATATTTCGAATACGGGTAATCTTTGATCGCGTTTCGGGCTACGATTACCGCGCTTTCGTAGTTGTTGCCCATATATGGCCCAAGGTTATAGTAAAGTTGGGCGTTCTCAAGTTGTTTGAGCGTCAGTTTGTCTTGAAGTTCGAAGATGGCGTTTTGGGCTATGGATACCTTGTCGCTTTTGGGGTAGTAGTCAAGAAATGCCTGAAGTTCCTCGATCGCGGTGATCGTTCCGGATTGGTCGAGCTGTGGCTCAGGCGAATCAAGGTAATATCCGTATCCGGCATAAAAGCGAGCGAGTTCGGTATATTTCCCTTTCGGATAGCGTGTGTAATATGTCTTGAAGAAAGATCCTGAGGTTTGGTAATCTTTGTTTTCGTAGTTCGACAAGGCGAGAAGATAGAGTGAATCTTCGGCTTTTTCCGAGCCTTTGAATTGCGTTACGATGTCTTCAAGTACGGTGGCTGCCTGGGTGTATTTTTTCTGCTCGAATGCGCGTTTGGCATAGTCGAGCCTATAATCTGGATCATGGCTTTTGAGCACGCGTTGATATTCTCCGCAAGAGGCGAGAAGCATTGACGCTGCAAGCATGACGAGGTATTTTCGCATATTTTTGATCACGATATTTTTGTGGTCTGAGGGTGAGAATGGTTTTCAACTTGCAAAATTAGTTATTTTTCCGCTATAATCCATGAATCGGATATAATTTTTAGAAAAAACAATTAATTTTGCATTCCGAAACGCACAACAGATTATTTGCTTCATGAGATTGACCACACGCGGATCGCTGTTTTTTTTCATAACGGTATTTTCATTTTTAGTCGTATGTCCTCAGGGATTTTCTTCCAAACGCGAGATGCGTGGGGTGTGGCTTGCGACTGTATGGGGGATAGATTGGCCCTCGGTCAGTGGTGACGGACAAAAGATACGCCAACGGCAGATGGACGAATTGCGTACGCTGCTCGATTGCTGTGAGTCAGCTAACCTTACATCGGTGTTTTTTCAGGTGCGAGGAATGGCAGATGCCATGTATGAGTCGAGTCTTGAGCCTTGGTCCGCTGCCCTGTCGGGTAAACGTGGTGTCTCTCCCGGTTGGGACCCCCTTGCTTTTGCGGTTGAGGAGTGCCATCGGCGCGGGCTTGAATGCTACGCATGGGTCAATCCGTTTCGCTGGAGTTCTGGATCGGAATATGACTGCGTTCAAGATAGGGAATGGAAAAACAAGGGATGGTTGTTGAGTTACGGAAAGTACACTGTATTTAATCCCGGGTCTGAAGATGTCAGGCGACATATAGTTGATGTATGTCGTGAAATAATAGACTCTTATGATGTAGATGGCCTTGTGTTTGATGATTATTTCTATCCGAACAAGATCCCTGAAGACGAGGGGGCTGGAGACTACACTCTCTGGCAAAAGGAGGCATCTTGGATGAGTTTTGGTGATTGGAGAAGGGCGAATGTCCATAAAACTGTGGCCGACGTATACGCCATGGTCTGTGAGATCCGTCCGGATATCCGCTTTGGCATTTCACCGGCAGGAGTGGCCGGTAAGCTCGAGACATCGGCCATTAAATGGGGGATGGAAGCATGTGGCGTTAAAGCTGACGATTGGCAGTATGACGAGATTTATTCCGATCCGCTCGGATGGCTTTACCAGCGAACAGTGGATTTTATATCACCTCAGATTTATTGGACGTCAGACCATCCTACCGCACCCTACGGGCCTCTTTCTTTATGGTGGAGTGAGGCTGCGAACTTTTACGGTTGTCATTTTTATTCAAGCGTGACTCTTGCCGCTCTTGACAAGCGGAATACGGACGAAGTACGTGCGGAGCTTCTGTCGCAAGTTGATTGCAACAGGGCCAACAGTATTGACGGAGATCAAGGATCTGTGTTTTATAGCGCCAAACATTTTCATAAATTATCTCCGGAATTGTCAGGTACACGTTTCAAGGGTAAATGCATTACTCCGGAAGTCAAACCGAGGACAAAGGGGGAGATCGTGTATCCTCCGTCCGGCCTCGTATATAACAGAGGAAGACTTCATTGGAAGTCGTCTTCGGGCAATAGCGATACGAGGGGGATGCGTTATGTTGTCTATGTATTCCCGTCTGGAATGCCGCTAGAGGATATTATGGAGGACAATGGTGACGGTATAAAATCCGAATACATTTTCCGTGTCTGCTATGACAGGCAGACGAATGTGCCTGAGAGCGGTTTTTCGTATGCGGTCACATCTCTGACGGGATTGTCGGTCGAATCCGCTCCCGTGTTTCTCCATCGTTGAGATGATATGCGTATCTTTGCTGTCAACATGTCGTTTTGTTGATTGCAAGATGGCGTTTGGTGTCTTGTGTTACGTAAAAACGTATTACCGAATATATTATGTTTTGCATTGGAGTGAGAGTGTATTCCGGGTTCTGTCCCAGGATAAACTCCATGCTTAGAGCGTTGCTGATAGTGGTGCGGTCGGTGTCTGAAAGCGAATTGATGGTGTCAATGACACGTGGAGTGATAATTATTGAAGTCCCCATGGTATTTATTATATTTTGATTTTTGCAAATATAATGTATGGTATGGGCAGGATTTGTTCCCGTGATATTAAAATTGTCTTAACAATTTGATTCGGGATTATTGAAGATGATACTCTACGTAAAGAAAGACAGCGAGAAGCCCAACGGCAACCATCCTTTGATGAGCTGCTTTGCGGTGGACGGGACGGATATTGCAGGAACTACTATTTTGCGTTATCGAATAAAAACATTACCTTCGCACAAAATTATTTGCAACCATGTAAAAAAAGAGAAAGCTATACACGTTTCGATAATTTAGAACGAGCAAATTTATGTTCGGTGTATAGTCTGTTTTGTTGCTTTTGTTATTTTCTTTTTACATTCTGAACACTTGCAAATAATTATGAGCTTACAAGTTCAAGGCTTGTCTTATATACATCCAAATAAAGACATTCTATTCCAAAATATAAGTTTCTCCATATCTTCGGGAGATAAATGTGCCATTGTGGGAAATAATGGTATCGGCAAATCAACTCTTTTGAAAATATTGGCAGGTCTGATTGTCCCTGCAACAGGTAAAGTTTCATTCGATTATGCTCCTTATATGATACCGCAACATTTCGGTCAGTTTAATAACAAGACTGTTGGCGAAGCATTAGGAGTATCTGCTAAACTACAAGCTCTTTCGGTCATTTTGGATGGCCACGGAACTGAGGAAGATTTTACGATTCTTGATGATGAATGGGACATTCAGGAGCGTATATCTGAAGCTTTTTCCCGATGGAATATTGATTATATATATCCAGATATGATGATGAACTCCCTTAGCGGTGGAGAAAAAACAAAGGTGTTTTTAACAGGACTGAATATTTATAATCCAGCTATTGTCTTGATGGACGAGCCGACCAACCATTTGGATACAAAAGGACGGACCTTGTTATATGATTATATTCATCTGACAAGCAGCACTACAATCATCGTCAGTCATGACAGAACACTGTTGAATATGTTGTCTGCTATCTATGAGATGTCTCCTATGGGTATGCAATTCTATCCTATGAGCTATAAGGAGTATAAAGATGTTGTCAATGTGGAGACTGCGGCTAAAGTATCTCGTTTACAAAACAAACAGAAAGAGTTGGATAAAGCCAAGAAATTGGCACAGAAAACGATGGAACGGCAGCATAAGCACGCTTCGCGGGGTGAAAAACAGAGCGCAAAGCAATGTGCACCTCGCATCGCTATGGGGCTTTTGCGCAATAGGTCGGAGGCGTCAACCTCCCGTCTGAACAAGGTGCAGTATGAAAAACTGCAATGTATGAATCAGGAGTTGCGTGAAATACGGGCATCCATATCCGAATGTACAACAATGAAAATCGATATCGGTAGTTCTGTATTACACAATGGAAAACGATTGGTTGAAGCAACAAATGTGACATTCAAGTATGCCGACCGAAATACTATGTGGAAACATCAGCCTTTGAATTTATCCATTTACAGTGGTGATCGTATCTGGCTTCAAGGCTGTAACGGAAGCGGCAAAAGCACTCTGCTCAAACTGATTGCCGGAGTATTGCAGCCTACGGATGGCGAATTGTGGCGAAATAATCCATTGAATGTCTTATACCTTGATCAGGAGTATTCATGTATAGATGATGAACAAACGGTATATGGCTTATTGGAAGCCTGCAACCCCAAAAAGCCTGAGCATGAACTGAAAATGCTTTTGAATCGTTTCCTGTTTACAGCTTCAACATGGGACAAAAAGTGTGGAAGTCTCAGTGGGGGCGAGAGGATGAAATTGACTTTATGCTGTTTGCTTATTTCTGAAAATGCCCCTGATATAATTATCGCAGATGAGCCGACCAATAATATTGACATATCAAGTATGGATATATTGGCGGATACATTGAAGATTTATAAAGGGACATTGCTTGTTGTCAGTCATGATGAACAGTTCGTTCACGATGTTGGAGTTGAACGGATAGTAAATCTTTGACGGGCTATAGGGTAACAAACTGATTCATTCCAAATGTCTATTTATACAATACAGATATTTAAATAAGAACAGTCGAACTATTTGCCAAATTAAAGACTTTGGCTACTTATTTATTTGAAAGAGTTATTTGACAGCATAGCATCGCAAATCGCTGAAAATAGCACGGTTGCTAACTCGTTGCCGCTGTATATCAAAATATTCAGTTAAATGTTTATTTCTCAAACCGTTGAAAATAGATAATAACAGAAATATTGAGTTCATGAAGTGGCCGATAGAAAAGGATACAAAAACTGTGTCGTAATCAAAATCGTTTACGACACAGTTTTTTGTATGATAACGGTGATTAAATAATAATCTATCCTATTTTTATCCGGGCTAAAGCATTGCGACAGAGCGGTTGATAAATTCGCTTAGATCGCGTCCGCGAAGGAGGCCGTTTGCGAGAAGCGCAAGGTCTATAACCTGCTTTACGACCGGTTTTTCCTCTGCATATCTACTGATTACTTCATCCTTTTCCTTACGCGTTGCTTCAACCTTATCCATCAGACTTTTTTCCTCGGCTTTTTGTTCGTCGGTCGGAGTATTGTCTTTGATCTCTGTTTTTAGAGTTGCCAATCTTGCGTTGTCAGCATCGATGGTCGCTGTCATAGGAGCTAATTTTTCACCGAGCGCTTTTTCTGTTTCTTCAAGAATTTTCACGATAATCGGCTGGGATGTGTTGACAATCAAATTGTAGCTGTCAGGCAATTCAGCATAAAAACTCATGCCCGCTTGTGTTGCTGCCATATCTTTCATTCGACGCATATACTCGTTTTGTGTTATGAGGATAGGGTTGGCTGTCGGGTCGAGAGATTCGAACGATACGAGGAAATCCGATTTTTCAACCTTGGGGAGCTGTGAATGAAAAAGGCTTGTGAGCATGGAGATCTGTTCTTGGGTCAGTCCGCTGTCTTTTTTGTCCTCTTTCGGTATTAGATTTTCGGCAACGTCGCTGTCGACGCGGACAAATCTTGTCTTTTCAAGTTTGCTTTCAAGCATGGATATGAAATGACCGTCAAGCTGTCCGTCCATAAGGAGTACGTTGTAGCCCTTTTCGTTAGCGGTATGTATGTAATTGAATTGGGCGATAGGGTCAGTGGCATAGATGTAGACTATGTTGCCGTCTTTGTCTGTCTGGGAGGATTCTACAAGAGTCTTGTACTCTTCAAGTGTGAAATATTTTTTCTCGGTGTCGAGCATCAGTGTGAATTTCATCGCAGCGTCACAGAACTTTTCGTCGGTGAGCATACCGTATTCGATGAAAATCTTGATGTCTTCCCATTTCTGTTCGAAATCGTTGCGGTTTTCCTTGAAGAGGTCATCAAGGCGTGACGCCACTTTCTTTGTGATGTAGCCTGATATCTTTTTGACCGCTGTGTCGCTTTGGAGATATGAGCGAGATACATTGAGGGGGATGTCTGGAGAGTCTATAACCCCTTGTAGCAGCATCATGAATTCAGGCACGACTCCTTCAACCGAATCTGTCACGAACACCTGATTGCAATAAAGCTGTATACGGTCTTTGCGTATCTCAAGGTTGCTTTTTATTTTCGGGAAAAATAGTATGCCGGTCAGAGTAAAGGGATAATCAACGTTGAGATGTATCCAGAACAGAGGCTCTTCCTGCCCGGGATAAAGCTCTCGATAGAATTTACGATAGTCATCGTCGGAGAGTTCGGACGGTTTTTTAGTCCATATAGGTTCCGTATCGTTTATGACTTTATCTTTCTCTGTATCGACATATTTGCCGTCTTTCCATTCCTGTATTTTTCCGGAAATGACAGGAACGGGAAGGAAACGGCAATATTTTTTCAACAGGCTGTCGACACGTGGTTGCTCGAGAAATTCTTTGTTATCCTCGTCAATATAGAGTATTATGTCCGTGCCGCGGTCAGTCTTTTCGACTGTTTCCATGCTGTACTCAGGACTGCCGTCGCATTCCCAACGCACCCCTTCAGAACCGGCTTTATAACTGAGCGACCGTATTTCAACTTTTTTTGCCACCATGAACGCTGAATAGAATCCGAGTCCGAAATGGCCTATGATAGCGTTGGCGTTGTCCTTATATTTATTTAGGAATTCTTCAGCTCCTGAGAATGCGATCTGGTTGATGTATTTCTCAATATCATCAGCTGTCATTCCTATACCACGGTCGCTGACTGTAAGTGTGCCTTTTTCTTTATCGATGCTGACTTTCACATTCATTTCTCCGAGTTCACCTTTGAACTCACCGAACGAAGAAAGAGTCTTCAGTTTTTGAGTTGCATCGATAGCGTTTGAAACCAATTCGCGTAAAAAGATTTCATGGTCGGAATAGAGGAATTTTTTTATTACCGGAAATATATTCTCGGTGGTAACCCCGATCTGTCCTTTTTGCATGTCGTATATGATTTTAATAATTTGATATTGTCATTGTGAGGTAAGAATCACCTACACATTATAACAACACAGCAAAGCGAATGCCAGAATGAAAAACTGACAAATTCTGTTAAAATCACTGCAAAAATGGCAGTCAGGTTTATATAGGAGCTTTGTCTCGAGGGACATTCACGTTATGACTGTCGAATATTCCGGTGGCATTTCGAATGAACGCTTCACGGGCTTTTTCCATAGATGGATGAAGACTGTCACTTTCGGCCGGTAGAATCTTGAAGTTATCTCCTGATTTTATGGCCGGTTCCGTGAATATGAGCCTATAGGTGGCTTCTTTTACGTATGCGCGTCCGAGTATGTCCCGTGCAAGCGTCACGCGAGCCATCGCTCCACCGCGGGTATCGGTCGTGCGCATTGCGGAAATAAAATTGCCAAGGGAATATACAGTGAAACATGGCCGTCCTGTCGTGGCATTGATTTTCAGTTCCATTGGTTGAATGACATGTGGATGGCCGCCTATGATCAGTTCGACCCCCAGATCTCCGAGATATTTTGCGAGGCTTTTTTGTGATGCATTCGGAAGGAGTTTGTATTCGTCGCCCCAATGGATGCATGCCGCTATTATTTCCGCACCGTGTTCACGGGCTTTCTTTATGTCGGAAGCCATTAGGGAGCGGTTGATATAGTCTATCTCTATATCGGATTTTTTGCTGATGCCGTTTGTGCCGTACGTATAATTCAGGAAGGCGACTTTGAAACCGTTAATGTCGTGTATCATAGGCAATACAGAATCTCTGTGCGCCAGGTTGCGGTATACTCCTATATATGGGATATCGTTTTCCTCGAAAACCTTTATCGTGCGTCTGACTCCTCGGTCGCGTCTGTCAAGAATATGGTTGTTTGCCGAAAGCACGAGGTCAAATCCGGCATTTTTTATCGCCTTCAGATAGTTGTCATGGGCGCAGAACATTGGGTAGCCTGAATACGGAGCCCCACCGAGCGGTGTTTCAAGATTGACCACGGCAAAATCCGCAGATGAAATATACGGGTTTACCGCCTCAAAGTATTTTTCGTAATCAAGCGATCCGTCCGGCCTGAGCGCAGCGTCAATCTGCCGTTGATGTTGCATGGCATCGCCTGCAAACACAAGTTCTGCATTATCTTTGGGGATAAGCAGAGAGAGGAGAGAAAGAAATACCGACACCATGCTCATGGCCGTAACGTAAATCTGAGCTTATACGTAAATTTCTTTTTTTGCGGCAAGAAGCGTATTGCGCATAAGTGAGCAGATTGTCATCGGACCAACGCCACCGGGCACAGGTGTTATGAACGAACATTTTTCAGCTACGTTTTCAAAATCGACGTCGCCACTCAGACGGAATCCGCTTTTGCGTGACGGATCCGGTACGCGGGTGGTTCCTACATCAATGATTGTAGCCCCGGGTTTGACCATGTCGGCAGTGACGAAGCCTGGACGTCCGAGCGCAGCGATTATTATGTCAGCTTCGGCACAAGCTTCTTTGATGTTTGTCGACGCGCTGTGGAGCACTGTGACTGTGGCGTTTCCGGGTTCGGCTTTTTGCATCATTAGAGTCGCTACAGGTTTGCCGACGATGTTGCTGCGTCCGAGAACGACACATTTGGCTCCGCTTGTTTTCACTCCATAGCGTTTCAACAGTTCCATGATGCCCGACGGGGTTGCCGAAACAAAGCAGGGGAGGCCGATTGACATACGGCCTACGTTGACGGGATGAAATCCGTCGACATCCTTGCGGTAGTCTATAGCCTCGATTATTTTTTGTTCCGAGATGTGACGCGGGAGCGGAAGTTGTACGATGAATCCGTCGATATCGGGATTTTCATTCAATTCCTTGATAGTATCGAGGAGTTTTTCTTCCGTAACGTCGTTTTCGTAGCTTATAAGGGTAGATTTGAAACCACATGCCTCACAAGCTTTTACTTTATTGGCTACGTATGTCTCGCTTCCACCGTCATGGCCTACGAGTACGGCCGCGAGATGGGGACGGCGTTGTCCGGCTGAAACCATTTCAGCGACCTCGGCCGCAATTTCACGTTTGATATCTTCGGCTGTCTTTTTCCCGTCGATTAAAGTCATGGCTGTATGGATTTTTAAGGTTGGCTCTTTTTTGCTTGATTCTTTATCTGCGCATGCCTTTCATGCCGCGCATCATAGCCATGGGATTTTTGATTCCTGACACGGCTTTCATCATTTTTCGTGCGTCGTCAAACTGCTTTATAAGTCTGTTTACCTCCTGTATGTCAGTGCCAGATCCTTTGGCTATACGTTTTCTGCGGCTTCCGTTCAATATCTCCGGATGCTGGCGTTCTTCTTCGGTCATAGAGCGTATGATGGCTTCGATTCCTTTGAAAGCATTGTCGTCTATGTCGATGTCTTTTATCGCTTTGCCTACACCTGGGATCATTGAAGCGAGCTCCTTCAGATTGCCCATTTTTTTGATCTGTTGGATCTGCTGGAGGAAGTCGTTGAAATTAAATTGGTTTTTCGCTATTTTTCGCTGTAGTTCGCGAGCCTGTTTCTCATCGTAGGCGTTTTGGGCTTTCTCGACAAGAGAGACGATGTCGCCCATCCCGAGGATACGGTCGGCCATACGCGAAGGGTGGAAGAGGTCGAGCGCATCAAGTTTTTCGCCTGTTCCGACGAATTTGATTGGCTTGGTGACTACTGTACGGATAGACAAGGCCGCACCACCACGGGTGTCTCCGTCGAGTTTTGTCAGGACAACACCGTCGAAATCAAGGCGGTCGTTGAATTCTTTCGCTGTGTTGACAGCGTCTTGTCCAGTCATCGAATCGACAACAAACAATGTCTCCTGTGGCTTGACAGCTTTTTTGATTGCCGCTATTTCCTGCATCATCTGCTCGTCCACTGCGAGACGGCCGGCGGTGTCTATGATCACGAGGTCAAGATGATTGGCCTTGGCATGGCGGATAGCGTTTTCTGCTATCTCGACAGGATTTTTATTTCCGTCTTCGGTATAGACCGGTACGTCTATTTGTCCGGCAAGAACTTTCAACTGATCTATGGCTGCAGGCCTATATACGTCACAAGCCACAAGCAGAGGACGTTTTCCCTGTTCGGATTTTAACTTGCGTGCCAGTTTGCCACTGAAAGTTGTTTTACCTGAGCCTTGAAGGCCTGACATGAGAATCACGGTAGGATTTCCCGATAAGTTGACCTGTGCGGTATCTCCGCCCATAAGTCTCGCCAACTCATCGTGTACGATCTTGACCATGAGTTCTCCGGGCTTGATAGCGTTGATAACGTTCATGCCCATGGCTTTGGCCTTGACTTCGTCTGTAAACTGTTTGGCTACCTTGAAATTGACATCGGCCTCAAGCAATGCGCGGCGGACATCTTTAAGGGTTTCTGCTACATTTATTTCGGTGATTTTGCCTTCACCTTTAAGTATCTTGAAACTTCTTTCAAGTCTTTCGCTTAGATTCTCAAACACTTGGCGTGACGGGGGGATAGAGTTTATAATAATTTATTGGTACTGGTGTCAGGAAACAAGACCACCGGTTTATGTGTGCGTGCTTCCTCGGGGGTCATAGATGCATAGCACATGAGGATCACGACATCGCCCACCTGCACCTTTCGCGCAGCGGCTCCGTTGAGACATATAACCCCCGAACCGGGTTCACCGGCTATGGCATATGTGTCGAAACGTTCTCCGTTGTTATTGTCTACGATATACACACGTTCGCCAGGAAAAATTCCGGCGGCTTCCATCAGTTGGCTGTCTATAGTTATAGACCCGATATAATCGAGACGGGCTTCGGTGACAGTCACACGATGTATTTTGCACTTGAGTAGTTCGAGTGTCATTTCCTGACGTTATATTTTATGTTGTCAATCAGTCTTACGTCTCCGCAGAACACGGTTACACACCCTACCGCGCAGTCCGTCTCTTTCCAGTCATCGACGGGTTGCATGGTGTGGGCATCGACTATTTCATAATATTCCACTTTCAATTGAGGAAAAGAATTTATTTCATCTGTCACGTAACGTTTGGTCTCGTTCACGCTATGGCTGTCTGCATAGGAAAGGCTGCTTTCCAATGTGCGGTGGATAGCTGGTGCAATAGCGCGTTGTTCCTGGCTTAGACGAACGTTGCGTGAACTCATGGCAAGCCCGTCAGATTCCCGTTTTATGGGGCAGTCGACGATCTCAAGGTCAAAACCCTCGATGGCGACCATGCGACGTATGACCGCGATCTGTTGAAAATCTTTTTCTCCGAAATATGCTCTTGTGGGGTGGGTGAATTCAAACAGTTTGCTGACAATTTGTGCCACTCCATTGAAATGCCCCGGCCTCATAGCGCCTTCCATAACTTCTGCTACCGGTCCGAGATCGAAAACACGCGTGTCCGGTTCGGGATAAATTTCTTCGACCGAAGGGATGAACGCATAGTCGACTCCCGCTGACGAAAGCATGGCTGTGTCCGCTTCTTCGGTTCGGGGATATGTAGCCAGATCCGAAGGATTGTTAAATTGGGTCGGGTTTACAAACACGCTGACCACCACTGTGTCATTTTCGTTGCGTGCGCGTTCGATAAGCGAAAGGTGTCCGTCATGGAGCGCCCCCATCGTAGGGACAAGTCCGATGCTTCCTTTGGCCCGTGCGCTGTCAAGCTTGGCTTTTAATTCTGCTATAGTGCGAATTATTTCCATTTCTTTATTCGTATGTCTGGAATTTCAGAGTGCAAAATTAAACATTATTATTGCAACAAACAAATTATTATTGCAGTGCCTGGCTCTGCCTGGCTTTGTCAGCCTAAGGTTTTTATGTTGGTGATAAGGGCCTGTTGATTGATTGCAAAAAAAAATGTAACTTTGATGTCTGAAAAACCACATTTAACTATAGTAATGCAGGAATTTGCTTCACGACTTCTTGAAAACGCGGTTACAGAACTTTCGCGACTTCCGGGCATAGGCCGTAAGACCGCTTTGAGGCTCGCGCTTCACATACTTCGCACTGACGAATGCACCGGGGTTGCTTTGGGCGAAGCTATAATCAACATGCGTAAGGGTATACGCTATTGTTCCGAATGTCATAATATATCCGAAACGGAAATATGTCCGGTTTGCGCTGATATGCGTCGCGACAGGTCTACAGTATGTGTCGTCGAAAGTGTAAAAGACGTGATGAGCTTCGAGAACACTGGGCAATATTCCGGCATTTACCATGTGCTTGGCGGTGTCATATCTCCGATGGACGGTATCGGTCCCGATCAGTTGTCAATCGATTCGCTTGTCGAGCGTGTCGCTTCCGGTGAGATCAAAGAAGTAATCCTTGCACTCAGTGCGACCATGGATGGGGAAACCACCAATTATTATATCTTCCGCAGGCTTGCGCCTTTTTCCGATATTAAGATCACCCAGATTGCCCGCGGGGTTTCCGTCGGCAATGATATCGAATATACCGACGAAATCACTCTCGGCAGATCTTTGCTCAACCGCACGCTTTTTTCTGACTCCATCACGCGATAGGTTTTTGCCTGCCGTGTTATGATTCTGTTTCATAGTCGCTACGGGATTTGTCGCATCGGTTGATACTCCATTAGCCTCTTCTTTTAGTTTCTTGCGTTCCGTTGCGCAGCGGCGTGCCGCTGACGATCGGGCAACGGCTTTGTCTATGTCTCGTCTGATCATGATGAACACGTTTCTTACCAATGGATTGGCCATTGAGGATGGCCGGTCTCCGGATTTGAGATAGTCATCCACATACATCATGACGTTGTAGATCCATCCCCGTTTTTCGCTCATCTCCTCTAGGCAGTCTCCGACAAGTTCTTTCAATCTCTCATAATATTTTTTAGACACAGGTTTGTCCCATTTTTCTTTCCCCTTTTTCATAATATCATGTATTATAACCATACAAAGTTACAGCTGTGTATGTGTGCAAAGGTGCGATGATACAAAAAACACCTGATCCGGTATTCTTTTGCGGATCGGGTGAGGGATAATGATTCTAATGCAACGAAATCGCGTTTTTTAAAGGAATTTCTGATAAATATAGGCGTCGCTATACCTGTAGGCCCGTCTGAGCCATGATTTCAATCGTCCGCATATCTTGAACCCGGCTTTAGCGAAAAGCCTGCATGAAGCTGTGTTTTCCTCTCCGGCTATTGAATACAGTTGATGAAGCGACAACGTTTCACGGCAATATTGCTCTGCAAGGTTTATGGCCGAGGTTCCATGTCCTTGTTTTTGCCACGGCTCTGCGATCAATATGCCTATGGCGCAACGGGAATTGGCCGCATCGAAATCATACAGGTCGAGCGTGCCTATCGTTGTGAGGCCTCCTTGTGTCCGTAGATCTATCATCAGACGCAGCTGCTTAGCTGAAAAAATATCCCCGTCGTAATTGTTTATATAGTCCCAAAGTTGTTTGCGGGAGTAGGGGGCAAGAGTGACGCCGACACTCCACAGCCGGGGGTCATTTTCCCAACTGTAAAGGGTGTCGACGTCGATAGGTTCTAGTGCTCTTAGTGAAATTTCTCCGTCTGTAAGCATACTCTTTGATCAGTTTCCGTATGGGTTTACAGACCCTGCTCTCCGAGATAGCGTTCGACATCGAGAGCCGCTTTACATCCCATTCCGGCAGCTGTGATGGCCTGACGGTAGCTTGGGTCAGCGACGTCACCGGCAGCGAACACACCGGGGATATTTGTATGCGTGCTCGCACCCTTGACTTTTACATAGCCCGATTCGTCACATTCGATATACTGACGGAACACTTCCGTGTTCGGATTGTGGCCGATAGCAAGGAAAAATCCATCGATCGCGATATCGTAGCGACGTTCGTCCTCAGTTCCAACATTCTCTACCAGATGGGCGCCTTCGAGATATTCTTCACCGTAAAGTCCGGCTGTATTGGTGTTGAAAAGAACTTTGATATTGCTTTTGTTGAGCACACGTTCCTGCATCACCTTTGAGGCACGAAGATACGGCTTGCGTACAATAAGATATACCTCTGAAGCAAGATTGCTCAGATAAAGTGCTTCTTCGCAGGCGGTGTCACCTCCGCCAACGACGGCCACGCGTTTTTTACGATAGAAAAATCCGTCACAGGTGGCACAGGCCGATACTCCGAGTCCAGAATATTTTTGCTCGTCGGGAAGTCCGAGGTAGCGGGCTGACGCTCCGGTCGAGATGATGACTGTGTCCGCGCTGATGTCAAGTCCGGTATTTGTTTTGACTTTGAACGGACGGTTGGAAAAATCTACTTCTGTCACGAGTCCTGAGCGTATGTCGGCTCCGAAACGCAGAGCCTGGCTACGGATGTCTTCCATAAGCTGAGGCCCGGTGATTCCGTTCGGATGACTGGGGAAGTTCTCAACTTCAGTTGTAATCGTAAGTTGTCCTCCAGGTTGCTGACCTTCGATCACAAGCGGTGCGATATTGGCGCGCGATGTATAGATAGCAGCTGTATATCCTGCAGGTCCTGAGCCTATTATAAGGCAACGAGTCTTGATTTCTGACATGATTTTTGAATTGATGTTTTTAGATGGTATTATTTATGTTAATTTTAGTATGTTATATATTTATATGTTATTATATTGATTTATATTTAGTGGAGAATCCTTGTATTTGGTATTATAAGATACATCTATCGCAGATCCACAACCGGTATGCCTGGATATTTTGACGCATCGAAACGGAAAGTGGATAACGGCAGGGTGTTTCCAGGTCTTACATTGGTCAGGCGGATTTCAACAATCTTGTGGTTGCTCATTGTCAATTCGATTTTCGAGGGGTAGAGCGTGGCGGAATTGATCGTGAGAACCACGTTTCTTATGTCGTTTCTGTTATTGACCGCTGTAAGACGTATTTTTTTCTCTTCGGAATTCGACTTGAGGGTCGAGGCTTTATATTGATTTTTGAAAGAGTTGACGATGGCAAACGGGTTTACCTGTTGTAGTTCATCCGGTGTGGGTTCAGACATGTTTATTTCTCCGACATGTGTCGAATAGGTCCATTGCGTCTTGCCGTCGTACCAGGAATTTATTTCCGGAGAGGAGAGACGGAAGCAGTCTCCAGCTATGATTATGGTTCCGTTCTGTTTGTGGCCGTCAGCAGAAATTGTATATGACGCACTTGTGGATTTGGAGCCTTTTATTTTGTCGGCTACGCGCTCAAGCAGGCTTGTGGCGGATTCGGCCGCTTGCAATGGTAACAAGCAGCACATAGCCAAAATAAGGAGCAATATGTTTTTCGTTATCATTCTTTCATTGATTATTATTGTTAAACGCTCTCCACCGCACATTAGTTGTTTTCGAGAATGCGTTCGAGTGTGAGCGGGTCGATGAGTACCTGGCGCGGCTTGCCGCCTTGTGAAGGCCCGACGATTCCTGCCGCCTCCATCTGATCCATGATTTTACCTGCGCGGTTATAGCCTATGGCATAACGCCGTTGTAGAGACGATGTCGATGCGGTGTCAGTTGTCACGACGAGCCGGGCACATTCCTCGAACAGAGGGTCGCGGTCTCCGAGGCTTGCAAGTTTGCTTCCGTCCGCGCTTTCCGCTATGTATTCCGGCAGTTCGTAAGCCTGCGCATATCCGGTTTGTGCGTTTATGGTGTCGCAGATCGCGCTTACTTCAGGTGTGTCGATGAAGGCGCACTGCACTCGGTCAAGTTTTCCGTTATTGCTGAATAACATGTCTCCGCGTCCTATCAGTTGGTTTGCGCCCGGTCGGTCTATTATTGTGCGGGAGTCTACCATTTGGAACACCCGGAAAGCTATACGACCGGGGAAGTTGGCTTTGATGACACCGGTGATTACGTTTGTCGATGGACGTTGCGTTGCGAGAATCATGTGTATGCCGACCGCGCGTGCTTTTTGGGCTATGCGTGCTATCGGGGTTTCAACCTCCTTGCCTGCCGTCATTATAAGATCGGCGAACTCATCGACGATCACCACTATGTATGGAAGATAACGATGTCCTTTCTCTGGATTGAGCTGTCGGTGGATGAATTTGTCGTTATATTCCTTTATATTGCGCATTGATGCTTCTTTGAGCAGGGCGTAGCGGTTGTCCATTTCCACACAAAGTGAATTGAGTGTTGCAACGACCTTTGACGGATCGGTGATGATCGCTTCCTCCTCGTCTGGAAGCTTTGCGAGATAATGTTTCTCCAGACGGGCATAGAGACTGAACTCGACCATCTTTGGGTCAATGAGTACGAATTTGAGTTCTGACGGATGTTTTTTATATAGCAACGATGTGATTATAGCGTTTAGCCCTACAGATTTACCCATGCCTGTCGCACCGGCAACGAGAAGGTGAGGCATTTTGCATAGATCAGCCATGAACACTTCATTCGAGATTGTGCGTCCCATGGCCATAGGCAATTCCATACGGCTGCCGGCATACGTGTCAGATTCGATTATAGAGCGCATGGATACCACTTGCGGGTCTTTGTTTGGCACTTCGATACCTATAGTTCCTTTTCCGGGAATAGGGGCGATGATACGTATGCCGAGAGCTGCGAGGCTTAATGCGATGTCGTCTTCGAGTCGTTTGATTTTTGCTATGCGGACTCCTTCGGCCGGTATGATCTCATAGAGGGTGACAGTCGGGCCGACAGTCGCCTCTATATGGGAGATGGGGATTCCGTAATGGTTTAGGGTCTCGGTGATCCGTTTCTTGTTGTCTTCCATTTCCTGGGCGTCGACGCTAACACCGGAATGCGTGGCCGGATGGAGCAATTCGACTGATGGAAATTTGAAATTTGAAAGGTCGGCACGCGGGTCATACGGTTCTGACGAAAGTACGGCGGTAGCTGCCGATGTCATTGCATTGGCTTGATGGATTTCAGCAGCCAAGTGCGATTCTTTGACAAACAAAGTTGTTTCGTTGTCCGAAACGGCTTCCGAAATCGATTCGTTTTCAATGGATGTATTAAAAGTATTATCATCTTGAGCTTCGATAGACGGTTTGTCGTCTATCTCATCTTCGTCCGATGCGAAAAGAGGGCTTTCGTCTTCGTATATTTCATCTTCTTCAAGAGCGTCGCAACCGGTTTTGACATCGTTTGGTTCAACACTGATGTCGGTGTCCTTTTCGTCGACACGTTCGTTGGCAATTGCGGTGTCGTCGTCATCCGTATCGGTGAAAAGCGGAGCTATCTCCGGTTCTATTGTGGTGGAAATGACTGTCGATATGGTTTTATTTGCCGCTGTGTTTTCCGGTTTTTGAACCGCTGTATTTGTCGCTGAATCGTTTTGAGGTTCGAACGCTTCTGTTGCGAGCCGTTTGCGTTCGGCCTCGATGGCTTCCATCTGTTTTTGTTCTTCCATACGTATGCGTGCGGCTTCTTCGTCTGCGAGACGCTTGCGCTCTGCTTCCTCAGCCGCTATACGTTGTGCTTCCGCTTCCTCTTCCATGCGTATGCGTTCACGTTCGGCGCGCCGTTCGGCCTGACGCGCACGGTAAGCGTTGATACCGGCTGATGCGATACCATAGACACGTTTGAGCTCGGTAAAGTAAAGAAATATCACCATTCCAGCCATAACGATACTTACACCGATAGCTCCCCATATACCGGAAATTACTATAAGTCGTTCGTTTAGAAGATGTCCGTGCCGACCGCCCCAATATATTGGCGATGCGAATTCGTATGTTACAAGTCCGCAAATGACGGATAGGGCTATCGCTGTCAGCAGACAGCGTAAAGTCAAAGACCAGAACGATGGCTTGTACACCTTGAGCATTGACAGGCCACATGCTCCGAGATAATATATGAGTATGAAAGAGCCGATACCGAGCCAATTGTAGAGAAGCGTATGAGCCATCCATGCACCAAACGGTCCTCCTGCGTTGCTGATCATTTGGGGATCATAGTCGCTGTTGAGCATAGCACTCTGGTCCGATCCTATATGGGCGAAATATGAAATTGTAACTATGAGCGCGTAGCCAGCGAGAACGATAAAGATAAGTCCCAGGAACATGACAGAGCGTGAATCCTTGATCAGACCTATGCTTTTGGCTACACCGGGATTTTTTTTTGCCGATGGCCTTGCGGCCTGTCGCGGAGCCGCTGAGTGTGTTGCGGTAGCCGCGTTGTTTTCACCGGGCCGGTTCGGAACAGCTGCTGACGGTTGTTGGTTTGACGGTGCGTATTCAGGTTGGGTATATGCGTTTGTATTGGCATATACCGGATTTTGAGTCTGTTGATAGTGTTGGTTATCCGCCTGTCGTTGATGGGGCATGTCGTTTAGCATGGCCTCTGCGTCGAAAGCGGTGTCCGTGAATGATGATTCGTCAATAGGTGAATATGAATTGGGCATTCGCTGAATTTTCAAATGATGTTTTTCTCGATGAATTTGATTAGCAAAATTACAATTTATATTTCATACTTTCAATATAGGTCACTCATAATTAACTTCAAAAAAATAACCGCAGGCTCTCAGACCTGCGGTTATTTTTTGAATCAGTCGTGTTTGCTTATCTTTTTACGAATTTGAACGATTTGACACTCTTTCCGTCTTCGACAACGAGGATGTAGATTCCACGCTCGAGATTGTCGATGATGTCTTCACGGTCGGTTCCGACAGCCGTGCGGATGATCATGCCATTGAAAGCGTTTACCACGGTGTAGCGTGCATTGGCATTGTCTGTGATGATATCCTCGATTTCGGATAGGCGTAGCAGTGAATAGTGCTCGTTGACTTCGTCAGCCGAAAGTGCTTTGGGATAGATGACGAATTCGTCAAGCAGTCCTGTGAATGGGCGGTTGGCTTTTGCCCCGTTTTTAGGATTGGCCTGTTCGTCGTCACCACCGATAAAGAATATTTCGGTAGCCGAGAAGTTGATCGCGCCTGTACCGACGTTGGCAACCGAAGCGGCTTCCTGTCCGTCGATGTAAAGAGTCATAGTCTTGGCTGCCATGTTGCGGACGCAAGCGATATGATGCCAGTTGCCGTCAAACAGATTGTCAGCTTCGGTCATTTTGCAGTCCGTTTTGGTCACATTGTCGTCTATAGAGAAACTTAGATAGTTGTTATTGGCGTCTTTCTTGCGCTCAAGACCTATCCAGTTTCCTGTACCGCCTTCGATATTGGTTGTGTTGTGTGTGCCGATGCAGAACAGATATCCGTCGTCGGTGGTCGATTTCATCCATAGTTCAGCGGTGAAGTCTTTTTCGCCCATTTTGATTGCGTCGTAGATGGGTTGAGTGAAATAATTTTCACCGTCAAATTCGACCGCTCCAGCTTTGACTCCGTCAACAGACATGAGAGGAGCGGATGATGTCGCTTCTCCGCCTGCGAGGTTGGGAGTGGTATTGCCGAGTTCGTCCATGGGGAAGTAGGCGATATAGTCGGCCGCATTGGATTCGAAGTGCTCTTTGACTTTCGATGCGCTCATGACACCACGATAGATCGAGAGTTCGTCGAGAAGACCTACATAATTGTTGTTGAAGTCTGTGACGTCACCGATCACGAGGGGCTCGTCAGGGCAGCTTATTGTTACGGTAGGATCATCGTCTGTCGCACGGAGTTCACCGTCGATGTAGAGAAGCAGTTTTTTAGCCACCGCGTCACGCACACATACGATATGATGCCAGTTGCCGTCAAAGAATTTTTCGGCTTCTGTCACTTTGATATCTTTTTTGGTTATGTTGTCGTCGACAGCGAAACGGAGCTCTTTTACGCCTTTGTTGTCTTTATATTCGATGCCATACCAGTTTCCAGAGCCGTTTGCGGGTGCGATCACGCCTTTGTTGAGCAGGTAGCAGTTCTTTGTGTCTGTCGAGTTCATCCAAAGTTCGATGGTGAACGATTGGTTTCCGAAATCGATCAGATCGTTGCTCTCCTGGACATATCTGCCTCCGTTGAGGCTTAGCGCGTTGCCGCGTTTGCCTTCCACTGCTTCTCCGTTACCTCCGTTTGCGGTAGCCAGGATGTTGTTGATGTGGTTTGGAGTGGTTTCACCGACTTTTTCGAATGGATAGTATGCCACGAGTTCGATTGATGTGTTCTGGCGTATCATGAATGAACCTTCGATCTTGGCGTTGGCATCGTCAGCAGCGCCTGTGGTCGTTACAGAGAATGCAAATTCGCCTTCGGCTTTCGGTTTGCCTGTGATGGAACCGGTGAGCGTTGTCGGATCAAAATTGAATGTCAGTCCTTCGGGGAGTTCGGAACATACGGCTCCTGTCGCACGAAGCACCTTGAATTCGATGGGGGTGATCTGGTCACCGAGATAAAGCACTTGATTGAGAGCACCGGAGGTCACTGTAATCGCACCGTTGGTGTTGAACGATTCCTCGAGGTTGTAGCTGAGATGTGGAGGCTGGTTGTAAGCCACGTTCTGCCATGCGACGGCCAGACGGTATTGGCGATCCTGCATGAGAGTGTTGACTTTGTATTCAGTCGGAATAGTGGTGGTGAAGATCAAGAGATCCGATTCGGTACTCTGGTCGTGCAGAATGATTTCTTCGCGCCAGTCACCGAAAAGGTCGGCTTGCAGGTTGGGAGTAGCTTTTGTGGTGTTACAAGAACCAGCGTTGCTATATTGGCTGAAACTTATTAGAGTTTTTGATCCGCTTAGATTGTCATTGCGTTTTTCGACAATCGGATATGAACGGTTTGTTCCGCTGTCGTACTTTCCGTCAAAAAGTTCGTCAAGGAGATCACCGTCCCAATATATGCGGAAATTCATAGATGGAGCGCTTGCTTTGAGGAGATTGCCATGGCAATCGAACGTACTGTTTTGCCCGCTTCCGTTCATGTATGATTTGAACCACATTTCGTAGCCGCGTGAAAGACTTGATATGTTCGCTGCCACACCGCGGCCTATGTCGTTTCCGCTTTGAGGCGCGCCCCAGATGATTTCGCCTGTCTTTGCATCGCGAAACTCAGCGTCCCATTTGAATGCGGTTGATTTTTCTTCGTGTACCATGAACACTTCGAGTCCTTCGCGGTCAGGATCCATGTTTGAAAGATGGAGCGCGTCGCCATGTCCTGCTCCAGTGCGGTATAAAATATTTCCGTCATGGTCTATACATGCCGCTCCGTAGACGATTTCGTCTTTGCCGTCACCGTCGACGTCACCTACGGTCAGCGAATGCGCGCCTTCACCGTAAGCTCCCTTGCCTTTTTCTGTAGAGGCGTGAAGCCATTTTTCAGTTAGCTTCGATCCGTCGAAATCTACGGCCCAAAGATATGACTGTGTGTAGTATCCACGGCAGAAAACCGCGCTTGGTTTCACTCCGTCAAGATATGCCACGCATGCGAGATAACGTTCCGAACGGTTGCCATAACTATCTCCGAAATTCGCAATCGAGCGGGGAGGGTTGTAAGCGATAGTGTGTATCTCCGCACCGGTTTGTCCGTTGAAGACAGTGAGGTATTCCGGACCGCTGACAACTATGCCTGTGTTGGATCCGCTTTTGGTGCGATAATCGTCGGTGACTTTGTCAGTGCCCATAAGTACGGCCTTGCCTTGGCCGTCGATAGTTCCGGGAGCGGTTTTGCATATCAGTTCCGCTTTCCCGTCACCGTCGAAGTCATAGACCATGAATTGTGTATAATGGTTTCCTGAGCGTATATTTACACCAAGATCGATTCGCCATAGTTTGGTGCCGTCGAGTTTATAGCAATCGAAATATGTTTTACCTGTGTTGCGGCGATGTGAGTTGTCTGCCTGATTGGTGGGGAACCACTTCACGATAAGTTCCCATTCTCCGTCACCGTCGACGTCGCCTACGGAAATATCATCTGGCGTATATGTGTAATCGGGTTGGGATTCGTTGCCGCCTGCCGGAACGCTTCCTCCCTCCGGACGGTCGAGATGTATACGCTTGTAAAAAGTGTCCCATGCAGCGACCTCTTTTGATGTTTCTACCTCAGTGCCGTTAAGTATGGCTTTTACTGTGTACTTCGCTCCGGCTGTGCCATTGGGGTCTGTGATGTTGGTTTTTGTTTTGAGCGGTTCAGCGTTGATTTTGACACCGTCACGGTAGACATCAAAGGCGAGAGCTTTGTTGTCGGTCACTAACGAACGCCATGAAACGAAAACTCCGTTGTCCGCTTTTACGGCCAGGACACCGCGGTCAAGTTTCTCAGCTTGCACCGTGTGGGAATACTGGGCCGACAAAGACATCGACGCAAGTATGGCCGCGCAGGAAAATAAAATTTTTTTCATGCTGATTAGGTTAAAGTAATAATAAGAATTTTTGAGTGCATTTAGCTGCAAAGTTATTGATTTTTATCAAAATTCACAAATAATATATTTTAGGCAGATTTGATGAACCATGGTTTCAGGGCTTCTGTTGTTATATATGTACAATCCAGTAAAATTTTAGTATAATGAAAAAAATAGGTATATTCTATGGTTCCACTACCGGCACTACGAAAGAAGTGGCCTATGAAATAGCGCGTCAGCTTGATGTCAAAACGGATGATGTATATGATGTCGCAAAGACAGCGCCATCGGCTGTCGGTGCATACGATGTATTGATCATTGGTGCGAGCACATGGAGGTCGGGCGACTTACAAGATGATATGATTGGCTTTATAGATGGCCTTCAGTCTGTTGATCTTGATGGTAAGGAGGTCGCTATATTCGGCTGTGGCGATGATTCAATGGTGGATACGTTCTGCGATTCTGTAGGAGAGATCTATCATAGCCTTCATGATACGAAGGCTATGTTTATAGCTCCGTTTAATAACGATGGTTACGATTATAGCCATTCGGAAAGCGATGTTCATGGTATGACGGTGGGACTGTGTATCGATAATGTCAATCATGCCGATCAGACGGATAAGCGTGTAAAGGCATGGTGTGATAAAATCAAAGAGGAAATATGTTAGAAAATGTGAAATTGTTTTGAATTTGTCGGAAAATATTCTTAAATTTGCACCTCAAAATGTGGAATAACAAAGAATAAACATATACGGCAATGAAAAGAACATTTCAACCTTCTAACAGAAAGAGAGTTAACAAGCACGGCTTCCGTGCCCGCATGTCTACCCCCGACGGTCGCAAGGTCCTTGCACGTCGTCGTGCGAAAGGCCGTGCCCGCTTGACTGTTTCTGACTCTATCGCAAGCAAATAAGAGTAGCGCACTTTCAATTTTACGCTAAGAAACAACTGAAAGCCTGGTGGAATTTTCCATCGGGCTTGACTTATTGTAGGCAATGGATGGTATTTTATCTTTGGTCGTTAAAGCGGTAGCCGATTCCGATCATAAGGTTGTTGGGATTTCGAAAGCTGTTGAGCTGATATCCTATATGGAGAAAGAGACTTTGTACGATATGTACCTTCAATGCAAGAATCTGATAGAAGTGGCGATCGTCCGGGTTGGCGAGAATGTTATAGCCGAAACCTGCGTTTATCGAAAATATAGGCATTACGAGCTCTCCGCGGGCTGAAAGACCAGCTGATACCTGATGAAAAAACGATGGTTTGCTGAATTTGATGTCATTTCCGTAAGTCCCTTCCACCCAATATTTTTCGAGATCGGAGCTTTCGTCATATTGTATGTCGGCCGAAATTCCCGCGCGGAAAAAGCGGTTGAAATTATACATAGGTGCGAAGTTAAGACCAGCTATCCCGAAATGTCCCGGTAATAGTTCTGGAGAGTCGTTGATAAATATCGTCCTTTTTCTGGCCGCTCCGTAAAGGACAAGGTCATAGCTGAAATGTGGTTTGACAGGGGAGAGGTCGGGACTGTCAAAGAGAGTGGTCGATCTGGATTGACCGTTGAATGTATAAACCATGCCTACTCGTCCTCCGATAGCGTTGACTCCAGGATTTGGCCACGATGTATTGCCGTTTGACCAATGGGTCATGTCGATTCCCGCTCTCAGATTCCAATAGTTTGACAGCCGGTAGTCGAGTCGGAAACCGAGATTTATGTATGCGTTTGTTTTTGAGCCTACAATCAGATTGACTGGTGGGTTGGTTTCGTTGTATTTCTTCCATCCGAATGACGCTCCGAAATTCCATTCATATCCGAAAGTCAGATTCTTAGCGAGCCTGAATAATGAAGCTCCTTGAAACAGATATACGCTTACGGGAGTCCCGATGTGTTTGTCGTTGGAAAATGATGTGGACGATATGCCGAGTCCTTGGTATGCGCCAGGATATAGACGGCCCTCCGGTGTTGTCTCCGAATAGCTGAACGAGTATTTGAGATGTGCGGACGCGTCTGTGTGAAGTATCGTTGCGCCATTCCCGTAATAGTGGTCGACAACATTATGTGAACTGCCGACATACGAACCGCCTGCATCAAAACCGATGTGATGTATGATCTTGTTTTTCCTTTCGCACGAATCTGATGGCAGGGCGGATGCTTCGGATGCAAGTGTCCACGAACATAAAGCGATACAGAGTATCAGTCTTATAGATATATTTTGGAACGGATGATTGTATGTTGTGTGTTTATTCATCGAGAGATATGTTTTCCCAGTGAAAATTGTATGAGACAGGCTGAACTATTTTTATCAGAAATGGAATAGT
Organism: uncultured Duncaniella sp.; assembly: GCA_910587515.1. Lineage (GTDB taxonomy): Bacteria > Bacteroidota > Bacteroidia > Bacteroidales > Muribaculaceae > Duncaniella. Next base: position 212,932 of record CAJULW010000033.1, read on the forward strand.
GATGACATCGTTCTCATTACGCATGTTACGTGCGGTGAGGTTTCCCCATGCGGAGATAAATATGTCGTATCTATTCAACACGCCTCTTACCGATGATTGAGGAGGAATCTCGACAGGGTATTCCGTATGAAAACTTTGTCCGTCAGTCAGTGCCGCGTCGAGCGGGGGAAGATTTTGGTTGCCGATTTTGAACTGCAATTTCTCACCCATGAATTCAGGCTTCCGTGTTTCGGGATTGTATGTCGGAAGTGCTATCATTCCATTATAGCTTTCGATTTGCGGAGTGTTGATTTCCGGCAATTGTAAATGTACGGTCATGCGACATTGGTTTTCCGGACAGAATGACTGAGTCATGGTTTCGGAACCGGTGTTGTTTATCGTCATAGGAAACTCAATTTTAGAATTGAACCGATAGTCTATCTTGTTGTCGGTATAGTGTATGCCTACGATTTTAAATATTGGTATCTCTTTTTCAGATGATTCTATGACAAATTTGACATTTTCTTCTTTATAAGTATATTCCAATTTTATCATACCGTTAAAATGTCTGCCAAGAATATTTCTTTTGAACGAAATGGTAAGTTTGTTTTTCGGGTGACGTATAATGTCAAAAGCAACATTTGGATTTTCGGCTGAAGTCCGTTCGATGTGTGGCATACTGCTTGATTTGTCATAGATGATCAATGAGCCGCGATTTTGATATTCCATGAGCTTGTCGCCTGTCGGGATGTATGTCGTGCAGTCGAATTTCTGTTCATGGAAAATGATTTGAATTGACTTCAGATTGTCGGTCTGAAACATGAACGAGGCTTCCCCGGTGACAGGTATAATCAGTTCTTTGTCGGATGGGGATTCGTTATCTATAAATATATCATTGTTACATGCGATGAAAAGCAAAAATATAAAGAAAGGTATGCCATGTATTATCTTTGTCATGCGCTTTGATAATGAAAGGATAAATAATGGGGGCAAAGTTAATTAAATAAACTTTGCCCCCATTATTTATCCTGGATTTTAACCAAATAAAAAACTTTGGCTAATAAGAGTTATATCGGTTAGAACAGATATGCCGCAGAAATTGTCCAGTAGCGGTTTTTCCCTTCGATGCCTCCCACTCCGAGTTCGTCGTCAATGGCGCGTACGGCTTTCGTCAGTCCGAGTCCGTAGCGTGCGTTGATGTCGAGGTGGCTGAAAAGCTGCACACCGAATCCGAAGTTAACGGCCCAATCGACAGACTTGTTACGGATGGCTCCTTCGATGTTTTTGCGACTGGTAAGGAAACTTACGCTCGGGCCGACACCGAGATAGGGCACAAGGACTTTGCTGACTATCGGGAGGGAGAATTTATACTTAATGTTGAGGGGTATCTCGATGTAGTCACGATTATCTTTTGAAATACCTTCTTCAGCAAGGAATTTAGCGTTGCGACGGACATACATTGCCGAGAGATCAGCTCCGATGCCTATGACGGGAACAGTGAATTCCGCCATTACACCGGCCGTCCATCCGGTCTGGTTGTCTGCATCGACGATGCTTTTGTTGAAGTGCATGTCATTGACGGTAAGACCGACTTTTGGGCCGAATTTGAATTGGGCGTCAGCGGTAATGGTCGATGCGCCGATTAGCATCACGATTATCGCCAACATGGTTTTGATTGATTTCATATAAAAATGTTATTGAGGTAATGATCAGATAATGACAACGGGCCATGGTCCGTTGTCATTATCACAGAAAAGAATATGCTTATGCTTCGAATTCTATTAATGGTACGTCATTGGCCACCTGATCGTCAAGGTTTACAAGTATTCGCTTCACTGTACCGTCAATATCGGATTCGATGTCATTTTCCATTTTCATCGCTTCATATACGAGGATAGTGTCACCTTTTTTCACCGTGTCACCGGGTTTCACATTGATGGCCACTATGCGTCCACACATCGGGGCGGCTATGACCGGGCCGGTGATAGGTTCGACCGCAACAACTGTTTCTTCCTTTATTTCCACGGGGGCCTTAGTGGCTTCTTCAAGTTTGAATTCCTCGTCGCGACGACGACGCAGGAAGCCTTTGGCTACAGCCGGCAGAAGTTCGAGTAGAAGATATTCCTCATTGTTTGATGCAAGTTTCTTGCCTCCAAATTCGGACAGTTCAGGATTCTCCGGTTTTGAATATTTGCTTACATCGTATGGTTTCTCTTCGGGGCTGCCTGTAATTTTTTCGCGGAATGCCGGATCGATAGCGACAGGTGTTTTTCCGTATTCTCCTTTTACGAGAGATATGAATTGGTTGGATTTGTTGGTGTAATCGGGCTTGCCGTTTTTGCGGTCGAGAGCGACAAGCACGGCCTGATTGCCTACGATCTGGCTTGTAGGAGTGACGAGAGGGATCAATCCTGCGTCGCGACGTACCATGGGGATGAGGCGCATGGCATCTTCGAGTAGATCTTCGCTTTTGAGTTCGCGAAGCTGTGCGACCATATTGGAATACATGCCTCCGGGCACTTCAGCATTCTTGACGAGTTCGTTTGGTTTCGGGAAGCCGAAGTAAGCTTCTATTTTATGACATGCGTCAAGGAGAGAGGCCTCGTCGCCTGCTTTAGCAAATTCGATCGCGCTGTCGAACAGTGCGAGGATTTCGGGAGGAAGCTGGTCATTGAGAGGATCGTATTCGCGTGGCATGTGGTCACGGTTGAGGTCGAATTGGGCGAGTGCCTTGCGGGCTTCGAACAGTTCTTTGCGGATACGTCCGACCGCTTCCATATTGACTTCGATCTCTACGCCCATGCGAAGGCAGAATACATAGATCAGTTCTATGGCTGGAGCGGCGGAGCCTCCTCCGAACCACCATATATTGGTGTCGAGGATGTCAACTCCGTTTATAATGGCCATGAGCGACGATGCGAGACCATAGCCTGGAGTGCAGTGGGTGTGGAAATCAACAGGTACTTTGACTTCGCGTTTAAGTGCCGAGATAATCGAGGCCGCACGCATTGGATTGACAAGGCCTGCCATATCCTTAAGTGTTATTATCTTTGCTCCGAGGCTTTCCATCTGACGTGCTTTGTTTACAAAGTATTCGTCTGTGAAAATGGGGTCGGGAGCAGAACCACCGGAGAATATGGATTTCAATTTTCCGAAAATACCGTTGCTTTCTTTTTCCGCTTCCTGCGGTTTTGGATCAACTGTGTAGCAAACGGCTCCGTCTGCTATACCTCCAAGGCGATTGATAAGTCTGATGGACTCTTTGACATTGTCGATGTCGTTGAGAGCGTCGAATATGCGCATGACATTCAGACCGTTTGCAATCGCTTCCTTATAGAATCCTTCGAGTACTGAATCGGGATAAGGCACATAGCCGAAAAGATTCCGTCCGCGTGATAACGCGGATAGCAATGACTTCGGATGTTCGCTTTTCGAATCCATGGCGTTGGAGAATGAGCGTAGGCGATCCCATGGAGATTCATCGAGATAGCGCATAACAGAGTCAGGAACGGCTCCTCCCCATACTTCCATTATATGGAATCGGGCATCCTCGTATAATGGCAGGAGTCTGTTGATTGTCTCCTGGTTCATTCGTGTTGCGAACAGCGACTGCTGGCCGTCGCGCAGTGTAAGGTCGCGGATTTTAAGCTTAGGTCTTGTCATGGCTGTTTAAAATAATTAAACATAGAAGTTTTGATCACTTCAAATATTGTGTATGTTTTGATGGAATAACGATCGTTGGTTATTATGCCATACGCTTCCGATCAAGAGGCAAAATTATGATAATTTATTTAATTAAAGAAAAAAATCATTAATTTTTTATATGGATTCATACGTCATTTGGATGTAAATGGGGGCTGCCGGCATCGGATTTCAGAGGTATGGATTGATTTGCTTCTCTTGTCCTATGGTGGTTTCTCCACCGTGGCCAGGAAGGACGACGGTCGAGTCTGGGAGTGAGAGAAGTTTTTCACGGATAGAGTGTATGAGTGTGGCGTGGTTGCCTTTGGGGAGGTCCGTACGTCCGATAGAGCCGGCGAAAAGTGCGTCACCGGTTATAACGAAGCCTGATCCAGGACAGTAAAGAGCTATGCTCCCAGGAGAGTGTCCTGGTACTGAAATTACGTTGATAGTCTCGTCGCCTATGGATATCGTGTCTCCGTCATGAAGCTCGATGTCTATTTTAGATGGTGAAAGAGGAATACGGAGACCGAAACGTGTGGCTTGATCCGGAAGCGTGTTTGCGAGAAATCCGTCATCGGGGTGGGCCTTGACGTCAAGATGGTATCTGCTTTTGACGTAGGCGTTGCCGAATATATGATCAAGATGGCTGTGTGTGTTTATCAGTTGTGTCAGTTTAAGTCCGTTGCTTTTGATGAAATTGTCAATGGCTTCGGTCTCGCGGCTGTCGGTCATTCCGGGGTCGATGATTGCTGCTTCATGTGTTGCGGGATCCCAAAGAATGTATGTGTTGACTCCGAACATGTTAAATATAAATCGGCTTATTTTCATAGTCGGTCTGTTGATCTGTTGAAAACAAAGGAGATATGTTTTTCTATTGACGCTCTTTTAAAATTCTACGTATATCAGTTCTTTCGTCTTGAAATATTCTTCGTTGAACCAGTCAGAGAGAGGCACGTTGATCAACGGACGCTTGACTCTGCCGAGTTCGGCTGAAAGCTCGCCGCCTTTAAGACAGATGAGCCCGTTGGGGATGCGGTTGCGTTTGACCGAAGATATGTTGCGTCCGACGAGACGGACGAGCTCGTCGAGTTGCATTACGGCGCGCGAGACAACGAAGTCTGCCTTATTTTTACATTCCCCTATGTCGCCATGTTGGAATGTAACGTTGTCAAGTCCTATTTCTTCAGCGATCGAGGAGGCGACTTTTATTTTTTTGCCTATGCGGTCGATCAGGTGGAACTTGCATTCAGGCCATAAGATGGCAAGCGGTATGCCGGGAAATCCTCCGCCTGTACCAAGGTCGATGAACGATGAGCCATCTGCCGGAGTGAAAAATTTGGCGATGGCCAAAGAATGTAATATGTGGTGCGCATAGAGGTTTTCGATGTCTTTACGCGAAATTACGTTTATTTTTTCGTTCCATTCTGGGTAAAGCTTCCCCAAGGTTTCGAAACGTTCTATTTGGAGTTGGGAGAGAGAGGGGAAATATTTAAGGATTTCATCCATGCTGTTTAGAGTGATATGAATTAATAACGTAAACTTTGCCGGATGGTTTGATCCGGTCGAATCGCGGTGTAAAAGACCGCACGTTTTGCAAAATTATAGGTAATCTGTGAATTTTTATGTAAATTTGCTGAAAATTAAGATTGAAAATGATGAAATTTGGAAAATATAATTCGATGAAAGTCGCCCGCAATGTAGATTTCGGTGCGTATCTTGAATCGGATGACGGACAAGAGGTCTTGTTGCCTGCCCGTTATATTCGGTCTCCGCTTCAACCCGGAGACGAAATCGAGGTTTTTGTCTACCGTGATTCGGAGGACAGGCCTGTCGCTACGACCGAGCGTCCGTTTGCTGAAGTCGGTGAATTCGCGTTCCTGCAGGTTTCGGATGTCAATCCGATAGGGGCTTTTCTCGATTGGGGGATTCCTAAGGATATCCTTGTCCCTTACAGAGAGCAGACCGTGAAGCTTTCTCGCGGGATGGTTGTGCTTGTCTACGTTTATCTTGACGATGTGACAAAGCGGATCGTGGCGTCGGCAAAGATTGACAAGTTTCTTGGTAATTGTTATCCGTCTTACGGGCTTGGCGATAAGGTGACGGCTTTGATTTATAAGCGCACGGAACTTGGATATAAGGCCATTGTCGACAACCTTTTCCATGGTATGATCTATGAAAACGAACTCTATGCTCCGCTTGAGATAGGTCAGCCCATATCCGCGTATGTGAAGCAGGTTCGGGATGACGGAAAGATAGATCTCGTGCTCAGCGGGAGCAATGATGGCCGTATAGGAGCCTTGATGGCGAAAATTACAAAAAGGCTTACCGAAGAACCCGATGGGTTTCTTCCGTTGTCTGACTCGTCGTCTCCAGAGACGATAAGAGAAGTCTTTCAGTGTTCTAAAAAAGATTTCAAAAAGGCGATAGGGCATCTGTATCGCGACAGAAAAATAGTGATAAGCGACGGTGGATTAAAGTTGAATAAATAGTTTTGTCATGGTTGCGTTATAGTCTTGTAGAAGATAAAAACAACCGTCGCGTCAAAACCGAATGCCTTATATTCATTTTGGTTTTGACGCGACGGTTGTTTTTTGTATGCGTGATAAATGCTATTTTTATGAGATTTCGTCTAATTCCATCGATGCGAGTTCCCAAAGAGACATCGCGTTTTCGAGATGTTTTGTTGTCGAGGCGTGTCGGTCATATATATCTTCGGGTGGGTTGCCGGAGGCTATGATTGCTTCGATATCGGCTATGGATTGTTCGAGTCTGGAGATTTCAGCCTCGGCCTCCTCTACTTTTTTCTTAGCCTTGCGTACGAGCTTTTCATGTTCGCGTTGTTCCGCGTAAGTTGGTTTGCGGGAATTTTGTCGGGGCTCTGTCACCGGTGTCGTGGGTGTATTGTCGGTGGTCTTAGTTGGAGAGGACTGTTTTACTTGACTGCGATTGTTTTCAGTGGTTTCGGTGAGTGGGCGGTGGGTGTTTCTTTCCAGTTCCGAAAGAGAGGATAGTTTTTTCTTTTCGAGAAATTCATATATGCCACCAAGGCATTCTCTGACTTGGCCACCTCCGAATTCGTATACTTTTTCGACAAGTCCGTCAAGAAATTCACGGTCGTGGCTGACGACGATGACAGTCCCGTTGAAATCCTTGATGGCTTGTTTCAGGATGTCTTTTGTCTTCATGTCAAGGTGGTTTGTCGGCTCGTCGAGTATAAGGAGATTGACCGGTTCGAGCAGCAGGCGTATCATGGCCAATCTGGTCTTTTCACCGCCCGAAAGCACTTTGACTTTCTTGTCGGACGCTTCGCCTCCGAACATGAACGCACCGAGTATATCGCGTATTTTGGTCCGTATGTCACCGACGGCCACACGGTCTATCGTGTCAAAAACCGAGATGTCTCCGTCGAGAAGCGTTGCCTGATTTTGTGCGAAATATCCAATCTTGACATTATGGCCTATTTTGAGGTTTCCGGTAAACGGTATTTCTCCCATTATACATTTGACGAGAGTAGATTTGCCCTCACCGTTTTTTCCGACAAACGCTACTTTTTCGCCCCGTTTTATAGTGAATGTAGCGTGGTCGAACACTTGATGGTCTCCGTATGCCTTGCCGAGTTCGTCGGCAATGACGGGGTAATCGCCCGAACGTGGCGCGGGCGGAAATTTGAGGTTGAGGTGTGATGTGTCGACTTCGTCTACTTCGATGCGTTCGATTTTTGCGAGCTGTTTTATGCGGCTTTGCACCTGTACGCTTTTCGTTGCCTTGTAGCGGAAGCGTTCGATGAAGTCTTCTGTTTCCTGAATCATTTTTTGCTGGTTCAGGTATGCCCTCATTTGTTGCTCGAGCCTTTCCTGGCGCAGGACGAGATATTTGGAGTAGTTGACTGAATAGTCGTATATCTTTCCAAGGGATATTTCGATGGTGCGATTGGTGACGTTGTCGATAAAAGCTCGGTCGTGGCTTACGAGGACAACGGCGTTGGCTTTTGTTATAAGGAAATTTTCGAGCCATTGGATAGACTCGATGTCAAGATGGTTTGTAGGCTCGTCAAGCAATAGTATGTCCGGGCGTGTCAGCAACAGTTTTGCAAGTTCGATGCGCATACGCCATCCGCCTGAAAATTCCGATGTGGGCCGGTTGAAGTCGCTGCGGATAAAGCCGAGCCCTGTCAAGGTTTTTTCGATTTCCGCTTCGAAGTTCTCACTTTCTTCCATTGCGAGGCGGTCGGTGAGTGATGTCATTGCTTCGATCAGCTCCTGATAGCTTTCGGATTCATAATCGGTGCGGGTCGCAAGTTGTGTGTTGAGTTCGTCAAGACGCGCACGCATTTTGTCTACGTGGCCGAAGGCGCTTCTAACTTCTTCGATAACTGTAGATGTGTCGCTGACATTTATGTGCTGTGGCAGGTAGCCGATAGTTGTGTCGTTCGGGAGGGAGACGCTTCCGGAAGTGGGTTTCTGAAGGCCGGCTATGATTTTTAACATGGTAGATTTTCCGGCCCCGTTTTTCCCTACAAGCGCTATTTTGTCTTTGGGGTTTATTATATATGATATATTGTCAAAAAGACATTTTGCACTGAATTCGACTTTCAGGCTGTTGACTGAGATGCTCATTACGGGATTTGTATTTTGGTGCAAAATTAGTCAGAATCCCGCAGACGGGCAAGGTCGCTATTTATTTTTATCTTATGAACGGATGGCTGTGTGAAGGGTCGGGTATGAATGATTCATATGTGCAGTCATCGTAATATACTACTATTCCTGTCACTCTCTTTCCTTTTCTGGGTGTCAGGTTTATGGCTTCGTCACATTCCGAAGCCTGTGTCGGTAATGTTTGATTGTGTTGAGTTTGATCTGAGGTTTCTGTCGGAGATGCGAATGTGAAAGTGTTTGGGATGTCGCTGGATTTTTCCGAAGGTATTTCCGTTGTTGCTGAATTGAATTCTATTCCGAAGTCAAGTTCTTGTCGATCATTGGTTTGCGGTTCTGTTTCTGTTTTCGGAAGTGTGTTTTGAGCCTCTGAGACTTCAATATTTGCGTTCTTTGCCATATCTCCTTCGCCAAACATCAGCCATACGATGTTGAGTTCGGGGTAGGCTTGGTGGATTTTTCCGATAATCTCGTCGCTTACTTTTTTGTTTCTGCCTGCAAGTAGTTGACTACCTGTCGGTCGGGGAATTCCACATTCGTCTGCGAACTGTGTCACGCTTATCTGCTTGGCATCGAGATAGAGTTTAAGTCTTGAAACGAGATCCATAAAATGTAAATTCGTGATAGTTTAGTTCTGTAATTGGAATGCAAATGTAATCATTAAATTTTGAAAATACAAATAGGGATTGTGTAAAAACTATGATGCAAAGTTAAACTTTGAATTTGCAATATAAAACCAAAAGTGGGGGGATCGAGTAGTAGGTATGTGCTTAACAAATGTTAATATGAAGTATTTGGTTAGATTATATAGCATAACTCGGTGTGTAATCGGAGTGATGTTTAATTTCCGAATAATTTGGCTTGATGTTTTGTCGGGGTATTCAATAACGGTTGAATTATTTTAATGATTAGTTTAAATAATAAATATAAATATGGTGGTTATCAATAATATAAACTACATGTTAATATATTGTAATTTGTGATTGGGATATTTTATTTAAAAATGTAATCCCAAACAAATTGTATGTTGCGTTTTTCAAACTATAGTATTTATTCTTTGGGTTTACAATTTGGAATACTTTATTTTGCCTCATTATTGCTGCTAATTGTAAATTTGCAAACGCGAGTAGTGTTTCGTTTTGAAATAAGTTGCATTTTGGAACGGAAGTCTATTTGTATTTGCAATATCAAAATAGCTCTGCTTTAAGTTATATGATGCAATTGTAAACTCAAAAAGAGCGATGATAATGAAAATCTCATAGAAAGACTATATCTGATTGATATATATAATTATAACACCTCATCAGAAATTAAAAAGCTGGTATTAATAATAATTCACTAAAAATATTTGGATTTTAAAATGTATTGATTCTAATAAATATATATTTGCAAATAAGCAAACTGGATATGTTAAAATTGTAATTTTTTTATTATTGATTGGTAGATTGTCTGCTTTGTGAAAAAGTGATTGTATATGTGATAATAATTATCCATTCTACCTAAAAATAGTGAGCGATGTCCTGTAAATTGATATAAATCATATTGATTTTAGGTATTTTGAGGCATTTTGTCTATGTCTAATTTTGCACTGAGAAAAATTAATGGTTTATAGTTCAACAAATTTGGTACGAATGATAAAATTCAGGTTATTGCCCTTATTATTGATATTTATTGTGATATTTCCTGTTTTTGGACATCAGGGAAATAATGAAGGGATAGTATATGGAAAAGTGTTTTCTTCAGATGGAGTGGCTGTTGACTATGCGACTGTGTTTTTTAAGGATACCGAATATTCATGTTATACGGATGAAGATGGCGCATATATGCTTAAAATTCCTGCCGGAGAATATGAGATTGGATTTTCTTCTGTCGGATTTGAGGATATATTCGCTAAAATCAAGATTTGTGCAGGGAAGAGAGTGAAATTAGACATTAAACTTGTCCGATCGATTGAACTTGATGAGGTTGTTGTGTTTGGCAGTGGTGTAGGAAAACTTGAGAAGTCTGCTTATAATGCCACTGCGATAGATACGCGTGAACTGTCAAATACGACCAAGACTCTTGGAGAGGCTCTTGCCAAAGCTCCGGGTATAAAGATCAGAGAGAGCGGTGGCGTTGGTTCGGATATGACCGTGACTATGGATGGATTCAGCGGGAAGCATGTTAAAGTGTTTATTGACGGTGTGCCTCAGGAGGGAGGCGGAGGAGCTTTCGGCCTTAATAATATACCTGTCAATTTCGCGGAGAGAATAGAAGTGTACAGAGGTGTGGTTCCAGTGGGATTTGGGGCTGACGCTATCGGTGGGATAATAAATATAGTTACTCCGCGAGGTGGGAGAAAATGGTTTGCGGACGCCTCCTATTCTTATGGTAGTTTTAACACGCACCGTTCATATCTGAATTTCGGACAGAGGCTGTCGGGGGGATTCAAATATGAAATAAACGCTTTCCAAAATTATTCGGACAATGATTATCATGTGGATTCGCCCGTCGAGGATTTTACGACAGGCGCGATAAACAAGAAGCTCAAAGAACGAGTCGGACGCTTTAATGATAGGTATCATAATGAGACCGTGATAGCCAAAGCCGGTTTTGTCGAAAGATCGTGGGCCGACAGGCTGATGGTGGGGATCAACTATTCCAGTTTTTATAAAGAGATACAGACTGGAGTCCGTCAGGAAATTGTCTACGGTAAGAAACATAGGCATGGTCACGGTATAGTGGCATCGTTGGAGTATGGCAAGCGTGATTTGTTTGTGCGTGGGCTTGACGTTGCTGCGAACGCTGCCTACAATAGAAATGAAAGTACAAACGTAGATACGGCTTCAGTGAAATATAACTGGAGGGGGGAGACGGCTCCGCTCAATTCTCCCGGAGAGCAATCGTATATGAATCTGTGTTCGTTTAATGACAATTGGTCAGGTACGGTAACGTTTAATTACAGAATGGGAGATAGGCATCTTTTTACAGTTAACGATGTGTTTAATTCTTTCAGACGTTCGAACTCTTCGTTGCTGACGAAGCCACCGAGCGAAGATGAATTTTCAAAGATTACACGCAAGAATATTTTAGGGGTGTCATACAGATATATACTTGATGGAAAGATCGGTTTTTCGACATTTATGAAGCATTATTCTCTGTACGTTTCCGGCCCGGTGGCATTGACTTCGGTTCAAGATAAATATGAACGCACGTCAAAAGATTCGCGCTATACCGGGTTTGGTGTGGCTGCTACATGGTTCATGCCTTTAGGTTTTCAGTTTAAGGCTTCGTATGAAAAGGCTCTTCGTTTGCCGACGATAGAGGAGATGTTCGGGGATGAGGATCTCGAGCTTGGCGATATTGGGTTGAAACCGGAATCGAGCCATAATGTAAATATGAATTTGAGTTACGACCGCGTGTTCGGTGGTAATTCCTTATATCTCGAGGCTGGTTTTATATATAGGGATACACGTGATTATATACAGCGAAACATTGTGTCGCTTGGTGGTGGTAAGTCCGCGGCAAAATATGTCAACTACGGTAAAGTATTGACAACGGGACTGTTTTTTTCCGCCCGTTACAATTTGTCGAAATGGTTGAGCGTCGGTGGAAATTATACTTGTATGAATGTACGTGACAATATGAAAACCGCTATGGGTAGTTCCGCTGAAAATATATCTTATAAGGAACGTATGCCTAATTTGCCTTATATATTCGCTGATTCGGACATAAACTTCTATTGGGGCGGACTCGGGCGTAAAAGCAATGTATTGACTGTGACATATAATAATCGTTACACACACAGGTTCTGTTATTATTCATCGAATCTGGGTGCGAACAGTGATGATTACATGGTTCCAGATCAGTTCGCCCATGATGTCACAGTGTCGTATGGTATAGGCGACGGCCGTTATACGTTTTCGTTTGAATGCCGCAATATCAGCGATGCCCGTCTGTATGATAATTTCAGTTTGCAGAAAGCCGGTCGGGCTTTCTACGGTAAGGTTCGGGTTTATTTCGCAAGCAAATGACAATTATAAAAATCAATCAATTCAAAAAATTTCTTTAAGATGAACGAAAAGAGTTATTTTGGTGTGATGGCTTTATGTGCCGTTTCCGCATTTTGTTTCTCAAGTTGTGATGACGATGATATCTCCAAACCGAATGGCGGTGGAGAGACTACCGGCCGTTACGTTTTGGCCACGACCGTAGAAGGATCCAATTCGACCTCCTATGTGCTTCTGACCGCTGGGTCACTTGATGAGGGGAGTGTATCTCCGACCAACAATGGTCTTCTAAATGATGGGGCGAGCCAATGGGTGTTTTATGGACATGATTATTTGTATGCTCTGACGTATAATCAGGGAAATGCCGGCACGACTCGCAGCTATATTTTGGAAAATGACGGAAATATGACCGCGCGTGACTATGAGCATAGGATAAGTCGTTTCACGTCATACGGTATATATAACGATTATATCATATCAATGTCGTCCGGAGACGGTCCGGCATCCATGGCTGACGCTAACGGATATCTGCCTAAGACATTGCTTTTGACATATCTTGACGTAGTAAAAGAGACATCCATATCCAACAATACTTCGACCGGAGAGTATTCGCTTGAAAATTATCTTGGAAACGGTGAATTTGTGACTCTTTCCGGAATAGCCAAGTCAGGAGGCAGGATATTTACCGGTGTCACACCGATGGGGTTGAGCCAATATGGAGCGGCTGTGGACGGTGGGCGTTATATACGTCCCGGTTATGAGGATCTTGTAAAAACAGCTGACGGTGGGAGCAACAGCAGCAGTTATAAAAAAGGTGAGCTTCAATGGACACAGTATCCGGATGAGTGTTGGGTCGCTATTTTCGATGATGAGAGTATGAAGGATCCGGTATTGGTCAAGACTGATAAGATCAGCTATCCGTGCGGGCGTTTCAAATCGCAGTATTATCAGATGGTATGGACTACGGACAACGGAGATGTCTACGTGTTTTCTCCGAGTTATGCCAAGACTATGACGGATGTCCGTCAACGCACAGTTTTGCCTGCCGGAGTGGTTCGTATACCGCGCGGTGAAGAGTCATTTGATGATTATTATTGCAATATCGAGGCTCAGGCTGACGGGAAGTCTTTTATGAGATGTTGGTATGTCTCTGGAGACTATTTCCTTTTGCAGATGTATGACCGTCCGTTTCAAGAAAGCGGTTTTGTAGCTGATAAATTAGCTGTTTTTAATGTGGCGTCACGGCAATTGACTTATGTCGACGGTTTGCCTGAAACACTCAGTTCTATCGGTAAAAATATATATGCCGAAAAGGGTAGAGTATATGTCGCTGTCAATGTCAGTGACGGATATCCGGCTATTTATGGTATTGATGTGGCTACAGCAAAAGCCTCTAAAGGTCTTACAGTAAATGTCGCAGAGATAAACGGGTTCGGTTATATGTCTACAAATAAATAAATGGAATGATGTCAAAAATACGGAATGGTTTTAGGCGTGTGCATCTGTGGTTGTCGGTTCCGTTTGGGTTATTTATAACTTTGATTTGTTTTTCAGGATCGATGCTTGTCTTTGAAGATGAGGTGAACGAAATATTGCTTTCGGACCTGTATAGGGTTGACGGCAGTGATGGGGATGCGATGTCGCTCAGTGAGCTTATGCCGAGGGTGGCAGCCTGTCTTCCCGATAGTGTGGACGTGACGGGAGTGACCATATTTCCTGATCCAAGCAAAGCGTATAAGGTGAGTCTGTCTAAACCGAACCGTGCGTCGCTGTGGGTCGATCAATATACCGGGGAGATAAAAGGGATGGACCAGCGATTGCCGTTTTTCAAATTTATGTTTTCGCTTCACCGTTGGATTCTTGACTCGGAGCGTCCGGCCGACGGAGGAATATGGTGGGGGAAACTATTGACAGGGATTTCAACATTGCTCTTGGTTATAATTCTTTTTACGGGGGTGGTGATTTGGATGCCTAAAAAACGTAGGGAATTGAAAAATAGGCTTAGGATTCCGGTATCTAAAGGCTGGTATCGTTTTTGGCTAAGGCTTCACGATACAGGTGGTGTATATGCGGTGGTTTTGCTGTTGGTATTGTCTTTTACGGGGATGACATGGTCGTTTCAATGGTATAACAAAGCTTTTTATGCCGTATTGGGTTCGGAAGCTCCTATTCGCGGTCAGAGATCCGGTAGTGCCCATAGTAAGGATGCGAAAGGAGCTAAAACGAAAAGTGATGCCAAGCGAGAGGATGTGGATCGTGGTAACCTGTATGAGGGCTGGCATACGGCATACAAACAGGTATATGAGTCTAATCCGGATAAACAAATAGCTGTGAGTTCCGGACTGGTCTCTGTCGCACTCAGCGGTTTCGGAAACAAACGGGCGTCCGACAAGTTTTATTTCGATAAGGATAACGGGAAGATTGTCGCGGTAGACAGATATAGCGAAGCTCCGAGATCTTCAAAAATAAGAGGGTGGATTTATTCGCTGCATGTAGGGAGTTGGGGTGGAATGACAAGCCGCATACTTACGTTTATTGTCGCTTTGTTCGGAGCCACGCTGCCGCTGACGGGTTATTATCTTTGGATAAAACGGTTGTTGAAAAAAGGCATTAAGAACGACTAAAAAACAGATTTGAAGTTTAGATGATTTTCTTGAAAAATATGGCCTGCGTGACGCAGGCCATATTTTTTGATGGATCGATAGTATTCCTGTAAATGATGTTATCGTGCGAGGGAGAGGTTTATGTTGAATCCGAAAGAAGTATTTGTAGTTGGATATGATGTTGACGATACTATCGGGGTATTTATCTGGTGGTCGAAGAAAGCTCCGAGAGTCAGTCGACGCGACATCACGTATGCGGCCGTGAAATTCAAGGTCAAAGTCCGTGTGCCGGATGTCGCCTGTGTATATGCGGTCTCTATTCGACGTATCAGAGCTTGTGTTTCCGAGAAGGCAAAGTCTGCGTTGAGTGTCAGGTCGTTGGATATGCCTCTGCCTGATCCTTTCATCTTGAGAACTGTGTTGAAACCTACTATTTTGTATCCAACACCAAGATTGAAGCCTCTTTGGTTGGCTTCCACTATCTGTCCGGCAGATGTGTTGAGTGTCAGAGTGCGTGCGTCACGGTAGTCAGCTGACAGTGTGAGGTCGTTTTTCAAAGTCACTGAAGCCCCGAGAAGCGGAGCGAATTTTTCGGTTATCGCGACTGACGAAATGTTGAACGGAGATGTTGGGATCGGGTTTCCTGTGAGTTCGTCAAGCGAGAATCCTCGGTCGCCTCCATCCGCGCTCATCCAATTGAGATATGACGAGTATGAACCGACGGAGTACGTACATTGATAAGCGTGGCTGAGTGTAAAGGTCTTGAATATGTTGCGAAGGTTGCCGATGTATATCAGCCCGTCGTATGTCACTCGCCAGTTGGGCAGGGCTTCCGCGAATGAGGGGAATGGTGTGAGATATTGTTTATGCGGATCTTTTCCTGAATAGGCTGCGATGAATGCAGGGATAAGTACATCGGAACTTGTCGGGCTTACGTCTCCGACCTCAGGGTTGAAAGGATTGCCAGCATTGATGTTTCCATCCATGAAACCGCCCATAGGATAGTCCAGGCCAGTGTATTGCTGACGTACACGCGAGGCGATTACAGGGATGTTTTCAAGGAACTGGTCGAATGCTTCCGATGCATAGCCGTTGTCGGCATTGAAATGCCGTAGGGCTGTTTTCAGGGCTATGTGTGTTTTAGTGTATGACCCGGCAAGTGCAGTCGGCATATTGTCATACATGAATTGGACGGAGCGTGTGCGGTTGTCGGTCCGATTGGTAGTCAGCATTATTTTAAGACCTTTGACCGGTTCAACCGTAAGTTCGAGATTTAGTTCACGTGTACGGGCGAAGATGGCCGGTGA